>JAZLHV010000021.1:0-122203 GCA_045617045.1 Lachnospiraceae bacterium
GACGAGGTAGATAGGGCCAAGGTGTAAGTACAGTAATGTATTCAGCTGATGGTTACTAATAGGTCAAGAGCTTCTCCTATGAAGGTTGTTATCGAAGGCGGATGAAGTCTTTGGTTCTGTGTTCAGTTTTAAGGTTCATCAGGGAACGGAAATCCGTTCCGCAAATTTTTATCAAAGTTCGTTAAAACATCGAACTTTGATGAACAAAAAGATTTTGTTTTTGCTAATCCTCGATAGCTCAGCGGCAGAGCATCCGGCTGTTAACCGGAGGGTCGTAGGTTCAAACCCTACTCGGGGAGCTAAATGTACGGTGCGATAGCCAAGTGGTAAGGCCCCGGTCTGCAACACCGTTATCCGCCGGTTCAAATCCGGCTCGCACCTCTAAACCTCAGAATTTATGTTCTGAGGTTTTTTATGTGATTTGTTCGTGAGTAAACTCACTCACCGCAGCTAGGCTGCTTACACAAATGTATTAAAACAGCCTTTAGAATGCAAGCATTCAAGGCTGTTTCAATACATTCATGAAATCACATTTGATGGGTCATTTCTACTGAGGTGTGTGGGATAAGTGATTGTCCCTCTAAACGCTTCGCGTTTATCGGTCGCGACTGCGTCGCTAATACATCCGTGTTTTGATATGGCCACTTACGTGCAAGCACGACATGTCCATCTCAAACACGTCTGTGCAATCACTTTATGATACGCGGAAAATCCGGCTCGCACCTCTAAGAAATGCCCGAAACTTCAAGGTTTCGGTTTTTTTTATTGGTGTTACCATGGTGTTACCACATTCCTGGGGCCTCTGTTCAACGCTTTTTCAAGCACATCTAATTTACTTTTTTTCGGACTGTCATAGCACATGGCATTAACATCAGGGGTATGTCCCATGTTTAATGCTCTTTCAAATATTTCAATACCGGCTTCTGCCATGCGGTTATTAACGTCTCTTCTGAAGGTATAAGTTCCCTTTGAATCAATTCCTAATGTTTTACAGATAGAAAGAAGAGCTCTTTCATAACTCTTTGCAACTATCTAATTTCCTTTAATATCACAGAACACGAATTCAGATTTAATATTCAAATCATTTTGAAGCTTTTTTAGATTGTCGAATACTTGCTGGAGCTCCGGTATAATCTGAATTGATCGTCCAAGTCTTGAAACACCTTTTTCATTTTTGGTGTAATCAACGTATGTACAATCGAGTATGAGTTGGGCTATTTGATTATTGACAAACTGGTTTATTCGGAGTAAACTTGCTACATGGTTTATCGCGAGTAAACCAAGAAGGAGGAGGACGATGAAAGAAATAGAACTTGGGGATGTACAGGCTGCTTTTGCTGATATTATCTGGAACAATGAGCCTATCGGCTCAGGAGAGCTTGTTAAAATTTGTGAGAACGAATTGAACTGGAAAAAGCCGACTACATATACGGTTTTACGAAAACTCTGTGAAAAGGGGTTGTTTATAAATGAAGACGGAGTGGTTTCTTCTGTCATTTCCAGAGACGAGTTTAATGCGTCAAAAAGCGAAAAGTTTGTGGAAGATATCTATGAAGGCTCTCTGCCCGCGTTTATTGCAGCTTTTATGTCTCATAAAAAAATAAGCAAGAGTGAGATAGACGAAATACAGAAAATGATAAATGAATATAAAGGAGATTAGGGGAATGTATGAAATTTTTGCAAAACTTTTAAACATGAGCCTGACTGCCGGTATTCTGGTATTGATTGTCATTATTCTAAGATTGGCTTTAAAGAAGGCTCCCCAAAATTATGTATGCATTTTATGGGCTATGGTTGCACTTAGACTTATTTTGCCATTTGCCATTTCAAGTCCGCTTTCTGCTTATAATATATTTAGCCACAATACTGATTCAAGCGGACAGGTTGAATATTTTGAATATAACGGAAAAACCGAGAAGCCGAAGTTGGTATTTGAAGTCCCGGCGCTTGTAAATGATAATTATTCAACTGACAGCATGACTGTAGGCACAAAAACAACCGGTGTTTATATGCCTGCAGTGGTCTGCATATGGCTGCTTGGCGTGACCGCAATGTCTGTATATGCGGTAGCAAGCTTCAGTCATTTGCGTAAAACGGTTAAGATATCAATAAAAAAAGATGACAATATATTTTTCTGCGATGAAATAAATTCGCCATTTATTCTGGGGATAATTCGTCCCAAGATATATCTTCCTTCAGGTATGTCCAATGAAGTTAAAGAAAATGTAGTGGCGCACGAACAGGCACATATAAAAAGACTTGATTATATTTGGAAGCCATTTGGATACGTTTTGCTTTCCATATATTGGTTTAATCCCTTGATATGGTTAGCCTATATTTTACTTTGCAAAGATATTGAAGCGGCATGTGATGAGAAAGTAATATCGCAAATGGATAAAAATCATGTAGCGGGTTATTCACAGGCGTTACTTGTATGTGCTTCACAGCGAAGAATGATTACGGCTTGCCCTGTTGCATTCGGCGAAACCGATGTTAAGGGGCGTGTCAAAAAAGTTTTGAACTATAAAAAGCCGGCATTGTGGATTGTTTGCATATCCGTAATAGCATGTATTATTGTGGCAATCTGTTTCTTGACAAATCCTCAGGGGAAAAAGAACAATTTGGGAGTCACAATCGGCTTATATACAAATAATGACATAAAAGGTGATCCAATGTTTTATACGTCCGGCATTTTAATAAATGAAGACGGAACGTTTTCGTTTTCACCGAGCGTAATAAGCAGCTACATGGGAGTCGGAACCTGGGAAAAAGATGGCGAATACATAGTATTTAACGACAGGGGAATGGGAGATGTCAGAAAACAGGTATTCCGTTACAATGATGGAAAATTATATTACAATGCCGGTGAATCGGCAATAAATTCAATGTGGGGCTTGTCGGACAACACAGAATTTGTTTATCGGGATTATACTACTTTGCTGGAATGGGCTTTAAATAATCGCAATGCGAAAAAATATGATGAAACTACCGAAACAAATTTTACACCGAACGAATCCGGTACTGATTTTGAAGCCGGTAATATGGGTGTTGCGGGAACGGACAGCAATACAGAGTCTACATACCTTTATGATGTTACGTTGGCATCACCGGCTATAACGAAAATAGTGTTTTACGATTGCAACAAAAATGAGGTCTCAGATGATGCATATTGGTATGACGCATCATTGATAGATGAAATAATGATTCAATGGGAAGGCGGATGCCCGGATTCGATTAAAATGTTTGCGGTTCCTGCAGGCTCAAATACTATTGAAGAAACCAAGCTATTGCTTACAAAGGAGGTAACCGACGGCGACAATGTTGAATTGATAGGTGCGGATTTACTGCGGCAGGAATACATGTCACATATATATTTCCAGTTGGATTTTCAAAAAACAATAATATTATCCGACATCTATAACGTGTTATGCGAAAATGAATAATTCAGGATAAAAAAGTCCTCCCGGAGCAGAGTTGTTTAATTACATTGCCTGCTTTGGGAGGACTTTGTTATTTGCTGTAAAACAATGTTGAAACTTCTTTTCGGCTCTTGCAGCCGGTCTTTTTGAGTATATTGCTGACATGGAAGCGTACCGTGTTCTCAGAAACGTATAGTCTGTCGGCAATCTCGGCGTTTGCGTCACCGTTCAAAAGATATTCAAGAACATCCAGTTCACGACTTGAGAGGCCGTATTTTACCTTGAAATCGGTCATTTTATCTTCGTGGCTTTGAACTACCATGGGAACGGGAGTATACAACTTTATGTAATGCGAGATAAAGAAAGCAACCGCAATCACCAAAACAAAACTGGTAAGCGTCAGCAGAAGCATTACGTTGTCCTTGAACCGGATGCCCATAAGTCCGCCAAAACCTTCGCCCAAACGACCGAAAAGAAGGCCGAAAGCGCAAAGATAACTCATGGATTCACCTTTGGAATTTACGGAATCCGACATATCCGCAATGATACCTATACGATAAATTGACAGCATACCTGTAAAGAAATAGCTGAGCAGGAATACCAAAAGAGTTGCACCGGCCTGGTTTTGAAGGATGATGTACAGCATAGGTGTAGCCAAAATAATCAGGCAGGATAATGCACCAAGCTTCTTGTCGCGGTAGTTGATGTAACTGCCGACGAGAAGCCCCAGTACATTGGTGATCCGCAAAACTTCACTGCTGAGCCCCAAAACAAGGGAACCGTTGAAAGGAAAATAGAAGCCCAGACTTTGAATGAGCCAGCTTAATAATATAAAGAAGCAGGCCGTGAGAAAAACTTTTGTGTTCCAAGTCGATGGGGTGAAGGGTTTGGCGGAATCTTCTTTTGCGTCGGTATGCTCACAATCGGAAAACCCGGTAAGGGCAAAAGAAAACATCAGGCAAGCCAGGACGGCCAGTATTGAATACACGATTACGGCATTTATTGATTGTACAAATTCGCCATCCTTTATAAGTGACAGGAGTGAATTAAATATAACGGCAATGGAGGCACCGACTCCGAGAGTAAAGCAACGCTTTGACTTGGGAACGGTTTTGGTGAGCATAAAAACATAAACCCCCTGAGTGCATCCGATGGACACGTAAATAAAAATGAGTACTCCTATAAATGCATAGGTCGAAAGGGGCATAAACAGCATAAATGTTGCAGCTGCGGTTGCCAAAAGTGATACTGAATAGGCAATAATCATGCGAAAACGTGTGTATTTTTTACGCATATACAAAGAAATTGCCAATATTCCGAAAGTGTTAAGAAGATAAAAATAACCTTCCGAAAAGGCGTCAATATTGAGGTTATAGATTGCAGACTGATAAATGCAGGTAAAGTAAATACCGGTTGCCAGCGAATAAATCAGGGCAAACGATAAAAAAATCAAAATCATATAAAGAGTTTTTTTCTTCATAATAAAAGGTTGCTCCTAAGTAAAAAATTCCTCTGATAACAGTATAAAATAATTGTCTTTTTTTGTCACATTTTTGTGTAGGAGAAGAAGCACGCGAATGTTGATTTGGGTGTACCTATCCAAAAACTGTCCGAACTTTTTGCAGTTGTGGACATTACCCGAGTTGTATTTGCAATGTTTTCTCCGATAATTAAATATGTAAGAGAATATTTTTTTGGAGGAAACTATGCTCAAAAAGAAAAATGCAAGACTGTTTAAAAAAGTTTTTGCCATTTTGTTGGCAGCAGTTTTACTGATGGGAACGAATGGCAGTCAAATTGTTCTCACGGCAAGGGCTGACGGGCCGGAACCGGGAATCGAATTTTGGTTTGACGACAGGGGAAAGCCTGACGGTACGTATGTTTCGGTTGACGGCAGCAGAATAGAGAGCGGCAGCCTTTTCAGTGCTTCGTCGGGAAATACTTACAATGTACAGCTTACCCCGCCCGAAGAAAGAGCAGGTTTTACACCTATAGTTGATATTTGGATATATTTCGAGGATGCGACAGAGGAATTTTTTTCCTCCTGTCCGTTTTGGGATGGCGTTCAAGAACAACCTGCAAACCTTACAATAACGGAGGGAGCTTTTGACATAATAATTCCGGCAGACCGCACTCTTTCGAAAGCCGTGGTTAATATCTGGTGGTCCGGATATGATAAGGTTGGCGGGTCTGGCGAGAAATATTGTGTCGAGGTATGCATTAACGGATGCGGAGAAGCTTATATTGAGGGAATAGATGCAGGAGATTATTCAATATTCTGGGAATATACGGAATTAGACGAGGAGTCCCGCGAGATTCATTCGGGAGCGGAAAAGATTGTCTTTGATAGCTCTGTTTATGCTGCCGGTAAGGCACCGGTGCTTAAGTTCAACGCTTTTGAAGGTAATTCATTCGGCCACTTTCAGGCAAATTTGGGCGAGGCTGTTGTAATCGATGCGGCAGATTTGGAGCCCGAAGAAGTACCGGAGTTTCCATTAACTCAGGATATGTTCGATGAATCAAACGGGTACTACGTTAACACGGAACTCATTTTTGACGGTGGCTTTGGCCCGTCAATGGAATGCCCGAATTTTGTTGAGATTCTTTACAATAATGACGGAACAGTTGACAGACCGGATGGAATATCCGATGATGATTGCTTTGCCGATAATGGAATAATACAGGTAAGGACGTCTGCGGACAGTATTTCCTTTACGCTGACACCGGTGACAGATCGTGAATTTATCGAGTTAAGAAGAGGAGAAGGTGTTTTTGGCATAGACGATTTAACAAATGACCGCTGCCCTTTCGCAACATATGATGATTCATCACATGTGCTTACCATCAATTTCTCGGAGGAAAATGAAATTTGGGGGCTTGACGTAGTTTTCGGACCCGAAAATGCTCCGGGTGAAGAGCCTTCTTTTGACGTATTATACGATGACCATGTGGGCGAAGTGGATATTTCAGGAGCCGGGTACGTAGCGCCTGTAAAGCTTGAGAATGGCCGGGTTAATATTTTCACCTTCGGTGAAACATATACATTCACGCTTGTTCCGCCCGAAAACAGACAGAAGGACTGTGTGTATATTGTTGAGGCAAGAATTCACAATTTCGAAGAACCGGATACCATTTACTCCAATGTCAGGTTCTTTGACGAAAAAGCAGGTGAAGATGCAGACCCGAATCTGACAATAACAAACAATCAGTTTTCACTTGAAATCCCTGCAGAAGACGCTTTCTGCGGCGTGGAAATAGGAATATGGTGGTCTGAGTTTGACAAGATTTGCGGTTGGTATGACGAGGAAAGACAAGAAGGCGAATACTGCATCCAGATAAGAAATGACGAACACGGTGAAGCTTTCTTTGAAAATAATCCGTACCAGCTGGTTTGGGAATTTAACGGAAAAGATATCGAAACCGGCGATGACATCGGATACGGAGCTCAGAAGTATATGGTTTCCCGAAAGGATGTGGAAGACGGGAAAGCAATCCTGAAATTTGCTCCCTATGAAGGATATATATTCAGAGAGCTTGAGATTGAGGTGCCCGGCTACGATCCCGTGCTGCTGAATGCAGACGATTTGACCGAAGAGCCGACTGAAGAGCCCGGGTATCAATTGAAAACAACGGATTTTGATGAAGACGGAAACTTAAATACATCTGTCAGATTCGATACAGGCAGTCAACCGGGTGAAGATATTACGGTATTCTATCGCGTTGAAGGCGACGGAACGGTATTGTTTGCCCCTGACTTTGATACGACGGATAATAATGGCTGGAAAGTGGGCACTCTTGAAACGGGCGAAATCACAATAAATGTTAGTCCTTATGAGGGTTGTGTACTTAGCAATTTGAAAATTGACGGTAACGATTTTGTCGGCGATGTTGTAAACAACGAATATTCATGGGAACTTCATCCCGGAGAAAATTATGTTGAAATTATTTTCGGCTCCGGAAATACTCCCGGCGGTGGTGGCGACAATGCCGCTGACAGATTGAAGGAATATATTGAAGGGCAAAGCTTTCTTTTCGGCGACTGGAACGAAGATGGCGAAGTCAACGAGGATGATTTGAAGCAAGGTATTGCGCAGCAGATATTCTATCCTCAATTTAGCGATCCCCGCAGCAGTATGCGGTTCGGCGAAGCTTATCCGGAAATCGAAAGTTACAATGACCTTGTTTCCAGGATTGCTATCATTGGAGAAAATAGTTCAAAGAACATAAAAGCGACAGCGGGAAATGACGAGGAATATACAATATCTGCATATACATACACATTTGTTTTCGACGATCCTTCAAAAGAAGAAAGAAATGTTAACGTTGAAGGGACGGCATGGTTGTTTGACTTTTCTGATGGAAGCATCTATGCTGCAGATTCCGTTACGGATGTATTAATGGAAATCAAGGACGCAGAGGGTAACAGCACATACTTTTTACGTAACTGCGGCAATGCAAGTGAAGACTTTGTTGACCCGGTAACTAAGGATCCAAGTGGAGAGGGTGCTTGCTGTGCGGTCGGCGATTATAAGGTTGAGTTTGATGCGGCAAGAAATAAGTATATCCGGTCCGTAGCAATTTATGGAAACGGTGCTTCTTTGGATGACTTTTTGATGACTGAAGATTCAGAAACACAAATGTGTACTTTCCAGGGGAGAAATGAAATGCTGGTAAGAGATGCCTTTGGAGAAGGAAGTTCACATCCTGTAATATTTGGTAAGTTTTCTTTCTACAAAAATGATTTTAGCGGCATGAAAATACAAGGAGATGGAGCAGCAGGTAACACTCCTGCATGGGCTTTTGCTACAGATCCGATCTGGGGAACCGCAGAAGCGGGAACGGAAAAAGAAGCAATCGTCTACTTCGGCAACGAGAAGGTTTATTTTAGCCCGATTACCATAAATGGTAATGTCAGTGATATTGCTGATATAAAGAAAACAGATGCCTCGATTCCCGATGGTGCGGTAAAGGTATATCGGGATGGGGATAAATGGATTGCTGAATTTTTCACAAATTTTTACGATAAGGTTGAATTCACGGTAACTTATGAAACAGATGAAGGTCCGAAGACGGAATATATAGTTGTCAATAGAGTGGGTATTGATATTCAGGCAACTTCGGGTGGCAGTGTTGGGGATAAAAAGACTATCTTCCACGGCACGGAATATGGTCCTGAATATACGTTAACAGAAGAGTGCGAGACAATTGTTTATGCAACATACTATTATCCCGAAGAGAGCGGAACAACTGAGCTTGTTGACCTTTATGCAACATATACGTGGAAGGATGGTTCGGTAACAAAGGAAGTTATTCATAATGACAGCAGATTGCACTTGGACTATCATCATCCTGAAATCGGAAATCCTGATAATTTTACCGATGATGTTCAAACCGATGACTTTATCCTTTATGAGGGAAGTAAAGCCGAAGCACCTCAGAAGATTGAGGTAAGTGCAGTGGTTGCAGGATTTGACAGCAAAACTTCTTTTTCCGGAATGAGACTTGGCTCCGGCAAGGGCGTTTGCTGGAACAACAATATTGAAAACTAGGAGGAAGCAGAAATGAAGAAATTATTTACTTTGTGTGCAGCGTTTGCGGTTTTTCTGCTTTGCTCACAGAAAGCCTTTGCGGTTGAACTCGGAAAGGTTGACAGTATTACGGCTACGGGCACTAAAACAGAAGTTGAGGTCGGCGGAACGGTTGATTCTGATGATGTTTTTGCAGTAGTAGTTCAGCTAAGAGACAAAGCAGGAAACATTATTTCGATGGAATCTACAGGGGTTTCTTCTAAGAGTTTCTCAATTACTCTTTCGGGGATAACCCTTACTCCGGAAACGGAATATGATATTTATGGTGCCAATTACGAAGGAGGAGCTTGGAAGGTAGCAAGCTTTACGGTTCCCAAGGATGAAGATCCGGGCAACGATCCGGGCAACGATCCGGGCAACGATCCGGGCAACGATCCGGGCAACGACCCCGGCAACGATCCGGGCAACGACCCCGGCAACGATCCGGGCAACGATCCCGGCAACGATCCGGGAAATGACCCCGGCAACGATCCGGGCAACGATCCGGGCAACGACCCCGGCAACGATCCGGGCAACGACCCGGGCAACGACCCCGGCAACGATCCGGGCAACGATCCCGGCAACGATCCCGGTAACGATCCCGGCAATGACCCGGGCAACGATCCGGGCAACGATCCGGGAAACACCCCCGACAATGCCCCCGATAACAATCCGGGGAATGCGCCTGATAATAATGTTCCCGACAATAAACCTGTAAATGATGGTGCTGCCGGAAAAAACAGTAATACCGAAAGCGGCAACAACGCCAAAGATAGTGAGGGCTCTTCTTCAACGAATACGTCCGGGAAAAATGAATCAACAAGCACCTCGGCAAGTGACTCGACAACATCGGTAGGTTCTCAAGAGAAGGAAAAGAATACTGAGAATACAGAAGAAAAGAAAAATACTTCTGAAAGTAAAGAGGAAAAAGATACATCCGAAACCGAAGAAAAAAGACCGACGGAAGAACCTGAAAATGTTTCGCCTATACCGGAATCGATTGCGATAGAGGATGAGAAGCCCGCGAAAAATGCTTTGAAGATCAGCCTGCTTTCAATTGGTGGTCTGGCTGTAACCGGAGCAGTAGTTTGGTCTGTCAAAATCTCAAAAAGGCAGAAAACGGGATAGAAATTTACGGATTTGGTGAAGATGAGTATATCAGCCGAATAATAAAATAATATGATGTAACCGGGAGGTTTTCGGATGTTGCGGCATCGCGGAAACCTCCTTTTTATGAGCTGTGTTAAATCTGTGCGATTTGCCGTATTAATACATTTTGTTTCTAAAAAAATACATTTGGTAACCTTGACGATGAAAGGGGTGCACCTTATAATTACGTTAAGGTGCTGTATTAATGTATATACACTGCCAAGTTATAAACATAATGGTATGAGCAATCATACTCAAACATAAGCAAAGGAGAATAAACATGACTAACTTTGAAGAGTGGAATGGATTCGAAGGACGTATCTGGAAAGATGAAGTAAACGTTCGTGATTTCATTCAGAAGAACTATCATCCTTATGATGGTGATGAAAGTTTTTTGGCTGCACCCACAGAAGCTACTAACAAGCTTTGGGGCAGACTTCAGGAATTACAGAAAGCAGAGCGCGACAAGGGTGGCGTTCTTGATTGCGAGACAAAGGTTGTTTCCAGTCTTACATCTTATGGTCCCGGCTATATTGACGAGGGCATGAAAGATCTTGAGCAGGTTGTTGGTCTTCAGACAGATAAGCCCCTTAAGAGAGCATTTATGCCTTACGGCGGTATCAGAATGGCTGAGGAAGCTGCAGAAAGCTACGGCTATGAAATCGATCCCGAACTTAAGAATGTATTCGAAAACTACATGACAACTCATAATGATGCTGTATTCGCAGCATACACAGATGAGATGAAGCTTGCGCGTAAGACACATATCGTAACGGGTCTTCCCGATACATACGGTCGTGGACGTATCGTTGGCGACTATCGTCGTATCGCTCTTTACGGTATTGATTACCTTATTGAAGCTAAGCAGGCTGATAAGAAGAACTGCGGTTGCGGTAACATGTACGATGACGTTATCCGTCTTCGCGAAGAAATCCAGATGCAGATTAATGCTCTTAAGGGCATCAAGGAAATGGCTAAGATTTACGGCTATGATATTTCCAAGCCCGCTAAGACTGCTAAGGAAGCTTGCCAGTGGTTATACTTTGGCTACCTTGCAGCTATCAAGACTCAGAATGGTGCAGCAATGTCCGTTGGACGTGTTTCCACATTCCTTGATATTTACTTTGAACGTGACTTAAAGAACGGTGTTATTACCGAGTCTGAAGCACAGGAAATTATCGACCATATGACAATGAAGTTCCGTATGGTTAAGTTCGCAAGAATTCCTTCTTACAACCAGCTGTTCTCAGGCGATCCCACATGGGCTACTCTTGAAGTTGGTGGTATCGGTATGGATGGACGTTCAATGGTTACAAAGACCGACTATCGTTTCCTCCACACCTTAGAGAACATGGGACCTTCACCCGAGCCTAACCTTACAGTTCTTTACTCAAGCGCTCTTCCTGAAGTATTCAAGAAGTATGCTGCTCATATTTCAATTGAGACCTCTTCAATCCAGTATGAGAACGATGATGTTATGAAGCCTGTATGGGGCGATGATTACTCAATCTGCTGTTGCGTATCCGCAACACAGACCGGTAAGGAAATTCAGTTCTTCGGTGCAAGAGCTAACCTTGGTAAGACACTTCTTTACGCATTCAACGGTGGTTTCGATGAGAAGCATCGTATCCAGTGCGGTCCTAAGATGGACAAGATTACCAAAGATGTTCTCAGCGGTGAAGAAGACTTCCAGATGGTTAAGGCAAAATATGAGTTCTGGCTTGACTGGTGCGCTGACATCTATGTTAACGTACTTAACCTTATCCACTATATGCATGATAAGTACTACTATGAAGCAGCTGAGATGGCTCTTATTGATACAAACTTACGTCGTACCTTCGCAACAGGTATCGCAGGCTTCTCACATGTAATCGATTCACTTTCAGCTATCAGATATGCTAAGGTAACCGTTATCCGTGACGAAGAAGGTATCACAAAAGATTTCAAGGTTGAGGGCGACTTCCCTAAGTATGGTAACGATGATGACCGTGCCGATGAAATCGGTGTATGGCTTCTTAAGACTTTCGTAACAGCAGTTAAGCGTCGCCATACATATCGTGACGCAGAGCCTACGACTTCACTTCTTACAATTACTTCTAACGTTGTATACGGTGAAGCTACAGGTGCTATGCCTAACGGACGTCCTGCATTTGCTCCTTTCTCACCCGGTGCATCACCTTCCTACGGCGCAGAGCAGAATGGTCTTGTTGCATCACTTAACTCAGTTGCTAAGATTCCTTATCACTGGTCACTTGATGGTATTTCAAATACACAGACCATTAACCCCGATGCTCTTGGTCATTCCAAGGCTGAACGTGTTGGCAACCTTGCTCAGGTTCTTGATGGCTACTTCGATCAGGGTGCTCATCACCTTAATGTTAACGTATTTACCGTTGATAAGCTTCTTGACCCTCAGGCACATCCTGAGAAGCCCGAGTACGCTAACTTTACAGTTCGTGTATCCGGTTATGCTGTTAAGTTCATTAACCTTACCAAGAAACAGCAGGATGACGTTATTGCAAGAACATGCCACGCAACATTATAATTTGCAGGCTTTTAGCTGATAACAAGTAGATATGGAAGGGATTTTGAGCATAACAGTTCAAAATCCCTTTTGTATTAGAAAGGTAGAAAATGGAAGGAAGAATTCATTCACTTGAAACATTCGGCCTTGTCGATGGGCCCGGCGTTCGATATGTGGTATTTGTGCAAGGATGCAGAATGCGTTGCAAATACTGTCACAATCCGGAAACATGGGATTTGAAGGGCGGCACATTATGGACACCGGAAGCTTTGTTTGAAAGGGCATACAGATATAAACCTTACTGGATGCGAACCGGTAAGCCTAATGGTGGAATTACGGTAAGCGGCGGAGAACCCTTACTTCAGATAGATTTTTTAACGGAGTTCTTTAAACTGGCAAAAGAAAAAGATGTACACACTTGCGTGGACACATCCGGCAACCCGTTCACTTTTGACGAGCCGTTTATCAGCAAATTTAACGAACTCATGAAGGTTACGGATTTATTTATACTCGATCTGAAGGAAATCGTTGACGAGAAGCACAAAGAGCTTACCAAGTGGACCAATAAAAACATTCTTGATATGGCAAAATATTTGTCTGATAACGGGAAAGCTATGTGGATTCGCCATGTGCTTGTACCCGGTGTTACCGATGATGAAGCAGGGCTTAAAGAGCTTAATGATTTCATTAAGACATTAAAGACTGTCGAAAGAGTCGAAATATTGCCTTATCATACATTGGGTCTTGCAAAGTGGGAGGACTTAAACATTCCTTATCCGCTGGAGGGAGTTGAAATCCCGACCGCCGAAGAAGTTAAAAAGGCGGAGCTTCTGCTGGATATTCATAAAGAGGACTAATTTCGTTTCACAAGTGAAATGGAGATTAATATGTGTATAATCGAGTAGGAATCATCCTACTCGATTTTTTTGCACATCAAATTTCCAGTCTCAAATTTGCAGGTGAATTTGTGCCTTATCACTTAAAATGAAAAAATTATCGAAAAACGATAAAAAGGTGTTGACAGGGAAATGTATGTATGATATATATTATTTATCGCTAAACGATAATAAGTTAACACATTACATTAAGGGAGATTAATGATGAAAACAGAAAACGGAAAAATATTGAAGATTAAGAAAGCAAGTCGTGTAACTGCAAAGGTAATTAATGCTGTCAAATGGATTATGATAGTTGCCGGAATTATTATGGCGGCAGCATTAATAGTAGTACTTGTTAAAGAGAATGAAATTAATACGGAAATAGTAAAGTCTATAGAGGCCGGCGAGGGAAGATTTGAATTTATAAATGAATTTAAAATCGGATTTATTGATCTGTCTGATCACTATGAAGCACGTCTTGCTTCGGAAGATTATGCGAGATATATCATGGAAACATTGATATACGCGATTGTGATGGTTGCTGTCGGTGCTTTTGTGATGTTTGAACTTGAGGGAATTTTCAAGTTTATGGAGAATAACGATACACCTTTTAAACAGGAAATCTTACGTAAAATAACATATGCAGGTATCTCGTTGGCCATCCTTGAACTCTTGAGCTCACTTGCATTGGCAGCAATTGTGGCTTTGGTGACATGGTGCATTTATAACGTGGTTGATTACGGATGCATTCTTCAGTCCGATTACGACGAAACACTATAGGAGCATAAGTTATGGGTAAAATAATATTAAGATTAGATCGCGTGATGGCAGATCGCAAGATAGGCCTTAACGATCTTGCCGAAAAGGTCGGAATCACGAACGTGAATCTTTCAAAGATGAAAACCGGGAAAATAAGTGCAATCCGTTTTTCAACATTAGAGGCAATATGCGATGCGCTTAACTGCCAGCCGGGTGATATACTTGAGTACGATCCGAAGGCAATAAGTGATAATGAAACAGAATGATTAACAGAAAGGGTCGGGACACTGTTCCGACCCATCTTTTATTATATCCATTCATAGTCGCCGCCTGTAACCGCAAGTGAAAGCAGCGTATCAAGCTTGGCAACTTCGTCAACGCCTTCGACAACCCTTATGAGCTTGGCAGCTTCGTGCGCAACGGGGAGTTCATCGTCGGGACCTACTTCCATGTCGGGAATTTCACCGCAATATGGGCATACAATTTTGGGGGCAACCTGAAGTGCCAAAAATCGTTCCCCGCAATCTTCACATTCATAAAAGCCGCAAAGCGATGTTTCATCAGGTACGTAAAACATAATAGTTCCTCTCTGCATATCCAAATATTGATTACTGTAATTTTTTACATAGTATCACGGTAATGCCGTATCTGCCAGTGTTTTTGTTTTCTTTTCATTAATTCACATATGCTAAACTACGTAGGCTGATATGGTGGCATATACTATTGGGAGATTACAGATGGATAAAAAGAAAATTTTGATGATTGATGATGTGCCGTTTAACCATAAGATGGCTGAAGATGTTCTGAAGGATGAATTCGAATTGTACAAGGCTGTTTCTGCCAAGGAAGGATTCCAGATTTTGGCTGAGACAATTCCCGATTTGATTCTTCTTGACATTGTGATGCCTGTAATGGACGGTTTTGGAATGTTAAAGATCCTTAAGAATACACCGGCATATAAAGACATACCTGTCATTTTCCTGACAAGTGACACAAAGCCCGAGGATGAGGTATCCGGTTTCAATGAAGGTATTGTGGACTATATCAACAAGCCTTTTATTCCGGAAGTAATGATACGACGTATTCATACTCAGATTGAGCTTAGCGAATATCGTAAAGACCTAGAAAGAAAGGTAGATGAGAAAGTAAGCGAGATTGAAGATATGTATGACATCATCACCGCAAGCTTTGCCGGTCTTGTAGAGTCGCGTGACGGTGTTACGGGAGGACATTTAAAGAATACTTCGATTTACTATAAAGCGTTTATTAATGCACTTAAGGAAAATCCTAAGTACAAAAGACTGCTTCCGGATAGCTTTGTGAAGCGTGCATGTCGTTCGGCACCGTTGCATGATGTCGGTAAAATAGCAATCGAGGACGTGGTATTGCGTAAGGCCGGTTCCTTAAACGGTGAAGAGTTTGAAAGAATGAAGCTTCACTCGGTTATCGGCGGTGACATTTTTGCCTTCCTAAAGAAACGAATTGCCGATAAAGAGTATGGAGAAATTGCCGAAAATGTTGCAAGGTATCATCACGAAAGATGGGATGGTGCAGGATATCCGGCGGGGCTTAAGGGCGAGGAAATACCGCTCGAAGCACGAATTATGAGCATTGTGGATGTTTACGATGCACTTACCTCGGAACGTCCGTATAAGCATCCGTATTCGCATGAAAAGTCTATGGCGATAATTGCGGACGGAAGCGGTATAGAATTTGACCCCGATCTTGTAGAGGAATTCATAAAGATCGGAGAAACAATAAATGCGTGCTTGCGCACCAAGGAAGCTGTCCTTGCCGATCAAAACTTCTTTATGTACGGAAAACGTCATGATTGATGTAAAAGGGTAAAATACGAAAGCGGAGTGAACGTTGTTCACTCCGCTTTATGCTTTATTATAACCCTAACAGCGATTTTTCTGTTTTGCCTTTTCTGATGCCCTTTGCAACGAGTTTAACAGCTTTAAACGGGGAAATTTCGCGACACATTTCGGCTCTTTTGAGTAATACAAATCTGATCCCGAGGGGAAGTGCAAGAGGACCGTATAAAAATGCATACAAAACTCCGCGATCGAAAAAGAACTTTTCATTATATCCTTTAAACCAGGTGGATTCACCGCCGTTACGCAACTGTTCGGAACCGATAACCGTAGGCGTTTTGTAGAGCTTAAGGTCTGCTTTCAAAAGATTCATAATGAAGAGACTGTCTTCACCGCATGAATATTTTGCACCGCCGCCGAAGAGCGTTGAAAAAGTCACACCGGCATCTTTTACGCGGCTTCTTTTTACTGCAAGGCTGTATGTCGGATATCTGCCGCAATTGAGCTTTGAAACCGGCCCATAGGAATCGTTGAAAAATGTGCGACGCGAGACATCAACGTTGAGATTAAAGAAAATACCGTCGGCTTCGGGGTGGGCCTCAAATTCCCGGAGAACGGTTTCTTTTAGCCCGTCGTTATATACGATGTCGTCATCGGCAAAAAGAATAATATCGCCGCTTGAAAGAGAAAGCGCTTTGTTGCGGTTAACACCTACGCCGCGTGTCGTATCAGACCATATTTTAACTGTACCCGATTGTGCTTCAATTGTAGTGTAATCGTTGAAATCGCATTGATTTACCAAAACTGCATCACAATCAATGTTCATGCCGTTTATTAAACTGTCGGGATCTGCATTTAAGGCAGAAATCAGAACTTCACAAGTCATGATAATCTCCGTGGAAATTGAGTCTTTCGTCACATAGAATTATATTAAAACCTTAATAAAAAAACAAGGTTTGAGGGTGTGGGGAATATGTTATACTGTAGCAAGGAGAGGTTACGATATGAAGACTGTTGTGTCAATTGTGGTTCCGGTTTACAATGCCGGCAAATATTTGCATGAAACCATCAACTCGGTTTTGGCCCAGACATTCGGTGACTGGGAACTGTTGCTGGTTGATGACTGCTCAAAGGACAATTCAAGGGAAATTGTCGAAAGCTATACCGATGAGCGTATAAAGCTTGTTGAACAGCCTCAAAACAGCGGAGCATATGCTGCAAGAAACAGGGGCCTTAAGGAAGCCGGCGGAAGGTATATAGCCTTTCTGGATGCGGATGATTTGTGGGAACCGGAGAAGTTAGAGCACGAGCTTAAATTTATGCGCGAGAATAACGCTGCTTTTGCCTTTACGGGTTATGAATTTGCCAATGAGGCGGGGGTCGGCACAAAAGCGGTTGTATACGTTCCCAAGACTTTGAAGCTTAAGCAGGCATATCACAATACGACTATATTTACATCGACGGTTATGATAGACCGAAACGTAATTCCGGACACACTTATAGAAATGCCCAATATTAAAAGCGAAGACACGGCTACATGGTGGACAATCCTTAAAGCCGGCTATATTGCGTATGGGCTTAATGAAAACCTTGTTAAATACCGTCGCACTGCCGGGACTCTTTCTGCCAACAAATTTGTTGCATTAAAAAGAATATGGCGGCTCCAACGCGATATAGGTGGGTTGAATGCATTTTGCGCGGGGTATCATTTTTGCCTGTGGGCGGTGCTTGCGGTATGGCGCAGGCTCAGAAAGGGGTAAGACATGGATGTTGAGAGGGTATTAAGTACACTTACGGTTGATGAAAAAATCCGTCTGCTTTCAGGTGACGGTAATTGGCATACATATGGTTGCGGTGGCAAAATTCCCGCAATTATGATGACCGACGGCCCTCATGGTCTTCGGAAAGTTGAAACCGAAAAGCTTGGGGATGTAAATGACAGCAAGCCGGCAACCTGTTTTCCGACGGCAAGCGCGGTTGCGTGTTCGTGGGATCCGCTTCTTGCACATGAAATAGCCGCGAAAATTGCAAAAGAAGCAAAGAAAGAACAGATTTCGATAGTGTTAGGGTGCGGCATTAACATGAAAAGGTCGCCGTTCTGCGGTCGAAATTTTGAATATTTCAGCGAAGATCCGTACCTTGCGGGATGTCTTGCCACAGGGTATATAAATGGCATGCAGGCCGAGGGCGTGGGCACCAGCCTAAAGCATTTTGCGGTTAATTCTCAGGAAACACGACGTATGACCTCAAACAGCGAAGTCGATGAGAGGGCTTTGCGGGAAATATATCTTAAAGCATTTGAGATGACCGTAAAGAATGCTGCTCCCACAACCATAATGGCGTCATATAATCGTATAAACGGGCAGTTTGCAACGCAGAACAGCCATCTTCTTAAAGACATTCTGAGAGATGAATGGGGATACTGCGGAGTTGTTATTTCGGACTGGGGCGCTACAATTGATGCCGTAAATGCCTATAAGAACGGATTGAATCTTGAAATGCCCGATTCACACGGTTATAGTTTTGAAGCGGTCAAGCATGCTTATGAAACAGGGGAAATTACCGACTCGTTACTGGATGAATTGGCAGGGACAATTCTTGAAAAGCTGTCGGCTCGTCATGAACTGTCGGATGCCGATGCAAGTGCAGACTATGCCGCAAACAATGAGTTTGCACGCCTGACGGAAAATCAGTGCGCTGTTTTGCTGAAGAATGATGGTACGCTTCCGGTAAAGAACGACAGAAAGCTTATCATTATAGGTGATCTTGCGGTAAATATGCGTTTTCAGGGCGGCGGCAGCAGTCATATTAATCCTGTATTTCATAAATCGGCGCTGGAAGCATTTGAAGATGCGGGCTATGAGGTATTTTACGCAAAAGGGTACGACAATAATTGCGAGAAGACTGATGAAAAACTTGTATCGGAGGCTTTACATCTTGTTAAGGAACATTACGATGCCCAAAACAGCACAATCCTTTTCTTTATGGGGCTTACCGATAAATTTGAGGGCGAAGGCTATGATAGGGATGACTTGAGCATTCCGTATTGTCAGATAGATTTACTGGAGCGCATAAGTGCGGTCGCAGAGCGCAAAAATATTGCGGCAATAACTTTTGGCGGGGCTCCGATGGATTTCTCGTGGGATGAAAACACAGGCGCTGTTTTACATATGTATTTAGGCGGGCAGGCTGTAGGCGAATCGGTATGCGATCTGGTGAGCGGAAAGGCAAATCCCTCGGGTAAACTTGCCGAAACGATGCCCAAAGTAAGAACCGACACTCCGGCGTGGAGATATTATGCGGCCGATTACGATGATGTTGAGTATCGTGAAAGCATTTTTGTGGGATATCGTTACTACGAAACATTTGATGTCCCGGTCAAATATCCTTTCGGATTCGGACTTTCATATACAACGTTTGAGTACAGTAACCTGCATGTGGCAGATTCTTTTGCAGGTGGGACTTTGGATGTAAGCTTTGACATTAAAAATACAGGCAATGTTGCCGGCGCCGAAACGGCGCAGATTTATGTGCTTCCGAAATCCGGGAATATATTAAGAAGCAAAACGGAACTTAAAGGCTTTGCAAAAGTTACATTGAATCCCGGAGAATCAAAGACGTTAACGGTTACGCTTGATGACGACAGCTTCTCGGTATTTGATGTAAGCAAAAATGCCTTCAGCATGCTTTCGGGCGAATATGATATTGCTGTCGGCGCATCTGTTAAGGATTTGCGGCTTGTAAATAAAATCGTTGTGTCGGGAAATGAATATTTCAGAAACGAAAAAGAACTTTTTCCCGATTATTTTAAAGAACAGCCTCATGGGATGGAAATAAGTGATTCCCAATTCGAGGCTTTATACGGCAAAAAGCTGACTGATTTCAGACACCGCAGGCGCGGCGATTACGATGCTTCGTGCTCTTTGGGGGACGTATGCAGAGCGTCGGCGGTCGGAACCATTATTTTGGGGGTAATGAATATTGCCGTAAGACTTATGTATTTAGGCAAAAAAAAGGATGACCCGGCAATAAAAATGATGAAGAGCGGTCTTATTGAAGGAGCACTCGGCGGCCTTGCCGCAAACAGCGGCGGTATGATAACATCGAAATTTATTGATTTCCTTGTTCTGAATGCCAACAAAAAGCCGGGAAGAGCTTTTGCAAGGTTGTTTAAGAAACGTTTTTCATAAATATCCATTGGTTTACATATCTAAACGAACCCTCTCTTCAAAAAGAGAGGGTTTTTTGCCCTTTTTACCGCTTTTTTAAAAAAATTTTGTTTGCAATATTCCAATTTTATGGTAACCTATTCTTTGGGTGGTTATGGCATAGGGGGTATTCTATTCTTTTCACCCATATCGGGATTGTTTCAATTAAGAGGATTTTAATGATGGTTGCACTGATAAAGACATTGCTGTGGCTGGCAATTTTGTTCTTTATACTGATGCTTATAATGATAAAGCCGGGTCCGAAGCGTGATGTGTCGTACTTTAAGACTAAATTGTATGCGCACAGGGGCCTTCACGGTGATGGTGTTCCGGAAAATTCCATTACCGCTTTCAGACTGGCAAAAGAACAAGGCTACGGCGTCGAACTTGACGTGCAGATGACAAGTGATGGAAAGCTTGTGGTTTTTCATGACGGCAATCTGAAAAGAATGACCGGCGTAGACGGGTTTTTGAGAAATTACACCTTTGAGGAGCTTCAGAATTTCCGCCTGAATAATACGGATGAAAAAATACCTCTTTTTGAGGATGTTTTGAACGTTTTGGGGAATACTGATTTAATATGCGAAATAAAGGGCGATAACGGTCAGAAATGTTATGAGCTTTGCAGACGTACCATGGACTGCCTGCTTAGATACAAGGGCGCTTATTGCGTTGAGTCGTTCAGTCCGTTTCTGGTAAGCTGGGTCAAGAAGAATTATCCGCAGGTAATTCGCGGCCAGTTGTCATGCAGTTTTGATGACGACCCCAATATGAATCCGCTTTTGAAATTCGCAATGAAGCATTTACTTGTAAACTTACTGTCCAGACCTGATTTTGTGGCCTACAGACATCAGGACATTGACAGTTTTGGTTTTAAATTGTGTAAAAGAATTTACAGGCCCTTTTTAGTAGCCTGGACAGTCAAAGGGGAGGCTGAACAGCTCAAAGCTTGGGGAAGCTTTGATTCTGTTATATTTGAGAAATCTCGGAAGAATGACATCTAAACGTGGAGGCTTGAATGGTACATTCAACACTTTCCGGGAAACATGGGTATGGAGAGCAGTTCGATGTAGACGGCTTGAATTTTTACAGGCGTTTGCTTTCTGCTATCCAGAATAGGGAGTTTGTAGTTTATTTCCAACCGAAAGTATCAATTCGGGATTTGCGCATTGCAGGTGCCGAAGCATTGGTGCGATGGAATTACAATGGTGAAATACTACCGCCCGTTAAATTCATACCGTTTTGCGAGAGAACAGGTCTTGTTATCGATGTAGACTTTTATGTTCTTGATGAAACATGCCGTAAAATGCGCGAGTGGCTCGATAAAGGGCTCGAACTTGTGCGTGTTTCTGTGAATTTTTCGAAGTATCACTTCAATGAGCCGGGTGTTGCCGAGAAAATTTATAAAGTCATTCGCAGTCATGGCGTTCCCGCAGAATACATAGAGGTTGAATTTACCGAGACGGCGTATCTTGATAAGGAAGAACTGTTGGAATACACGGTGGATAAACTCAAAAGTTACGGAATTAAGTCGTCTATCGACGATTTCGGTTCCGGCTATTCATCGTTGAATTTACTGCAGAATATGGACTTTGAAGTTGTTAAACTTGATAAGTCTTTACTGGGAAAAGGCGTTGAAAACAGCAAAGCCCGCAAAGTCATTTCAAGTATCATCCATATGGCCAAGGAACTTGAGATGGAAGTGCTTGCGGAGGGAGTTGAAACACCCGAGGAACTCAGATTGTTGCAGGATTTAAACTGTGACACTGTTCAGGGTTTTCTTTTCGACAAACCGCTTCCAATCGATGAATTTGAAAAAAGACTCCTTAAAGGCAATTATCCATTAAGCATCGCTCGCAGCGACATATATGAAAGGATACCTATGGAGTTTCAGGAAATTGAAGTATTGGGAAATAATTATTCAAATAATTCACGCGTAAACAGAGACATGAGGATGACAAATAAGTACCAGAACTTTGCTGACGACTACGAAGAACCGCCCAAGGTACAGCCTAATAAGTCTAAGGGACGTGGCCTGGCAATTTTCGCCTTTGTTCTTTTCCTGTTTTCGATTACGGCACTCACTGCTGCTGTTTTAATATCGGGCAGGTTTAAGTTATTTGGCGCCAAGCCTGAGCCCGAACCCGAACCGCAGGAAATAACATACACTCTTGAAGAGATGAATCTTATTGTTAAGGCTGCGGAGGAGCGTGCTGTTGAAGATGTTGAAAGCAAGGTAAGGGGCAGCTTTTTAACAGATCTGCGCGAAGCGGCTATGGTTGATGGCGGAACCGGAAATATGCTGAGAGCCTATTTCCCCGACGAGATGGTTTTTGCAGATGGCAGTAAATACATATTTCAGCCAATCAATAAAGAAATAAAGCAAAATACGATTGATCGTACCCGTCTGGTAGACGATGAGGCTACGGGAATCAGATATTATACCGATAACGCAGGCAGCAAGATTTCTTATTTCGGAATTGACGTGTCGACTTTCCAAAAGGATATTGACTGGGAAAGTGTCAAAAATGCCGGCGTAGAGTTTGCAATTATCAGATGCGCATTCAGGGGATACGGTTCTGAAGGTCGCCTTGTAGAGGATAGTTTTTTTAAACAGAATATGGAAGGCGCAATTGCCGTGGGAATTCCGGTAGGGGTATATTTCTTTACGCAGGCGGTTACTGTCGATGAGGCTTTAGAGGAAGCTGAAATGGTTATCGATCTTATAAAGCCTTATGATGTAACAGGGCCGGTTATCATCGATGTGGAATATGTTGCTGCCGATGAAAGAACGATAGCGCTTACTGAATCCGAGAGAACCGACAATGTGATTGTTTTCTGCGACGCTATAGCAAAAGCAGGATACGATCCCATGATTTATTCAAACACCAAGTATTTCCTGCGCAAGATGGAATACAGCCGTTTGGAATCTTACAAGAAGTGGTATGCAAATTACAATACACTTCAGCACGCTGAGGATGAGGTGTCGTTGTGGCAATATAACGATCCGCTTTATTTTCCGTACGCCATTGACATTTGGCAGTACTCAAAGAGCGGGTGCATTGATGGAATTAACGGTGAGGTTGACTTAAACGTAAGCTTTTATAAGTGGTGGTAAGCCCGGGTGGCGCTGATGGACGACAAGCTTTTAACTTTAAAAAAATGGATAGATGGGTCTGACAATATAGTATTTTTCGGAGGCGCAGGTGTTTCTACGGAGAGCGGCATACCGGATTTTCGTTCCGTTGACGGAATATACAATCAAAAATACCAGTATCCGCCCGAAACGATTGTCAGCCATACTTTTTTGACACAGCGTCCGGATTACTTTTTTAACTTTTATAAAGAAAAAATGGTCGCTCCGGCATTAAATGCCAAGCCCAACAAAGCACATCTTCGCCTGGCAGAGCTTGAGGCGGCCGGAAAGTTAAAAGCGGTTATTACTCAAAACATTGACGGGCTGCATCAGGCTGCGGGCTCACGAGAAGTTTTGGAACTTCACGGGACCGTAATGAAGAATTACTGCAGCAGATGCCATAAACGCTTTCCGGTTGAATATGTGACCGGTTCGGCAGGGATTCCGAAATGCGAATGCGGCGGAACCGTACGCCCTGACGTTGTCCTTTACGAAGAAGGACTTGACATGGAGGTTGTTGAAAAGGCGGTAAATTATATAGAGAATGCAGATGTTTTGATAATCGGCGGTACATCTTTGGTAGTTTACCCGGCAGCAGGGCTTATAAGATATTACAGAGGCAATAAGCTTGTTCTTGTTAATCTTTCACAGACATCACAGGATCAGTACGCTGACTTGGTAATTCACGAGAAGATCGGTGAGGTGTTCTCGCAGATATAGGAACATAGACTGACATGGATATAAATGTAGGCGATACGCTTAAACTGAAGAAAGGACACCCCTGCGGAAGCAAAGAATGGGAAGTGCTTCGCGTGGGGATGGATTTCAGACTAAAATGCACAGGCTGCGGGCACCAGATAATGATTCCCAGAGTGCAGCTTGAGAAAAATATTAAAGAGATAAAGCCCGGGACCTGAAGGGGGTTGCCGGTCTTTACAATCAGCTCTTAAAGCAGGCGAAAAAATGCTTGATTTAACAGACGCGGTATGTTATTATTTAACTCCGTGATAGATAATTCCTTGCTCTTTTCATGAAAAAGGGCCAGAGACCAAAAGGAGGTAACAAGCATGAACAAGTATGAATTAACATTAGTTGTCAGTGCGAAAATCGAAGATGATGAAAGAGCCGCAGTTGTTGATAAGGCTAAGGCTTACGTCGAAAGATTCGGTGGAAAAATCACAAATGTAGAAGAATCCGGTAAGAAGAAATTAGCTTACGAGATTCAGAAGATGAGTGAAGCATTCTACTATTTCGTTCAGTTCGATGCAGAAGCAACCGCTCCCGCAGAGATTGAAAACCGTGTTCGCATCATGGATAACGTTTTAAGATTCTTAATCGTTCGCACCGACGAAGCATAATCGATAGGAGAATCCAATATGAACAAAGTTATTCTTATGGGTAGATTAACAAGAGACCCTGAAGTAAGATATTCGCAGAATGATGGCTCAATGGCCATTGCAAAATATTCGCTCGCTGTTGACAGACGTGGTCGTTCGGCCGGTCAGGAAGGCGAGCAGACAGCAGATTTCATTAATATTACCGCATTCGGTAAGGCTGGTGAATTTGCCGAGAAATATCTTCGTAAGGGTACTAAGGTAATTGTAACAGGTCGTATCCAGACAGGTTCATATACCAACAAAGACGGTGTAAAAGTTTACACTACCGACGTAATTGCCGAGGATCAGGAATTTGCCGAGTCTAAGAGCGCTAACGCTTCTAATGGCGGGGGATTTGAACAGGCATCTTCCTCACAACCTCAACCCGCAATGGGAGGATTCATGAACATTCCCGAGGGAATTGATGAGGATCTTCCATTTGCTCAACCTAACAGATAAACAGGAGGCTTAATCATGGCATTTAACAAAGCTGAAAAAAGCGACAAGTCCGATGCACCCAGAAGAAAAGGCGCCATCCGCAGACGCAAGAAAGTATGCGTTTTCTGTGGCAAGGACAATACAATTGATTATAAGGATGTTAGCAAGTTAAAGAGATACGTATCAGAGCGTGGTAAGATTCTTCCCAGAAGAATCACAGGCACATGCGCTAAGCACCAGAGAGCACTGACAGTTGCAATCAAGCGTGCACGTCATATCGCTTTAATGCCTTATCAGCAGGATTAATTACTAAACCGACCGGATTCCCCGGTCGGTTTTTTATGTGCAGGCACTAATGTTTACTAAGTATTTATTCCATAAATATCAAAAGAATGGTATACTGTTATAAATATGGACTTAACATGTTTGGTTGTTTCGCGAGGTATACTATGAACAGTAAAGTCAGATTAAAGGGTCGCATGAAAAAATATTTCTGGACTCCGATATTTTTGGGAATTTTGCTTTTTGTCATTAACATTTATTTGTATATTGTGGCAATTGTCGAAGGGACAAGCGTGAGCGGAGCCGTAACCGTTACGGTCTTTCTGGCATTTTATTTTGCCCTGATTGTGCTGAATGCTTTAAAGCTTAGGGCTCATATGGCCTTTGAACTCACAAATTACGCAACGCAGTATGGCCAGGTACAGAAGGAACTTTTGTATTCGATGGATGTTCCCAGTGCTGTGATGGAAGAAAGCGGACGCATAATCTGGGTCAACGATTCGTTTGCAAATATTATCGGTGAAAAGAAGGACTACAGAAAATCGATTACGTCTTTCTTTTCACAGATTACGCCCGACAAATTGCCGACCGGTAATCCTGAATTTACCGACAATGAATTTGAAATTGAAAATCAGGGCTGTACATATGTTGCAAAGCTTAAGAACATTTCAATTACCGAAATGATGGAATCCAGCGACCTGATTGAAACGGATGCGGATTTTTCGTGCTCGCTGGTGGTACTCTATCTGTTTGATAACACCGCTTTAAAACTTGCACTTAAGGAAGTCGACGATCAGAGCCTTGCGGTAGGACTTGTTTACATTGACAATTATGACGAGGCTGTCGAGAGCGTAGAAGAAGTAAGACGTAGTCTTCTTACTGCATTAATAGAGCGTAAAATAAACAAATATATGTCCGGACTTGACGGGATTACCAAGAAAATCGAGAAAGATAAGTATATGGTAATTCTCAGAAAGAGTAGTGTTGCCAAGCTTAAAGAAAGCAGATTTGACTTGCTTGAGGAAGCTAAAACCGTAAATATCGGTAATGAAATGGCCCTCACTTTAAGTATCGGCGTAGGACTTGACGGATTGTCGTATTCACAAAACTATGAATTTGCCCGCGCGGCAATCGATATGGCATTGGGACGCGGAGGCGATCAGGCCGTTATCAAGACTCCCGACCAGTTTACATATTATGGCGGAAAGAGTCAGCAGGTTGAAAAGAATACCCGCGTTAAGGCACGTGTTAAGGCTCACGCGCTTATGGAAATAATTACAGGCAAGGATCAGGTCTTTGTAATGGGTCACAGACTT
The DNA here is from genome assembly GCA_045617045.1 of Lachnospiraceae bacterium. GTDB lineage: Bacteria > Bacillota > Clostridia > Lachnospirales > Lachnospiraceae > UBA1258. Next base: position 26,870 of record JAZLHV010000021.1, read on the forward strand.
GGCGATGTAGACAGTTTTGGCGCGTCCGTCGGCATTTACCGTATGGCTGCCATGCTTGAAAGAAAGGCTTATATCGTGCTCGATGAAGTTACGGCATCGATGAAACCGCTTGTCGATTTGTTTACAAATAATCCTGATTATGAACCTGACATGATAATCAATAGTCAGCGTGCATTGGAAGAAATCGGCAGCAACGCGGTTTTGGTTATTGTCGATGTTAACAGACCGAGTATTACAGAGTGCCCTGAGCTTTTCGGCAAATGTAAGTCGGTTGTTGTTTTGGATCATCACAGGCAAAGTTCCGAGCCTATAGAAAATGCTACGCTTTCGTATGTGGAGCCTTATGCATCGTCTACGTGTGAGATGGTTTCGGAAATATTGCAATATACGTCGGACAACGTAAAGATAAAGACCGAAGAAGCTGACAGTATGTATTCGGGTATTCTTATCGATACCGATAACTTTGCCCAGAAGACAGGTGTAAGAACGTTTGAAGCGGCTGCATTTTTGAGAAGGAGCGGTGCGGATGTTACAAGAGTCCGCAAGCTGTTCAGAGAAGATGTTAACGAATACAAGGCACGCGCGGATGCTGTGGGGTGTGCGGAAATATTCCTTGATAATTATGCAATTTCGGTATGTAATGCCGAGGAGTGTTCAAGCCCTACGGTTGTGGGAGCACAGGCAGCCAATGAACTTTTGAACATTAAAGGTATTAAGGCAAGTTTTGTGTTTACGTACTATCAGGAGCAGGTGTTTATAAGTGCCCGCTCAATCGACGAGGTAAATGTTCAAATAATTATGGAAAAGCTTGGTGGCGGCGGACATATGAGTGTAGCCGGTGCCCAGCTTAAAGATACAAATATTGCAGATGCAATCAGTCTTCTTAAAGATACGTTAAAACAGATGACTGACGGAGGAGAAATTTAATGAAAGTAATTCTTTTACAGGATGTAAAGACTCTTGGAAAAAAAGATCAGATAGTTGATATCAATGACGGTTATGCCAGAAATTTTGTGCTTCCCAAGAAACTTGGAATTGAGGCTACAGCGCAAAATCTTAATACTTTGAAGCTTCAGAAGGCAAACGCCGAGAAAATTGCACTTGAGAATCTTGAAAAAGCAAAGAAAACAGCGGAAGACCTTTCAAAGCTTACAATTGTTGTAAAGATGAAAGCAGGCGAGGGCGGACGTGCATTTGGTTCGGTTTCAAGTAAGGAAATTGTCGAGGAAGCCCGCAAACAGTTCGGAGTTGAGATTGAAAAAAAGAAAGTTGTACTTGAAGATCCTATCAGAACTTTCGGAACGTATGAGTTTTCGGTAAAGCTTCACCCCGAAGTAACCGCAAAGATGAGGGTTAAGGTTGAAGAAGGCTAATAAGACCACGAAGTATTTTTACAAAACACTTGTTGCATGTTGCTTTAAAACTGTGCAATATTGTGTGCTTCGAATGATTTCGAGGCGGAATGGAGATATATGGCTGAGGAATGGCAGAAAAGAATTCTACCGCAGGATATTACAGCTGAAAAAAGTGTACTTGGTGCAATGATTATGGATCGCGAGGCGATTGTCGCCGCTTCGGAAATGCTTCTTTCCGAGGATTTTTACGTTAAGCAAAATCAGATTCTTTTTGAAGCAATGGTAGAGCTTAACAATGACGGCAAGCCTGTTGATCTGGTAACGTTGCAAAGCAAATTAAAAGAAAAAGATATTCCGCCGGAACTGTCGGGCGTTGAATATGTTAAAGAATTGCTGGATGCGGTTCCCACTGCGGCCAACGTTAAGTATTATGCGCAGATAGTTCAGGAAAAGTCAGCGCTTCGTAAGTTGATAAGAGTTGTTGAAACGGTTGAGAACGATTGCTATGCCCAGAAGGATCCTGTTCCCACCATCATGGAGGAGACCGAGAAGAACGTATTCAAGGTTGTTCAGAGGCGAAATGCGGGGGACTATGTTCCCATCAGTATTGTAGTCAACAATGCTTTGGACAAGATTTCAATTGCAGCCAAAAATCGCGGAGCCGTTACCGGTATAGCAACCGGATTTATAGACCTCGATTATAAAACAGCAGGACTTCAGCCTTCCGATTTGGTGCTTATTGCGGCACGTCCTTCAATGGGTAAGACTGCGTTTGTGCTGAATATTGCTAAGCATATTGCGATGGAGCTTGATAAGTCCCTTGCGATATTCTCACTCGAAATGTCCAAGGAACAGCTTATTAATCGTATGTTTTCATTGGAATCCGGCGTGGATGCACAGAAATTACGTACAGGTAATCTTGATGAGGCTGACTGGGAGAATCTTATTGAAGGTGCCAGCAAAATCGGTCAGTCAAAACTGATTATTGACGATACACCCGGTATAAGTATTGGTGAGCTTCGCTCGAAATGCCGTAAGTACAAGTTAGAGCATAATCTTTCATGCGTTATGATCGACTATTTGCAGTTGATGACAGGCTCTGGCAAAAGTGCCGAGTCGAGGCAACAGGAAATTTCGGAAATTTCTCGTTCGCTTAAATCTCTGGCACGTGAACTTTCGGTTCCTGTTATTGCATTGTCGCAGTTAAGCCGTGCCGTGGAGCAGCGTCCCGATAAGCGCCCCATGCTTTCCGATTTGCGTGAATCCGGTGCAATAGAGCAGGATGCCGACGTCGTAATGTTTATATATCGTGACGAGTATTATAATAAGGACAACCCCGACAATAAGGGAAAGGCCGAGATTATTATTGCCAAACAGCGTAACGGCCCTGTCGGAACTGTGGAGCTTGCGTGGATTGCCGAGCAGACTAAATTTGCCAATCTTGCGCATGACAGCAAGTCCAGATTTGATTAAAATAAAAGCCTTAAGCGTATGCTTAAGGCTTTATTTGGTATAGGCTACCTAAATGTATCGATGTGCCTGATTAGTTTTCCTGGATAGCGGAAACGGGGCACTGTGCAGCGCAACCACCACAAGAAATGCAGGTGTTCTCATCGATTTCGAAGTGTGCATCGCCTGCTGAAATAGCGCCTACAGGGCACTGGCTCTCGCAAGAACCGCAGGAAACACATGAGTCTGTAATTACAAATGCCATAATAATTTCCTCCTTTGTCTTTCTTCAATGATACATTTTAGTATAGTTTTTTAAAATACACAAGTAAATTATTTATAAAGACTCGGAAACCTGCGATAACCTTGAAAAAGAAACTAAATCGTATTATACTGACATTTGTTTATGAAAGGAGTTGCGTAACATGGATAATATTACTAAAGAAATGACTATCGGCGAAATTTTACTTACTGCTCCCACAGTTGCTCCTGTATTACTTGAAGCAGGCATGCATTGCCTCGGATGCCCTTCGGCTCAGGCAGAAAGCCTCGAGGAAGCTGCAATGGTACATGGTATTGACATTGACGAGTTGATGGTAAAAATTAAAGAACTTTGATGCGAATCTAAAAAACCTGCGGTTGTTTACCGCAGGTTTTTGCTTTACAGGAGAGTTCTTTATATTCCGATTATTATTGTCGTTATGCTAACGAAGAAAGCGTTTCTACAGCGTTTCCGAGACATATAACCTCGTAGTGCTCACGCAGATACGCTTCGGAAATTGAACGGCCTCTTTGGGGAGTTCCGTATTCCGAGAAGAGGTTACATACAGACACAAAGTCGGCAACGTCCATGCGCCCGCGCGTAATCGTCAGAAAGTATCTGTCGGTTTGAGGGTCGCGATAGAAAGAACTGCAACCGTTAAAGAAGGAAATCGCATTCTTGCATAAAGGCGCAAGCTCGGATACCGAGTTGAAAGAAAATGCCATACCTTCAAAAGAGCCTTGCTGCGAAGCATTTTCGGAAGCTTTGTCTGCCTTGGCTTTTTTTACGTCAGAAACGGTGTTCTTAAACTTGTTGAACAAATCGTCGATAGAGGTTGCCGGGAAATCATCGGATGCAAGATCATCGTCGTCGCTACCGTCGGAATCACTGTCGTGTAGTCCGGGAGCAAATTTGGAAAATCTTGTATCGAGTTCCTCGGGATCGTCCACCTTTGTGATGATAAGCACGATGCACTCCGAATTAAGGGGAATCGCTTCAATCATCAGCGGTATATTGTCGGCTTCAAAGCCGTATTCATCATTTGCTTTTTCCATCATGTCGCGAAACAAATCCTTGGCCTTATCGGAACCATACGCAAGCTCGCTGATTTTGAGACTGCGGGAAGCAAGATCCTCACGGGTTAAGGTGCAGCGAATCTGATGTTCGTTGACTTTTTCTATTTTCATTTAGTAAGTTACTCCTAAACTGATTGCTGTGTGTTTAAAATGTATTGCCTGCCTGTACTTCTGTTATAGAAATATTATTCTTTATACGTTTACTAGTCAAGTAAGCAAGTTGTTGTTTTACATTTATTTTATATTCATCAGTGAAACGAATAGTTAAGAATATGTCATAATGTGTCGCGTTACATGTCACGCCGTGACGCGAATATTTATCATAAAAGAACATTTATGTGTATAAATGACCTTTATCGTTTTGGGCGCAGAAAATAAACAGAAAACTATTGTCAGATTGATATATTTTTGGTAAATAATACTTGATGTCCCTTCCAATTGTCATTCGGAAAGGGGCGTGAGGGGCGAATTTTGAATTAAAGACAAGTATGAAATCTACTCTCCGTTTTTCGGGGAAGTCTTTTGCACAGATACGTGTCCGGCTTCGGAATCGAATCTGTCCTTTCAAAACTTGTATAGTACCAAATAATTCACTTTAAAATCACTTAAACTCATATCAGCAAAATTGCAATCAAGATTATTAAATGAATGTGGTTGGGACATCACTATCCTGCTTTATGTAAGGCACACAATCCGATGTATAGCATTATTTATCACGGAAATATTTATGGAAAGGAAGCGTAACAAATTACGACCGGACTTTATTATGACAAACATTGAAATCCTGGACCAGCTGTACAGGTGGGGGGTTAAACTGTTTATATGCGGCGTACCCGCCACACCCCATAAGGTGGAGGAGTGTCTGCTTAGGGAAGGCGATAGTTATGTGCCGGGGTATATATTCGGCGAGGACGGAAACATCGCTGAAATATGTTACCGGAAAGTATCATCTGTTAGGGAAAAAGTAAACGACGCGCAGACGGCTTGGCCGGATTGAAATTAAGATGACGAAGCTTAATTTGTCTGTTATAATTAGAGCGATTGGTTGAGAAAATGCGCTGATGTTAAGCACTGTTTTCTTTTGCCGTATCCGTAGCACATAGCTTTTTGTTGAGGTAATGAGCTAAATTTAACCGGATGCGAATGCAGGATTTGTATGAAAAAACTTATACCCGTTATTATCGCAATCGCTCTGATTGGCGTTGTTGTCGCTGTTAATTTCGGTGGACAGATATACCAGAAATATTCTTACGGCCAGGATATGGCCGACCTTAATGACTATTTCCAGATATTCGGCAGCGAAGACGTTCCGATAATTCTTCAGGATGCCAGAATCGATGAAAAGGCAACTTATATCGACGAAACGATATATCTTGATATCGATACCGTGGAGAACTATTTTACGGAAAGATTTTACCTTGATTACAATGAAGGACTGCTTCTTTATACAAATGCTGTTACTACCATCAGGACAGCTGTGGGAAGTGACACATATACAGAGGCAGGTAACGATTACAGCCTCGGATATCCCCTTTCATTGATTAAAGACGATAAACTCTACATTGCCATTGATTATCTTAAGCATTTTGTGAACTTTTCTTATGAATTGTTTACAGAGCCGAACCGCATGCAGGTGTATACCGAGTGGAGCACAAAAGAAATGGCAACGCTTAAGTCGGATACCGATGTACGCTGGCTGGGCGGAGTTAAGAGTGACATACTCACGTCGGTAAAAGAAGGCGACAAGGTCGAAGTACTTGAAGTAATGGATACCTGGACAAAGGTTAAGACTCAGGATGCTTTTATAGGCTATGTTGAAAACTTTAGGTTAAACGATGCCAAAACAGAGGTTGAGAAGCCGGTAACGGAAGTGCCTGAGCTTGAATACACATCGCTTACACACGATTACAAAATAAATCTTACGTGGCATTATATGGAGTGGCCGCAGGACGGTGCGGATTTGAAGACCGCATTGGCTAACACAAAAGCTCTCAATGTTGTTTCGCCGACATGGTATTATCTTACGGATAACGAAGGCGGCTTTAAAAGCCTTGCCAATGAAAATTATGTAACGACAGCACATAAGATGGGCCTTGAGGTATGGGCTTTGATATCTAACTTCCACAGCGGATACGATGTTTCGCTCGAAGAAGTGTTAGGCTATACAAGTAAACGTGAGAAACTTGTAGCAGATCTTGTCGATACAACTGCTTCATACGGAGCCGACGGTATCAATATTGATTTTGAAAATGTGCCGTTTTCGTGCAGCACACATTACGTTCAGTTTATTCGTGAATTGGGACTTGCCTGCCATGAAAAAGGCCTTATCCTTTCTGTAGACAACTATGTTCCCACGGAATATACAGCTCATTATAATCGAGGACAGCAGCAGTTTTTCGCAGATTATATTATTGTTATGGGTTACGATGAGCACTATCAGGGAAGCCCTACTGCCGGCTCTGTTGCAAGTATGGATTGGATGAGTGCGGGTATTGTAAATACATTAAAATATGTTCCTGCCAATAAAGTTATTAACGCAATACCTTTTTATACCAGATGTTGGATGACCGAAGGCGGAGTGCTGACTTCTGAAGCCATTACAATGGAGACTTCGCAGAATTTCCTGAAGAAAAATAATCTTACAACTACATTTGATGCAGATACCAAGCAAAATTATGTAGAGGCAACTCTCGGCAAGATTCTTTATCAAATTTGGTATGAAGATGCAACATCTATAGCTACAAGACTTAACGTTATGCAGATGAACGGTATTGCAGGCGTGGCTTCGTGGAGAGTGGGAATGGAGACTCCGGATGTTTGGGAAATAATCTCTGTATATATGCAGCAATAATATCAAGCGGATGTTTATCATCCGCTTTTTGTGTACAAAAAAAACAGAAAATGATATACTTAAGAGAAGTATGGAAACTAAAGTCATATGCATTGATGAAAATAGAATAGATTATGAACTGATAGAGCGGGCAGGCAAGATTATTAAGGAAGGCGGTCTTGTTGCGTTCCCTACCGAAACTGTGTATGGATTGGGCGGAGATGCACTTAATCCGTCTTCTTCACGCAAAATATATGCGGCAAAGGGAAGACCGAGCGACAACCCTCTGATTGTACATATATCTAACATGGATGCTTTAAATAAGATTGTAAGTGAGATTCCGGCAATCGCCCGTAAGCTGGCCGAAACGTTTTGGCCGGGCCCGCTTACAATGATATTTAACAAGTCCGATGCTGTTCCGACAGAAACAACAGGAGGTCTTGATACGGTTGCGGTCAGAATGCCGTCCAATAAAACCGCAAGGGCATTGATTGATGCTTCGGGAGGCTATATTGCTGCCCCGAGCGCAAACATTTCGGGACGTCCCAGTCCGACGGTAGCCAAATATGTCATTGAAGATATGAGCGGTCGTATAGAGATGATAATTGACGGTGGCGAAAGTGATGTCGGCCTGGAATCGACGATAGTAGATTGCACATCTCAGTCACCGCTTATTTTGAGACCGGGCTATATTACTCGTGAAATGGTGGCAGATGTGCTGGCACAAAACGTCGAGTTCGATCGGGCAATTATTGATGCCGACAGCAAACAGGCACCTAAAGCTCCGGGCATGAAATACAGGCACTATGCTCCCAAAGGGCAGCTTATTGTGGTAGAGGGTGAACCCGATGCGGTAATCACTGCAATTAATGATTGCGTGGGCGAGGCTAAAAAGAAAGGCTTCGTTACCGGAGTTATTTCAACATCGGAGCACGTAAACTTATACAGTGCCGATTCAGTGAAGAGCATAGGCCATCAGAACCATGAGGATGAGGTGGCTCACCATTTGTTTAGAATTTTAAGAGAGTTTGATGATGAAGGCGTTGAAAGAATATATTCTGAAGCGTTTTCGGATTCAGGTGTTGGCGCAGCTGTTATGAACAGGCTTCTTAAGGCTGCGGGCCATGAAATATTAAATGTTTAACGGCAAGGCGTTTACGTGACGCTTGGTATCGTATCCGTAGCAGCTTGCTGCCGGCAGGCGGCTAAATCCAAACGGGTGCGAAGGTAGGACTATTATGATAGCTATAGGAAGTGACCATGGTGGTTACGATTTAAGACAGGTAATTATTAAGCATCTTGAGGAAAGAGGCCTTGAGTATATTGATTATGGTTGTTCGGACAAGTCTTCGTGCGATTATCCGGTGTATGGCCGTAAAGTCGCACAGGCCGTTGCAAACGGAACCTGCGATAAGGGTATTGTAATATGCACAACGGGTATCGGTATATCTATAACCGCCAATAAGGTTAAAGGTGTAAGGTGTGCACTTTGCTCGGATACGCTCAGCGCTTCGCTTACAAGGCTCCATAATGATGCAAATGTTTTGGCGATGGGAGCGGGCATAATCGGCCCCAATCTTGCCATTTCAATCACAGATACTTTTTTGGATACCAATTTCTCGGGTGAAGAAAGGCACATCCGCAGAGTTGCTCAAATAGAAGATTAATAAGCATATAAAGGAGAAAAGACATGGCAAAAGTTGTAATAATGGATCATCCGTTAATTCAGCACAAAATCGGGTATATCCGCAGAAAGGAAACAGGCACCAAGGATTTCAGACAGACAATATCTGAAATCGCTCAGCTTATCTGCTACGAGGCAACACGCGAGCTGGAGCTTGCAGATGTTGAAATCGAGACGCCTATCTGCAAGACAACCGTTAAAGAGTTAAAGGGTAAAAAGATGGCGATAGTTCCCATTTTAAGAGCCGGACTTGGCATGGTGGACGGAATGCTTTCACTTATTCCCGCAGCAAAGGTAGGCCATATCGGACTTTACCGCGATCCACAAACACATGAGCCTGTTGAATATTATTGCAAGCTTCCCGCTGACTGTGCAGAGAGAGAAGTATTTGTGGTTGACCCTATGCTGGCAACCGGTGGGTCAAGCGTAGCTGCAATTCAGATGCTTAAAGATAAGGGTTGCAAGAAGATTCACTTTATGTGCATCATAGCAGCACCCGAAGGCGTTAAGAGAATGCAGGAAGCACATCCTGACGTTGACATGTATGTTGGTGCTTTAGATGACCATCTTAACGAAAACGCTTATATCGTACCCGGCCTTGGCGATGCAGGCGACCGTATATTTGGCACAAAATAAGTATTTTTGAAAGGCCGAAGCTTTTATGCGTCGGCCTTTTATGCTATATAGCGCTAAATGGTGCTATGTGGAAAGCTTTATTTAAAACTATAAGTGTAATGGAGGTTATCGTGAAAAGGAATGATTATATTTCGTGGGACGAATATTTTATGGGAGTTTCGATGCTGTCGGGCATGAGATCGAAAGATCCGAATACGCAGGTGGGCGCATGCATTGTCAGCAATGATAACAAAATATTATCTATGGGCTATAACGGATTCCCGAATAATTGCTCGGATGATGAGTTCCCGTGGGAGCGTGAAGGGGGCACACTTGATACAAAGTATGCGTTTGTAACCCATAGTGAATTAAATGCGATTTTGAATTATCGCGGCGGCAGTCTTGAGGGCGCAAAGATATATGTTTCTTTGTTCCCTTGCAATGAATGTGCCAAAGCAATTATTCAGTCAGGCATTAAAACAGTAGTATATGACAGCGACAAATACGCTGACACGCCGGCGACAAAGGCATCGAAAATGATGCTGGATGCCGCAGGCGTTAAGTATTATAAATACGAGAAAACCGGAAGAAAAGTCGAGCTTGAAATGTAACGGGGTAACAGTTTGAAAAGATTTTTACAACGGTTGCTGGCGATGACTTTGGCCATATGTATTTTAAGCAGCGTTAATCCTTCCTATACGTTAAAGGCGTATGCCAAAACAACGCAGGAAAAGCTTGACGATGCCGAAAAGCAGAAACAAGGACTGGAACAAAACGTTAAAGATTCTCAGGAAAGCGTTAAAGAACTCGAGAAGAAAAAAGCTGAAATAAAAGCCGAAATTAATAAGCTAAACGGAAAGCTTGAAGAAATTTCGCAAAAGCTTGAGGAACTTGAAAACGCTATCATTTCCAAGGAGGCTGAGATTACAAAGACGCAGGAAGAACTTGATATGGCAAGAAATGTTGAGGCTGAACAATATGAAGCCATGAAAAAACGCATCAAGTTTATGTATGAGGACAGTTCCAATTTGTTCTTGGAAATTATTTTTCAGGCCAAAAGTTTTTCTAATTTTATAACTTTGTCAAATTTTATAGAGGCATTAGCGTCGTATGACCGCAAAAAATTCGATGAGTATCAGTCTGTTCGCAAAGATATCGAAAAGATGGAAGCTAATCTTCAGAGCGAGAAAGAGGAACTCGATGACCTAAAGGCACAGACGGAAACGGAAAAGGCAGAGCTCATTGTCGTAATCAACGACACAGCGGTAAAGCTTGCCGATTACGGAGACTTACTGGATGATGCCGAAGATGAACTGGCAGAGTATGAAAAAGAACTCAAGCAACAAAACAAGACAATCGAACAATTGAAGAAACAGATAGAGGAAGAAAAACGTCTTTCTGAAATCGCAAAGCAATCTACCTGGAGAGATATATCCGAAATCACATTCGATGAAGGAGACAGATACTTACTGGCTGTGCTTATATACTGCGAGGCAGGCGGAGAACCGTATGAAGGGAAAGTGGCGGTTGCATCGGTAGTTATTAACCGTGTGCTCAGCTCGAGATATCCAAGCACGGTGTCAGGGGTAATATACCAGAAGTGGCAGTTCTCGCCTGTGGCAAGCGGAAGATTTGCAAAGTATCTTGCGATAGGTAAAACAACACAAGGCTGCTATAACGCTGCCGATGCGGCGATGAGCGGCTACACGAACGTGGGGAATTGCCTGTATTTCAGAACACCGATCGAGGGACTTACCGGAATTCAAATCGGCGGACATATTTTCTACTAGAATATCGCACGTGAAAGTTTGATTGCATGGACATCATTCCACGAAGGAAATAATGCAAATGACAGACAATATACATTAATTGAATACGAAAATCACGCAATCAAAAGGAGCGGTTAACAATTGGTTAATGAAATTATTTCGAATGTATCGAAAGTAATAATCGGTAAAGATGAAATAACAAAAATGCTTATTACGGCAATGATTTCCGGCGGGCATGTTCTTTTGGAAGATCTTCCGGGGAGCGGTAAAACCAAACTTGCCAAAGCATTGGCTAAATCCGTGGGTATGAATTTTTCGAGAATTCAGTTTACACCCGATTTACTGCCTACCGATATTACCGGATTGAATGTCTATAATCGTGAGATAAATAGATTTGAGCTTAAAAAGGGACCGGTGTTTACAAATGTTTTGCTGGCCGACGAAATTAATCGTGCAACACCGAGAACTCAGGCCGGCCTTTTGGAATGCATGGAGGAACATCAGGTTACGATTGATGCAACAACGTACAAACTGGAAGAACCGTTCTTTGTAATAGCAACACAAAATCCTATCGAAACGACCGGAACGTTTCCCCTTCCGGAAGCCCAGCTCGACAGATTCCTGATGAAACTTTCCATGGGCTATCCGTCGTTTGATGAGGAACTTTCGATTATTGACACATATATGGAAAAAGATCCGCTTGATTCACTTACGTCTGTGATTTCAAGAGACGGTATTCTGAAATTGCGTGAAGAAGCTTTAAAGGTTTTTGTTTCGGAACCTGTCAGACACTTTTTACTTGAGGTTATTACTAAGACCCGTCAACACTCGAAAGTTGCCGCCGGTGTAAGTACCCGCGGAACACTGGCTCTTTTGAATGCTGCCAAAGCGTATGCATTGGTGAACGGAAGGGATTATTGCATTCCCGACGATATATGCAAGCTTGCGGTACCGGTGCTTGCACACAGAATTGTGCTTAATTATCATCAGGGCTCAACTTCTGAGACGGAACAGATTATCGGGAATATTATCGATTCGGTTGAAAAGCCTACGGAAAACTTTGTAAAACAGTAAGGCACAAATATGTACATTATCTTGGTCGCGTTTGTGGTCCTGTTGCTTTTAGGGCTTGAATTTCAGATATATCGTAAATGCTGGGACAAGAACCTTCTGGCAAATGCCTTCTTTGCAAGGAATGAGGTAATTGCCGGTGAAAAAGCGGAACTGACCGAAACAATTGAAAATGGCAAAGCATTGCCGCTTCCTATGGTTAAAATGAAGCTTCAGCTGTCTAAGAAGCTTCTTTTTGCTGATGCGGAAAATTCAAAGGTTTCCGATTTCTTTAACCGAACGGATATATATAATATCGGGGGGCGTCAAAAGATAACGAGGACAATACGCTTTTCGTGCCCTGAACGGGGATATTATGATTTTAACGGCGTAGATGTTATCGGAAGCGATATTTTACTTACAAAAGAGTTTGTGAAGAGTACTACAAGCTCTTCATATATGTACGTGTATCCCAAACCGTATGATATATCTTTGCTTGATGTTGTGATGCAACATATCAATGGTGAGGTTCTGGTAAAAAGAAATATTTATGAAGACCCGTTTGAATTAAGAGGTATTCGTGAATATCAGACATATGACTCCATGAAGAACATCAACTGGAAAGCTTCGGCCAAAACCGATGAGCTTATGGTAAACATGCACGATTATACGGCAAAGAGAACAATAAGGTTTTTCCTAAATGTTGAGAATCCCGGTTTGCTAAAGCACGACGAATTGTCCGAATTATGCATCAGCATACTTACGTCGATGATTGAATATTATGCTAAGGCTGCAGTTCCGATGGTGGTGTATGCAAATGCCTGCGACTGTCTGACGGGAGAGCCTGTATACTTAAGCGAGGGTAGCGGTGAGGCTTTCATGCGTGAAGCTAACAGAAAACTTGCAAGGATCGATCTTAGGAAAACACCGGAGTCATTTGTGAAATTATATTCAAATCAATTATTAAGGGCTGACAGTAATGTATACACGATAGTACTTTCACCGTATATGCATGAAGATTTTCAGAATATGCTTGAAGAAGCCGATTCTTTGGGGATTGGTTTTTTGTGGGTAGTTCCCAGATATAAAGAAAGCAAGATGTCTGTGAACGATAATCTTAAAGCAAAAACAATAGAATTAGAGGCACAGGAGGCATTGTATGAAGCTTCAACGTTATGAGCTTTTCAAAAACCTCCTTGCAGTGTTGCTTAATTACCTGGTGGTATTGAGCGCTTGGCATGCGTGCGAAGCCGTATTTTACACCGAAAACGGTTGGGTGGTCAAACTTACGGTCGGGTTAGTGCCGTATCTATTGTATGCGGTTCGCACTACGGTAAAAAAATTATGGAGCTATCTTTTGCTGCATGTTGCTGTTACGGCTGCTTTTGTGTATGTTGTCGTGCTGATGTGCAAGAAACCTGCTGTTCCGATAATTGCGGTTATTTGTTGTTGCGCTTTTTCTTTCTCAATCCGCTTTAGATCGCAGGATACAAAAGAAGAAGCACTTAACCCTATAGGTACTTTTGCCATAATGCTTATATCGTTTTTGGCAGCCGATTATTTGGGAGTCGACAAGGCAATTACCGTTATCACAAAGCTTGCATTGTCTTATGCCGTTATATATATACCGTATATGTATATCTGCAGGTTTTTGTGGTTTGATTTTATGAATCGCAAAACGATTACAAAAATGCCGTCGGAAAGGTTGTTTAAGGCCGGATTTTTGCTGACGACGGGAATGTCTGTAAGCGCTCTTGCGGTGTTACTTGCACTGCTTGACGAGCAAAAACTCATTGAGCTGGGGCGCAAAATCAGAAATCTTCTTCGCAGATTCCTTCGGTTTCTTTTGTCGGGACTGAAATTTGAAAATTCTGATGTGGAAGATTCGGTTGTTACGGCCAATCAGGGCGGGATGGACTTTTCGGAGCTTATGGAAGATACACCGCCGTCACCTTTTATGTTGTGGCTTGAAAAGGTTGTAATGATTGCGGCTACAATAATCGGCGTACTCGGAATCATCTTCCTGATAGTTGCGGTGGTCGTATCGCTGATAAGACGTTTCAAGGGCCTTTCGGTCAAGCATACCGAAGAGGTCAGCGAAGATATCACCGAGGTGCGTGAGCGTATTGTGGTAAAAGAACGTAAGCGGCTTAAGAAGGAAAGACTGTCGTTAACACCTTCGGACCGTATAAGGCGCATGTATTTTAAACTCGCAAAAGAAAATACGCAATATACCTTAAATCCCGAAAAATATACGGTAAGGGAGTTTGCGGAATTTTTTGAAGCGGATAAACAGATAAGCGCACTTGAGTTTTGCAAATTATACGAAAAAGCACGATATTCCGAAGAAACAGTAACTGCGGCAGATGTCAGAAATGCTAAAAATTATTATCGGCAACTGTCCGAATAGTTTATGAATATACAATCCGGTACGGCATTTTTTGCACCGCCTCATAAGGGGGCGGAATGGAGAGTGGTATGACATACGAAGAAGTCATTGATAAAATGATTAATGAAAAACTGATAAGAGTGGTGCTTTCAAAGCCTACAGGCAAGGGCGATGCGTCAAAAATAGCCGTACGTCCTGTTTTAATAAAGGGAAAACTTTCTTACCAGATGACTAAAACCATTGGCAACAAGGCCAGTAACACCATCAAGGAAATTCATGAAAATTACAATGATAAGGAAATAAAGAGTGAACTTTTAAAGCAGATACCGAATTTCTTTTTACAGGGGCTTTTCGAATGCGAAAACGAAGGGGTTACCGTACTTGCCAACAAAAAGGGTACGGTTACGGTTGTAAAGAATAAAAGCGTAACAGGGCGCCCTGAAAACTTTTCGCACAACAAGGACAAAAATTACCTCATAAAAGAGGGCGATAAAGTTCCCTTCATGGCAGATCTCGGAGTAATGACGCCTGACGGAGCCGTTACAAAGGCAAAGTATGACAAATTCAGGCAGATAAACAGATATCTTGAATTCGTGGATGATGTTGCAAAAAAGCTTTCAACAGACAGGGAAATAACTATAATTGATTTCGGATGTGGAAAGTCTTACCTTACATTTGCGCTGTATTACTATCTGGTAACGGTAAAGAAACTCAATGCGCATATTATCGGGCTTGATTTGAAAACCGATGTTATTAAGGAGTGCACGCGTCTAAAAAATAAATACGGATATAAGAAGCTTGAGTTTATTGAGGGCGATATAGAGCATTTTGAAGGTGTAGATAAGGCTGATATGGTAATTACACTTCACGCATGTGATACCGCAACCGACTATGCTTTGTACAAAGCAATAAAGTGGGGGGCGTCTGTTATTATGGCTGTTCCGTGTTGTCAGCATGAGCTTAATGCCAAGATAAACAGCGATGAGTTAAGCGGCGTTACGGGATACGGTATATTGAAAGAAAGAATTGCCGCAGTGTTTACGGATGCTATGCGTGCCAATCTGTTAAAAGAACATGGTTACGAAACACAGATTCTTGAATTTATAGATATGGAGCATACTCCCAAGAACCTTATGATACGAGCCGTGAAGAGCGAAAAGATTGTAAAGAAAAGTTTGTCGGATACAGGTGAAAACAAACTTGAAAAGCTTGCGGGCGGTGATATTACATTGAAGCGTCTGCTTGAAGGGCTTGAATAGAAATGAAACATAGTTTTTTAAAAGTAGTTGTATCGCTTATGGTGTTTGTGGGAACGCTGTTCATTACAGGCAACATCATGAACCGAGGAAATGTAAATACAACGCGTGATATGAGTGAAGCTTCGCTACCCGGAGTTTACATGGTTATAGGCGGCGAAACTGTGAATGAACTGTTTGGTTATGTCGACAAAATGGACCAGGGCATTTTACGCGAAAACATTACTCCGCTGGAAGAAAACCGGGGGGTTTCTTTTCGTATAATCAAGTATAACCAGATAGTCGAAAATATAAATCTTAAGGTAAGAACCATAGATGGTTCAAGGCTTGTTGAGTCTTTGGATGTTACGGAATACTCCGAAGATAATTATGCAATTAATGCGTCTGTAACGCTTAACGATCTTATGACCGATCATACGGAATACAGTCTTGAGATTAATCTGACACTTAGCGGCGGCCGTAGTGTTACATATTACACCAGAATAGTTGAAGGCGATGACTATTGCACCAAGGAAAAACTCGCGTTTGCCATAAATTTTGCCCAAAAAGAAATTTCGGAAAAAACAAATGGCGAACTTAAAGGGTACATGGAGTCTAATTATCTGGGCGATAATACTACGCTTGCAAAAGTTAATATTCACAGTTCCATGAAACAATTGGCTTTCGGAGATCTTAATGTTGTACGGGAAACCGAGCCTGTAATAAACATAAAAGAAATTGCTGCCGAAACGGCTGTATTTGTGACCAACTATGTTGTAAGAGCGGTTGAAAATGAAGTGGCAACACATTATTACGTGGAAGAGTATATGCGCATCAAATATACGCCGACAGAGATTTATCTTTTGGATTTTAATCGTACCATGGATGAAATTACTCCGGACAGAAATTCCATGTTTGGCACGCAAAACATAATGTTAGGCATTACTTCCAAGGACTCCGGTCTCATTGAAAGCGATGATGGCAATTTGATTGCCTTTGTGGCAGGTGGGGACCTTTATTCATACAATCTCAGCGAAGCCAAAGCGGCTGTTTTGTTTTCTTTTGCCGATGAATACAACTATGATGCAAGAACGTTTCACGACGATTATGCAATAAAACCGTTAAGGATAGACGAGGCCGGAAATGTATGGTTTTCGGTTTGCGGGTATATGAACCGCGGCAATGAAGAAGGTCGGGTTGGCGTTGGCCTATACTATTACAACGGCGTTACGAATGTCGTTGATAAACTGTTCTTTATTAAATCCTCAAAATCGGCAGAAGCGGTTATGAAGGAAATGGATGAACTTTCGTACTTAAGCGCGGAGGGAATATTTTTCTTTATGCACAACAAAGCAATCTGCTCGATTGATGTTGAGTCAAAAGAAAGCGAAGTCATTGTTGATAATCTGGAAGAAAACCGCTACTCGGTATCCGATGATTCTACAATGATAGTGTGGCAGGACGGAACAGATGTTAATAAATGCGAACTCCTGAAAATAATGAATCTTACCAACCGCCAGATTATGACGATAAAGGCTTTAAAGAATACGTACATAAAACCGTTGGCGTTTTTGGGAGAAGACTTTATATACGGAATTGCGCATAAAGAGGATGTTGTGACCGATGAAACCGGGCGCACAACGTTTCCGATGTATATTGTGAAAATCCAGAACAAAACCGGCGAAACGCTTAAGACATATATGGAAGAGGGCGTTTTTGTTACAGGGCTATCCGCTGAGGGAAACCTTTTAACGCTCAGCAGGGTCAAAAAATCTGAAAAGCAGGAAGGCACCTATGTTGCCTATAGCAACGATTACATCAGCAATAATCAGGAAAAAGAAAGTCACGAGAATGAAACGGTGACGTTTACAAACGGAAATTACGAAAGCTGCGTAAGGATTCATCTGAAACGTGCTGTTGACAAAAAAACAGTTCTTTTGACTCCGAAAGAAGTGATATATGAGGGTGATAAGTTTTTGACGCTTAATGGCGACGAAACAGACAGACACTTTTATTACGTCTATTATGGCGGAAAATTGCAAAAGGTGTATACAAACGAATCTATGGCTGTAAATGCCGCCAACACCAATTACGGAACTGTCCTTAACGAAAAAGGCTATTATGTATGGTACAGAGCTAACAGAAGTGTACGTAATCAGATTATGAATCTTTCTTTTGATAAGGTTTCATCAGCGGAAGAAACAGATTCGCTTTGCTACTGCCTTGATAAGATGACGGAATATGCCGGCTCCCCGTTAAATTCCGAATACGAGTTTTCAATTGGCGAGAGCGTTCTTTCAATGCTGCGCAAATCGTTGGCAAATGAAAATGTACTGGACTTAACCGGGGCTGCATTGGACAGCATCCTTTACTACGTTAACCGTGATATTCCGGTGCTGGCAATTACAAATGATGACAAGGCATATTTGATAATCGGCTACAATCAACTGGCGATTGTATTGATGGATCCTTACAACGGAACATACAAGATAGGCATGAATGAAGCTGAAAAGATGTTTAGCGAAAACGGAAATCAATTCTTTACGTATGTAACGAATTATTGATGTAATAATTTGAAGAATTCAATATTGTCGCATGTAATCATACGCAATCAAAAAAACGCATTGGCACGTTATGTACCAATGCGTTTATTAATTTGACAAGAAGTCGGCTTGCCTGCTTGTCAGTCAAGCTCGCCCATTTTATAACGGTTTACGATTTTCTGAATACGTTCGTTGGGAACCAAAAGATCGCTTATGGATGTGTCGTGGTTAAGCGTATCAATGATGTATGCGATATATTTGCTCATATCACAGTTAATGTACCATTCACGGGAAAGAAGCTCGGGCGACTGATAGATTAAGTTTGTGGTGAGAACTCTGTATATGAGACCGTCCTGATAAGCCTTATCAAAGCGATCGAGACCACCGGTAAACAAACCGAATGAAGCGCACACAAAAATCTTATTGGCTTTACGTGATTTAAGGTTTGCTGCAACCTCAAGTACGCTTTCACCCGAAGAAATCATATCATCGACGATAATTACATCCTTGCCCTCAACGCTGGAACCTAAAAATTCGTGAGCAACAATAGGGTTGCGACCGTTAACAATCTTGGTGTAATCACGACGCTTGTAGAACATACCCATGTCAAGTCCCAAAACGTTGGCCAGATATATTGCACGACTCATACCGCCTTCATCGGGGCTTATTATCATCATGTGATCCGAGTCAATCGTGAGCCCCTTAACGTTTCTTAAAAGGCCTTTAATAAACTGATATGCAGGTTGGATTGTTTCAAATCCGTGGAGAGGAATAGCGTTCTGAACGCGGGGGTCATGAGCATCAAACGTAATTATGTTGTCAACGCCCATGGCGGTCATTTCCTGAAGCGCCATAGCACAGTCCAAAGACTCGCGGGAAGTACGCTTGTGCTGTCTGCTTTCGTAAAGGAACGGCATGATAACCGTGATACGACGTGCCTTACCGCCGACAGCGGCAATGATACGTTTTAAATCCTGATAGTGATCGTCAGGAGACATGTGATTTTCCTGGCCACCCATAGTGTAGGTAAGAGAATAGTTACATACATCAACCATGATGTACAAGTCAGTGCCTCGAACTGACTCCAAAATCAAGCCTTTGGCTTCACCGGAACCAAAACGGGGTACTTTGGCGTTAAGGATGTATGAGGGTCTCATATATCCTGAAAATGCAAGACTTTCTTTGTGCTCACTTTCACGTTCCCGGCGCCAGTCAACAAGGTACTGATCTACCTTTTTGCCGAGTTCGCTACATCCTGCAAGCGGAATGATTCCGAGTGAACCTACGGGAATTGTTTCAAGATTACGCTTCTCTTCACGAGCTGCCATGAAAATAGTCCTCTCTTTCTGCAATTAAGTTGTGGTTTTAATCTTTATGCGCAGATCGGGACCGGTCAGTTTGCATATCGTAAAGCCTGAAATGATACGCGAAAAAATGCGGTCGGAGTATCTGTCGCGGATATCTTCAAGAGAGAGGTTCGTGGAGATAATGGTAGATTTTCGACGAAGGCATCTCTCGTTGATACAGGTAAAAAACGAAGACGAGACAAAGGAGTTTGTAAGTTCTGTTCCCAAGTCGTCTATAATCAGCAAGTCACAATTATATATATAGTCATAGAGATTGTAAAGTTCTTCTTTTGATTTGGAGTCAAATGTTTCGCGGGCAATGGTTTCAAAAAAAGAGGTTGCCGAAAAATAGATGACCGAATGCCCCTTATCTATCAGCGATTTGGCAATGCACCCCGACAGAAATGATTTACCGGTACCGACGTCGCCGCAAAACAGTATATTCGAAGAACTTTCGGCAAAATTGTCAACGAATCGGTGACTCAGCGCCACAGCCCCCTCGAACTGACTGAGGGCTTCCCCGGAATGGTATTTGTAGGTGAGTGTATCGAAGTTGTTGGCCTGCAAAAACTCTTTGATGTTGGATTGCGAGTAAAGAACATCAATAACCTGCTGCTCGAGGCAGTGGCAGCGCTTGGAATCGATGTAGCCGGTATCCTTGCAATCCTTGCAGGTATATATGGGCTCGAGATAATCTGCGGGTAAGCCGACACCCATTAAAAGACGGGCCTTCATATCTTTAAAGTCGGCAAGAGTTGCATGGAGCTCTTCAAGAGAGTCGGTATCACCTGACATGCGCTTTGAAGCGGCCTCTCTGGAATATGAAATTACTAAGTCGTCGATTTCACGATAACCGTCAACATGGTCGTAAACATACTGACGACGCTCCTCTAAAATACGGTGATTTTCAAGGCGCGTCTTCTCGTATTTGTACATTATGGCATCGTATTGCGAATTGGTAAGTGACATGCAAAAGTCCTCGTTAATGCAGCCGTTCGGCAGCGTTTGATTGGGTTTAGTTGCTGATAAGCTTACGCTCGAGCTCTTCGAAATCGTAGTCGTGCTGCGATATCTGGTTGAATGAATTGCGTGTCTGCGCAACGCGCTGAGACTGAACTTTCTTGTGCGAAGCGTCGCAGGCAGCAATGTCGTCCAGTGATTTAACACCGTTTGAACTCCATGACGCAAGAATGCGGTCACAATACTCAAGTCTGTGCGAATCCGTTGCAAGCACTGTGCGCTTGCAGGCTTCATCGATAACTTCAAGCGGAAGGGCTAAGTCCTTGTACCACTTGATGATCATTGCAGCTTCCGCCTGCGTGGGCGCAAAATTGCGGCCAAGGGCGTTCATGATGGTATACACAGGCTTTTCATAACGTGAACTGGCAAATGACTTGGCTTGCTTGACGGTCTTGATGCCAACCTCGGCCCAATCGATACCTACCTTTTTGATGTAGGCAAAAGAAGATTTGCCTCGATCGATACAGTACTGTAGCAGATAGTCGATAAGCTCACAGGAAAAGCCCAAATCAAAATGAATAAAATATAAAACTTCAATATCGGATTTCGCAAGCGTTTTGCGAAGATAGGATTCTGCAACAAATATAATCTGTGAAGTTTCCGGATTATCCTTGAAAGCCTTAAGTTGGTCTCTTGAATAAGAGAGCGTTTCGGGATATTTGGATACCTCGGTATCCTGCACGGGTGCGGGAACCGCCTGCTTGTATGCGGGGGCACCTGCAGACTCTGCGGCCGGAGCCTGAACAAGTTTCAGGGGTACAATCGGGGCGAGCGGACGCTGATCAACCGGTTTAACGGAAACCGGAGATATAAAGCGAATGCCTGCGAGAGCATTGTCGTCGTTAAATACAAGCGCAATCAATTTGCGGGCTTCCCAATATTTGAGCGCACGTAAAATGTCCTTCTCGGTGTGGTTAAACTTGTCGGCCATATCGGAAACACTGGTCGAAAGATTTGCACTTGTCATGCGAACAAGATACAGATATACCTTGAGCTCGGCATCATTGGCGTCCTGCATATATTCGTCGATAAACAAATTGGAAATAACTGTGCTGGAGGCATAGTCATCTTTGTAGATTTTTAAAGAATTCATCGTACCTATCACCCTAATTAACTCTTAAGCAAGACAGATTGTAGCAGATAAAAATACAAAAGAAAATGGGAATAATGACGAAACTTAAACTCAAAAGAGGGGGGTACCCACATGTTGTGGAAAATGTGGATATTGTGGAAAAATTCTTTGCAAATTATACAAATCCAACCGATATGCGAGTTTCTCTGAAAAAAATAATCCACAACCTTAAATGTCATAAAGTTGTGGATTGTGTGGATAATTATTGAGATACAAGGTTATCGGCGATATTTACGACGTCTCCGGCACCTAAAGTTATCAACATATCATTGGTTGTGCAATTTTCCCTAACGTATTTTTCAATTTCATCAAAGTTGTGAATGAGGCATGCGTTTACATTGCGCTCTTTTAACTTTGCCAAAAGGTTTTCGGAATTGCACCCGTATTCATCCTTTTCACGGGCAGCATAAACGTCTGTCAGAATAACGAAATCGGCAACACTCAATGCATCGGCAAACTCGTTAAGAAAGGCTCTTGTGCGGGTATATGTGTGAGGCTGAAAAATAACCCAGAGCCTGGAATGCTTAACGTTGGCGGCAGCGTTTAATGTTGCACGTATTTCGGACGGATGATGCGCGTAATCATCTATAACGGTTACGCCGTTAAAACTTCCGCGTTTTTCAAAACGCCGCTTGGAACCGTCGCACTTGGAAAGAGCACGTTTGGTGGCACCGGCTGAAATCTTAAGCTCGCGTGAAACAGCAATGGCGGCAAGTGCATTCGAAACATTGTGCTTACCGGTTACATTTAACGAAATGTCAAATTCTCCACCGGTTTTGCGAACGTGGCATGTGAATGAAGGATGTCCCTCGGCATCAAACTTTATGTCGGTTGCATAGTAGTCAAAGTATGGACTGAATCCATAGGTTACGTAAGGACACTTAATGTCTTTAACAATCTCGGTATAATTGTCAATCTCACCATTAATTACAAGGCAACCGTCTGCCGGCAACAGGTCGGCAAACTTTTTGAAGGAAGCTCTTATATCGGAAAGGTCTTTGAAAAAGTCCAAGTGGTCTTCTTCGATGTTTAAGATAACGCTTACCTTGGGGAAGAAACTTAAGAAACTGTTCGTGTACTCACATGCTTCAAATATGAAATAATCGGGGGCGCCGACGCGAATGCTTGCACCGATTGACTTTACGATACCGCCAACGGAAAGAGTGGGGTCACACTCAGCCTCCATGAATATTTCGGAAAGCATGGTAGTGGTTGTTGTTTTGCCGTGTGTGCCGCTTACGGCAATGGGAGTTTTGTAGTTAAGCATAAGCTGACCCAAAAATTCCGCGCGACTCATATGCTCAACCCCCATGGACATCATGCGTAAATATTCGGGATTGGAAGGCCTGATGGCAGCTGTGTAAACGATTAGGTCGACATCATCGGGGATATGTGCGGTTTCCTGACCGTAAAATATTGTAGCCCCCTCAGCTTCAAGCTTATGGGTAAGCTCGCTTTCATGGGCGTCCGACCCCGAAACTTTAAAGCCCTCGGCCAAAAGAATGCTTGCGAGACCACTCATGCTGATGGCGCCGATACCGATAAAATATACGTGCATGGGAGAACTGAAATTTATATTCATAATTGACTCCAAAATATACTCTGAAAATAGTAATTTACATTATAGCATTCACTCAAAAAAACGTAAACAAAGTGCGAAAAAAATTTGCTTTACGTATCCCTTTGTATTAAAATTGAGTGGGGGAAATACATGATTTTATGGAGGTTATATGATTAAAAAAGAAATGATTGCCATGCTTCTTGCCGGCGGTCAGGGAAGCCGTTTGGGAGTACTTACTTCCAAGATGGCAAAGCCTGCGGTTTCTTTTGGCGGTAAGTACAGAATAATCGACTTTCCACTGTCTAACTGCATCAATTCCGGAGTTGATACCGTAGGTGTTTTGACACAGTATCAGCCCCTGAAACTTAACACCCATATCGGTATCGGAATTCCGTGGGACTTGGACCGAAATATTGGTGGCGTTACCGTTCTTCCGCCTTATGAGAAGAGCGAAAACAGTGAGTGGTATACCGGTACCGCAAACGCTATCTATCAGAATCTTGACTACATGGAAACGTACAATCCGGACTACGTTTTGATTCTTTCGGGCGACCATATCTATAAAATGGATTATGAAGTAATGCTCGATTATCACAAGTCACACAACGCTGATGTTACAATTGCCGTAATGCCTGTTCCGATTGAAGAGGCAAAACGTTTCGGTATCATGATTACCGACGAAGACACCAGGATTACCGAATTTGAGGAAAAGCCTGAAAATCCGCACAGCAATCTTGCATCCATGGGCATATACATATTCAATTGGAAGACATTAAAAGAAGCTTTAATTGCCAAATCCAATCAGCCCCAGCTTGATTTTGGCAAGCACATTATTCCGTATTGCCATGAACAAGGCTCACCGTTATACGCTTACGAATTTAACGGTTATTGGAAAGATGTCGGGACTTTGGAATCTTATTGGCAGGCCAATATGGAGCTTATTGATATTGTTCCCGAGTTTAATCTTTACGAGGAATACTGGAAGATATACACGAAGAGCGAGACTTTACCTCCGCAGTATCTTTCGGGTGAAAGCGTCGTTGAGCGCAGCATAGTCGGTGAAGGAAGTGAAATATACGGTAAGGTTTATAATTCCGTAATCGGCCGAAATGTTGTGATTGGTAAGGATGCTGTTATCAGAGATTCCATAATTATGAACGAAGTTATGGTGGGCTCCGGCGTTGAGTGCTATCGCGGAATTATCGCCGAAGGCGCTAAGATTGGCGATAATGCCGTTATCGGTGAAGGCGATGAAGTCGACAACGAACTCGATGCGCGAATATATAATTCGGGACTAGTTACCATAGGTGAGAAAACGATTATTCCCGACAACGTGCATATCGGCAAGAATACGGTTATATTGGGAAATACCGAGCCGGCTGATTATCCAAATAACGTTCTTGTGAGCGGGAAAGCATTGATAAAGGCAGGTGACGAGGTATGAGAGCAATAGGCATAGTACTTGCGGGCGGTAACAGCCATCGCATGAAAGAACTTGTATCAAAGCGTGCAGTTGCGGCAATGCCTGTTGCCGGCAGCTACAGAAGCATTGATTTTGTGTTAAGCAATATGTCCAATTCCCATATTCAGAAAGTAGGCGTGTTTACCCAGTACAACGCGCGAAGCCTGCATGAACATTTAAGTTCATCGAAGTGGTGGGATTTTGGACGTAAGCAGGGCGGTTTATTTGTTTTTACACCGACCGTTACTGCCGAGAACAATTACTGGTATCGCGGAACTGCCGATGCCATATATCAGAACCTTTCATTTTTAAAGAACAGTCATGAGCCTTACGTTGTTATCGCATCGGCTGATTGTATATACAAGATGGATTACAACAAGCTTCTTGAGTATCATATTGAGCGCAAGGCCGATATTACCGTTGTTGTGCGTGACGGAGATGATTTGACAAATATAGATCGTTACGGAACGGTAAAGATGAACGAAGAATTCAGAATAGAGGAATTCGAGGAGAAGCCTATAGTTGCGAAAAGTTCAACGGTTTCGTGCGGTATATATGTTATCCGCCGTCGCGCATTGATAGAGATGATTGAAAAGTGCGCTGCCGAAGACAGATATGATTTTGTAAGAGACGTACTTATCCGCTTCAAAGATATTAAGCGTATTTACGGCTACAAGATTAAAGACTACTGGCGCAATATCGCAAGTATCGAAGATTATTTTGCAACAAATATGGACTTTTTGAAGCCTGAAATCCGTAATTATTTTTTCAAGCAGTATCCTGATATTTATTCGAAGGTTGATGATTTGCCGCCGGCTAAATATAACGTTGGAGCACAGGTACGCAACAGCCTTATTTCAAGTGGTACAATCGTAAACGGTACGGTGGAAGATTCAGTTATTTTCAAGGAAACATATATTGGCAATAACTGTTACATCAAGAATTCAATTATTCTTAATGATGTTTACATCGGCGATAATTCGCATATTGAAAACTGCATCGTCGAAAGTCATGATACAATCCGTGCCAACTCTTATTACAAAGGTGAAGACGGTATAAAGATTGTTGTCGAAGAAAACGATCGGTTTATTATTTAAGTTTTTTCAGGGGGAATTTTCATGAAAATATCGGACATCCGGATTCGAAGACTCGAAGGTGATGGCAAGATGAAAGCGCTTTGCGCAATCACTATAGATGATGTCTTTGTGATTCACGATATTAAGGTTATCGAAGGCGAAAAAGGGCTTTTCATTGCAATGCCAAGCAAAAAGGGCGCTGATGGAGAATATCGCGACATTTGTCACCCTATTACTCAGGAAACCAGAGATACCGTTCAAAATCTGGTGATTGATGCTTACCAAAAATCACTAAATGAGCAATAACCTTTAAAGAGGGTGCTTTTCGCGCCCTCTTTTCTTGGGTAAATCAGCGTTGGAAAGTTTTGGCAAATTGTTTGAAGTTATCTGGAGGCAAAAATGATTGTAATTGCAGGACTTGGAAATCCGGGAAAAGAGTACGCCGGCACCAGACACAATACAGGCTTTATGGTTGTGGATGCCCTTGCGGCGAAATACGGAATAGACATAGCCGAAAAAAAGCACAAGGGACTTATCGGGAAAGGAATCATAGAGGGCCGGAAGGTTGTGCTTGTAAAACCGCAGACATATATGAATTTAAGCGGTGAGTGTCTTCGTGAGGTTACGGATTACTATAAGCCGGATATCGAGACTGAGGTGATAGTGGTTTATGACGACATTACGCTTGACGTAGGCTCTATAAGAGTTCGCAAGAAGGGTAGTGCAGGTGGACATAACGGCATGAAGAGCATTATTTCGTGTTTGGGCTCCGAGGAGTTTATGCGAGTGCGTGTCGGAATAGGTGAAAAGCCGCCGAAGATGGATCTTGCCGACTGGGTTTTGGGGCATTTCCCCATAAGCGAAAAGGAAGCGTTAAGCGAAGGCGTAAAGTCGGCAGTTGATGCGGCGTTGATGCTTTTGACCCAAAACGCAGATGAAGCAATGAATAAATATAATCGCAAGGTTGAACGTCCGAATCCATGAATATACTGACTAATCCGCTGGCTGAACTTGCCGGAGTATCCGAAGCGGTAAAAAATTTACAAAAAAAGAATACAGATATATTGGTATCAGGCTGCGTCGATTCTCAAAAGTGGAATATGGCACAGTCTCTTTGCGATGGATTTAAAAACAAAATAATCGTTACATACAGTGAGGTGCGTGCCAAGGAAATATACGAAGATGTTCGTATGTACGATAAATATGCACGTATGTATCCTGCCAAGGATGCGATTTTTTATCAGGCTGATGTACATGGAAATAAAATCACACGTGAAAGAATCCAGTGCTTAAAGCGCATTCTTTCCGGTCTTCCATGCACGCTTGTAACAACTTTCGGCGGCCTCATGAATGCGGGTGCCGGACTTGATACACTTAAAAAAAGTGTGATAGCTCTTGATGTCGGAAATGAAATATCCGAAACGACTCTTTCAAAAAAACTGTGCGCGCTGGGTTACGAAAAGACCTATCAGGTTGAAACCGGCGGACAGTACAGTATTCGCGGCGGTATTGTCGATATATTCGACTTAACCGAGGAGAACCCATACAGAATTGAATTTTGGGGCGATGAGATTACCTCCATCAGAGTATTTGACGTTCAAAGTCAGCGTTCCATAGACAGACACGATAATGTTGTAATTTACCCTGCGACGGAGCTGCCGCTTACAGAAGACGATTTGTTGGAAGGTCTTCAGAAAATCATGCAAGACACAAGCGCACAGACAGATGCGCTCAGAAAGCAAGGGTGGATAGAAGAAGCACACAGGCTTGACGTTATCATTAAAGAAGTGCGTGAACAGATTACGGAGCTTCCCTGGACTTTTAATGCAGACAGCTATGTTCACTACTTTTTTGAGGAAAGACTTTCGCTTGCTGACTATATTGAAAGCGCGGTTTTTGTAATTGATGAACCTCAACGAACGTTCGAGCATGCGGATGCGGTTGAACTTGAGTTTAGGGAAAGCATGAAGAACCGTCTTGAAAAGGGTTACATTTTGCCGGGGCAGACGGATATTTTGATTTCCAAAGAAGAAGTTTTGTCGAAAATTTCAGGGCAAAATGTAATTTATATTTCTACAATGTCTCCGAAAAGCCTGCCGGTTAAGCCTAAGTTTAAATTTATGGTGAATGCCCGCAGTATTCCGTCGTACAACAACAGCTTTAACGAACTTGTAAGAAATTTGAAAACGTACAAAAAGAACGGTTTCAGAGTCCTCATATTATCAGGCTCCAAAACAAGAGCCGAAAGACTGGCAAGAGATTTACAGGATTCTGAAGTAAATGCATATTTTACGGAAAATCGCGAGCATGTTCTTTTGCCCGGAGAAATCGTGACTATGTACGGACGCGTGCTTAAGGGGTTCGAATATCCGGACCTTAAGTATGTTGTCATTGCTGAAAGTGATATTTTCGGTGCACCCAAAAAGAAAGCCAAAAGAAAATTTGAGCATGAAGGAAAACATATTCAGGATTTCAACGACCTTCACATCGGCGATTACGTGGTGCATGAAAGCTTTGGTATCGGTGTCTACAAAGGCATTGAAAAGGTAGAAGTTGATAAGGTTTCCAAGGATTACATGCGCCTTGAGTATCGTGACGGCGGCGTTTTATACGTGCCGGCAACAGCTCTTGACGTAATCATGAAATATGCTTCGCAGGATGCGGCCAAAAAGCCTAAGATTAATAAACTCGGCACGCAGGAATGGAATAAGACTACATCCAAAGTTAAGAGTGCGGTGACGGAAGTTGCCGAAGAACTTGTGACACTTTATGCAACCCGGCGTGATCGCGAAGGCTTCGAATACGGTGAGGATACGGTATGGCAGCGGGAATTCGAAGAACTGTTTCCGTATGAGGAAACGGAAGACCAGCTTGCGGCTATAGAAGCCACCAAGGCTGACATGATGAGCACTAAGATTATGGACAGACTTATTTGCGGCGACGTAGGATTCGGGAAAACCGAAGTCGCAATCAGAGCGGCATTTAAGGCTGTTCAGGATGGCAAGCAGGTTGTTTTTTTTGTGCCCACCACAATTCTTGCCGAGCAACACTACAATACATTTACGGAACGCATGAAGGATTTTCCGGTAAGAGTTGACTTGTTAAGCCGTTTTGTGCCTAAGTCCGCACAGGCAAAAACTTTGGAAGATTTAAAACGCGGAACTGTAGATATTCTGATAGGTACGCATCGAATTCTGTCGGGGGACATACAGTTTAAGGATTTGGGGCTTCTTATTATTGATGAGGAGCAGCGCTTCGGTGTAACTCACAAAGAAAAGATTAAGCAGCTGAAAGAAGATGTCGATGTTTTGACGCTTACCGCAACGCCTATCCCCAGAACGTTGCATATGAGTCTTGTGGGAATACGAGACATGAGCCTTTTAGAGGAAGCACCCAATGACAGGCTTCCGATTCAGACATATGTATGCGAGTACAATGAAGAAATGGTTCGCGAGGCCATCAACCGCGAGCTTGCCCGTAACGGACAGGTTTACTATGTGTACAACCGCGTAAATACGATTGCCGATATAACCGCTAAAATTCAGGCACTTGTACCCGAGGCAACCGTTGCTTTTGCACATGGTCAGATGAAAGAAAACGAACTCGAGCGTATTATGTACGATTTCATAAAAGGCGATATCGATGTTCTGGTGTCAACCACCATTATAGAAACGGGTATTGATATACCGAATGTTAACACTATGATAGTGCACGATTCCGACAGACTGGGACTTTCACAGCTTTACCAGCTAAGAGGGCGTGTAGGTCGCTCAAACAGGACAGCGTATGCTTTCCTGATGTACAAGCGCGATAAGGTTCTTGAGGAAGTTGCCGAAAAGCGTCTGGAAACTATCAGAGAGTTTACCGATTTGGGAAGCGGTTACAAGATTGCCATGAAAGACCTTGAAATCCGCGGTGCAGGTAACATTCTGGGTATGAGCCAGCACGGACATATGGCGGCCGTTGGGTATGATTTGTACTGTAAGATGCTTAATCAGGCAGTTGCACAAAAAAAGGGTGTCGAGACGGAAACGGAATTTTCGACCCTTGTCGATCTTGACGTAGATGCTTTTATACCGGGCGAATATATCATGAACGAAGTTCAGAAGCTTGATACGTATAAGCATATTGCGACAATTGAAAGCGAAGACGAAAAGAAAGATATGTTAAATGAACTTGAAGACCGATTTGGAAAAGTTCCCAAGTCCTGCGAACATCTTCTCGATATTTCAATACTTCGCACAAAAGCCCACAGGTTATATATTTCAGAGGTTAAAGGTCGTTTCGGAGAAATTACGGTAACATATCTTGAAAATGCAGATATAAGGATTGAAAACCTTGATGCTCTGATGCGTAAGCATTCGCGTAAGCTTTCTTTGTATCCTAAAGGAAATCCCGTGTTTACGTACAGATATACTCCGATAGGCGAAGTGGTTAAGGATGAGGAACTTTTAATGGAAAAGGCAGAATACATTATCAGTGAGATGTCGGAATTCCTTGAAAAAGTTAAGTGATTGATAATTGTGAAAATGTATATTAAATAAGTAACTTTATCTTGAGTAAAATTGTCTTTACTGATACAATATATTGCGATTGCACTCAAAGTTTAGGACAGATATATGAATCACAGTAAAATTGTTGAACGGCTTGCAATGATTACACAGATGGGGCTTACAATTATCGCACCTTTGATTTTGTGTATTTTGCTGTGCTGGTGGTTGGATTATAAATACGATATCGGAGCATGGATATACATAATAGGTTTTGTGTTCGGATTCGGCGGTTCGTTTATGAGTGCCTACAAGATATATATTTCCGAGGCCGGTAAGGCCAAAAAGGAAAGCAAAAAGAAAGTTTCTTTTAACAGACATTTGTAATGGAAGGTAATCGATGAGCACTATTAAAGATAAAGTTGCACCGGCAGTTATTAAA
This sequence comes from Lachnospiraceae bacterium, assembly GCA_045617045.1. Taxonomy (GTDB): domain Bacteria; phylum Bacillota; class Clostridia; order Lachnospirales; family Lachnospiraceae; genus UBA1258. The sequence continues at coordinate 57,656 of JAZLHV010000021.1, forward strand.
GAGACTAAGAGAGTTGCGGTTTACTCGGCAGCAGGGCTTGTTGTCATGTGGGCGGCTTTTTGGTTACTTAATTGGTTGTGGACCGACGAGGTTCCGACCGATTACAGAATATTTACTTCCGGAATCGTAGCAGCATTCATAGCAGTTCTTAATTTCTTTATCATGGGAATTTCGGTTCAAAAAGTTTCCCTGGAAGAGGATGAAAAGAAGGCCGGACAGATTTTTAAAACTTTTTATACCAGGCGCCTTTTGATGCAGATAGCCTGGATGGTCATAACGATTGTAGTACCGTGCTTTTATTGGGCTTCGGGGATTATTCCCCTTCTTTTCCCAAGTGCAGGTATTAAAATAAAAGGAATTATTGATCAGATTAAATATAATAAGGCAAAGGAGGTGGAGCAAAAGCAAGATGGATGTTAACATTACGGGCCCCAAAATTCTATGGGAATCGTCGTGGAGCGTTCCGATTCTTGGATCTTTTAAACTGACCGAGACAATTTTGATGAGCTGGATTGTAATGGCAATCATTACGTTGCTGTGCATATGGCTTACGCACAATTTAAAGGTCGAGAATATATCCAAGCGTCAGGCCCTTGCGGAGATGATTGTAGAAACTGCCGACAAATTTGTAATCGGCAACATGGGTGAACAATTTGCTTACTTTGTTCCGTTCGTAGCGGCACTGTTTGCAACAAGTCTGGTGTCAAACCTTATCGGACTGTTTGGAGTATACAGTCCGACGGCGGATCTTAACACGGAAGCCGCATGGGCAATTGTGGTATTTACCATCATCACTTCGCAGAAGATTAAAGCAGGTGGTGTCGGCGGATACTTAAAAGGTTTCACACAGCCTATTCCGGTTCTGACGCCATTTAATGTTTTGTCAGAGCTTGCTACGCCCATCAGTATGGCGTGCCGTCACTTCGGTAACATACTGTCAGGTGTTGTTATCAACACACTAATTTACGGAGCACTCGCCGGGTTGAGCGCTAAGGTATTGGGTCTTATCCCGGGAGCAGTCGGAGCGTTATTGTCAAATGTTCCGATATTCAGTGTAGGTATTCCGGCCGTGCTGTCAGTCTACTTTGACTGGTTTTCCGGATTCATGCAGGCATACATTTTCTGCATGCTGACAACAATGTATATTGCAAACGCCGCAGAAGGCTAAACGCCGCAGATGGCTAAACGCCGCAGATGGCTAAGAACATTTTTTTTCTTTAAGGAGGAAATTTTATATGGATTATTCATTACTTGCTAAAGGTATTGCACTTGCAGGATGCGCAATCGGTGCCGGACTTGCACTTATCGCCGGTATCGGACCCGGTATTGGTGAAGGTAACGCCGTTGCTAAGGCTTTGGAAGCAATCGGACGTCAGCCCGAGTGTAAGGGTGAAGTTACCTCAACAATGTTACTTGGATGTGCAGTTGCCGAAACAACAGGTATTTACGGTTTCGTTACAGGTCTGTTACTTATCTTTGTGGCACCCCGTTCATTCATGAAGATGTTGGGCTAATTTCTGAAAGGTAAACAGGAGGGCTAAAGCTTGAATCAGGAACTTGTATCGATAGTTCCATGGACGCTTATCGCACAGTTATGCAACCTGTTTCTTCAGATGTATCTTATTAAACGTTTTCTTTTTAAGCCTATCAGAAACATCCTTGAAAAGCGTAAGGCATTAGCTGATTCGCAGATCAATGATGCCACCAAGGCAAAAGAAGAAGCTGAAGCAATGAAGACTGAGTACGAAAAGAATTTGGGTGAAGCCCGTGACAAGGCTAACGACATTCTTGCGTCGGCTCAGAAATCAGCTACGATTCAGAGCGAGGAAATTATCAGAGAGGCCAATGAGCAGGCAATTGCCATTAAATCAAAGGCTGAAAAGGATATTGCTTTGGAGAAGCGCAAAGCCGTTAATGAGATTAAAGATGAAATCGGTGACATGGCGATGGAGATTGCCGGTAAGGTAATCGAACGTGAAATCAGTGCGAAGGACCATGAGAAACTGATAGATGAATTTATTAATAATGTAGGAGATAAGTCATGACAGAATACGCCAGAGTATATGGTGGCAGTCTGTATGACTTAGCCTTGGAAGAACAGCTTACAGACGCCATATTGACAGATATGCAGGCAATTAAGGAGATCTTCAGGGAGAACCCCGATTATCTTAACCTTCTTTCAGAACCTGCAATCAAGAAGGAAGAACGTACCGATCTGATAGAGAAGGCATTTGGCGCCGAGGCAGAAAGGTACCTGGTTAACTTCTTAAAACTTTTGTGTGAAAAGGAGCTCTTACGTGAATATGAGGGCTGTACCGCAGAGTTCACCAGAAGATACAACATCGATCACAATATAGCCGAAGCACTTGTTACAAGCGCTGTTGAGTTAAGTGACGATCAAAAGAAAGCATTAACCGAGAAACTTAAGAAAGTGAGCGGCAAAAACGTTTCACTTGTTACTAAAGTTAACCCTGACATAGTTGCGGGAATTAAGGTTGAGCTGGAGGGAGTTGAACTTGACGGAAGCGTAAGCGGACGTTTGAAAGATATTTCCAAAAAGCTTAGTGACACAATAATATAAGGATGGATGCGAACATGCAATTAAAACCTGAAGAGATATCCAAGGTCATCCGTAGCCAGATAAAATACTATGAAAACACTATCAAGCAGACCGAGACAGGCATTATTTTGAATGTAGGTGACGGTATTGCACGTGCCAGCGGTCTTGTTAACTGTATGGCAGGCGAGCTTCTTGAATTTGAAGACGGAAGCTTCGGCATGGCACAGAACTTAGAGGAGAACAGTGTTTCAATCGTATTATTCGGTTCCGACGAAAACATCGGCGAAGGTCAGACCGTAAAGCGCACCGGTAAGGTTGTTTCCGTACCGGTAGGTGAAGCAATGATCGGTCGAGTAGTAAATGCATTAGGTCAGCCTATTGATGGCGCAGGCCCCGTTGTTACGGATGAATTCCGTGCAATTGAGAGCAACGCCCCCGGCATTTGCGAAAGACAGTCAGTATTTGAACCCTTACAGACAGGTATCAAGGCAATTGACTCTATGATTCCTATCGGACGTGGTCAGCGTGAGTTAATCATTGGTGACCGTCAGACCGGTAAGACTACAATTGCAACCGATACAATCATTAACCAGAAGGGTAAAGACGTTATCTGTATTTACGTTGCAATCGGACAGAAACGTTCAACCGTTACCAACTTAGTAGAAAACTTACAGCGAAACGGTGCAATGGACTACACAATCGTAGTTGCCGCTACCGCTTCCGAAGCAAGCCCCTTACAGTACATTGCTCCTTATTCGGGCTGTGCAATGGGCGAATATTTTATGAACAAGGGCAAACATGTTCTTGTTATTTACGATGACTTAAGTAAGCATGCGGTTGCATATCGTGCACTCTCTTTGCTTATCCGTCGCCCTCCGGGACGTGAAGCTTACCCCGGTGATGTATTCTACTTACATTCACGTTTGCTTGAACGTGCGGCTAAGTTAGATGAAGCACACGGTGGCGGTTCACTTACCGCATTACCCATAATTGAGACACAGGCGGGTGACGTTTCCGCTTATATACCCACAAATGTTATTTCCATCACAGACGGCCAGATATTCCTGGAGACAGAACTGTTCCACTCAGGTGTTATGCCTGCGGTTAACCCCGGTATTTCCGTTTCGCGAGTAGGCGGTAATGCACAGATTAAGGCTATGAAGAAGGTAGCCGGTACATTAAAGCTTATTTACTCTCAGTATCGTGAGTTGCAGAGCTTTGCCCAGTTCGGTTCCGACCTTGATGCAGATACCAAGGCTCGTCTTGAGCAGGGTGCACGTATTGTGGAAGTATTAAAGCAGAATCAGAATTCTCCTATCCCTGTTGAAAAGCAGATCGCTATTATTTATGCAGTTACAAAGAACATTCTTGCTAAAGTAAATGTTGCGGATGTTAAGGCTTATGAAGCCGGTCTTTACAATTTCCTTGACACAAATGCCGACGGCGTAGCTTATATGCAGGCAGTTAAGGAAACCGGTAAGCTTGAAGAAACTACCGAAGAACATTTGAAGAATGCTTTGACAGCATACACAGACGAGTTTTTAAGTGTACATTCACAGGAATAATTAAGGAGGACGCAAATGGCTGCAAACATGAAAGCGGTAAAGCTGCGTATTAAAAGTGTACAAAACACTATGCAGATTACCAAGGCTATGGAACTTGTAGCATCCTCCAAACTGCGTAGGGCAAAAGAAAGGTCCGAAACCTGCAGACCATACTTTATGGAGTTGTATTCGACACTTAAGAAAATAGCTAACGGAAACGTGGATTTTTCCTCGATATACGTAAAGCCGTCGAAGAGTGAAAAAATATGTTACGTTGTAATTGCCGGTGACAGAGGTCTTGCCGGCGGATACAATTCCAATCTGTTTAAATGCATGGAGGCTGATGCCAAGGGTAAGGACTATGTGGTGCTCCCTATCGGGAAAAAAGCTCTCGAGTATTACAAGCGCCGCAAGGTTGAAATTGTAACCGAGGACTTTAATGAGATTGCACCGCTTGAAGTCGGTGAGTGCTTTGAAATCAGCAGCATTTTGTGCAGAGAGTTCAAAGCGGGAACCTTCGGGTCAGTAAAGCTTGTATACACAGAGTTTGTGTCAATGCTTTCCCAGGAACCGCATGCGGTTGATGTCTTTCCGTTGTCAGAGCTTGTTGAAAGCGACAACAAAGAGCCTGTCAGAAACTTAATTTTGTATGAGCCTGACTCGCAGGAAGTTTTCGATGCTATTGTTCCCGAATATGTTGCGGGAGTCTTATACGGAGCGGTTTGCGATTCACTCGCAAGTGAACAGGCAGCCCGCCGAACCGCAATGGAGTCAGCAACATCCAATGCCGAGGAAATGATTGAGACGCTGAACCTGCATTACAACAGAGCCCGTCAGGCAAGCATTACGCAGGAAATTACCGAAATTGTCGGAGGTGCTGAAGGCGTATAGCCGGCACGTAAATAATGATAAAGGAGAATCGTAAATGAGCGAGAAACACATTGGCGAGGTAGTACAAGTTACCGGTCCCGTTCTTGATATCAGGTTCGGTCACGACGAGTTACCCGCACTTTTGAGCGCCATTGAAATCGATAACAACGGCAAAAAGCTTACAGCCGAAGTTGCTCAGCAGATTGGTGATAATACAGTACGTTGTATTGCCATGAATTCAACCGATGGTTTGGTACGTGGCACCAAGGCTGTTGATACGGGCGCACCGATTCAGGTGCCCGTCGGCGAAGCCTGCCTGGGGCGTGTATTTAACCTGTTAGGCGATCCCGTTGATAATCTTCCGGCTCCGGAAGCAAAAGAAAAATGGTCGATTCATCGTCCCGCACCCGCATACGAAGATCAGGCTACTTCAACTGAAATTCTTGAAACCGGTATTAAAGTTGTTGACCTTATTTGCCCCTATGCAAAGGGTGGTAAGGTAGGTTTGTTTGGCGGTGCCGGCGTTGGTAAAACAGTTCTTATCCAGGAACTTATCCATAACGTAGCTACAGAGCACGGCGGATATTCAGTATTCACAGGCGTTGGAGAACGTACCCGTGAAGGTAATGATATGTACAACGAAATGAAGGAGTCGGGCGTTATCGACAAGACCGCTTTGGTATACGGTCAGATGGACGAGCCGCCCGGAGCGCGTATGCGTGTAGCTCTTTCGGGTCTTACGATGGCTGAGTACTTCAGAGATGTTATGAATCAGGACGTGTTATTGTTCGTAGATAACATTTTCCGTTTCACACAGGCAGGCTCGGAAGTATCAACACTTTTGGGACGTATGCCTTCAGCTGTAGGTTACCAGCCTACACTTGCAACAGATATGGGTACATTACAGGAGCGTATTACATCAACTCGCAAGGGTTCCATTACATCCATTCAGGCTGTATACGTTCCCGCAGATGACCTGACAGACCCTGCACCGGCTACGACATTTACCCACCTTGATGCTACCACGGTTCTTTCTCGTGATATCGCAGCAATGGGTATTTACCCCGCAGTAGACCCTCTTGACTCAACATCACGAGTTCTTACCCCCGAAATAGTGGGTACAGAGCACTATGAAGTTGCAAGAGGCGTTCAGAAGGTACTTCAAAGATACAAGGAGCTTCAGGATATCATCGCCATTATGGGTATGGACGAACTTTCCGAAGAAGATAAGATGACAGTTAACCGTGCACGTAAGGTTCAGCGTTTTCTGTCACAGAGCTTTTCGGTTGCAGAACAGTTTACCGGTCTTGAAGGTAAGTATGTTCCGCTTAAAGAAACCCTTCGCGGCTTTAGAATGATTCTGGACGGTGAGTGCGACAGCATTCCCGAGAGCTGTTTCTTAATGGCCGGCTCTATTGATGACGTTTTAGAAAAAGCAAAGAACATGTAAAGGAGGTCGTCTATGAAGACATTTCCGTTACGAATCGGAACACCCGACGGCCTGCTTTTTTCAGGAGACGTTGAAAGAGTGATGTGCCGCAGCATTACAGGCGACCTTGCTATACTTGCAGGTCACTCAAATTATTGTACTGCACTCGGAATGGGCGAGGCTTACATAGTGCTTGAAGACGGCACCCGTAAGACGGCAGCCTGCATAGGTGGTATGTTAAGCGTTATGGATGGTGAGTGCCATCTGTTGCCGACCACCTGGGAGTGGAAAGACGACATAGATAAAGAGCGTGCCGAAGCCGCCAAAAAGCGTGCCGAAGAAATGCTTGCCAGAGATAATCTGACCGACAAAGAAATCAGAATTGCCGAGGCTAAGTTATCGAGAGCGTTAGTTCGTCTCAGTGTAAAAGAATAAGTATTACTTAGAAGGGCCCGCAGATTGCGGGCCCTTGTTACTGTGTGATATAGTTATATGGATTGATGTATTGCGTGGTAAAAATGGTGGTAAGAAATGTTCGATAAAACCGGTAATGTGAAAAGAATGGTGATGCGCCTTTTGTGGGTAGGCGTAGTGCTTGTAAGCATTAAGAGTATTTTGACAGACACAGGCTATGATAATGGTTACCAGATAGCTATGTCATACAGACATTTAAACAATGATTCACTGTTTGCAACTATGTGGGAACCGCATCTAAGCTCCGCTTTTGCCGTGGATATTTTAATGTGGCTGTATCATTGGGTGGTACCTTCTTTTGCGGGTGTAAACCTGTATATACAGATTTGCGGAACCTTACTGTTTGGACTTTTGTGTGTGCCTGTATACAGGACACTTAAGCCGTATTGCAATGAATATACAGCACAGTTTATTTGCATGTTTTTGATTGTGTACAGGGCTAAGCAGACGCCGTTTGTGGAGTTTGCAAATATGCAGATATTCTTTTCGGTATTGGTGTTTCTGTGCCTTGTTAAGTATTTTGAAAATAGCAGTCAAAGAGGATACTTGTATACAGCCGCAATATTTATGTGTCTGGAGGTTTTGTCGTACCCTTCGTGCATTATTTCGTATATATTTGCGGCCGTGCTGTTATATGTTTACGGAGGCGGAAAGCTCAAAGATGTAATAAGATTCAGCGTATGCTGTGCGGTTTTCGGGGCAATATATTTCGGAATTATTGTTCTGCAGAATGGTTTTGCTGCGGTTTTGAAAAACATTTCCGGAATGGTTTCTTTTGACTCGCACAGTGCAGGCAAGCTAAACAGCGGTATATGGGTTAACACAAAAGAATTTGTGATATACATAGGGTGGATAGCGGCAGCGGCCCTTGTCGGTGCAATTATTTGTAAAGCGGTTAAACTTATAAGCGATTATCAGGTATCATATCTTGTCGTATTTGCGGCAGTGATTGCCGTTTCGGAAGCGGTACTTGTTTTTACATGTAAAAATGCTCTTTTCCATAAGTCGATATATATATTGCCGTTGCTGTTGGAGGGTATTGGTTTTATGCTTGCCAAACAGCTTTCTGACGGTGAAAAGCGTGTGTTTGTAACAGGCGTATGTCTGGCGGCGGCGTCCGCAATTTCCGTTATGATGCTTACGGATCTGAGCGTGGATACGTTTTTGCCGTATATGGTTATAGGCTGCATGGTTTCAATCATGGCAATTTCCAAGTTACAAAAAGAAGGCGCTGCTTTTACGGTGGGCATTCTTGTGACAGTTCTGTTTCACAGGGGAATTGTGGTAAACGGATATATGAATGCGGCACAGTGTGAAACTGTTTTTCAGATGCAGAACATTATCCGAAACGGTCCCAATGTCGGAATAGTTGCAGATAACGACAACGTGTATTTCAATCGTGATGCCGGTCCGGAGCTTGCAAATTATACCGATGATGACGATTGCGTGCTGGTGGTGACGTATGACTGGATTATCGACCCGGCAATTTTCCTGTTTGCCAACGGGGAAATCGCAAATCCGTCGGTTATCGACACCCCTGTTTATAACGAGGTGATGCTTGATTATTATGACAGGTATCCGCAAAAGAAACCTACGGTTGTTGCAGTGCTGTCGCCTTACGGATTTGACGGTTTATCAAAGGATTCGTGGATACGAAAGTGGACAGAAGACAATTACGAACTTGAAACTGTCGGAAACTATTGGAAGATATATAGATAAAAAGCGTTTCACAAGCAAAACAGCCTGCACAAAGTGCAGGCTGTTTGTGAATTACTGTTTGTGAATTACTGCTTGGCAAGTAAATCTCTGATCTCGGTAAGAAGTTCCTCTGTAGTAGGTCCTTTGGGAGCCTCGGGCTTGGGAGCTTCGGGCTTCTTAAGCTTGTTTTCAAACTTGGTGAAAGCTTTTGTAATCATAAAGATACAGAATGCGATGATTAAAAAATCAATGATATTCTGGATGAAGCTTCCGTATAAAAGAGCTGCCTCGGGTTTGGTAACTTCGCCTGCAGCATCAACGATGGCGGGGCTTAATACAAGCTTCTTTTCGCTGAAATTGATGCCACCTGTCGCAAGCCCCAAAAGAGGCATTAAGATGTCGTTAACCAAAGAGGTAACGATTTTGCCGAATGCACCGCCGATGATAACACCGACTGCCATGTCCATAACATTTCCCTTTGAGATAAATGCCTTAAAATCTTTAAAAACGCCTTTCATAATAAAAATCTCCTTTTCAATTAATAACATTAATGTTATCGGCAAAAGATAACCAAACATTAACAGGCAAAAAAACGCAAATTGCTTAAGAAACTGCCGATTTTGGAAATATTTCGGTGCATTTTATCGTCTTGACCGTTTGAATATTAAGCAATATAATAACCACAAAGCGATGACGAAGACAGTAGTCTTTACTGAGAGGGAACAGAGAGCCGGGAAGGTGAGAACCGGTGCCTTGAATTTTGATGAATATCACTTCTGAGCTTCGACCCGAAAGGTTATCAAGTAGGCGTCGACGGAGTCCGACCGTTACAACGGAGGTGTATGAACGTTAAAGGGAGTACTCTTAAAAAGGTGGTTAGCAAGGCTTATCAGGACTTGTCCTTTTTAGGGCAGGTCCTTTTTTCTTTAATCAGGAGGTTAAAATGTACAAACAGGTATCAACAAACATGAACTTTGTGGATCGCGAAAAGGAAACGCTTAAGTTCTGGAATGACAATCAGATTTTTGAAAAAAGTATGGAAAACCGTAAGGAAGGTCCTACATACACATTTTACGACGGCCCCCCTACAGCAAACGGCAAACCGCATATCGGTCACGTTTTGACACGTGTTATTAAAGATATGATTCCCAGATATCGCACCATGAAAGGTTATATGGTTCCCCGTAAAGCAGGCTGGGATACACACGGCCTCCCCGTAGAGCTTGAAGTTGAGAAGCTTCTTGGCATCGACGGTAAAGATCAGATTGAAGCATACGGTCTGGATCCTTTCATCACAAAATGTAAGGAATCTGTTTGGAAATATAAAGGTATGTGGGAAGATTTCTCGGGTACCGTAGGTTTCTGGGCAGATATGGATGAGCCTTATGTTACATATCATGACGACTATATTGAGTCGGAATGGTGGGCACTAAAGGAAATCTGGGACAAGAAGTTATTATATAAAGGCTTTAAGATTGTGCCTTACTGCCCTCGTTGCGGAACACCGCTTTCATCGCATGAGGTAGCTCAGGGCTATAAGACCTTGAAAGAACGCACAGCTATTGTACGTTTTAAGATTGTGGGCGAAGATGCTTACTTTTTGGCATGGACGACTACGCCCTGGACACTTGCATCCAATATTGCTCTTTGCGTAAACCCCGACGAGACATATGTTAAGGTAAAGGCTGCCGACGGATACACATATATACTGGCCGAGGCACTGGCGGATACTGTTCTTGACGGTATTCAGCGCGAAGAAGGCACACCTGCCTATGAAGTATTGGAGACATATAAAGGTTCCGATCTTGAGTACAAAGAATATGAGCCTCTCTACCAGTGTGCTGCAGATTGTGTGGCAAAGCAGCATAAGAAAGCTTTCTTTGTATACTGCGATAATTATGTAACTATGACAGATGGTACCGGTATTGTGCATATCGCTCCTGCGTTTGGTGAAGATGATGCCCGTGTAGGTCGTAAGTACGATGCTCCGTTTGTACAGATGGTTGACGAGCATGGTGTCATGAAGGCTGAAACTCCTTTCGCAGGCATGCGTTGCAAGCCTACCCAGAAGGAAATCGAGCATGGTGCCATCAACTGTGACCCTGAAGTTTTAAAGGAACTTGACGGACGCGGTATTTTGTTCTCGGCTCCCAAGGTAGAGCATGACTATCCTCACTGCTGGAGATGCTCAACTCCTTTGCTTTATTTTGCAAGAGAGTCATGGTTTATTAAGATGACAGAGGTTAGAGATGACCTTGTACGTAACAATAAAACCGTTAACTGGATTCCGCCTACAATCGGTGAGGGACGTTTCGGTAACTGGCTTGAAAACATTCAGGACTGGGGTATTTCACGTAATCGTTACTGGGGCACTCCTTTAAATATCTGGGAGTGCGCAGACTGCGGTCATCAGGAAGCTGTCGGTTCACGTGAGCAGTTGGAAAAGATGTCCGGCAATCCTGAGGCTAAGACGGTTGAACTTCACAGACCTTATATTGATGCAATCACTTGCACCTGCCCCGAATGCGGCAAAACAATGAAGCGTGTTCCCGAGGTTATTGACTGCTGGTTTGACTCGGGTGCTATGCCTTTTGCTCAGCATCATTATCCTTTTGAAAATAAAGATTTGTTTGAAAAGCAGTTCCCCGCTCAGTTCATTTCCGAAGCAGTCGATCAGACTCGCGGATGGTTCTATTCACTTATGGCTGAGTCTACCCTTCTTTTCAATAAAGCACCTTACGAGAACGTTATCGTGCTGGGCTTAGTGCTTGATGAAAACGGCGAGAAGATGAGTAAGTCCAAGGGCAATGCGGTGGATCCTTTCGATGCTCTTTCAAAGTACGGCGCAGATGCCATCAGATGGTACTTCTATACAAACTCCGCTCCCTGGTTACCTAACCGGTTTTCGGGCGATACGGTTTTGGAAGGACAGCGTAAATTCATGGGTACATTGTGGAACACATATGCGTTCTTTGTACTCTATGCAAATATTGATAATTTCGATGCAACTAAATATAAACTTGAGTACGACAAGCTTCCCGTAATGGATAAGTGGCTGTTGTCCAAGATGAATACGATGGTTAAGGATGTTGACGCAAATCTTGAAAATTATCGTATTCCCGAAGCAGGCCGTGCGCTTGATGACTTTGTGGATGATATGAGTAACTGGTACGTTCGCCGTTCACGTGAGCGTTTCTGGGCTAAGGGTATGGAGCAGGATAAAATCAATGCTTACATGACACTTTACACGGCTTTGGTGACGGTTGCCAAGGCAGCTGCTCCCATGATTCCGTTTATGGCAGACGATATCTACAGAAACCTTGTATGTTCCGTAGATGATAAGGCACCCATCAGTGTTCATCTGTGTGATTTCCCTGTGTGTGAAGAAGCACATGTCGATGCTGAACTTGAAAAGAACATGGATGCCGTACTTAAGACGGTTGTAATGGGCCGTGCGGCAAGGAATGCTTCAAACATCAAGAATCGTCAGCCGATTTCCAAGATGTTTGTAAAGGCTCCGTTTGAGCTTGGCGAGTTCTTTAAGGAAATTATTGAGGATGAATTAAACGTTAAGTCTGTCGAATTTACGGATGATGTACGTGAATTTACATCATATACGTTTAAGCCGCAACTGCGTACTGTAGGCCCTAAGTACGGCAAACAGCTCGGCGGAATTCAGAAGTATCTTGCATCGGTTGACGGCAACAGTGCAATGGATACCCTTAAATCCGAAGGCTTTATTGCCTTTGATGTAAACGGCACAGAGGTTAAGCTTGCCGAGGAAGACCTTCTTATCACGATTGCGCAAAAAGAAGGCTATGTAACGGAGGCAGACAACGTAGTAACTGTAGTACTTGATATTAACCTGACCGATGAACTTATCGAAGAAGGATTTGTATCTGAGGTTATTTCAAAAATCCAGACTATGCGTAAGGATTCCGGCTTCGAAGTTATGGATCGCATTAAAGTATGCGTAGTCGGCAACGAGCGTATTGCGGGCATTGTTTTAAAGAATAAAGATGCCATTGCCACTAAGGTATTGGCAAATGATATTTCGGATAACGGTTCGCTTGCCAATATGAAAGAATGGAACGTTAATGGTGAAAATGTTACAATCGGGGTTGAACGCATTTAATGATTAACGTTTTAAGGAGGCCGTAATATGGCTACACCGGTTTTTGACAAAGAACTGTTTAAAAGAAGTATTGCTTATAATGTGAAAACATTATACAGAAAGACTCTTGATGAGGCATCCAAACAGCAGGTATTTCAGGCCGTTGCTTACGCGGTTAAGGACCAGTTGATCGACTGCTGGATGGATACCCAGAAAGCAATTGAGCAAAGCGATCCCAAGATTGTGTACTATATGTCCATGGAATTTCTGATGGGACGCGCACTGGGTAATAACTTAATAAATTTGAAGGCATATAAAGATGCCAAAGAAGCGCTTGATGAGTTAGGCATTGATATCGATACGGTTGAAGACGAAGAACCGGATGCCGCTTTGGGTAATGGTGGTCTCGGACGTCTGGCTGCCTGCTTTCTTGATTCACTTGCAACTTTGGGATACGCGGCATACGGTTGCGGTATCAGATATCGTTACGGAATGTTTAAACAGGATATTCGCAACGGTTATCAGGTTGAGGTACCCGACAACTGGCTTGAAAACGGTAATCCGTTCGAGCTTCGCCGTCCCGAGTACACCAAGGAAGTCAGGTTTGGCGGATATACAGCATTTGATACGGATGCTTTCGGACGTAATCATTACCGTCAGGAAGGCTATCAGTCCGTATACGCCGTGCCGTACGACCTTCCGATTTTAGGATATGGCAACGGTGTGGTTAATACTTTAAGAATCTGGGATGCACAGCCGATGGAGTGCTTTAAACTTGATTCTTTTGACAAGGGCGACTATCAGAAAGCCGTTGAGCAGGAGAATCTTGCGCGCAATATCGTAGAAGTTTTGTATCCTAACGATAATCACTATGCAGGTAAAGAGTTAAGGCTTAAACAGCAGTATTTCTTTATCTCGGCGTCTGTTCAGGAAGCTGTAGACAAATATTTGCGCACCCACAAGGATATCACTAAGCTTTACGAGAAGGTTGCATTTCAATTAAATGATACGCATCCAACGGTTGCAATTGCGGAGCTTATGCGTATCCTTTTGGACGATTATAATCTTACCTGGGATGAGGCATGGGACGTTACCACGAAGACCTGCGCCTACACAAACCATACCATAATGTCCGAAGCTTTGGAAAAGTGGCCGATTGAACTTTTCAGCCGTCTGCTTCCCAGAATATATCAGATTATTGAAGAGATTAACCGCAGATTCCTTGAAGCGGTTGCGGCTAAATATCCCGGCAACCGCGAAAAAGTTCGCAAGATGGCAATCATATATGACGGTCAGGTCAGAATGGCTAATCTTGCAATTGTTGCAGGCTATTCCGTTAACGGTGTTGCAAGACTTCATACGGAAATCCTTAAGAATCAGGAACTTAAGGACTTTTATGAAATGTTTCCTCAAAAGTTTAACAACAAAACAAACGGTATTACGCAACGACGTTTTCTTTTGCACGGTGATCCGATGCTTGCGGATTGGGTTACCGAACATATCGGTGACGAGTGGATTACGGATTTGTCGCGTATATCCCGTTTGAAAATATATGCGGAGGACAGTAAGGCACAACAGGAATTTTTAAATATTAAATATCGCAATAAGGTACGTTTGGCAAAATATATAAAGGAGCATAACGGCATTGATGTTGACCCGCGTTCGATTTTCGATGTGCAGGTAAAGCGTCTTCATGAGTATAAGCGTCAGCTTCTTAATATTCTGCATATTATGTATCTGTACAACAAACTGAAAGAAAATCCTTCCATGGATTTTGTGCCTCGCACCTTCATTTTCGGTGCCAAGGCAGCTGCCGGGTATCATACAGCCAAGCAGACCATAAAACTTATTAATTCTGTTGCTGATGTAATTAACAATGATGCCTCAATTGGTGGTAAAATAAAGGTTGTCTTTATAGAAAACTATCGTGTCAGCAATGCTGAGCTGATTTTCGCGGCAAGTGATATATCCGAGCAGATTTCAACTGCGTCCAAGGAAGCAAGCGGTACGGGTAACATGAAGTTTATGTTAAACGGTGCGGTTACACTTGGAACCATGGATGGTGCGAATGTTGAAATCGTTGAGGAAGCCGGCGCTGAGAATGAGATGATATTCGGTCTTTCTGCCGAAGAAGTAATCAGATTCGAGCAACAGGGCGGTTATGTTCCCATGGAGATATACAATACCGATCCGGATATCCGAAAGGTTTTACTGCAGCTTGTAAACGGAACGTACTGTCCTCAGAATACCGAAGAATTCCGGTCCATTTACAATTCTTTGCTTAATACCTATGAGACAGATCGTGCCGACAGATATTTCATCTTAAAAGACTTCAGAGCTTACGATGCGGCACGTGAAGCGTTGGTTCAGAAATATAAAAATGAGTCTGAGTGGGCAAAGATGGCAATAATTAATGTTGCAAGCGTAGGTAAGTTCAGTTCGGACCGTACCATTCAGGAATATGTCGATGAGATTTGGCATCTTGATAAGATTAAGTTCTAAAAATTCATGCAGGCTTCGGCTAACGGAGCCTGCAAAATTATGAAACCGTCGGAGGGGAATATGGTTAAATTACATGATAACGGAATTTTTCTGGTGAATGGACTGGAGATTAAGTCTGCGGATTCCGAAGAAGTAGCACAGTACTCTGCGTACAAATCACGTACGGGGACTATGGCTTATAAAATTTTGCGGGCTCACAATACTTCTGATACTATGGATAAGCTTAAGATTAAGTTTGATAAGCTTACATCCCATGATATTACATTTGTAGGTATTATCCAGACTGCGAGAGCTTCGGGACTTCAAAAATTTCCGATACCTTATGTGCTTACCAACTGTCATAATTCACTGTGCGCTGTAGGTGGTACCATCAACGAAGATGACCACATGTTCGGACTTTCCTGCGCAAAGAAATACGGTGGCGTTTATGTACCGCCTCATCAGGCTGTTATTCACCAGTTTGCGCGTGAAATGCTTGCCGAGTCGGGTGCAATGATTTTGGGTTCCGATTCCCATACACGCTATGGTGCTTTAGGTACAATGGCTATCGGTGAGGGTGGTCCCGAACTTGTTAAACAGTTATTGAATCAGACATATGATATCAATTTGCCGCAGGTGGTTGCCGTTTACTTAAAGGGCGAACCGATTCCGGGTGTAGGCCCGCAGGACGTTGCGCTTGCCATAATCGGTGCGGTATTCCAGAACGGCTATGTTAACAATAAGGTTATGGAATTTGTGGGACCCGGTGTTAAGAATCTTTCCGCAGATTTCAGAATCGGTATAGATGTTATGACTACCGAGACAACATGTCTTTCATCAATCTGGTCTACAGATGAGAAGATAGAGGAGTTTTACGATATTCACGGCCGGTGCGAAGCGTATAAGCAGTTAGCACCCGATGAGATTGCATATTATGACGGCTGCATTGAGGTTGATTTGTCTAAGATTCGCCCGATGATTGCCATGCCGTTCCATCCCAGCAATGTTTACACGATTGAAGAAGTAAACGCTAATCTTAAGGATGTTTTGCATGACGTTGAGGAACGCGCAAAGGTCAGCTTCGGCGATAAAGTCAACTTTACATTGCAGGATAAGGTTCGCAACGGGAAACTGTATGTTGAGCAGGGCATTATTGCCGGCTGTGCAGGCGGTGGCTTTGAAAATATTTGCGCTGCAGCGGACATTTTGGAAGATTCATATATCGGTGCCGATGAATTTACGATGAGTGTATATCCGGCTTCCACACCTATTTACATGGAGCTTATTAAGAACGGAAGTGTCACAAAGCTTCTTAAGTCCGGTGCTGTTGTAAAGACTGCTTTCTGCGGTCCGTGCTTCGGTGCAGGCGATACGCCTTCAAATAATGCATTCAGTATTCGCCATTCAACCAGAAACTTCCCTAATCGCGAAGGCTCTAAAATTCAGAACGGCCAGATTGCATCGGTTGCATTGATGGATGCCCGTTCAATTGCGGCAACAGCAGCCAACAAAGGCTTTTTGACACCTGCTACGGATGTAGATAGGGAACTTAAAAAATACAAATATTATTTTGACACATCGATTTATGCAAATCGTGTTTTTGATTCTCACGGTGTTGCAGATTCTTCTGTCGAGATTAAAATGGGCCCCAATATTAAGGACTGGCCTAAAATGATAGCGCTTACCGACAATCTTCTTTTGAAGGTCGTATCGGAAATTCACGATCCCGTTACCACAACGGATGAGCTTATCCCCTCGGGTGAGACCTCCTCATTCCGTTCCAATCCGTTAGGGCTCGCAGAGTTTACGCTTTCGCGTAAAGACCCTGAATATGTAGGTCTTGCAAAAGAAGTTCAGAAGGCTGAAAAGGCACGTGAGGCTGTGCTGGCCGGCGATTCTATGGTAAAGCCCTGTCAGGTTCTTCCGGAATTGCAGGATGTTATGGAGAAGGTTCGCAAGACATTCCCCGAAGCTTCGCATGAGAACTTCGGTATCGGTTCCACGATATTTGCAGTCAAGCCGGGCGATGGATCGGCTCGTGAACAGGCAGCTTCCTGTCAGAAGGTTTTGGGCGGCTGGGCAAATATAGCCAATGAATATGCCACCAAGCGTTACCGTTCCAACCTGATTAACTGGGGCATGTTACCGTTCATAATCGATGATGCCAAACTTCCCTTTACAAAGGGTGATTACATTTATATTCCCGGAATCCGCGAGGCGGTTATCAATAAAGATAACAATATTAAGGCATATGCCGTAAAAGAAGACGGACTTAAGGAATTTACGTTGCACTTGGGAGAGCTCACGGACGAAGAACGTGAGATTATCCTGAAGGGATGCTTAATTAACTATAACGCTGTATAAATTGAAGCGGGTGCTCACTAATTGTGAACACCCGCAAATGTTTTTATGAATTAAATATTTGTCAGAAAGCCAAATCAACGTGCTGAACGGTTCCAATTTTACCGGACTCATACAGGAATATGCCTGTTTGGCGAATATAGCCGTCAGTGTTTCCGTTGTTTGCAGCCGAAACAGAAAATTCGGTATCTGCAGACTGCAGGCAGATTGCGCCGATGTTCTTTTCAAGAAGCGTATAAAGAACAGGATTACCTTCACTGTCGAAAGACCAGATTTTGAGCTTGTCAAAAATTTCATCTGCCTCGTCTATCCATCCGTTATTGTCGGTGTCATAGGCCGCGAGATCGGAGAATCCATTGCCGGATTTTGTGCCGAAGAGTTCAGTCCCGTCGTTGATTATACCGTCCTCGTTTTTGTCGTAAGCTAAAAATCCGCTTCCGGTGCCCAATGTCTTGATTTCTTCTTCTTTACCGTCACAATCCATATCAAACAGAAAAGAAAGGTCATTAAGCGTTGCCGGAGCATCGTCTAAGTTGATAACCAGAGGATCGATGAGCTGCTTGGAAAGTGTCGTTACCGATTCGGTGTAGCTTGATGTGAAGCTTCGTGTCATTTTTAAATTGATACCGATGTCAATATCGCGACCGTCTGCGGTGTGGACGATGCCTGACGCTCTAAAGCAGGTCATCTCGCTTTCACTGTAAGTAATTGTGGAAGCTTCACGCGTTGCCACCAACTGATAATTCGAAAAGGATCCCATGTCGGATTGCAGATTATTACTTTGACTTGTGGTGCAATCACGGTTGTCGGGACGCTTGCCGAATATCAGCTTCAGCAGATTTTGCACCACGATTTCATGAAGCTTCATGAATTCGGTTTTAGCATCGCTTCGCGGTTCAAAATTGTAAATCCGCGGAGCCGAATAACCGTTCAATCGGTGCATGGCGTCGTCTAAAAGATTTTCTTTTGCATTGGGCGGGGACACTGAAGCTGCGGGAATATCCGTAATAAGTTCGGAGTTTTTCGCATTTTTCGGTGAGTCTGCGTCGGCATCTGCGTTGGCCCATCCGTTTGTATTAAATTGTTGAAAAAATGGTGTAAGCTGACTTCCGGTCATGTAATTAGTGCTTACACCCGATTCGTAGGTTCTGCGAATCGTACTTGAAGACCTGTAGAGTCTTGCGGAGTCCATTCCTATACTTGAGGAATCGATTCTCAAAAAGGTATATACCCTCCTTATAAAAAAATTGGACGTTAATTTCGAAGAGTCCATTCGAAAAAAACGTCCTTGTAAAAAATATATCGGACAAATTATTGCTTTCTTAACCCTTAATATAGTTGTATAATTATTTAGATTATTTTAACGAGGAAGCGAATGTTTAAGCGATTGTCATTCAAAAACTTAATAAGTATCACAGCGCTTGCATGTGCGCTGCCGTTTACGGCATGTTCAGAGGCTGTGCCCGTATCCCCGTCAATAACAACGGACAATGTTAACGTTGACGTTTCCGCCAAGCCTGTTGTTAAGGAAAAGGCTCGGACATCCATGCTTGAAAATGCGATTTTTGATTATGAGCTTCCGACCGTGAATCCATCGATTATTGTGGATACCGTAGGTTATGCGGTTGATTCCGACAAGATTGCGATTGTTTTTGCAAAAACGATTCCGGCTTCTTTTGAAGTATGTGATGCAGCTACGGGAAACGTTGTGTATAAAGGATATGTTAAGAAAGAAACGTGTCCGGAGGATGCAGACGGTAAAACGACCGGTACGATAGATTTTACCGATTTGAAAACGTCGGGTAAGTACTATATTTCCTGTTCGATTGTAGGGTCGTCAAAGCCGTTTGAGATTAAAGACGGAATATACGATGAACTTTTTACGCAGGCCTACTTTAGACTTAAGGGACTGCGCTGTGATGAAGCGACGCATGGTGCACCCGTTCCGCTTGAGAGCGATCGCCTGAAAACAATAGATGTAAGCGGTGGCTGGTATACCGGCGATAAAGGCCAACGTGATGTTTGCGAGGGCTGTACGGCCGTTCAGGATCTGTTGCTTGTTTATGAATATTTTAGCAAAAGCTTTACCGATGATTACGGAAGTTCAGACAGTGGCAACAAAATTCCGGATGTGCTTGACGAGGCGCGCTATGAAGTTGAGTGGTTACTTAAAATGCAGAATCCCGACACCGGTGGCGTTTATACATCAATTTCTTTTTCACCGGGTACAGGTACGTCGGACGCGGGACTTGTAATTTTGGGTGAGACAAATAAGGCAACGGCATATTTTTGCACGACTCTTGCCAAGTTTTCCTACAGCTTTAAAAAGTATGATTCGAATTTTGCAAGTGAATGCTTAAAAGCTGCTGCCAAAGCATGGAAATGCCTTGCGGCAAATCGTGAAATTGTAGACGATACGCAGATGTACAGGGCTGCATGTGAACTTTACAGAGCTTCTTACGCATCGCAATACATGGATGAAATAGCATCATTCCTGAAAGCACACTATGACAGCGAATTTACAGACCGCACTCAGACCGATGCGGCGTTTTGCTACATGTCAACCACAAAGGGAACCGAGGCAAAGTATTGCAATGTACTTATGCAGACGATTCTTTCAAATATTGAGTTAAAGTCAAACGCTGCCGAAACATCAAGATATCTTGTACAGTCCAAAGACTTAACGACATCTGAACTTTTAAGAAACGTACAGGAGTTGGTGGTTATCGATTATGCCTTATCGAGCAGTGAATATCATCATATAATTGACGACTATATTCACTATCTGTGCGGACGTAACGAGTTAAGCATAAATCTATTGGAAAAAGAATATTCTCCCGGAAATCTTGCCAAACTTATCGGTATACTCGGGAAGGTTAAATAATATTTTGAAAGGAGACGGGGTATCCCGCAAATATTATGAAGATAGTTGTATTAGCAGGTGGCACAAGTACAGAGCGTGACGTTTCACTTGTATCCGGCGCAAAAATATATAAAGCTTTAAAGGAGGCGGGTCATGACGCGGTTTTACTGGATGTTTTTCTGGGCTTAAAGACCGACGACATTGACGGAGTTTTTGAAAGAGGCGATGAGCTTTTGGGAAACATTGAAGGCATCAAGGCTGTTAACCCTGACATCGAAGCTGTTAAGGCAATGCGTGAAGATGGCGGCAAAACCTTCTTTGGCCCTAATGTTTTGGAAATATGTCGTAAAGCAGATTGCGTATTTATGGGGCTTCACGGTGAAAACGGTGAAAACGGTAAAGTGCAAGCGGCATTTGATCTGTTTGGAATTACATATACCGGTAATGATTACTTAAGCTCGGCACTTGCAATGGATAAGGCTTTGGCTAAGGAATTGTTTATACATCACGGTGTTTCAACACCGAAGGGCTATGCACTTAAAAAGGGTGAAACGGATAACAATAAGCCTGATTATCCTGTGGTTGTAAAGGTTACCGACGGCGGCTCGAGTGTGGGAGTATACATTGTAAATAATGATTCCGAATATGAAAACGCCAAGACTGAAGCTTTTAAATTCGGTAAAGAAGTTGTTGTTGAGCAGTATATTAAGGGACGTGAATTTTCGGTCGGCGTAATTGCCGGTAAGGCTTTACCTGTTATTGAAATAGCCCCCAAAGAAGGTTTTTACGATTATAAGAACAAATATCAGGCCGGCGCTGCGGTTGAGACGTGCCCTGCACTGATTGATGCGGATACAACCGTTCGCATGCAGAAAATGGCCGAGGATGTATTTAAGGCTTTGCGCCTCAATCAATATGCAAGAATTGATATTATGATGGACGAAGCCGGAGAAATATTCTGTCTTGAAGCAAATACACTTCCGGGAATGACACCTACATCACTTCTTCCGCAGGAAGCTATGGCAGCCGGCATGAACTATGTTGAGCTGTGCGAAAAACTGATTAAGATGGCTGTTGAAAAATAAGCCTTTTTCAATAATTACGAAAGGCCGTTAGTGTAATGAAACCGATTTTAGTGTATGATGCAGCCATGGCTGTAAACGGTAAACTGGTAAATGAATCTAAGTCGTATATTACCGGTGCAACACAGGATTCACGTGAAGTTAAGCCGGGAGATTTATATGTTGCCATAAAGGGTGAGCGTGTAGACGGTCACAAATTTATTGCGGATTGTTTTGAAAAAGGCGCCGCAGCGGTATTGTGTGAATATGTACCCGAAGGGGTAACCGGAACATGCATTGTGGTTGAGAATACCGTAAAAGCACTGCAAAACCTTGCCGAATGGTTCAGACTTTCCCTAAACGTAAAGGTAGTGGGTATAACCGGAAGTGTCGGTAAAACATCCACGAAAGAGATAGTCGCAAGCGTTCTTTCGGCTAAATTTAAGACTCTGAAGACTATCGGTAATTACAATAACGAAATCGGACTTCCGCTTACTATATTGAGACTCAGCGAAGATGATGAAATCGCCGTACTCGAAATGGGTATAAGTGATTTCGGCGAGATGGACTTGTTAAGCCATGTTGCACATCCGGATGTATGTGTAATTACGAATATAGGGCAGTGTCATCTTGAAAACTTAGGCACGCGGGACGGCATATTGAAAGCCAAGACCGAGATATTTAACTACATGAATCCCAATGCACGTATATATTTAAACGGCGATGATGATAAGCTGGTAACGGTCAAAGACGTTAAGGGAATTAAGCCTGTCACATTCGGCCTTACCGCTGCCTGCGACGTTTACCCGTTAAACGTTAAATCTCTGGGCTTAAAGGGCAGCAGCATGCATATATGCGGTCATGGAATGGACTTTGATGCCGTAATTCACATTCCCGGCAACCACATGGTGTCCAATGCCATGGCAGCGGCGGCGATAGGTCATGATTTCGGAATGACCGATGCGGAAATTATCGAAGGATTAGGATGCGCCGAGACAATCAGCGGGCGCCTTAATATGATTCCGCGCGGGGATGGCTTTATAATTGATGATTGTTACAACGCAGCGCCCAAGTCTATGATGGCATCGATTGATACACTTACAATGGCGCTTGGCCGCAAAGTGGCAATTTTGGGCGATATGTTTGAACTTGGAACCGATTCCGATGCGATGCACGCCGAGGTCGGTGTACACGCAGCCAAGGCCGGTATCGACAAGCTGGTATGTGTAGGCTCAAATTCCATTCATATGTACAACGCTGCTAAGGCGAACGGAACGCTTGGTGATATTGGGTACTATGAAACGTTGGAAGATCTGATTGATAATCTTAAGAATGTTGTAAACCCATCAGATAACATTTTGGTGAAAGCGTCACATGGAATGGGTTTTTCAAAACTGATTGAAGCATTAAAGAATGTATAAAAAGAAAGCGTCGGCAAAAAGTCGGCGCTTGTTTTGAATACATATTATTTACGGATAAGTTCGCAATTGCGCCTGTATGCCTCCAATATAGCGTCTTGCGTATCGAGGCTTAGCCTGCGGGTCTCGTTGCGACCGTAATCCGTAGGGTTGAGCGGTTTGCAATATTCAATGATAACCGTTGAACGTTTAACCTTTGGAAACTGTGCTTCCCAGATGCTTGCAGAATTGTTGATGGCAACAGGGATAACCGGACATTTGGCGCGCTCGGCTATTTTGAGACTGCCGTCGTGAAAGGCAATCAGGTCTTCTGCGGTGCGATTGCGGGTTCCCTCGGGGAATATGCATACGCTGTTGCCGTTATTGATAAGGTCGGTAGCGCTGATGACCATCTCCAAACCCTTGCGTAAATCTTTGCGGTCCAGGAACAGGCAGTTAATGAATGACATCCATGTGCTGAAAATAGGGATATTTTTTGTCTCTAGCTTGGCAACGTAGGCAAGCGGAACCGGGGTTTCGATACAGGTAAGTACAATATCGAATACACTGCGGTGATTGGGTACAAATAAAACAGCCTTGTCAGGGGGAATATTTTCAAGCCCTTTTACAATGACTTTAACGCCTACGCACCATTTTATGACTCTAAAGCCAAGACGTACTATAAAGAGTGATGATTTGGCGCGGGCCTTGGGCCATTTTAAGCCAATCAGAAATTCAATTAGCAAAAAGGGGATTGAAACAATCAGCAAAATGCCGACAACAATCGCTGCAAATATAAAACGAATCATTTAAGCACCTTAAATTAAGAGACTACAAGTTATTAGAATTATAGGCGAGCGCAAGGCTGCTGGCAAGGGATATTTAACAGGCTTTATGAAAAGTTTACGGATTGCATTTAAAATGTCCGATGTTGTATAGTATTTAAAGAATAAAAGAGGAAAAGAACATGCTGAAAATCATCAACGGTACAATCATAGATCCATATCAAAACAGCGTAAAGAATGCTGACATACTTATTAATGACGGCCGAATAGTTAAAATTTCGGAGAGCGGTTCGAAAGATGACGTCAAATGCGACCGCATAATTGACGCCGACGGCTTAATGATAGCGCCGGGCTTTATTGATATACATGCGCACTTCAGAGATCCGGGCTTTACGCACAAGGAGGACATATTAACGGGTGCTGCCTGTGCGGCACGCGGTGGCTACACGGACGTAGTGTTGATGGCCAACACGAAGCCTGCGGTTGATAATCTCGAAACCTTAAAGTATGTGCTTGATAAAGGCTTAAAGACACCGATTAATGTTCATACGTGCGCCTCGGTCACAAAGGGACTTTTGGGAAAAGAACTTACCGATTTCGAGACGCTTTTCGATAATGGGGCAGCAGGATTTACCGATGACGGAATTCCGATTATGGATGAAGAATTGCTGCTTAAGGCATTTGATAAAGCAGCGGCACTTGATGTTCCCGTAAGTCTTCATGAAGAGGATAAGCGTGTTATTAAGGAAAACGGTATTAACCATGGCGCAGCCAGCGATTATTACGGTGTTTACGGCTCACCGCGTCATGCCGAAAGCAAGCTTATTGAGCGTGATATTAAACTTGCAATGGAAACCGGCGTTAAGCTTAACATACAGCACATCAGTTCAAAAGAAGGCGTAGAACTGGTACGTGCTGCAAGAAAGTGCTCCGAAAGAATTTTTGCCGAAGTAACGCCACATCATTTGGCACTTACCGAAGAAGCAATGATTGAGCATGGTGCCAATGCCAAAATGAATCCGCCACTTCGCACTAAAAAGGACAGAGCTGCGCTGATTGAAGGTGTTAAGGATGGTACAATTTCGATAATCGCTACCGATCATGCACCGCATTCTTTTGAGGAGAAGAATGTTGACATTACAAAGGCTCCTTCCGGAATAATAGGCTTGGAAACTGCTTTTGCCGTGTCATACGACGCGTTGGTAAAAAGCGGTGCCATAAAGCTGATGCAGTTAATTAGAATGTTTACTGCAAATCCCATGAAGCTTTACGGATTTGAATGTAACGGGATAATAGAGGGCGCACACGCAAATCTTACGATATTTAGTGAGAATGCCCCATGGATATACGGTGAAAGTTGTTCAAAATCTGCAAACTCACCATTCCTAAATTACAAATTCAATGCCAAAATAAAGTATACGATATGCAAAGGGGAAATCGCATATGAAGATATATGACAGCGGAATTGTAACATCATCATGTGAAATATCCGATCGGATATTTTCAGTTTCCATCACTACTAAAATTGCATCACAAGCTGTCCCCGGACAGTTTGTGATGATATATCCCAAGGACAAGGCGACTATATTGCCGCGCCCCATAAGTATTTGCGAAACATCCGGTGACACAATACGACTTGTGTATAGGGTAGTCGGAAATGGCACAAAAGAGTTTTCTTTTTACAAAGAAGGAGAACAGGTTAAACTGTTGGGACCGATTGGTAACGGCTTCCCGGCAGAAGCCTGCGCCGGGAAGCGGGCAATACTTATCGGAGGCGGCATAGGTGTTCCGCCCATGCTTGAACTGTCCAAAGCGGTTTGCGGGGTGGCAGCTGAAACAACGGCAGTGCTCGGATACCGCAATGCGGATTTGTTTTTAAAGAAGGATTTTGATAAATACGTAAAAACCGTAATAGCTACTGATGACGGAAGCGTCGGAATCCACGGTACGGTTATCGATGCCATTGAGGCTATGGATATTAAAGCCGACGTAATTTATGCATGCGGTCCGATGCCGATGTTAAAGGCAGTTAAGGCATATGCCGCGCAAAATGATATTCAGGCGTACATATCGCTCGAAGAACGTATGGCTTGCGGCGTGGGTGCGTGTCTGGGATGTGTGTGCAAGACTACTCATAAGGACGGGCATTCACATGTAAACAACGCCCGTGTTTGTACCGAGGGCCCCGTATTTGATGCAAGGGAGGTTGAAATTTAATGAATACATCCGTAAATATTGCAGGGGTGGAATTTAAAAATCCCGTAACAACTGCATCGGGAACATTCGGTTCGGGCATGGAATATTCGGAGTTTGTGGATCTTAACCGGTTGGGAGCGGTTACCACAAAGGGTGTTGCACTTACACCGTGGCAGGGAAACGATACAATAAGGGTGTGCGAAGTATACGGGGGTATGCTGAATGCCATCGGACTTCAAAATCCCGGAATTGAAGTTTTTTGCAACAGAGATATTCCTTTCTTAAAGCAGTATGACACGAAGATTATCGTAAACGTTTGTGGAAAAACTGTTGAAGAATATGTCGGTGTTGTGGAAAGATTGTCCGAAGAACCTGTGGACATGCTTGAGATAAATGTTTCCTGCCCGAATGTTAAAGAAGGAGCGATTGCTTTCGGTCAGGATGCCAAAGCTCTTGAAAATATTACGCGTGAAATAAAGAAAGTTGCAAAACAGCCTGTTGTCATGAAGTTAAGTCCCAATGTAACGCGTATAGCCGATATGGCAAAGGCAGCGGAATTTGCCGGCGCTGATGCGGTTTCACTTATAAATACGATTACCGGCATGAAGATAGATATCAACAGGCGCCGTTTTGTGCTTGCCAATAAAACAGGGGGAATGTCAGGTCCCGCAATTAAGCCTGTTGCCGTAAGAATGGTTTATGAGTGTGCATCCGCGGTAAAGATTCCGATTATCGGAATGGGTGGCATATCATGTGCAGAGGATGCGCTGGAGTTTATATTGGCCGGTGCCACTATGGTATCCGTTGGGGCTGCGAACTTTTCAAATCCGCTTGCAACCATTGATGTAATCGAGGGCATAGAAGATTACATGCGCAGGAATAATGTAAATGATATTAATGAACTTATAGGTGCCGTAAGGTAAAGAAGGAGGATTGTCGTTGCTGACAATCCTCCGTTTTTTTTTATTCGGTAAACTCGATTTTGATGGAACCGCTTGAAGTGGTAACGTCGAGATTTTTGCTGCCGGAACGTGAGTCCTTTAAGTTGCTGGAACCGGATCCGGTAGAAGAAATGATTGAGTAATCGGATTCTTTTCCGACAATGCTACCGTGAACCGAACCGGAACTGCAGCGAAGCTCAATATCCTTACCGGCTTTCAAATCGGTAAAGCGAACACTGCCGGATGATGCTTTAAGCTTCGCATTACCGGTTACGGATGTGTTGTCAACCGTGACAGAGCCCGAAGTTGCTTCAACTTCCATATCTTTACCGCAGGATACATTTGCAAGCCTGATGGCGCCGGAAGTCGCATTGACTTCGATGTCGTTGCCGGCTGATACGTTCTCAAAGGTAATCGAACCTGAGGATGCGCTTGTCGATATATTGTCGTTTGCACTGCAATCAGTAAATTTCACGGCACCGGAGGTGGATTTTAATTTAATATTGTTATCCGAAGAAAGGTTACTGATATTCAAGCTTCCCGAAGAAGATACAGCGTTGAAATCGGCTACTGACAACTTATCGGAAGCCTTTACGGAACCACTTGTGGAAACTATATCAAGTGAACCGGCGTAGTCGGCGGGAAGAGTGAGCACGGTGGCATAATCGGTAAAATCCATTATGGTAATGTTTATTGAGAATTTGGATGACTCGCGGACAAATGACACTGAGTTGCCGTTTTCTTTAATGGAAAGTTCGCCGGATGTTTTGCCTTCCATATAGGAAATTGTGGGAA
Source organism: Lachnospiraceae bacterium (assembly GCA_045617045.1). Lineage (GTDB taxonomy): Bacteria > Bacillota > Clostridia > Lachnospirales > Lachnospiraceae > UBA1258. The sequence continues at coordinate 85,225 of JAZLHV010000021.1, forward strand.
CAGAGACGTTGCCGGTCTCGATTCTTACACCATTTGATTTTTCATTGATGGAAATTACATCAATCTTCGATGTACATTCATAAGTTTTCCGGGTATCGGGCGTATTCATGTTGGTGGATATTGATTTAATGTTTCCGTGGGAAAAGAATAAGCCAAGCCCAAATAATGCTACACCTGCTAAAATAATAATTAATGCGATATATGTTTTTTTATTCATTGGAAGTGCCTCCTATACAAACAATTTTTTAATACTTTTGAAGAGATCTTTGATTAATGTTACAAGGCCCATTGCAAGTCCCTTTATTGGTTTCCATAAAAGGTATGCAAGACCGCCCAAAATAAGTGCCGAACCCAGACACATAAAAATTGAAGGTACGCTGAAGCTAAAGAACGGTAAGGCTAAGCATCCTAAAGCGGCGGCTATAAGTGCAACAAGCAGTGAGAAAAGAATAATTACAAATCCCCACATCAAAATAAATATTCCCACAAGCATTGTAGCAAATACGCATACTAACGGCAGCCAGACCGGGAAACCGATGATTGCAAGTACAATCCATAAAACTGCGTGACCGTTCTTTTTGGCCTCATTGTGGCTTTTCACAACCTTTTCCTTAACAAGTGTCGGGATAGTCTTGTCAAGAACAGCCTCCCGAACTATGGATGCAATGCTGTCCATTGAGTTGATGGCTTCCTCTTCGGTCATACCGTCTTCGACGCGGTCACAAATCATTTCGTCGTAGTAATCAATCATGTTGTCAATGTTACTTACGCTTTGCTTTTCAAGTTCACTGCGCAAAGCAGCTAAAAATTCCGCTTTATTCATATTTGTTATCCCTTTCATTTACAATAAACTGATAGATCTTTACTATTTCGGACCATTCATTAAGTAAGTCTGTAATCTTATTGCGCCCTTTAGGGGTAATTCTGTAGTACTTCCTGAGCCTTCCGTTATGTTCCTGGGTGAAGACTTCAAGCATTTCGGTTTGCTCAAGCCTTTTCAATATCGGATAAAGAGTCGACTCTGTAATTTCAATAAACTGACTGATATCTTTAACCAGCTGATATCCGTAGGATTCACCGCGCTCCAAAACTGCCAGTACGCAAGCGTCGAGAATGCCTCGTCTGAATTGAGAATCCATAATGACCTCCTATATAAAATTTGCAATGTGTAGCACAATACTGCCTGACACGTGATACTATACGATACATAGTATAATGTGTCAAGAGGTATTTTGAAAATTTTTTTTATGACATATTTAAGTCGGAATATGGGGTTGAAGTCTGCACACTAAAAGGCGCCGTGATTTTGTCATGGCGCCTCTTAATAAAAAGAGAAAGATGAGAATAAAAAGTATTATGCAAATGTTTCGGTTGCCTGCGCAGCAAGCTTGTCGAACTTTTCCATTACGGCATCGTAGGTGCGCCGGGAAATGTCGGGAAGCTTTCCACCCCAGGTCTTTTCGGCCTGCTCGTAGCCCTTTTTGAAGGCATCGCGCATCGTTTCAATCTTAGAGGGATCGCCACCGGTCAATGCGGTTGCAAAGTCGATGATACGATCGGAGGTCTGTTCACCCCCCCAATAGCCGTCTTCGGCAATGTCAGCCTCGGCCTGAGCCTTAGTTGCGGGATCGACCTCTAACTTACCTTCACGTAAGTAGTCCCAAATGTCATTAGCCTCGGCATATGCGCCGAACTGCTTGGTGATAAGCTGTTGAACAAGATTTCTGAATTGCTCTGTACGTGCTTCGGCATCAGCTTTAAGCTTGGCAATCATCTGGGTGTCTGCCTTGTAAGTCTTGGCAGGAGCCTTCGAAGAGGGCTCATAAACTACGCCGGTTTCCTCGGCTGAAGGCTTTGTTTCAACAACTTCTGCGGTTGTTTTGGCTGAAACTTCAGTTTTTGAATAAGAAACTGATGAATAAGTTTCAATTGCGCTTGTAACTCCGTTTACATTCATGATTAGTCCTTTCCGGGGATATATCCCCTAGTCATAAAAACACATCCTTGTGAAAGCATCAAGAGATACTTCAATTTATATATCGGCATTATTAAATAATACTTAATCTTTTTTCAAAACTTTTTTTTAATAACTTTTTGTGGTAAATTGTATACAATAGACAAAATACAAAATACAGCATACATGATACATTCGGCATGATGTTTTATGTATATATCGTAAGGAGCGATGTAACTTTGATTACAGAAAAAGCATATGCGAAGATTAATTTGGCACTAGATGTTACCGGGAAAAGGGAAGACGGCTATCATCTTGTAAAGATGGTAATGCAGACGCTTGATTTGTGCGATACACTGACTTTTGAAAATGGTGAACCCGGGAGTGGTATAGTTCTTGTTACCGATGATGAAACACTGAATTCAGAGCAGGCGGACGGCAACGAAAACTTGATTGTGAAGGCGGCACGTGTCCTTTTAAAAGAAGCCGGAACCGATGCCGACGTTAATATTAATCTGTCAAAGAAAATTCCCATTGCGGCGGGAATGGCCGGCGGAAGCAGTGATGCAGCCGCAACTTTCAGAGGACTTAACAAACTTCTGGGACTTAAGTTTTCAAACGACGAGCTTAAGAAAATGGCAGTTTCGGTGGGGGCGGATGTGCCGTTTTGTATAGAAGGCGGCATACAGCTTGCCGAGGGTATAGGAGATGTACTCACTGTGTTAAAACCGCTTGGAAAGGTATCGGTACTTATATGTAAACCTGACATAAGTGTCGCCACAAAAACCGTATACAAAGAATACGATTCGCGCACTAACGTGGAGCATCCCGATGTTGACGCTATGGTCAAGGCCATTAATGCGGGTGATCTTAATGATGTTTTTGATAATATGGGAAATGTTTTGGAAACCGTTACGGCAGCACAGTATCCCGTAATTACCGATATAGAAGCTTCCATGCTCGCAAACGGTGCAATGTATGCTTACATGACCGGCAGCGGGCCGACCGTTTTCGGAATATTCAGCGGGGTGCAAGAATGCAAAGCCGCTTTGGAAAAGTTGCGGTTAAAGTACAGTGATTGCAGTATATATGCAACCGAATTTCAGTATTAGGGTAAAGGAGGGCAACAATGGAAGATAATCATCAGTTTGTGTTAAATATGGACGAATTTCTGCCGCTTCGTGATGTCGTTTTTCAGACGCTTCGCAAGGCAATTCTGACCGGTGAGCTTAAACCGGGTGAGAGGCTTATGGAAATACATCTTGCCGAGAAAATCGGTGTCAGTCGTACACCTATCCGCGAGGCAATACATAAGCTTGAATTGGAAGGCCTTGTGACGATGATCCCACGTCGTGGCGCGCAGGTTGCGGAAATCTCGGAAACGGGTTTAAAGGATGTGCTTGAAGTAAGGCGCGCGCTTGATACGTTTTGCGCCGAGCTTGCATGTGAGCGTATCTCGGATAACGATAAGGATGCTTTAAGGCATGCGTATACAGTTTTTGAAGAAGCCTGCAACACTAAGGATGCAACGGTCATTGCCAAGGCAGACGTTGCTTTTCATGATATTATTATTGGGGCAACCGGTAATGAGAGACTGGTGATGCTTCTTAACAATCTTGCCGAGCAGATGTATCGATACAGGTTTGAGTATATTAAAGATGAAAGCCGTCACGATACACTGATTGCCGAGCACAAAATGTTAATGGACGCTATCATAAACGGTGATGCCGAAGCAGCCAGAAAAGCAGCAAGAATCCATATCGACCATCAGGAAGAATCCATATTAAACCAGATTCATTTGTTGGCGGAGGGGTAAAATGAGTAAGCCGATTCAAATTGAGCTAATCGGTTCGCAATTGTTAAAAGGAGATAATGAACCGCAAGTGACACCTGTTAAGGCTGATGGCACATATTACAGTCGTGACGGTTACGAGTTTGTGATTTATTACGAAAATGACGAAGGCCGTGAAACCCGAAATCTCATAAAGTTTAAGGAAGGCTTTGCGGAACTTATCAAGAAAGGTGAATATACTACGCATCTTCTTTTCGAACCGGGTAAGGACTATACATCAAACTACCGCACACCTTACGGAATGCTTACCGTTAACGTCTCTACAAAGACACTTGAAATATCGCATACATCAGGGTCGGCGATATGCATACATATTACTTATGACATGGCATTAAACGGCGAAAATACCGCAAAGTGCGAACTTACAATTAGCATTAAGGATTGAAACAATGAGAGAAAAAAGACTTCTTTTTATATATAACCCAATGGCAGGGAGGGGCCTTATTAAGGCAAATCTTCGCGAAATATTGGATGTATTCAGTGCAACGGATTATGAGCTTATTGTGCATGCCACGCAGTCTAAGGGCGATGGCGCCAAGGTAGCATATGAATATGCAAAAGAGGGAATATGTGACCGTATAGTCTGTGCCGGGGGTGATGGCACGATAGATGAGGTTGCCGGGGCAATCATGAAATCGGGTGCCGGGATTCCACTCGGTATTATTCCGGCAGGCTCCACAAATGATTTCGGTTATTCGCTGGGACTTCCCGCAGACATTATAGGGGCGGCTAACGCGGCTGTAAGCGGGCATGAATTTTCCTGTGATATTGCAAAGTTTGGAGAAAACTATTATACATATACAGCAGCCTTCGGATTGTTTTCCGATGCATCGTACGATACTCCGCAGAACATAAAGAATGCAATCGGTCACGCGGCATATGTGCTGAATGGTATGACAAAACTTAATAAAGTTAAGAAAATACACGGCAAAGTGACCTACAATGGCAAAACTATTGAAGACGAGTTCCTGTTGGGTATGGTTGTAAGTTCAAACTCTGTAGGCGGTTTTAAAGGAATAATCGGAGACGGGGTAAAGCTTGATGACGGGTTACACGAAGTAATGCTGGTACGTGCTCCGGAAAATGTGATGATGATTCCGCAGATTATCAATGAGGTTATTTCACACCAATATCAGGGAAAATATTTTACATGCGAACGCACCAATGAAGTACACTTTGAGTTTTCCAAAGCTGTTCCGTGGTCTCTTGACGGGGAATACGGCGGAAGCGATAAGAAAGCAAATATTACGGTTATAAAAAAAGGAATTAATTATATAGTTCCATAAAACAGAACCGTAAATAAAATGGTAGATAAAATGCCGGATAAGATGTCAAGGTCAAACTCCGGAAAAGAAAAATCCCGATGGAATCCATCGGGATTTACGTTTGCACGATTATATGCTATTTAACGCTTGTGGCACCGGCCTTTTCCTGCATACGGGCAACCCATGCGCGGAAGCCTTTTCTTTTCTTGACCTCGGTAGTTGTTGTTTTGCCGTGAAGACCCTTTACATCGGTAATGTATATACCGGATACGGTAGCTTTAACTTCCTTTTTGACAGGAATCTGATCGAAAATCTTTTCATCGGCAACAAGGCTTAAAATTTGAGGACCGACTTTGGCTTTAACAATCGGGAGCTTGGCACGGCGCATAAGCTTGGGTGTTGAGTCGATAACGGCTTGCGATAAACCCGACTCCGTCATCTTAAGGCGCTTTTTGTCAATGATAAGCATTGTAACGGTCTGTTTGTATTGGTCAATCTGAGCCTGCTGTTCAGCCTGACGTTTTTCAGCTTTCTTACCTAAAAAATATAAGACTACGATTGTCACTATAAGCAATGCTGCGACAACGATAGTAATTATCCAACCTGTAGACATATAAAAACCTCCAAAGATTTAATGCTGTTACATTGTATCATTACATTATGTGAAAGACAAGGGATTTGCTGATGCTTTGTTGCTTTTTCTCGGTAAAGCCTGAAGTTGGCTTAATGCCTTTATTTTTGGGGTAAAATGTGCTATAAATCAAATGTTACTATTTTATGGAATGAATGACAGAATGGAGATTAGTGTGAAAAAACGTTTATTAGGTGTACTTTTGATATTTACTCTCGCTATATGCTTTACGGCATGTAAGGATTCGGGAAAGGGACAGGCAAAAGAAGAGTTTAAACTTTCTTTTGATACGGTTGATACGATACTTCCCACAATCGGTCAGTATCAGGGTCTTGCGGTCGAGATTGAAAATACTAAGCTTACTGATGACATGATAGAAGAATACGCAGATGCCTTCTTTATGTACGAAGCATCTTCAATTGAAAACTGGGTTGCCCGCAACAAGGATACGGTAATAATCGATTTTGTGGGTAAAATTGACGGAGTTGCATTTGAAGGAGGTACCGCTACAGGCCAGGAACTTGTGTTGGGATCGGGCAACTATATAGCAGGCTTCGAAGAAGGACTTTTAGGAGTGGTTGAAGGTGACAAGAGAGAACTTGAACTTACCTTCCCCGAAACATACGGTAACGCGGAACTGGCCGGAAAGCCTTGTACTTTCGATGTAACGGTTACTGCTGTTATCCCCGGATTGTATGATGAGTCTATTGCGGCTTTGGGCAATGAAATGTATAAGAGCGCTGCTGATTATAAGCTTATCGTTGCCGAACTTTTGGAAGTATATTTATACGAAGAAAAGCGCACGTCTGTAGTTACACAGGTACTTGACAATTTGTTTGAAACATCAAGTTTCAACGAATTTCCCGAAGATTATATTGAATTGCAACGCAGTAATGTTCTTAAAGAATTCGCAGAGGATGCGGCATATTACGGGCTTGATGTTCCCACATATCTTGAATATTGCAATTCCTCGGTCGAGGCTGTGGCTAACGATTACGCCAGACAGCAGGCGGTTTTTGTGAAAATAGCGAAAGAACAGGGCATTGATGTTTCCGAAGCAGAAATTGATGAGTATGTAAACGACATGGTGCTTTATTATGATTCCGTTTCATCGACCGATGATGTTTATGCACGTCAATCACGCGAAGAAATATATTTAAGCCTGTTGAGCGAAAAAGTAACGGAGTATCTGATGTCTGTTACTGTAATAAATGATGCCGGTGCGCAGTAAATAAAGTTTTACAATGTATTATTTGGTCGGGTATGAATATTCATACCCGATTTTGGGGGATTAATGTATGTACCAGCTTGTGTACACATCGTTAAATATTCTTATGCTGTCAGTAGTATGCGTTATTCTGCTGATGCTTTTCAGGTATATCGATCGCGAAGAAAACAAATATCTTTTTTTCTGCGCAATCGGTCTGGGAGCCGATATTCTCGGGTATTTCACTATCAGTTATACGAATACATACGGCGAGGCTATTCTGGTTGCCCGGATGAACCTCGTCGGTAAAATGCTTTTCGGAATAGGCTTTATCATGTATATCGGAAAGGTTTTTAAAGCAAAGCACAGTGGAATCATGTATGCCTTATGGGGCACTGTGACGGTTGCCGAAATCATTGCTTCTTTCTTTCCGTACTCTTTTTGGGCCTATCTTAAAGATCCCTACATTATCAAAGTTTCGGGTGTAACTTTGCTGATGGGTGACAAAACCCCGATGCACTATGCTCATTTTATTGTTGCAACAGCGTTATGTATCTGGAGTCTCGGAGCAATATTCTTTTTCCTTAAAAATCCTCAGAACCGTCATGACAGCAGAGTACGCACTAACGCGATATTTTTCTTTTGTGCTGTGGCATTGCAGGTGATGGCGGCAGTTGTTTACGAGTCAAACTATGAAAGAATGGCAGATATCAGTCCGCTTTTGCGTGGCGCGTCAGCCCTCGTGTACATTGCACTTTCTTCACGTTATCACCTCATTAACTATAGCGGCATAGCACAGCGTACGTTGATGGACAACGTTGGGGCAGGTGTTTTGGTGCTGTCCGAAAAAGGTGATGTGCTTTTTGCGAACGATTATGCTTACGAAATATTTCCGGACGTTAAAGTAGGCGCCAATGCGCAGAATATTCCAATCCTGTGTGAAGCCGTTTCAAAGCACGATATTACATTTGAGAAAGACGGCGCTGTGTTTAATGTCATAGTTGACCGCATCATTAATCCCGAAAAAGCAACCGGTTATACGGTACTGATTACAGACGTGTCCTCCGTTTCCCAATTGGAACGCGAGCTTGAAGGTTTAAGGAATGCCCGCGAAAATATGATTACAAATATTTCGCACGAAATAAGGACACCATTAAATACGATATCCGGCGCTGTCGAAATGCTTGAAAAAGAAAACCTCCCAGAAAAAATGCGCAGCGATTATGTGGAAATGATAAAGGCGGCAGGGTTTAATATCGACGATATTCTTAATGATATTTTGCGGTCGGATACGGTTACGGACGGAGAAAATTTTGATACGGCGCCTTATCGGGTGGTAACGCTTGTTGATAATGTTATCGACATGTGCATCGAACGTGTTGCGCAGAAAAAGATTGATTTTTCAATATATATAGACAAAAACGTTCCCGTTAATGCAATCGGGGACGATGCAAAAATCCGTCAGGTTCTTTTGAATGTATTCACAAATGCAATAAGATATACCGAAAACGGAACAATTAGTCTGTGGGTGTTGGGCAAAGCACTTCCGAACGATGACTATGAATACGAATATTACATTACCGACACCGGAAAGAGAGCATTGGGACCGTCAAGTTCTATTGACAATGCGTACTATGAAGGCAGCGAATTGGGTACCAGCTTTGAAACGGGGTACGGAATAAGCCTTCTGGTAGCCAAAAAGCTTGCGCGTTCCGTAAACGGCGATCTTAAAGTATTCAATCTCGGTGAGCGCGGGATAGCATATTCATTTAAGTTTGTGTCAAAAATCCTTAACAGCGACACTATAAGCGATGAGAATCTGTCAAAGCGTTTGTGTGTTACTCTTTTAGGGGGCGATCCCGATAAGACCGGAAATATTATAAGAAACTTTGAAGAGTACGGCATTAATGTTACGGAAACTTCAAACTCAAGACATCTTGAGGAAACACCCGACAAGCTTAACCTCGTTATTTTCGATAATGATAAGTATGCAAAAAGAATGGCCGGAATTGAAGGCTCTTCCAATCTTATCAAGGTGGCAATTTTGCGTGACAGGAAATTTCCTAAAAATGCTCCCGATGATTTTATATATATAAAGCGTCCGGTAAGTATTATAAGTATCATAAAGGTTGTGCACGAGCTGGATGTAAAAAGTTCCGGTGCGGTAAGCGATACCGAAAACTTTACCACAAAAGATGCACGGGTACTGATTGTTGATGATAATTCACTCAATGTGGAAATAGCGATTTCTTTTCTGAATGAATATAATGTTTCGTGCGAGGCTGCCACAAGCGGTTATGAGTGCCTGAATCTGTTAAAGGCCGGCAATAAATACGACTTTATATTGATGGACTATATGATGGAGGGCATGGACGGAATCGAAACAACCAGGCAGGTGAGAAATCTTGCGTGCGATGCATCTAAGACTGTGATATTGGCGTTTACGGCCAACAACGTTGAGGGAGCAAGGGAAAAATATATCGCCGCCGGCATGGATGGCGTTTTGTTTAAGCCTGCAACCATAAGCGTATACGCAAAGACGTTAAAAACATATTTACCTAAATACAAGATTGTATATGAGGATGCTTCGGGAGCGGGTAAGCATTATTGGCAGTCGTCGGAGTATCCGGTGATAGAGGGTATAGACATAGAGGCTGCAAAACTGTTTACCGCAGGCAATGCGATGGCGTATAGGAAAATGCTGGCAAATTTCTATACAGAGTCCGAAATTCGCGAAAAGGATATCGTTTCATTTTATGAGTCGCAAAACTTCCAGCGAATGGAAGTTGAAGCGCACGGCATAAAAGGCGTGGCAAGAACTCTCGGCATAATTTCACTTGCTGAAAAGATGGAGAGATTTGAGCATGCAGCCGAGGCGCGTGATGAAGAGAATATTTACGAAAGCTATCATGAAGCAATAGAGGAATACCGGTGCTATATTGAAAAGCTTAAGCCTTTTGCCGCAGAAATGTCAGAAAGCGCCGAAAAGCATGAGCCGGTCGATTTTGTGGAAGCTGTTTTGTTAAAGATGCTTGAAAGCCTTGACGATTTTGAAATGGAAAAGACTGAGGATTTATTCAGTGCCTTATGGCCGGGTGACTATGAAGGCGATCGCCAGGAGCTTATGGAAAATCTCAAAAATTCAATAGACCGCGTGGACTATTATGCATCGCGTGATTATGTGGAACAGCTTCTCGAAACATATAAGTAAAAATACAGTGAGCTCCGAATTTCACAAGAGAGATGGAGAATAGTGAGAATACCATGAAGAAAATATTATTTTTTTTGGCTGCCGGTATATTTGCCGTGACAATTGCCGCAACAGCTGCACATGCTGCGGATAATTACGAAATCGAATCTACCGAAACATACAATATCGATACAGTTATAACCGGGGTAAACGAAATCTTTGAATTTGATGTTTTAAAGGGCCGCAATTATATAATTACCGTTAACTTTACCGCACAGGATGAGATAACCCGGAAACTAAATATAGTATATGATGGCGTTACCGAAGATCAGTGTAACCCGAATATTTACGACCCGGCTGACGATAACGACAGAAGTTTCCTATGCAAGGAACCGTTGACAGCAGGTAAGGCTGAGTCGCGCACATTTAAATATGCGACGGTCGGTGATTCAATGACGATTCTTGTATCGGGCAGTGTTCGCGTGGACAGCATTGTTTTTGAACTTGTAAAGGAAAATGCTCCCGCAACCAAAAGAACCGCATTCTTTATCGGTGATTCACAGCTTAAGGAAAATTCACCGAGAACCGGCTGGGCGCAGCTTATCGGCGAATTTTTCAGTGATGATGTAATTATTGCCAATGAAGCAATCGGCGGGCGCAGCACCGGAAATTATTATCGTCAGGGTCGCCTTAACGAGGTTTTGTTTAAGGTTAAGCCGGGCGATTACGTATTTGTGGCATTCGGGCACAATGATTCGGGCAGCGTTCCGGACAGGGCAGTGACGGTTACCGATTACAAGAAATATCTTACGGATAATTATATTGCGGGAATTAAAGCACATGGCGGCATACCTGTAATAGTAACGATTGCAAATTGCAACACTATCAAAAAAGAAACCGGTGTGGCGGTACCGACTGCTCCCAAATATGTTGAAGCGGCAAAAGAAGTTGCAACTTCGGAAAATGTCGCATGTATAGATTTGAATGCATTAAGCATTGATTTTCTGGAGGAGTTTAACAGTACTTACGGATACGGTTCCGTTCAGGAGTATCTGTATACCATGAAAGATGAAACTCATTCGGATACGACACACTTTTCGGAAAACGGAGCATTTCTTATTGCCGGTATTGTTGCCGGTGAAATTTCAAGGCAGCAGCTTGAAGGATTATACGAATATATTATTACTCCGGACAGAAAAGCAATTTATCCCGAACCCTTAACAAATGAAGAAGTTACGCCTACAGCGACAATAATTCCGATTGCTGAAGTAATTACAAAGGACGTGTTCCAAGATTCACAAACGGATTCCGGGCATGAAGAAAATGATGATAACTCCCATGCGTGGATAGGCGGAATTATTGTCTTTATGAGCGCGATATGTGCAGGTGTAGCGGCATCGAGACGTAAACGTAAGTAAATATTGCACTTTGTATAAATTTAGGCGCCCCCCATTGCGAGGGCGCCTTATTGTACAATTGAGTAGGGGTCAGACTACCCGATTGGTGAGTGAGGGTTAAAAGTTATTGCTTGTTATTTCAAAGTATGCCTGTGGGTGGTCACAGGCAGGACATTGCCGGGGAGCCTGAGTGCCTGTTACTATGAAACCGCAGTTGCGGCATTCCCAGACTGCGCTATCGTTTTTTTCGAATACCCTGTCGGCGTTTAAGTTGCCCCAAAGAGTTTTAAAGACATCCTCGTGGTGCATTTCTATGAATGCGATTCTGCGAAATCTGTCGGCAAGCTCGTGGAAACCTTCACTGTCGGCAATAGAGGCAAACTCTTTGTATACAACCGACCACTCATTCTTTTCCGTTTCCATCGCAAGAGAGAGCGCATCGATGGTTTCAATGGTACCGTACAATTCTTTGAACCATAATTTTGCATGCTCTGATTCGTTGCCGGCCGCTTTTTCAAATATTGCCGCAATTTGCTCGAAACCATCTTTGCGTGCTCTGGAGGCAAATATGCAGTACTTTGTGCGGGCCAAAGCTTCCATGGCTAAAGCTTTTTTGAGATTCTCATAGGTTTTACTTCCCGCATGAATTGCACTCATATTGACTGTCCTCCTCTTCTTTTTCAGATTTCCACAGTTTGTGGATGTTGCAGTACTCATATACTGCCTCAACTTCTTCCCCCTTGCATAATTTGAAGCAGGCCTCGGGTTCACTTTCGGGTGTGAGCTTACGCGCATGAATTCCAAGGTTTGTTTTTAAAATGATCCATTGAATGTAATGATCTTTGGTCATGGGGTGAGGGTCCGATCCGACTGTTATAACTACGCGACAGCCGCACATCTTCCATACAGGAACATGCTTCTCGTGAGAGGCATCCTCGGTACCTGCTTCAAGTTTTATCATATCCCGTCCGCAGCATTGAGGGTTAAGTCCGCTGTCGACAAGCTTGATAATTAAGTTACCGCATACAGAACATGCGTAAAATTCAATGTCTTTTGTGCAAATATTGGTGTTCATTTTTTTTCCTCCTTGTGGAAAAATTAAGTTGTAGTGCTGGTGTGATTTTGTTGTACCAAACAGTATGGAGGCTTAAAAGGTGATACAAAACGACTTGTTAAAAAAACTTTCAAGAAATATGGTGGCTGACCCCACAAACTACATGTCAAGCTTTCGCAGGAATCTTCTTATGTATATTGAGCGAAAGGAAATATCCTTGGATGACATCGCTGAAGATGCCGATATAAGCAGGGAAACACTGAAAACTTTGGCTTACGGTAAGGCAGGAGACTGCAAATTGTCTACGGCTGTTTCACTGGCGAGAGCGCTTAAGGTCAGCGTTGATGAACTTGTGGGAGCCGGAACCATAAGCCCGACTATGTGTGAGTCAATCCAGATTACACGCAATCTTCCGGACAATTATGTGTTTTTTGTGCGCTGGATTATTCGTTATCAGGAACGTATGCTTGCCCAAAAGAAAGTCAGCGCCAAGGCAATAAACGTCATGAATCCGGAGTGTTCCAAAAACGGCAACCTTGCAATGAACAATAATTACACACTTGTTGATATCAGTTCGCTTGAATCGTTTATACGTTATAAGACTTTTATGGGTATAAAAATTCCGTGCGAACATTATATGCCGGCGCTGTCTAAAGGTGATATTCTTCTTTTGGCATTTGACCGTATGCCGTTGCAGGATGAAATGGTGGTGGCTCTTACTAACGGGTACATTCGTATTATGAGACATCATGAAGAACCGAATAATGAGATTACGTACCGCTCGATAATTACGGGGAAAACTATAGCAACAAGTAATGAAATCGAAGAAATAATCGGATACGTTACAAAAGTAGTGAATGAAGGGTTAATTGAATAAAAGCTAAAAGCTAATTGAATATATTCCCCTATATACTACCCATATGGATAGTTTCGTAATGCCCTCCCATGATATAATTAGATGATTTGTTGTTATCTAAATGCATAGCCTTTAAGCGGCAAGAAGGTAGTTATGCCTCGAAAAACCTTTGCATGATCGCCGCGAGCTTCGCCTCGAGTTAAAGGCTGTAGGAGGAAATATATGAAAAAATTTTTAGCAATGCTTATGTGCGTATGTGTAATGCTTACGGCAACTGCGTGCGATAAGCCTGCATCTGCGGGCACGTCAACCGGTGATAACACCTCTTCGGGTGTGTCGGTTACGTCAGATGTAAATACGAGTTCGGGTACAGAAGATAATAATCCGACGGGCGAGCCGAATGTTTCCACGGGTGATACTACAGGGAGTACTTCCTCGGAAGATAATGGAGCTGCCACCGGGCTTACGGATAAGGGACTTACTTATACTGCTAACGGAATAACGCTTAACGGTATTCTTAGCTTGCCCGAAGACGGTATCGGTACACCGGGTAAGGACTTTACGATGATTGAGTCCAAGGCGGTGGCAAATTGGGAAGGAGCTGCTCCTTACTATAATCCGCTGGGAGATTGTGAAGCATATCAATGGACTGAGGTGAATAATGACTATTTCCATACTATGCAGGTTGCATATTACATGGAGGATGGCATCACACAAATGTCCTTTGATGTGTACGGTTTTACATATGTGTTAAGAATAGAACATCCCGATTTGTCGCGTAATTATCTTTTATACAAAGCCAAAGAAATGGGCGCGGTAATTTACCCTTCGGATTACGACAAAGTAGTGTTTTATGTACAGGAAGATGAATATAACGGTTGGTGGGTAAAGGCAAAAGTTTATACCGATGGTGACAGATGTGTGGCGGATATTGAAGAATGTCACGTAAATACGTTGCCGATCGGTAAAACCGTAACGATTAATCCTTCCGATGAATGCTTGGATAATTGTTATTATTTTTACACCGCGTCAACTAACGACAAGCAGCTTAGCGCTTCGTTAAAGTTTAATGATTACTGGGCTGATCCCGAGCAAGGTGTTGAGCTGAATGCATACATGCAATTTGATATCGGCCAGACGGATATTGATTATAAGATGACTCAATGGGGCAAAGGCTATGCGACGGAATATCACACTTTGAGTCCCAGATTTTCGGATGTTTTTGTGGATGATTCCATTCCGGTAGGCCCGATACCACTTCGCTGGGAGATTAAGAATTATGAATGCGAAGGCTCCGTTGAGGTTACGATTTCCGAGGTGGCGGATGTTTACAATGTTGAATGGAACGAAGACCCCGCTTTGGTGGTGATTGAAGGCGCGGGTGATTTGGACATCAGTCTGACTCCCGAATTTGAAGGAAGCGTATATAACTCCGCGATTGGTTATAATTTGGGCGCCGGCGTACGCGATGCGGACGGTAACCTGACATTTACCGTTCCGTCCGGATATTATCAGGCTGAAGTCGGTGCAAACGCGATATATAATTCGATATTCTATATCAATTTGATACCTGCTACGGGTGGTAAAATTACCAGAGTTACAATACCGGATGAATATGTGGCTACGCAGAATTCTTTTTTGGCAACATTCGGTAGTATTGAATCCGAAGCCGGTAATATGGAGATTCAGTCAATAAAGGATGAAGGTGACAGCGTAAAAGTGGGCCTTTTGGTTCACGATCCCAAGGACAGGGATGTTTTGCCGGAACTTAGTGATTTTATTGTTTCCGAAAATGGTAATCCCGGTGTTATTACAAATGTTGAACGTCAGTTGGCAGACACAAATGTAGTGCTATGTATGGACTCCAGCGGCTCTATGGAAGGTAATATGGATGCCGCCATTGAGGCTGCGGTTAAGTTTGTGGAGACTCTTTCGGACAACACAAGTGTTACACTTATTCAATTTGAACAGAAAATTACGGTTTTCGATGGTACCACCAAGGAAAAAGCCATTGAAAATTTACGTACCATAAAAGCTAAAGGCGCAACTTCACTATACGATGCAACCGCCAAGGCTTTAAAGATTTTGGAGGGTAAAGATAACTCTTATGTAGTAGTGTTTTCGGATGGCGCCGACTCAATCGAGCCGGGTGTTGCCGGAACGGGTAGTTCCATTAACAGAAGTAAGCTGATTGAGTTAATAAGCGCATCGGATGCAACTGTGCTTACAATCGGTTTCGGTGCAGGACACGATCCCAAGGCGTTAATGGAAATTAGCAATGCAAGCGTTAACGGTGCTTACTTTATGGCAAGCGATCAGTCACAGCTTGACAGTGCGTTTTCACAGGTTGCAAGCCGGTTTGGTAACCAGTTTGTGATTACATATACCAGACCTGTAGTATCGGTTGATGAAGCCGGAGATGTACCGGTTATTGAAATCATGATGGATGTTTCGGGCTCCATGCATATGGACCCCGTCGAATATGAATATTTGGGAGATGTAGATTACAGAATTGATAAGGTTCGTAAAATCTTCCATGATTTTGTGCTGAATGCGGATGATAACTCACTGATTCAGCTTGCAACATTCACTAATGACCAAGGTACTCCGGAGATGTGGACACGCCAGATTACCACTAACCGTAAGAGTGAGGTGCTCAATGCCCTGTTTGAAACCTGTGCATGGGGCGGTACACCCATTACGGAAGCTTTGAATGTTTCATTAAAGAATCTTGCACCCATAAGTTCCACCAAGAAGGTACTTGTTTTCTTTACTGATGCAGCACTTTCGGTTGAGGATGATGGCAGCGGTGCGCAGCAGTTAATGTTTGAAAGAGCATTGCAGGAGCTTAAGGATTCGGGAATCCGTGTCCTTTTTGCAGGTCTTGGCAGCGAAGAATATGCCGCACAGTTTGATTTCGTGTTTGCTTCGGCAGCAGAGCTTGCAGGCGGAGACTATATTATTACCAGTAACGTCGATGAAATTTCCGCGAAGCTTGACGAACTTCTTGTAAAGGTTGGCGAACAGACAACGGTAGCCGAGGAAGTTAACTTAATGGTAAGCCTTGACTGTAAGACAGAAGATGGCAGTCGCATGAGTTATTCAGCTCAGCAGAATGTCCCGAACATGACCGTCAAGACTCAAAAAGGCAAAAAGGTCGATCCGGGTGTCGTAAAGATTACTTGCGACGGTGATTACATTATTTACGATGAAGAGGCTTCACAACTTCTTTACGGAGGGGACCTTAAGGATGACACCAGAATTTTGTGGCATCAGACTTATGATGGATTGGTAAAAAGCAATTCTTTCGCGGAATTTGAAATAAAGGATGCGTACCTTTGCGATCGATTTAAAGGTATGGAATCCGGAAATTACGATTTTCTTGCTTTAAATATCAGCGCACGTTTTAAACGCGCCGATCAGACCACAAAGGAAGTTGTATATTCGATTCCGAGCATCTTTAAGCATTTTTATGTATCGTTAAACAACGGCAAAATGATGCCGGCAAGTGAGGCAACATACCTTGCCGAAAAACCGCTTATCGCTCCCGGCGAGTGTGAACTGAATCTTGATGAAATTGAAACACAATACGAAAGTTCACCCAAGGAAGGAATTGTGATTTTCCTGGTTGAAAAGGCGGATCGTTATCTGGATGATATGGAGCAGCTTTCGTTCCATTGCTACGATACAACAAATGGTCATATTGAAATACCGATTGTAGGCTCAATGCCGGATGCGCTTCAGCATATGGATTCGCTTCCTACGGAAACACCGCTTAACGTATGTGATTCGTTCTCATTATCATTAACAGGTATGACCGATGAAAAAGAAATCCAAGGCTTTTTCACCGATGGTGATGTGTTCGAAGAAGAATACAAGGCAAGCAGTTTCAGAACTGTCGAAATGGCATTTAAGAGTAATGTTCAGGCTTTACTGGATATTAATCCGATAGAACGTTTTTACTACGAAATCGAAACTGATAACGGTGTGTTCTGGATTCCCATGAGCGGTATTGTCAACAATATTCCGCTCGGATTTAACGGTAAGACAATGCTTGCACCGGCTTCGGCCAATAGCGTCAGAATGCCGTATATTATAGCTGATGCATTTAAGAACACAAAGGCCGGTATTGTAGGTGAAATCGCTAACGGGTCGTTCAGATTACCGATTGTAGACGGAAATGCTTATAGCGGTGCTAAAGCTGCATCGAAATATGAAAATGAGTACTTTACATTTGAAGTTAATGAGATAGCATATGAAAACATCGAATGGAAAGATCAGGTAATACTTGACTTTACAATTACCGATAAGCCCGACGAGGATGCACTCGGAACGGGAGGTATTGATGAACTGTTCTATCTTGAGCGTGAGGCTGCGGAGGCTACAGATGCCCATAGTGAAAGCAGCGGAACGATGATTGATGCGGTTTCAAGAAAGGGTCTTGGCTCTTTTGCGGATATGACGGATCTTTTTGGAGAACAGGGAATGGTTTATCCTTCCAAATACGAGACAGCAAGGCTTGTATTCGGTGCTTCTTATGAAAATAGAGACTGGGGTGTTTACGAAGGACAGTCACGTCGCGGTATTTTGGTGTTTAATGTGCCTGACGATAACGGTCATGAGTGGCATTTAAAGAGCGAGTTCATCAATGACCTTGATGTTGTGGTTCCGGATTCCGAAATTTCCGACAGGAATCTTTTGGCAACTACGCTTAACATCGAAGTTGACGATCCGCTTGACGGTATACTTGCGCAAAAGGTTGCGGCTGCAATCGAGGAGTATCGCGCAACTCATCCGGGTGAGGATGTTGAAACGATAGGCTTAAGTGATGAGGAAATTGTCGGCAATCACATAAAGGTTCCGTACTTAACTGTTTACGGTTCCGAAGTGCTCGAAAAAGTAACCGACATGGATGCTTTCAACAAACTGATGGCTTCACTTACATGGATGCCCAACGAATACACTTACGACGACTCTTATAAAGCTCCCGAAGCAGTTATTTCGCAAGGCTACGGCACAGATAACGATTTTGCAGAGCTTACGCTATACTGTTTAAGAAAGTTTGGATACAATCCGAGTATTACCGCATACATGCTTTCCGAGGCCGGCTATGACAATTTAATGCGCCTTGCCGATGCCGAATTCGAAAAGCCGAGCCGCGTTTATGCGATAAAATACAAAGACGCGACCGGCAAATCACATGTGTATGTACCCGCTTTCAGAACGGAAGTTGAAAATATTACCGGACTTGGATATATCAATTCTGAAGAAGGTATATGGGAGCCATATCACAATACGGCACACCTTGAGGTAACAGTTTCGGGACAACTTACGGAAAATGCCCTTGCAGGCTTGCAAGCGGCCATGGCTGCCGATATCGGCTCCATTTTGGGCGGTGGCGACGGTGCTATAGATCCGTATGAGACAGTTACCCTGTTATCCGAGGAAATAGACCTTACAGAGTGCAGTAAGGACCTTGTGGATATCAGCTTTGTTTCGCTTGGAAAGAGTGATGACGGAGTGCATGACTATGTTACTGCTGTTGCGGATACACCTGCAGGTCTTTACAAAAAAGGTGATAACTGGATTGATACATCACAATATCGCATTGACAGAATTGATATACGCGTAGACGATAAAATTACGCATACGATGCTTTTTGAAGAGGGAACAGACCTTCTTTACATATTTAAAACCCTTGCCATTAATACACCGGAGCTGACACCTGAAGCTTCCGAGGCTTTTGAAAAAGCAATTGTTAAGGCTAATGCTGCCAAGACCGAAACGGGTCTTACGGATTACGGTATTGCCAGATGGTTTACACATGCCGCATGCGCACGCTTTGTAAAGGCACTTTCCGATATGGACAGGGATTCTGCCGAGAAGCTTAACTGTACTATCAGACGTGTAGATAACATGGCAGCGTTTATGGTAACACTATTTGGAAACGGTGCAGATGCTGTAGGCTCTACGGATGTAATGAACTATACTTCCAATGTGTACACACGATACGGTGCCGAAAATCTCGAATATGATTTCAGAAATAATGCACAAAAAGCTTACAACGCAGCCACGGGTACAATGCTCAGCATGTCGGAAGGATATTTCCTGCCTGACGGAAAGGGCGCAGGTTATGTACAGTATTGGGCAGCACTTCCCGAGGGTGCGGGCATTCTTTCGATTGACTGCGATGAGTCACAAAGACGTGCGGCAGCAGACTATTTCGAGCAGCGCGAATATCCTAAGTATCTTATTGAGCGTTTGCGTAACGCAGACTATAATACAGCTTTTGTGATTCCGACAGCCAAGTCAACCGTAAACGGTGAAGAGCATCTGGTATGGCTCGAGATAGATACCGGGACGATGGAGACGATTTCGGTATTTGATACAGGTGAACGAAGCGCAATGGCAAGCTATTGCTTTGGCCTTTCACCCAAGGAAATGCTTGAATTTGCAATCGGCGGAC
This sequence comes from Lachnospiraceae bacterium, assembly GCA_045617045.1. Lineage (GTDB taxonomy): Bacteria > Bacillota > Clostridia > Lachnospirales > Lachnospiraceae > UBA1258. The sequence continues at coordinate 105,097 of JAZLHV010000021.1, forward strand.
TTGTCGGTGTAACTCTCAGCCATTTTGCGGTTTCCGCATATGCTCTTGAATTTGACGAATATGAGGATATAATGGCTAATGCATTCGCATTAATGGGTTATTCATATAAATGCGTAACCGGATTCAGAGATAAGCTTGAAGCAATCAAGAATCCTACCGGTGCGATTGCAGGATATGTAAGTGATGCGATAAAGGACAGATACGATATAGACCTTATGGGTATGTACAAAGATTTAACCGGTGAGAGTTTACCTAAGCCAAGCTATGAACTTGGATACAAGATGGTCATCGAAATGTACTTTGGCAAGCCACTTGAGGACAAATAGATGGAGGGAGTAAAATGAAAAAGTTTTTGTCTATTCTTTTGTGTATCTGCGTTGTGCTCACGGCTACGGCTTGCGGTGATACCGCCTCTTCGGGCAGTTCTTCGAAAGAGCCCGGCAAAAGTGCAACGTCTCAGAGTGCTACATCACAGACTGACGTGACAAATTCCGCGGGTGAAGGTAATAATGAGCCTACCGCGGAACCGTCAGATTTCGGTAATGTCACCGGAAACGATAATCCCGGTAATAAGCAGGACAATGTTCCTACGGGAACAGAAATTAACAATAACGAGAAAACATATACCGCTAACGGCATAACGCTTAACGGTATTGTTTCCATGCCTGCAGACGGAATCGGAACTCCCGGTCAGGATTTTAAAGTTCTTGAATCAAAACCTGTCGCAAACTGGGATGTTGAACCCCCGTATTATAATCCCCTGGGAGATTATGAATTATATCACGATGCAGGTTCCCGTACGGATTGGTTCGATTCGATGGATATTACCTATTATCTCGAGGATGGTATAACACCGGTATCGTTTGAGGTTAAAGGATTCACTTATGAATACAGAATAGAGGATCCCGATCTTACCAGAAATTATGTCATGTACAAGGCCAAGGAACTTGGCGCAGTATTTTACCCTACCGATTACGATAAAATGGTGGCCTACATTCAGCAGGACGATTACAACGGCTGGTGGGTCAAAGCGCAAATAGAGTATTCGGATGAATATAACACAGCAAAAATCGAAATGTGTCATATAAAGACGTTACCCGTCGGACAGACTGTAACGCTTAATCCTTCCGAAGATTGCATTGATAATTATTATTATTTCTATACCATGCCCACAGACAATAAACAGCTTAGCGTATCCTTAAAGTTTAATGATTACTGGGATGACTATGAGCAGGGCGTTCAATTTAACGCGTTTATGGAGTTTTATGTTGGCAAGACATATTATTCGTATAACGTACGTCAGGACACTAAGGGTTATATGATTTACGGACGTACTTTGTGTCCCAGATATTCAGAGACGTTTGTAAACGACGCAGTTCCCACCGGTCCCATACCGCTTATGTGGGAACTTAGAAATGAAGATTGCCAGAGCTCTGTAGACATCATGATTTCTGAAATTGCAGATGTTTACGAGGTTGAATGGAACGAAGATCCCGCACTTATAGTAATTGAAGGTGCCGGAGATTTGGATGTTACGCTTTCCCCTGAGTTTGAAGGATATGTAGTTAACCATGCTGTCGGGTACAATTTTGAATCCGGCGCACGCGATCAGAACGGCAACATGACCTTTAACGTTCCGTCCGGTTACTATCAGGTTAAAATCGGCGAGGGAACCATGTACAATTCAACGTTCTTTATCAACATGATTCCCGCTACAGGTGGCAAGATTACAAAGGTCACTATTCCTGATGAATATATAGCTACACAAAACTCAATGCTTTCCATGTTCGGTGATATTGAAGCTGAAGCCGGCAACATGGAGATTCAGTCAATAAAGGATGAAGGTGATACGGTTAAAATCGGCGTTCTTGTTCATGACCCCAAGGACAGAGACGTTTTGCCTGAACTTACAGACTTTACGGTTTCCGAAAACGGAAATCCCGGTGTGATTACAAATGTTGAGCGTCAGCTTGCCGACACAAACGTAGTGTTGTGTATGGACTCCAGCGGTTCCATGGAAGGTAACATGGAAGCTGCAATCGAGGCAGCGGTTAAATTTGTGGAATCTCTTTCGGACAACACAAATGTCACACTCATTCAGTTTGAACAGAAAGTTACGGTTTTTGATGGTGCCACCAAGGAAAAAGCCATCGAAAACTTACGTACCATAAAGGCTAAGGGCGCTACATCGTTATACGATGCAACTGCCAAGGCATTAACAATTTTGGAAGGTAAGGACAATCCTTACGTAGTGGTATTCTCGGATGGCGCAGACTCGATTGAGCCCGGTGTTGCCGGAACGGGAAGCTCCATTAACAGGGCAAAACTTGTTGAGTTAATCAGTGCAACGGATGCTACCGTACTTACAATTGGTTTCGGCTCCGGTCACGATCCCAAGGCCTTAATGGAAATCAGTGATGCAAGCGTTAACGGAGCTTATTTCATGGCAAGCGATAAGACTCAGCTCGACAGTGCATTTTCACAGGTAGCCAGCCAGTTCGGTAACCAGTTTGTGATTACGTATACACGTCCTGTCGTTTCAGTTGACGAAGCCGGCGATGTTCCGGTTATTGAAATAATGATGGACGTATCCGGTTCCATGCATATAGATCCCGAAGATCCTGACTTTGAAGGCGATGTTGACTTCAGAATTGATAAGATCCGTAAACTTTTCCACGATTTCGTGATGGAAACGGATGACAATTCATTAATCCAGTTTGCAACCTTTACAAATGACCAGGGCGATCCGTTGCTTTGGACCCGCCAGATTACCACAAACCGCAAGGCTGAAGTACTCAACGCATTGTTTGAAACATATGCGTGGGGCGGCACACCCATTACGGAAGCTTTAAATGTTTCTTTAAAGAACCTTGCACCAATAAGCTCCACCAAGAAGGTTTTGGTGTTCTTTACGGATGCAGCTCTTTCGGTTGAAGATGACGGAAGCGGCGCACAGCAGTTGTTGTTTGAGAAGGCTTTGGCAGCACTTAAGGATTCCGGCATTCGCGTTCTTTTTGCAGGTCTTGGAAGTGAAGAGTACGCAGCACAGTATGATTTCGTGTTTGCATCGGCAGCAGAGCTTGCCGGTGGCGATTACATCATCACCAGCGATGTCAACGAAATTTCCGCCAAACTTAATGAACTGCTTCAAAAAGTCGGCGAACAGAAGACTGTAGCCGAAAACGTGAACTTAATGATAAGCCTTGACTGCAAGACTGATGACGGCAGCCGCATGAATTATTCGGCTCAGACAGAAGTTAAGGAGATGACAATAAAGACCCAAAAGGGTAAGACGGTCGATCCCGGTGTTGTTAAGGCTGAATATGCAGGTGATTACTTTGTATACAGCGAAGACGGCTCACAGCTGCTTTACGGCGGTGATGCCAAGGACGATACCAGAATTTTGTGGCATCAGACCTATGATGGACTTGTAAAGAGCAATTCTTTTGCGGAATTTGAAATTAAAGATGCATATCTTTGCGACAGATTTAAAGGACTTGAGTCTAGTAACTACTATTTCCTGGCACTTAACTTCAGTGCACGTTTTAAACGCGCCGATCAGACTACCAAGGAAACAGGTTACTCAATTCCCAGTATCTTTAAGCATTTCTATGTATCGTACAACAATGGCAAAATGATGCCTGCAAGCGAGGCAACATATCTTGCCGAAAAGCCTTTGGTAACTCCGGGACAGAGTGAGTTGTTTCTGGATGAAATTGAAACTCAGTATGAAAGCAGCCCCAAGGAAGGCGTCGTTATATTCCTGGTTGAAAGGTCGCCCTATTCGAGTGAAGATATGGAGCAGCTTTCTTTCCACTGCTACGATACTACTAACGGACATATCGAAATACCGATTGTAGGTTCAATGCCCGATGCTTTACAGAACATGGAATCGCTTCCTACAGAAGCACCCCTTAATGTATGTGATTCTTTCTCACTTACATTAACCGCAATGGTAGATGAAAAAGAAATCCAGGGCGTACGAAGCGAAAAATATGAATACGGTGAAGATGATGCTTACAAGGCAAGCAGCTTCAGAACTGTTGAAATGGCATTTAAGAGCAATGTTCAGGCACTGCTTAATATAAAACCTCAGGAACGTTTCTACTACGAAATTGAAACCAACAATGGTGTGTTCTGGGTTCCCATGAGCAACATTGTTAACAACATTCCTCTTGGATTTAACGGTAAAACAATGCTTGCACCCGCATCGACGGATACAGTCAGAATGCCTTACATCATCGGCGATGCATTTAAGAGCACCAAGGCTAATATCGTAGGCGAAGTTGCAGACGGTTCCTTTAAGCTTCCAATCGTAAGCGGAAATGCTTATTCCGGCGCAAAGGGTACGACAACTTACGAGAACGAGTACTTTACATTTACGGTTAATGAGATTGCTTACGAAAACGCTGAGTGGAAGGACGAGGTAATCCTTGACTTTACCATTACGGATAAGGCTGATGAAGAAGCTTTGGGAACAGGTGGTATAGACGAGCTGTTCTACCTTGAACGTGAAACTGAGGATGTTTCGGCTACACATACCGAAGGAAACAAGACAATAATCGATGCTGTGTCAAGAAAGGGCCTTGGTTCTTTTGGCGACATGTCGGATATGCTTGGTGAGCAGGGGATGGTTTATCCCGACAAGGATGATACTTCAGAGCTTGTATTTGGCGTTTCCTACGCAAACGGCTCTGACTGGGGCGTTTACGAAGGCCAGTCACGCCGAGGCATTCTGGTATTTGATGTACCGGGCGATAACGGCCATGAATGGCACTTAAAGAGCGCATTTTTGGAAGACCTTGATGTAGTGGTTTCTGATTCGGATTTCTCGGATAAGAACCTTTTGGCGACTACAGTTGAGATTGCAACAGATGATTCTTTTGATAAAGAACTTGCACAAAAGGTTGAGGCAGCTGTTGAAGCGTACCGTGCAACTCATCCGGGCGAGGATGTTGAGACCGTTGGCTTAAGCGACGAAGAAATCGTCGGCAATCACATAAAGGTTCCTTACTTAACTGTTTACGGTTCCGAAGCACTCGAAAAAGTAAACAGCATGGAAGACTTTAACAAACTGATGGCTTCACTTACCTGGATGCCGAACCTTGAAATCACTAATACGACCTGCAAAGCTCCCGAAGCAGTTATTTCGCAAGGCTATGGTACGGATAATGACATGACCGAGCTTGCATTGTATTGCTTAAGAAAATTAGGCTATGACCCGAGTGTCAGCGCATATGTTCTTTCGGATGCAGGTTTGGATAACTTAAAACGTCTTGCAAATGCTGAATTTGAAGCACCTGATTATATTCTTGCTTTAAAATACAAGGACGAGACCGGTAAGGCACATGTTTATGTTCCCGCTTTCAGAACTGAAATTGAGAACATAATGGGACTTGGAAGTCTTGACTCAACAAGAGATGTTGATGAGCCCCAGCATATGATGGCGCGTCTTGAGGTAACTGTTTCCGGACACCTTACCGAGAATGCACTTGCAGGCTTACAGGCTGCAATGGCTGCGGATATGGGCTCCATTTTAGCCGGTGGTGAAATCGGTGACAATCCATATGAAACAGTAACATTGTTGGATGAGGTTGTAGACCTTACGGAATGCAGTAAGGACCTTGTTGATATCAGCTTTGTTTCCCTTGGAAAGAGTGATGACGGTGTACACGATTTGGTTACAGCCGTAGCCGATACACCTGCAGGTCTTTACAAGAGGGGTGATAACTGGATTGATACTTCACAGTACCGCCTCGACAGAATTGACATATACGTTGACGGTGACCTTACACACACAATGCTCTTTGAAGAGGGCACCGACCTTCTTTATATATTCAAGACACTTGCAATTAATACACCCGAGCTTACGGCTGAAGCTTCCGAAGCTTTTGAAAAGGCAGTAAAGAAGGCTAACGATGCCAAGACAGAATCCGGCCTTACCGATTACGGTATTGCAAGATGGTTTACACACGCTTCGTGTGCCCGTTTTGTAAAGGCTCTGGCCGATACAGACAGGGAATCAGAGGTTAAGCTTAACGCAGGTATCAAACGTATAGATAATATGGCAGCCTTCATGGTAACATTGCGTGGAGACGGAAATGATGCCATCGCTTCCACTGATGTAATGAACTATACTTCCAATGTGTTTGCTCATTATCAGAATGAGGAATTTAACAAGGAGGATACATGGCGGGCTTACAATGCCGCTACAGGTACCATTTTGTGTACGTCAGAAGGGTATTTCCTGCCCGATGGTCAGGGCGCAGGCTATGTACAGTACTGGGCAGCGCTTCCTGAAGATGCCGGCATTATATCAATCGACTGCGACCAGCGGGAAACATTCGCAGATTACTTTGAACAGAATGAGTATCCCAAGTATCTGGTTGAACGTTTGAGAAACGCAGATTACCGGACCGCATTTGTGATTCCGACAGCCAAGTCAACCGTAAACGGTGAAGAGCATCTGGTATGGCTCGAGATAGATACCGAGACGATGGAGACGATTTCGGTATTTGATACAGGTGAACGAAGCGCAATGGCAAGCTATTGCTTTGGCCTTTCACCCAAGGAAATGCTTGAATTTGCAATCGGCGGACTTGTCGGTGTAACCATGAGTCATTTTGCTGTTTCCGCTTACGCTCTTGAATTTGACGAATATGAGGATATAATGGCTAATGCATTCGCGCTGATGGGTTATTCGTATAAGTGTATAATCGGATTCAGAGATGCCATCGAGGCAGTTAAGAATCCAACAGGTGCGATTGCAGGTTATGTCAGTGATGCCGTAAAGGACAGATATGGTATAGATATCATGGGTATGTACAAGGATTTAACCGGAGAGAGTTTACCTAAGCCCAGTTATGAGTTAGGATACAAGATGGTTATCGAAATGTACTTTGGCACAGCACTTAATTAAGCGGAGGATTAAGCATGAATGCACTGGAAGAGAGAATTTTAAAGAGCGGTGTGGTAAAAGAAGGAAATGTTTTAAAAGTTGACAGTTTCTTAAATCACCAGATGGATGTTTCGCTTTTTAACGAGATGGGAAAAGAATATGCAAAACGTTTTGCCGGTAAGCCGATTAACAAGATTCTTACGATTGAAGCGTCGGGAATCGGTATCGCAAGTATTGTGGCATTGCACTTTAACAATGCACCGGTTGTTTTTGCCAAAAAGGCAAAAAGCATAAACCTTGACGGCGAAATGTACCGCGCCGAGGTTGAATCTTTTACACACAAGAATGTTAACAATGTAATTGTTTCCAAGAAATTTTTAACTCCGGACGATCATGTTTTAATCATTGACGATTTTTTGGCAAACGGTTGTGCACTTCAGGGACTTATTCAGATTTGCAAGCAGGCAGGCGCTACAGTAGAGGGAATCGGAATTGCCGTTGAAAAGGGCTTTCAGCCCGGCGGACAGATTATCCGAAACTTAGGATATCAGCTTGAATCGCTTGCGATTGTTGAAAGCATGGATGCGTCAACCGGAAAGATAGAGTTCAGAGCGCAGTAGGCGGCGTAAGGACTTAATGATTTACATAACAAAACAATCTTGACCGGCATTAACACAAAATTAACAAAATGCCCAATAAAAAAGAGCCGAAAATTATCAATTTGTATTATTGAGTTTTCGGCTCTTTGTTGTTATCCTAATTAATGTAAAGATAATTATTTTCGATATATCTCAAAAGATATGGTTTTGAAGTTTCTACCCGGATGCCGTAAATATCCGGACTATCGAAAAATAAGAATCGGTCCGATGGGACCGTGTTTTTGTTTTTCGCAAGGTTTAAGGACTTCAATCCTTAAGCCTTTTCTTTTTGCACAAAATCGTTTTTACGATGGAGTGTGGGGCGGGAAAGTAAATTTTCCCGAATTTGAAAATGATTATTTTGCACAAAAACATTACACTTTCACATTACACTTTCATGAAAAGGAGAAGACATGAAAAAAGTAGTAGCTTTATTATTATCTTTACTTATGGTCCTTTCACTTACCGCATGCGGCGATGGCGCAAAGAAGACTTCAGATTTCAAGGCAGGTTTCATTTTCTTACATGATGAGAACTCTACCTACGATTTAAACTTCATTAATGCAGCCAAGGAAGCTTGCGATAAGCTTGGCGTTGAGTACGTTTTAAAGACAAACGTTCCCGAAGGTCAGGAATGCTACAATGCAGCATGCGAGCTCGTAGACGACGGCTGTGACATTATTTTTGCCGATTCATTCGGTCATGAAGATTTCATGATTGAGGCAGCAAAAGAATATCCCAACGTTCAGTTCTGCCACTCTACAGGTACCAAGGCACATACAGAAGGTTTATCCAACTACCATAACGCATTCGCAGCTATCTACGAAGGCAGATATCTTGCAGGTATCGCTGCTGGTATGAAGCTTAACGAAATGGTTGCTGCAGGCACAATTACCGCAGATCAGTGCAAGGTTGGTTACGTAGGTGCATTCACATACGCAGAAGTTATTTCCGGTTATACATCATTCTTCCTTGGAGTTCGCTCCGTATGCCCTTCGGCTACAATGGAAGTTACATTTACAGGTTCATGGTACGATGAGACAGCTGAAAAAGAAGGCGCTCAGAAACTTATTGCAAACGGTTGTAAGCTTATAAGCCAGCATGCTGATTCAATGGGTGCTCCCACAGCTTGCGAAACCGCAGGTGTTCCCAATGTTTCTTACAACGGTTCTACCGAAAGCGTAGCTCCCAACACATTTATTGTTTCATCCAGAATCGACTGGGCTCCTTACTTTGAATATGCTATTACCGCTGCAAAGAACGGTACCGAAATCGCTGCTGACTGGACGGGTACAATTAATACCGGTTCCGTAAAGCTTACCGCAGTAGGTGCTGCTGCTGCAGCAGGTACTCAGGAAGCTATCGATGCTGCTAAGGCTCAGATGACAGCAGGTGTTCTTCATGTATTTGATACATCAACATTTACAGTAAAGGATGTTGCACTTACATCTTACATGGCAGACGTTGATACAGATGTTAACTATACTCCCGATCATGAAGTTATTTTAAACGGCTTCTTCAATGAATCCGCTGACGGTTTCCGTTCAGCTCCTTACTTCGATGTTACAATCGATGGTATTACATTACTTGATACACAGTTCTAAGTTATGCATATGCGTGGGGCTTTCTTAAAGCCCCACAAAATGGTAAATTAATAAAGGGTGGCAATTCCTGCCGCCCTTTCTTTTCTTTTTTCAGATTACAGGAGATTAATTGTGGAAAAAAAGATAGCTGCAGTTTCCATGAAAAACGTCACAAAAACCTTTGGCAAGGTAGTTGCGAACAACAAGGTTAATCTTGATATTTACAAAGGTGAGATTCTTGCTCTTTTAGGCGAAAACGGAAGCGGAAAAACAACGCTTATGAATATGCTTTCGGGCATATATTTCCCTGATGACGGGCAGATTTTCATAAATGGTCATGAGGAAGTTATCCGCTCCCCCAAAGATGCATTTTCACTTGGCATAGGTATGGTTCACCAGCATTTTAAACTGGTGGATGTATTGACCGCTGCTGAGAACATTATTCTGGGTATGAAGGGGCGCCTGAATTTAAAAGAAGCTTCTGCAAAAATCCGCGAGATTTGTGACAGATACGGTTTTGACGTAGATCCCGACCAGAAAATATATGACATGTCTGTTTCCGAAAAGCAGACGGTTGAAATAGTAAAGGTACTGTTTCGAGGGGCTGACATATTGATACTTGATGAGCCCACGGCAGTGCTGACTCCCCAGGAAACCGAAAAACTTTTTGCCGTGCTACGCAACATGCGTGATGATGGTAAGGCAATTGTTATTATTACCCACAAAATGCATGAGGTTGAAAGTCTTTCGGACCGTGTCGCTGTTTTGAGACATGGTGAATATGTGGGCGATATGATTACACGCGACACAAATGCGCAGGAAATGACCGATATGATGGTAGGTCATTCCGTAACGCTTAATATAGAACGTCCCGATCCTGTTAATCCCAAACCCAGAATAAAGGTTGATGGCTTAACGGTTCGCAATATGGAGGGAATAGTTAAACTTGACAATGTATCCTTTACGGCTAACAGCGGTGAAATACTTGGTATTGCGGGTATTTCCGGTTGCGGGCAAAAGGAACTTTTAGAGGCTATCGCAGGACTTCAGCCTGCCGAAGCCGGTAATATTTCGTATATCGAAGATGATGGTACGAGCGAAGAACTTTTGGGTAAGAATCCTTTAAAAATTGCCGAGATGGGTGTAACGCTTTCTTTTGTGCCCGAAGACCGATTGGGAATGGGCCTTGTGGGCAATATGGATTTGACAGACAATATGATGCTGCGCTCTTTCAGACGCGGTCGTACTATGTTTACGGACCGTAAAGCACCCGAAAACCTCGCAAAGGATGTCGTAAAGGATTTGGAGGTAGTTACACCGAGCATTTCAACTCCTGTAAGACGTTTGTCGGGCGGTAATGTACAGAAAGTTTTGGTGGGACGTGAGATTGCCTCTGCGCCAACGGTTCTTTTGACTGCCTATGCCGTCAGAGGACTCGATATCAATTCATCGTATACAATTTATGATTTGATAAATCAGCAAAAGAAAGCCGGAGTGGCAGTAATTTTTGTAGGCGAGGATTTGGATGTCCTTTTGGAAATATCCGATAAGATTTTGGTGTTGTGCGGTGGTAAGGTAAGTGGAATTGTGGACGGACGCACTACTGACAAGAACACAGTAGGTATGCTGATGACGCGGATAGGAGGTACTGAGGACTGATGGAAGAAAAAGTACGTGAACCGTTATTTCACATAGTTAAGCGTGACAATATTCCGACATACAAAGCATGGATTATTCGCGGTATCGCCATTGTATGTGCTCTCATTGTATGTGCTCTTATTACAACCGTTTTGACAGGGGATAATCCTTTGCAGGTATATGCAACCATCGTTAAGGGCGTATTCGGATCGCCGCGTAAAATATGGATAACCCTTCAGGATGTATCCATCCTTTTGATAATTTCACTGGCACTCACACCTGCGTTCAAGATGAAGTTCTGGAATATCGGTGGCGAAGGTCAGGTTCTTATCGGGGCTTTGGCATCTGCAGCGTGTATGATATGCATGGCAGATAAAGTTCCGAATGCTTTATTGATTGTGTTTATGGTTATTTCAAGCCTTGCAGCCGGTGCCGTATGGGGACTGATTCCTGCATTGTTTAAAGCGAAGTGGAACACGAATGAAACGCTTTCTACATTGATGATGAACTATATTGCCACTCAGCTTGTGGCATTTTTTACGGTTGTGTGGGAAGTCCCGAAAGGCTCGGGAAAAATCGGTATCATTAACCAGAATACGAATATCGGATGGCTGCCTCAGCTTGGAAATAAGTATATTCTCACGATTCTCGTGGCTCTTTTGGTGACCGTGGGAATGTATATATATCTATATTACAGCAAGCACGGATATGAGATAACGGTTGTTGGCGAAAGCGAAAATACCGCAAGATATGTAGGTATGAAAGTTAAGAAGGTTATTATTCGTACGATGCTTTTATCGGGAGCTGTTTGCGGACTTGCAGGACTTCTTTTGGTAGGTGGCATTAACCACACCGTTACAACAACAATTTCGGATGGCCGAGGTTTTACAGCAGTTATGGTTTCGTGGCTTGCCAAGTTCAATCCTATTACTATGATTTTTGCAAGCTTCCTGATTGTGTTTTTGGACAGAGGTGCGAGTGAAATATCAATGGTATTTGGCTTAAATCAGTCGTTTTCGGATATTTTAACCGGTATAATTTTGTTCTTCATTATTGGATGCGAATTCTTTATTTCGTTCAAGATTAACTTTAAAAAGAATGTAAAGGAGGAAGCGTAATGTTTGATTTGGTAGCGTTTATTCCACGTGCGGTTGGGCAGGGTATTCCTCTTTTGTGTGGCAGTACCGGTGAAATTATTACTCAGAAATCCGGTAACTTAAATCTTGGTATTCCCGGTGTAATGTATGTAGGTGCAATCAGCGGTGTAATAGGGTCGTTTTATTACGAGCAGGCAGTTAAAAGCGGATCCGCAACGGAATCGGCATTACTTATGATAGGTATACCGATGCTGTGCTGTCTGGTAGGTTCTTTGCTTATGGGCTTGTTGTATTGCTTTTTAACGGTAACATTGCGTGCCAATCAAAATGTAACAGGTCTTGCGATGACAACTTTCGGCGTTGGCTTCGGTAACTTTTTCGGCGGCTCACTTATTAAAATTTCCGGGCTCGATGTTCCGTCAATTGCTCTCTCAAAGACAAGCCTGTATTTCAGTAAAGCACTTCCTTTTGCCGATAAATGCGGCTGGTTTGGCAAAGTATTTTTGTCGTACGGCTTTTTGGCTTACCTTGCAATTTTGATTGCATTTGCAGCGGCATACATTATCAGACATACACGTGTGGGGCTTCACCTTCGCGCCGTCGGAGAGAGCCCTTATACCGCAGATGCTGCGGGTATTAATGTAACACGTTACAAATATGTTGCCACATGCTTGGGATGTATGGTTGCCGGCTTGGGCGGGTTGTATTACGTAATGGACTATGCATGCGGAGTTTGGAGCAACGATGCATTCGGTGACCGTGGATGGCTTGCAATAGCGCTGGTTATTTTCACTATCTGGAGGCCGGATATCGGTGTGCTCGCATCCATTTTATTTGGTGGTTTATATATTCTTTATCTTTACATTCCGACCGGAATGGAGCATATGGAATTAAAAGAACTTTACAAAATGATTCCATATGTGGTAACACTTGTTGTGTTAGTACTTACAAGTATGCGCAATAAGCGTGAGAACCAACCGCCTCAGTCGTTGGGGCTTTCGTATTTCCGAGAGGAAAGGTAATGAAATTATATTTATTAAGACATGGTACAACGGATTGGAATCTTGCTCACAAACTGCAAGGGGCAACCGATATACCGCTTAACGATATCGGAAGGGAACTTGCCCGCAAAACAGCTCAGAACCTTGCGGACGTTAAATTTGATGTGATATACACGAGCCCGCTGCAAAGGGCTTATGAAACTGCCCAAATACTTCGACTGGATCGCGATATTCCTGTCATTGTTGATAAGAGGCTTACAGAGTTTTCTTTTGGCATTGATGAAGGAGTCACAGTTGAAAAAAGAACGCCCGGGTGCCATTTGTTTTTTGATAATCCACCCGAGTATGTTCCGTGCGAAGGCGCTGAAAGCTTCGAAAGCGGAATTGCCCGCACAAAGGATTTTATAGAAAGCGTTCTGGTGCCCATGTCACTTGAAAAGCCCGATGCCACGGTGATGATTTCAGGACACGGAGCAATGAATAAGGCGTTGTTTATGACACTTTGCCACCGAGAACTTAAGGATTTCTGGATAGGAAAGTGGCAGGGGAATCTATACGTAAATATTTTTGAAATAAATGGATTTAAGTATGAACTTTTGGAAGAAGGATTGCTTCTTTCAGAGTGATGTTTTATGTGTTGGTAATAATAATCTTTTAATATATTTAGGAGGAAACATTAATGAGTGAATTAAGACCTGAATCACTTGAAAGAATTACAAACGATAAACTTGCGCAGGCATTCATTGACGAGCAGATTGAAGCCATTCGCGCGCAGGTAGGTAACAAAAAAGTATTGCTGGCACTTTCCGGCGGCGTAGATTCATCGGTTGTTGCTGCTTTATTGATCAAGGCAATCGGCAAGCAGCTTGTGTGCGTTCATGTTAATCATGGCTTGTTACGTAAAGGTGAACCTGAACAGGTTGTTGAAGTTTTCAGAAATCAGATGGATGCAAATCTGATATACGTTGATGCGGTAGACCGTTTCCTTGACAAACTTGCAAATGTTTCCGATCCCGAAACAAAGCGTAAAATTATCGGTGCTGAATTTATTAATGTTTTTGCCGAAGAAGCAGCTAAGCTTGAGGGTATCGAGTTTTTGGCACAGGGTACAATATATCCTGACATTTTGGAATCCGATGGCGTTAAGGCACACCACAACGTAGGTGGTTTACCTGAAGGCCTCCAGTTTGAACTTGTAGAGCCCGTTAAGTTTTTATATAAAGACGAAGTACGTATAGTCGGCAAGCTTTTGGGCCTTCCCGACAATATGGTTTACCGTCAGCCTTTCCCCGGTCCCGGCCTCGGAGTTCGTTGCGTAGGTGCCATAACACGCGACAGACTTGAAGCTCTTCGCGAAGCTGATGCAATTGTCCGTGAAGAAATCGGAAAGCTTCCTAACACACCCTGGCAGTATTTCTGCGCAATCCCCGACATGAAGTCAACCGGTATTAAGTATGTTGACGGCAAAGGTGAGCGCTATATGGGTTGGGCATGCGTAATTCGTGCTGTCAATACAACCGATGCGGTTCGCGTAACCGTGCCTGAGATTCCCTTCGACGTATTATGCAAAATGCGCGATGAAATCGTAAAAATCCCCGGCATCAACCGTGTCCTTTGGGACATCTCCGAAAAACCCGTCGCAACGATAGAGTGGGAATAGAAAAAGTTAAACCGAGAGCCCTTTATTTACTGGGTTCTCGGTATTTTTATGCCCTTTTTGAGTACAAAATGAGTACAAAAAGTTTTATTTCATATTTTTTCAAGGATTTTATTCATCAAAATCTGCTTCATTTTTTGTTCTAAAATCATCAGGATGAGAGAGGATGTATTTCTTGATGACTTCATCTTGTTTGAGATGCCATTCGTATACTTCGTCCATGTCAGAGGTCTTGGGATTGAATCCCGGCATCAGTCTTGGAAGACCAAGTACTTCTTTTGCTTTTTCTTTCTCGTAAGCCAGCACATATTTCTTTTTAATCTTTTCGGGAGCATCCATATTATCTACATAGTCATAGAAATCTCCACCGTTTTCAAGTACACGGTTCAATTCGCTGATGCTCTCTTCATAAGAACTGCCACTTTTCATATACTGGTGCCATGAATGATCCTTCAGCATGAGCTTGAGAGCTTCTTCTTCGAGATGGCCATTCATCCGTGCTATATATTCTTCTCTACTTTCGCCCTTACTGGTCCAGCGTTTTGTGTTTTGAGCCTTATCAATCGCTTTTAAAAATCCTATATATGATAAGAAATCATTGTTATAAGGCTGAAGAAGCGAATTGTTGGGCTTGAATTCAATTTTTATCTTGTCAAGCGGTATAGAATTGCCATCAACTGTGAAATCTATCAAATCCGCTAATTCTTCTGAAGGCTTGGTATAAATATTGCCTTTCTCACTATATTCAGTGCTCAAAGATAATATTCCGCTGGCCATAAGTGAAAGAACAACCTGATATAAATCACCTCGGAAGTGAAGATCGGTATACTGTTCGGGAATTCCCTCAAAGATCATCCTTGGAAGTCGAAGGGATTCACACATCTTGTCTATATGCTCCTTACTTGGCTGCATTTTGTTAGTTTCATATTTTCGAATAGTAACAGGATGGATTCCGGTCAATTCTGCAAATTCATTTGATGTAATCTCAAAATGCTCACGTATCTTTTTAATTCTGTCTCCAATAGTCATATTCTTTCTCCATTAAATATGTAGTCAAAATACCTTACAAACAGTATCTTACCACCACTGTAGTCAAAACGCTACAAAAATTTTAAAAAATACTTGACGTAGCAATGACGCTACACTATAATGCAAATGTAGCGGAGATGCTACAGGACGATAAAGGAGGAATAATATGACGGAAGCAAAGAAAATTTATTACAACGCAGAAGACGTTGCAAAGATGCTTGGAGTATCTGTTGGTCATTCTTACAAGATTATCAAAAGACTTAATGATGAACTTAAAGAGAATGGATTTCTTACAGTAGCCGGTAAGGTTCCAATCAGATATTTCGAAAAAAGATGTTATGGATTTGGAGCATAAGGAGGTCAAATGAAAGCAGAAAAAGATCCAAAGACCGGTAAATGGCTTATCCAGTATCGGTATACAAATTGGCAGGGTAAGCGCATTAAAACCATGAAGCGAGGTTTTGATACAAAGAGGGAAGCGGAAGAATGGCTAAGAGGTTTTCTTTTGAATCAAAGCTGTGATTTCACAATGAAGTTCAAGGATTTTATTGAAATCTATCTTAAAGATATGGGTAGTCGATTAAGAGAACATACTATGACGACCAAAAAATACATTATTGATTTGAAAATAATTCCATATTTTGGTGAAAAGAGTGTCAACAAGATTACCGCAGCAGATATTCGCAGATGGCAGAATGAATTAATGAGTCAGGGATATTCGCAAACGTACCTGAAAACAATCAATAACCAGCTCACGGCGATATTCAATTATGCGGTAAGATACTATGACCTGGCGGCTAATCCTTGTAGAAAAGCCGGATCAATGGGGAAAGGAAAAGCGGATGAGATGCTTTATTGGACAAAGGAAGAGTTCAATACCTTTATTGAAGCCATAATTGATAAAAGAGAATCTTATCTGGCATTCATGATTATGTATTGGACAGGTGTAAGAGTTGGTGAGCTATTGGCACTTACTCCTATGGACATTGATTTGGAAAATAACGTAATTCACATTAATAAATCATATCAGAGACTGAATCGCAAGGATGTAATTACTGAACCAAAGACGCCAAGGTCAATAAGGGATATTAGTATTCCGGATTTTCTGGCTGATGATATCAATGATTACCTTGATAGTATCTATAATCCTGATAGTGAAGGAAGAATATTTCCATTCACGAAACACTTTCTTGAAAATGAAATGAAAAGAGGGTGTAAGGAATCCGGAGTAAAAAAGATACGAATTCATGATTTGAGGCATAGCCATGCAAGCCTTCTGGTTTCCCTCGGGTTTTCTCCGGTAGAAATATCCGATCGATTAGGACATGAGAAGATTGAAACAACAATTGATACATATTCGCATTTGTATCCGGAAACAAGAACCGCTATTGCAAACAAGCTGAATGAAAAATATAAGGAGAGCTTATGAGTGAAGGAAAAAGTTATCACAGGGAACGAGAATATACTATCGGATTTCGTGTAACCCCCGAAGAAAGAAGAATCATACAAGCAAGGATAAAAGCTTCAGGTCTTACAAGGGGTGATTACTTTCGGGAAACATTCAAT
>JAZLHV010000022.1:0-6075 GCA_045617045.1 Lachnospiraceae bacterium
TTTAATATCAGCAATAACGAACTTGGTATGAATATTGCCTTTGGCGTGTATTCAATTTGCATTGCTGCCGAAGTATTTCTTGCAGATTGGGGGAGAAAAAGATGGTTGAGCTGATTTTGATTTTGTTCGTGTGCTTTTTCATCCCAATGGTTATGTCACTTTTCCTCGTGAAAGGTGAATCGAAGATAACCTTACTGTTTATGATAATCGGCATTTTTGTTTGTTTGTTTGCTTCCTACATCAACGGCTTTGCCGAGAGCATCAGCGGCAATCTTACACGGATGCAGCTCACATATATTGTCACTCCGGTGGTTGAAGAAGTACTCAAGGCAATTCCCATAATGATTTTTGTGTTTATGTTTAAGCCGGCAAAAGAACACCTGTTAAATTGTGCTATGATACTGGGTATCGGTTTTTCAATTTTGGAAAACGCCTATATCCTGGCATCCAATATTGATTCGGTCACTCTTTCATGGGCAATCATCCGTGGTTTCGGTGCAGGACTTATGCACGGGATCAGTACACTGATGGTCGGCTACGGTTTAAGTTATGTGCGTGTCCGCAGAAAACTCGCCCTTACCGGCACCTACGGACTGCTTATTCTTGCCACTATGTATCATGCCTGCTTTAATTTGCTGATTCAGTCGGAGTATCGTTTCTACGGCATACTGATGCCGACTATGACATTCTTACCCATACTGCTTATATTCGCCAGAAAGAAACGGCGGCTTGCCAAAGAATCGGAGGTACAAAAGAATGAGGATTAAGTTCAAAACCGTTTTGGCTGTAGTTCTTGCTGTTGTAATGGCCATTCTTACGCCGATGCAGGCTTTTGCTTTTTCCGATGCAGAGGAACATCTCACAAACACATCGGCTGAAACACTTGAAAAAGAACTGAAAGACAAAACCATCGGCAATTATGTCGGCAACACCGTGCTTTATGTCAGCGATGTTATGATTGCCAACGGCGATACTGCGGCAGAGGCAAAGAAGGCACTGCACGATAAGGGCTATCTTGTTTATGACTGCGATTTAAACGAGGGCACTGAAGGTAATGTCAGAACTATAAGAAAAGTGCCCAAAAAATATACATACTTGGGCTATAAGATCACAACCGACAGAAGCAAAGCCATAACCGACCTTAATGTAATGGATCAGGAGGGTGGCTATCAGGTTTACGATTACCTTAAAGCATCAGAGGAAAAGTTGCCGGGTGTTAACGATTTGGTAAACGGTATGATGGCTTCCTGTGCCAAGCTGAAGGAAAATCTTTCGCTCGGTTATGAGCCCGCAAAGGTTGCAAAGGCATATCTTGACCTTTTCTATGTGCCTGCATCTGTAAATGATACAACAGGACCCAAACTCGGCGATTATCTTCTTGATGGAAACAGAACGAAACAAGACTATAAAGAGCTTATTTTGGTACTCAACAGTCTGGTGCTTAATGTTGTCAATTCACAGCTCGCCCTCGGCATCAGTGAGACATCATTGCAAACAACAAAAGCAGACGGCGGAAAAAATGCAGACGGAGCCATTGTATCTGAGTATACTTCACATAACGCCGTTGTAAGCTACAAAGAGCTTAAAGCCGACAACGATTGGATTGTAAATGCGGCAGAGAAAATGTGTAGTGATGAAAATTTTGCCGATGTAAATAAAACAGACGATTCCGAATTCTTTGCCGAACTTTTGGCAGATTACGGTGCACAGGTTATGGCGTTCAAGCGTGTTATGAACGAGGGAAGCTTAACCGAAACTGCCCAAAATTACTTAAAGAGTGTAACAATCGAAAAAAGCGGCGGTGCGATTTCAACCGCTTTGGGACTCGGAACATCCGGCTTAAATGCTTATGATCTTTTAACAAAAGGATCCGACAGAATGCTTGCCCTGTTTTACTCGTGTTTGCCGGAATACTGCAGCAATAATTTGTTCCATGATGTATTGGAGGTATGTGCTTCCGATTATCAGCACCGTGTACCGCAGGGCTTCACCTTTGATGCAGAATATGATATTCCATGGGCAGAAAAAGCAGTAAATCTTATTGAAGCGGAAAAGAAATCCCCGACTTCAAAAACAGCAATGGCACCGTATATAAGTGATATTGATGCATTTATCGCCTTGATGAAAATCTATGCCACTCAATATAAAGAGGGCATGGAAGAATACCGCAAAAACGGTAATAAGATTGTTCTTGACGGGCTGGAAATGACCGAAGATGAGGCGGAAAAGCTCATTACGGATTCCGTCAATAATCAAGCAGAAGTCGATAATGTCCCTTATTTATTTCATGTGGGAATTAATGATGCTTTTGCACAGTATAAGCTTTCGGATAACGGGACACTTCTTGATTATCTCATCAACGCGGTAGACGGACATTTGAGCGAAGAAAATGAAAGAACGGCGATTTATCCCGTGGTCAAGGCATTGGATGCCTCGAGCTTGTATTCTATCAAGTCCTGCAATATGCTCGGATTTTTAATCAATAGCATTATGACGGAAAATGAGTTTGCCGGTACAATGATGTCCCTCGATAAATACCGTTTGGAAATAGAAACGGTCTACGGTTCCAAAACCCTCAGTGTTTGGTGGGGCTCCCAAAAAGACCTTATCGAAGAAGGTCAATATGTTGCCATAACAAATGAAGCTGTAGCGGCAAACATTGAGGCGGAAAAGTACGAAAAGCTTAATTCTAATGAAATAACCAAAGAGGAAAGTTTGAAAACAACACTCATTAAGCTCGGCATAGCAGGAGGAAGTTTACTCGCAGGTGCAATTATTCTCATGTCAACCAGCACGCTTATTGTAACGATCGTCTCTGCCTTTATGGACGGGCTGACGGCACTTACCACTATGGGTATCTGTGCGGCAACAACATGTGCTGTTGTTATGTCTGTTACCGGTTATTTGGCAATCGTCGGTGTATTTCTCGTTGTTGTTGCACTGATAGGGGTTCTTATTGCGTATCTTATAGAATATTTTAAGCCCGAGCCCGACCCCGTATATACAAGGATCCCTACTATTATGATTGACAGCACCAAGGATAAAAACGGTGACTTCACCAATATCGCAAAATATAATGTTGTAAGGGATCCCGACGGTAAAGCGGCAGATATCAAAGCATTCCAGTCCCGCGGTTGGCTCGCTTTATACTATACCCGTGATGAGAATGCGGGATCTCCGATAACCTTGGGTCCCGATAACAGCTTCTTCGCATGCAAGAAGGGAGAAAGCGTTCGTCCGGACGATAAGTGCGTTGGTTTAAGCAAGTTTTTGCGTTCAAACACATATAACCTCAATAACAACTGCTACTATGATACCGTTGCGGGAATATATATGTTCTTCTATACGGAGAAATCTCTTGCCGGTGAGGATACCGGTGTTCTTAAAGGAAAATATATTGAGTCGATCATGATAGCTCATGCTAAAACCGATTTGGCTGCGACGCACTATCTCGACAGCTTGGAAGGATATGAGCTTTTTGCGGAAACCAATCTTTCTCCGGACTGCGAATATAACACATATATTGCCTACAAAACCACCAACACCGCCACAAATGCACTTACGGATATCCGTGCGGCAACCGGTACGGAAGCCGAAAAAATCGGTTACGGCTCGGTTCTTTACACTTGTGTGTATGCCGGTGAAAACAATTTACGAAAATGTCCTGCCGTTACCTGTGAGGACAAAATAGGTGACCGTGAAGAAACGAGTTTTTCATATGGAATTTATACATCAAAAGACCCCTCTGTCGGTGACCCTATACTCACAAGCTCGTTTGCCGTTCTTACCGATATTTCAAAACTAAAGCAAGATTACAGTCCTATATCGTATTTTGCAGGTGTACCGCTCGATTTCAACTGCTACGACCATGAGGATTATGAAACCTTTGACAAACACTTTTATATTTGCTATTCATCCGAAAACGCAGAGATATCCGATACGGATTATCTTGCCGGATTTGGCTTCTTTTCCGGTTCGGAAGACTGGCTTTCCTCAGCTGACAGTAATGAATATTCATTGGAAAAATACGCCGAGCTTTCCTACGGTGCTAAACTGATACCGACTAATCTGACACCCTCTTTGTTAAATAACCCGGCGGACAGAACATACTTAGGTTTCGTGACTACCAAAAATCCAAAGAAGGCACTGACCGAAATTTCGGTGTTTACCGGCGAGCCTAAGAGCTGCATTTTACCGCAAAATGTTTCTGTCGGCAGTAATTATTACTGTGCCTGTGATGTGTTTACGCAGGGGGATATGAATTACTACGGTACGGGCGGAAACGGCAGACAGCGTTGGATACGCCCAAGCCATACATATTTTTCTACTACACCGAACGAGTTAAACAGTTTCCAGTGGCCTCAAAATACGGCTGTTATGCCGAAAGCATTGTACGGTTGCGGTCCGCACGCAGGTGTGGAACCGATAAAGATTTCCGAGTTGCTTTACAGCACATCTTCAAAGAGTGCGCCTGTTCATCTCAGCAACAATAAACAAGCCAATTCCCATTTGTATCGGCTTTCTGCGGATAAAGCTCCCGTGAAGCTTGACAATGTTCAGGAAATCGGAAAGTGCTGGAAATCCGTTCATTCGATCGACCGTTATTATTACGATGAATACAATGCCTCGGGTAATTTGCTGAGCAGTTATGATATTGGACTCGGCGTTGATAACCCGACAAACGATACCAGCGGTACATGCCATCTTTATATGTATTACAAAAACGGTGAAAATGTTCGCCGTCGTGGAAATTATATTTCCAACATTAAGCTTTCCGGCAGTACTGCAAAAGACAATTCCTATAATACTGCGGTATTCAATGCTTTGGCGGGAACAGAGGATGTTGTCAATATAGATAACCCGATAACACTGACCGGTAAAACCTTTACCGGCTTCAGCAGCGGTATAAGCGCTTATTACAAAAAACTGCTTAGTGATAAGAAAGAATATGATGACGGCTGCTATTTCGTATCGGTATCGTATAGCGATACGCTGAAGGATACGGTAGGGTCGGCACGGGTTGTTCAACAAAACTCGGGAGACAGTGTCCTTGAAAACAACCTATATCTCCCGCTCTACAACTCCAAGACAAAACTGTCGTATAACCAAACAAGCTTGGCTGTTTTTGACGGTGAAGCAGGAAAAACAGACGATAATGGTGCGGCATTATACAAAGCGTATGCAATGTATACAACCTCCAGCGGTTACACCGCAAACCGTGCGGATGTGCGTTTTGTCAATATCGCCCCCAATACGGAACGGTCGGATACACTTTCAAATGCCGGTTCGGGTGTGGCGGAATACTATGTGGGATATGGCGACACAACAGAACCGTTCATTTTCTCGAATTACGGAACAGGAGAAGCGGCATGTATCTGCCTCCAATCCTATTCACTTGATAACAATGGCCAAAACACCGATAAGTATATCGAGGATATAGCCATAGTGGAAGCCGAATCCTATGACGGAAATATGGAATTGGCAGCCGCCAAGCTCGGGGCAATGGGATATCCGTATGCGGTAGATTTCGATATATCGGAAAATGTCATGGCAAACGGCTCGAATGCGGTGTCGGCACTTGGCATCCGGCGTACAAATGATCCCGGTTTCGCCATAAAGGATATAAGAATTTCTTCCGATAATCTCGGGCGGACCTTTGATGCAAGCGGTATCCGTTATCAGCGCGTTAATGATAAACCCGTAAAGCTTTCGGGCGGAGACAAAGACGGTGTGTATCTTTATGTCACCTACGGCTCATCGTCAGATACCATGCTTTGGAGCGAAATTGTAGAAAATAATATTTCGCTCGATAATGTGGATTGGTTCAATCTTGATTATGAGGAAGCGAATCAGGATCCGAGTTTTGACGAAATAAAAGTCAAATATTTTTCTGAACATCCCGGACTCAGCGGCAGCGTAAACACATACATTGCGGGAATGGATACAAAGAAACTTTCCGATTACGAATTACCGAGCGACTGGGAAGAAAAGTATGCCTTGACAAATATCGGCTTTGTCCCCCAAAGCAACAGTCCCGAACAGACAGTAAGGCAAATGAGGAATGAAAATGTTAAG
>JAZLHV010000023.1:0-92815 GCA_045617045.1 Lachnospiraceae bacterium
CCTTTGTCTTGGGGACGGTTCTTTTGTCTCGAGACAAAAGAAGCGTCCCCAAATAGATAGGACAAGGGACACTCCTCGCTTTCCTCACTTCATAATATCCTTAACCGCCTCTATATCACCGGTACTTACCCCCGCATCCAAAAGATAATTTTCAATCTTTTCGGAAAGCGTAGCACCCTTTGACATATCAACCGTATCCATGTAAGTGTTAATGATTGAAGGTGTTCGCAGTTTCCCGATATCGCCGAAATTCGAAAACAAAAAATCTTTGTATAAATCTTCTTTGGACACACCCAGCAGACCATTAATCAAAAATGCCACCATGCCGGTACGGTCCGTACCGATGCTGCAGTGAAATACAAGCGGATAATTGTCTTCATTACCGAGTATTTCAAAAAGCTTCGGCAGCTTGTCTTTATTAAGAAGAATAATATTGCCACCGGACTGAAACGGTAAGGAAACATAATTAACCCCGTTACCCAGAGGGCTTTCGGTAATATTTCCGCTTTCGTTGTTTTCGTTCTCTCGCAAATCAATCTCCGTCTTAATTCCGAGTCCGTTGACCATTGCGGTCACGCCGTTTTGAGTAATCATCGGCTCCTTTGATTCATTAGCGTTAAACTTAGACGATCTAAAAATCATCCCCTGCTTAACGGTACCCGACCCGGTCTTCCAGCCGCCGAGATCGCGTACGTTCGTGACACCGTCAACATTAATGATTCTGGGTGCACGGTCATCGGTTTTAAAAGAAGCAATCTTGCTGTATACATTGTCGGTCACGCCGCAATAGTAATAAGTGGTCCCGACCTTCAGATTACTGATGCGATATTCGCCCTGACCCACGCAGTCAATAAAGGCCTCGGGCACATATTCGCCGCTGCAATCTGCTTTTTCGCTCACAATTATCGCGTTGCCTTTAACCTTAAGCGTTATTGTTTCAGCTTTACCAAGTTCCTCGGTTCCGTTCGCATACAGTTTGAAATTTTTGTAATCATCCTTCAGATAATTTTCCTGTGCCATAGTGTGAAGGCTGTACGTATCAGCATTGCCGCACCCTACAAGGCACGCACCCGCCAATAAAATTGCCGCGAATCTTTCAAAAAACTTTCTCATAAAAACACCTTCTCCTTACAATAAATTCAGCTTGGACTACCTACCTGAAATACTTGGGCAGAATATTGTATAAGTATCGCTCGCAGAACTCATATGTATGAACTCCTTCAGGCCACGTTACATAGCAAAACGCATTATTGCCTTCACCGAAGCCACGCGACCTAAGCTCGCTTACAAGACCTTCCATCGCTTCGTATGCAATGTCTTTTGTGCCGGTCATTGCGAAAATATCATAGTCCAAATCTTTAAAACCGTTCTCTGCAATAGCGTTAAGCATGGCATTAACCGTTTCAACCGGTGCATCAACGCCCCCCTTTACCTTACTTATCCAGCAGTCCCCGCTTAAGGGAAAAAAGAATTTCACCAGATCAAGTGCGTTTAAAAACATTTCCCAGGTTGTTTCGGCGCCCATCGAAAACCCTGTGAAAGCACGATTTTCGCGCCCCGGCAAAACGTTATAATTCTTTTCCACAAAAGGCAACAGATCATTTCTGAATTCAAAGTGATAAAGTTTTGTGAGGGTTGACGCATCATAAATGTCATGAAGTGCGCTCTGCGAATCCGAATAATAAAATGTCGGTGCAACTACCACCATCGGCTCAACATCTTTGCGGGATATCATGTGATCTAAAATATTGATAAGCCTGCGCTCGTCATTTTGACCACACAAAAACTCTCTTTCATTCCCCCCTCCGCCATGCATCACATAAAGCGTTTTGTAGCCTTCCCCTAAAGCCCGGTACCCTGCCGGAAGATACACCAATGCCCGCTTGTTGACCGGCTTGCCTGATTTATAATATTCTTTTGACGCATACTCAATATTTTCCAATGTTCCGCCATTACATAAAGCCTCATAATAGCAGCTTGGTATATCCGACAAACAATCTTTCATCTGCATTTACATCTACCCCCGTTTTCACATTTTACTTTCCGAATTTATTTTTTCCGCCAAATCCTCGAGATATATGAAACGTTCCATTTTAGCATCAAGTTCGCTCTCTTTAGCCTCTTTTTGCTTTATCAAATCGTTCAATTTCACAAAATCCGAAGCGATTTTCGGATTGTTAATTTCAGCGGCAAGAGACTTTACCGCGCACTCCAAAGCCTCAATATCCGCTTCAATGGTTTCATATTCACGCTGCTCGGCGTAAGTAAATTTTAATTTCCTGTTTTGTGCCTTTTGCTGCCTGTAGCTTTCGGCTCCGTTTCCGGTTTCGGAGGTCTGATTAAAAGAATCCGATTCGTCGATATCCGAACGTTTCGCATTATAGTAGTCCGAATATGTACCGTTAAACAGCAAGACCTCTCCACCCGGCTCAAAAGTAAGCATACGGTTTACGGTTCTGTCAAGGAAGTATCTGTCATGTGATACGGTAATAAGTATCCCCGGAAAAGTATCCAGAAAATCTTCGAGAATGCACAAAGTCGAAATATCAAGATCGTTTGTGGGCTCGTCAAGTATCAAAACATTCGGAGCCCCCATCAGGACCTTCGCAAGATAGAGTCTTCGCTTCTCGCCTCCCGAAAGCTTACCGATTTTTTGGTGCTGAAGTGTTCCGTTAAAAAGAAACTTTTCAAGCATCTGTGCCGCAGTAATGTAACCGTCTTCGGTTTTAATAATTTCTGCCGTGTCCTTGATATAATCAATTACCTTTTGCTCGGGGTCCATTGAGACCGCTTCCTGGGCATAATAACCGATATTCACGGTATCTCCGATTTCGACCGTGCCGTTGTCGGGCAAAAGTTCGCCCATAATCATTCGCATAAGCGTTGTTTTGCCGGTTCCGTTGGCGCCCAGTATTCCCACACGGTCGGTACGCAAAAATGTATACGTAAAATTCTTTATCAGAAGTTTGCCGCCAAGCGACTTTGTGACGTTTGAAAGCTCAATTGTTTTTTTGCCAAGCCTTGACGACAATGCATCAAGCTGCACTGTACCGTCAATTTCAATCAAAGCTTCATCGCGAAGCGCTTCGTAGCGCTGAATATGCGCTTTCTGTTTAGTGGAACGTGCGCGCGCCCCACGCTGTATCCATGCAATTTCTTTACGCAGTATATTCTGATGTTTTGCCTGTGTTGAAAACGCCATTGCCTCGCGCTCAGCCTTCAGTTTCAAAAAACCTTCATAGTTTTCCCTGTACGAATAAAGCTTTCCCTTATCAAGCTCCACAATCCGGTTACACACCAAATCCAGAAAATATCTGTCATGCGTAACCATAATTAAAGCACCCTTGTACGCTCTTAACCACTGTTCAAGCCACTCAATCATTTCGTGATCGAGGTGATTTGTGGGCTCATCAAGTATTAATATTTCCGCTTCGGACAGCAAAGCACCGGCCAAAGCAACTTTTTTCTTTTGCCCGCCGGACAGTTGGTTTACATAAGTTGAGTAATCTTCAAACCCCAGACGATTTAGAATTGACTTGGCATCACCCTCTACACCGAAATTTTCGTGAGCATGCCTGTTTGTGTGCAATACGTAGTCTAAAATCGTAATATTGTCTTCAAAAGAAGGATTCTGCGGCAAATAGTTGATTACAATATTACTTCCCTTTGTGTAATCACCGCCATCGTAATCCTCTATCCCTGCAATAATTTTTAAAAAGGTCGATTTCCCCGTACCATTAATGCCTATAACGCCTACTTTTTCGCTCTCTTCCAAGCCGAAATCCACGTTATCAAGCAGTACTTTATCCGTATAAATCTTTTTCAGATTTTTAATTGTCAATAAATTCATCCGCCAATCTCCATCTCAATTTGAAAATACCGATTAACTAATTTCTATATTCGGTAGGGGTAAGTCCGACACATTTTTTAAATGTAATGCAAAAGCTGTTTACACTGTTAAAGCCACAGTGAAAGCCTATTTCCGATACCGTGCGCTTGGTGGTTTTAAGCTCGTATTTGGCCTGTTCGATTCTAAGCGCATTTATGTTGGCATAGGGTGTCGTACCCATTTCGCGCTTGTACAGTCTCATAAAGTACGACGGTGAAACCGAAAGGTATTTTGCAATACCTTCTACGGAAATATCTTCGCTGTAATGATTCTGAATAAACAAAAGCGCCTTATCGCAAAGAGTGCTGTCGCTACTGTTTTCTTCCTTAAGATCTTCAATATTCACTATATATGTCAAAATGTCGGTAATGTACTTATTGTACCACGAGTCGCCGGTTATAACAGCATTTTTAAAGCTGTCGTACATTGCAAAAAAAGGTGACAGCACCCGTTTTGCAATGGCAGCGGAAATATGCACCGTTTCCTTGTGATGTTGCCTGTACGCGTTGTAATATTCCCGGGCAAGCGCTCCGTCAAAATGCAGCCACAATATATTCATGCTTGTATCCGTCCAATATGAGTGAGGCCTGTAGCAATCCAGGAACACAAAATCACCGGCTCTTAACGTATGTATCCCCTCTACGGTTTTTACATATCCTTCCCCCGATTTAACGTACATAAAAAGAAAGCTGTCATAATCCGACCGCTCAAGATAGTAGTTATTATCGCAAAAATATTCACCCATGCATACCGGATACAGAAGATACTTCAAAGACGCCGGCTGCGGCGTGTAAAAGAAATCCGTTGACCCTAAAAGAGGTGCACGACCGATTGTGGGCATGTTGTACTCCTTTTTTATATTTATGTATGTATTATGTATGCTCCGTATATGCATATTATCGCATTTTAAGCACATTTTCAATGTATTTTTGTATATCGGCCGCAAATGTATCTGTTCACTTTTTTTATATTACATGTCATTTTTATTAATCGTTTTTTTCTGTTTAAATGTTAAAATATACTTAGGATTGTTTGAAAGGAGCCCATAATGGATATCTATTTTAATGATCATGACAAACAAATACTTAGGGAACTTGCCAAAAAGCAGTTAGAGCTTGCAAATGCCCCCGCAAACATCGCCAGGAAAAATTACTGGTACACTCATAACGCATGTAAAGGTGACCGCCCCATCATTCAGTTGGACTGTTGGAGTCTATACCATGAAATTCTTTATCCTTACCTGAAATGTGAAGGTGAATTTGCCCGCGAAGTCGAAAAGGAGCTCAACAAAAATTTCTTAAACCAGGAATTCTTTGACGATGACCGCGTAACCCCCGACAGATTCGGCTGGGCATACGACGCCGGCTTAAAGCCTTTCAACCTCGATTTCAACATTGCGTACGCCAAGGGCGGCAACGCAGAAACCGGCGAGGGCATGCACTTTATACCGGTAATCGAAGACCTCGAGGAAGAGTTCGATGATATTAAGCACTCATACTTTTGGTACGATGAGGCATCCAGCCAAAAGAAGCTTGACCTTATCACCGACACTATCGGTGACATCATACCCGTATATCAGAAAATGGATTGTCTGTATGTTGTTTTAAACCAGATGATAGTTAAGCTGATGGGCATGGAAAATATGCTCGTAGGCATGCAGATGTGTCCCGAAAACTATTCGGCAATGATTAACATGCTTGCCGATGACTACATTGCTTTCTTTAGAATGTTAGAGAGCAAAAACATGATACTTCCCACAACCGAATATGAATCCGTAGGGCAGGCAACATATGCTTTCAACAATGAGCTTCCCAAAAGCGCTGCCGAAGCAGGACGCCCCTTGGTTTCCAAAGATGTTTGGGGCTTTATGGACTCTCAGGAAACAAACTGCATTTCACCCGAAATGTTTGAAGAGCTTGTTTTCCCTGCTTACAAAAAAGTTGCCGATCAGTTCGGCATGCTCTCCTACGGCTGTTGTGAACCCGTTGACCCCATATGGGACAACTGCATTTCAAAGCTCACAAATCTTCGAAAGGTTTCAATTTCTCCGTGGGCCAAAGAAGAATATATGGCGGAGCGCCTAAAGGGTACAAATATTATTTACCATCGCAAGCCCTCGGCCTTAATACTCAGCATGGGGGATACACTCGATGAAGATGCGGTTCGTGACAGCATCCGTCACACGCTTACCACCGCGCGCGGCTGTCACCTTGAGCTCACTCAGCGTGACGTATATACGCTTCACAATGATATAAGCCGTGGCAAACGCTTCATCGACATCATCAAAGAAGAAGTAGAAAACAATTGGAAATAGGAGGTTTTTCTTATGTCAGAGTTAATTCAGGAAATCGGTTCAAAACTTACCATGGGTAAGTCAAAGGATGTAAAGCTTCTGGTACAGCAGGCACTCGATGAAGGCATCGATGCCAAAGATATTCTCAACGACGGTCTGCTCGCAGCCATGAATGTTATTGGCGAGAAATTTAAAAACAATGAAGTATTTGTACCGGAGGTTTTGGTGGCCGCCCGCGCCATGAATGCCGGCATTTCAATCTTAGAGCCCAAGATGCTCGAAGCAGGCAACGAACCCGTCGGAAAAGCCGTTGTCGGCACCGTTAAAGGTGACCTTCACGACATAGGCAAAAATCTTGTAACAATTATGCTTAAAGGATCCGGTTTCGAAGTAATCGATTTGGGCACCGACGTAGAGGCCGACACTTTCATAAACACTGCCTGTGAATCAAACGCTGATGTTATATGTATGTCCGCTTTGCTTACCACCACAATGCCCGAAATGGGTAATGTAATCGAAGCCTTAAAGGCATGCGGCATGCGCGACAAATTCCTGGTAATGGTAGGTGGTGCTCCCGTCAATCAGGAATACGCCGACTCAATCGGTGCGGATATTTACACAACAGATGCTGCTTCGTGTGCATGTGCGGCCAAAGAAGCTGTTCTTAAGAAACATGCCTTACAGTAACCGGTAAACCTCTATGATAATCGGATTTTCAACCTCGGAAAACTTAATACCGAACGTTAAATGTGACGTTGTGTACCGGACAGTTGCGGGCGAACCGCTTACCTCTGTTCTTATAAATCACGGCAACTACTTACCTATGCTGTGCAACGGCCGCGGTACATGCGGAAAATGTGCCGTCAGGATATTGGAGGGCGATTTTCCCGAAACCCCGGCCGACACAATGCAGTTTGACCATTCTGCGTTGCTTAAAGGCTATCGGCTGGCCTGCCGCGCAGTCATCCCCGCAGGTTGTTGTGCGATAGAGATAAGCGACAGCGATTCTGCGATAAGTGTTCTTACTGTTGAGCATTCCGATTCTTATAAAGCAGAAAAAGAATCACGCCCCGGAATTGCAATCGACATCGGGACCACAACAATAGCTATGGCGTTGGTTGACATAACATCAGGTGATGTTATCGGCACGCATACTTTTGTCAACAGGCAACGGGTTTACGGTGCCGATGTGATTTCCCGCATTCAGGCAGCAAACGATGGAAATGGTGCTCAGCTTCACCGCATCATTATCGACGATTTGACAACCGGAATACGTACGTTGTGCAGTTTACATAATATATCGCTCAGTGTTCTTTCCGAGATTGTTGTTGCAGGCAACACTACTATGCTGCACCTTCTAAGAAACCTCCCCACAAATACTTTGGGCGTATATCCCTTCACTCCTGTTGACATAGCTGAGTATACGGATTCGGCGGCAAAGTTTCTGGAAATGTATGAGCTTAACTGCCCCATAACACTGCTACCCGGCATTTCCACATACGTAGGCGCCGATATAGTTGCCGGGCTGATAGATTCGGAAGTTTTGTGTGCGGATACACCTTCGTTGCTTATAGACCTTGGCACCAACGGAGAGCTTGCTCTTGGCACGCGCGGAAAAGTTCTCGTTACTTCCACAGCCGCCGGACCTGCTTTTGAAGGCGGCAACATTTCAAACGGCATTGCCAGTGTACCCGGAGCGATTACCGACGTCACAATTCACCCCGGCTATGCATCCATCTCAACTATCGGTGATAAATCTGCCGTCGGATATTGCGGAACGGGCCTTATAGCCATCGTTTCCGAAATGCTTGCGCGCTCAATCATCGATGAAACGGGTGCTTTTGTAAGCGGTACAGACTACTGTCTTAACGGGCTCGAAATCACAAATGTTACGCAGAAAGATATACGCGAATTCCAGCTTGCCAAAGCAGCCGTCCGTGCCGGTATCGAAGCGTTGACCGCCGCATACGGCATCAAAACATCCGATATCGGTAAGGTTTATATATCGGGAGGGCTCGGCACATTCCTTGACATTTCCAAGGCCGTAAATACCGGTTTGCTACCTAAGTGCTTTATTGACAAAGTATCTTTTTTAGGTAATTCCTCGCTATCCGGAACCATAAAATATATGACCGATCCAAAAGCGCGTAAAGCCGCCGCCGAAATAATAAACATTTCACGCGAAGTGTCACTTTCCAACGAGACATCATTCAACGATTTCTTTATTGAATACATGAGTTTTGAAAGTGAAGAATCATTGTGAAAAACAGCGCGAAAGAAATACACATTTTGAAAGAGGTTATTCTATGAGCAAAATAAACATGTCAGAATTTATTGAAAATATTATCGCATCTCCTTGCAAAAAGGGTGCGCCTATACTTTCTTTTCCCGCAGTATCCAAGCTTGGCATAACCGTCAAAGAGCTTATAAGTTCAAGCGATCTGCAGGCCAAGGCCATGAAATATGTTGCCGACTCAACCGATTCTCTCTTCTCGGTAAGTCTTATGGACCTTTCCGTTGAAGCAGAGTGTTTCGGTGCGCAGGCGGTTTTTACGGATTCTGAAGTTCCCGCCATCAAAGGCGCCATCATTTCAAGCGAAGAAGACGCCGATGCGCTTAAGGTTCCCGCCGTGGGCACTGCCCGCTCCGGACTTTACATAGAGTCCCTTCAAAAGGCCGTTAAACTTATTACGGACCGCCCTATTTTCGCAGGCGTTATCGGTCCGTTTTCACTTGCCGGCCGCCTTATGGACGTTACCGAAACAATGGTGTACTGCTACGACGAGCCGGACATGGTACATACCGTCGTGTCCAAGGCTACCGAGTTTTTGATTGAGTACATTAAAGCCTATCGCGACGCCGGGGCAAACGGTGTTGTTATTGCCGAACCTCTTGCAGGTCTTTTGAGTCCCGCACTCTGCGAAGAGTTTTCTTCGGAATACGTAAAAAGAATCGTTGACAGTGTACAAACCGACGAATTTGCGGTCGTATATCACAACTGCGGTAATTTCACCATTCAAAGTATCGACAACATTCTTGCAACAGGCGCTAAAATGTATCATTTCGGAAATGCCATCGAAATGAAAGACATGATGCAACATATTCCCGCAAACATTATTGCAATGGGCAATGTTGACCCTTCCGGTCAGTTCAAAAACGGCACTCCCGAATCCATGAAGGCAGAAGTCAACCGTGAGCTTGAAGCCTGTTCGGTATATCCCAACTATGTAATTTCCTCGGGCTGCGACATTCCGCCTTTAGCCTCATGGGATAACATAAATGCTTTCTTTGAAGCCACAAATTCTTTCTACGCCCGTTAAAATTATTAACTGTTTGTTAACAGCCGACATGGTATAATCACTTTATATGTAAAAAGGAGGGTCTATCCCATGGGAAAGTTTGTTGTTAAAGAATCAGGCAAAGGCTTTTCATTTTCATTGAAAGCCGGAAATGGCGAGACAATCGCTACATCACAGGTATACGCATCATTAGACGGTGCCAAGAAAGGTACCGAGAGCGTTGCCAAGGCTGCTGCAGCTGCTGAGGTCGAAGATCAGACCGTTGCTAACGTTGAAGCCAAGAAGAACCCCAAATTCGAAGTTTACACAGACAAGGCCGGCGAGTTCCGTTTCCGTCTTAAAGCTTCCAACGGTGAAATCGTTGCGCAGGGCGAAGGCTACAAGGCAAAAGCAAGCTGCTTAAACGGTATTGAATCCGTTAAAAAGAATTCAGCAGACGCTGAAGTTGTTTTACCCGAATAATTTAAAAAGCGTTTCGCCTGTGAAACGCCCGCACCGAGCGCAGTCGCGACAGCGACATTTACCGCTCGCGCGAGTGCGCATCCTTGCGGAGCGTTTTTTATTTCCGGAAATTCGAAGAAGTTTCCCGAAAAGCAAAAATACCACCCGGCTTTTACCGGGTGGTATTTTTTCAAAACTGAGGAGGAGTATTATACAATAGTCAGAAGGCTTTTCTGTTTTAACATTCAGGCTTTCTTCAGTGTTTCGACACAATAACAGGCCTCTTAAATCAAACGTTTCCGTAAAAGCAACAGAAAAAACGCTTGGCTTAAGGGGCCTGTTCTGTCATAACTGTATGGATGTAATAATATTATTCATGCTTATGCATGCTTATATGCATGCTTTTATACATGCAATGAATTGCCGGTTTCGTGCTCCATGCGCCACTTAATGCATCGGTTAAGGTAGTGCTCATAATCGGGACTCTTGCACATGCCCTTGCCCTCAACGTCGGATATTTTGGCAACATCGCAACCGTTGCAGGCAGTAGTTTTCATTACTATGTTAAGTGCGGGCACATCGGTATCATTGGCAATGAACGTACCGATACCGAAAGCGGTTTTGGCCTTACCTTCAAAGTACCGTTTAATCTTTGTGGCACGCTCAAAATCGAGGCTGTCACTGAAAAGAAGCGTTTTCGAAAGCGGATCGATTGAAAGAGACCTGTAGTGTTCAATCATGCGATCCCCCCACTTATAAGGATCGCCGCTATCGTGGCGTACGCCGCTAAACAACGTTGCAAACGTCAGTTGAAAATCATTGAGGAAGCATTCGGTCGTGATGGCATCCGTGAGTGCCGTTCCGTTCAAGACGCCGTATTCACGCACCCACGCGTCGAGTGCATACCAGTTTGAGTATGCCGGATTGTGCTTGTGATTGCCCTGGCCCACACACATAATCCATTCGTGAGCCATTGTTCCGACAGCTAAAATCTCATGCTTTTTGGCAAGATAAACATTTGATGTTCCCACAAAAGTTGAGCTCTTGAATTTGCCTTCTTTCAAAGCCTTTACAGCCATATCCTGTGCTTCACCGGAAAGTCTGCGGCGAAGACCGAACTCACTGAAAGCGCCAAGCTCGTATTCTCCGGTCACAAGCCCGTTGATTTTTACATCCAGGCGCTTTTTAAAGCTTTCGATTAATTCATCGTAGTTATAAGCCATCCTGAAATATACTTCATTGACAATGGCAAGCGTGGGAATTTCGTACATCGATGTATTAAGCCACGTACCCTTTGTCTCTATTGTAAGGCCGCACTCAGCATCGGTTCCGAAACAAAAATCTGCGAAGCGCGGTTTCCACAATCTTAAGAAATCCACGTATGAACCTTTGATCCATTTAATGTTATTTAAATATTCAAGCTCGTCTTCCGTAAAGCGTAAATCACAATACATTTTAATCTGTCGCTTTATTTCCTCTACCATCTCGGGCGTAAAGAAAACATCTTTATTGCGGCATTTAAAAGACCAGGTGGTCTTGTAATCACTGAATTGGTGATAAATCGCCTGGCCCATTGAAAACTTATATGCATCAGTCTCTAAAAGACTTGTGATAATGCGTTCCATAAGCATAATCTCCTATATCCATTCCATTAGAATTGCCACAAAGAAAAGTGAAATAATGAATGCCGCAACGCCGAGACCATGCTTTTTGGCATTAGGTTTACCTGACGTTACAAACATTACTATCATATCTATGGAAGACGTAATAAGCGAAACAATTGTCAATACAACCGTAAGGCT
This sequence comes from Lachnospiraceae bacterium, assembly GCA_045617045.1. Lineage (GTDB taxonomy): Bacteria > Bacillota > Clostridia > Lachnospirales > Lachnospiraceae > UBA1258. The sequence continues at coordinate 11,725 of JAZLHV010000023.1, forward strand.
CATGCAGAACGATACAATACCAAGTACAGACTGTTTCTTTTTGGGAGTCGATGCAAGCCCCGCAACCTTCTGCTGCGCAGCTTTCCGATCCGCCTCGGCTTTAAACAGATTAACCGGTTCACACAGATTAATGTATGTTGTGGTGGTGGGAACTCCCCAGTTATTGTTCTTTAAATCTGTAGACAAAGAAGGGTCCGCGTCAATTACATTCTGCTCGGCCGCATCCTGTTCTACTATATCCTGTTCATATGTATCCGTTTCGGCCACGTCCTGCCCTGTTACATTCTGTTCGTTTAAACCATGCTCATCCAAAACAGCACAACATATCGGGCAACTGGCAACTCCATCTGTTATTTCCTGACCGCAATAGGGACAAATCATTTGTTTTCTCCTTAAAAAATATTATCTGTAAATGATGTATGCATATGTGGCAACAATCTTCTGTTTATTCTTCTTTACCACCGTTTTCGGACACGGTTTTCGTGAGATTGTCAAGTTTTGCAACCAAATCTTCAAGCTTAGTGGTTTCCTGTACGGCGTTATCGTAAGAATCAAGTATATTCGCAATCGGTGAAGCCGTATCGGTTGATGTATTGTCCGTTAATACTATCGCGTCAAGCTGACCTTTGGCAAGATTGGCAATGACTTCACGCCCCGAACCGGTTTGAAGAAGTTCCTCGGACAGTGCCATAAGCCCCTTGGTGCCGGCCACTGAATTAAGAACGCTCTTATCTAGTACGGATGCCAAAGTACTCATTTCGGTATATTTGGAAATTTCACTGCTGAGTGCAGACGCAAAATCGGTATTTGCCGCAGCTTCGCTGTCCGTTGTCTTCACATTCCCGGAATCAATGGCGGTTTTACGCATAGTATTAAGTTGCGAGGTATACAAGTACTCGTCTATACCGGTAATTTTCATGCTAATTCTAAAGTGCACTCCTTGATTAATATTAATTTCTTTTTTAGTTTATCACACTTTATGCTATATTGTAATCATGAGCGACAACATTTTACAAAACAGATTTAAAGACCTTGCATCAAGGTCATACCACAAAAATGTATATACATATACCGGCTTTCTTTCGCTTGCAGACATATCCGATTTTTATGCAATCGAAAAAGAGCTTTCTTATGCGTCGTACACACTTTTCGGCGGCAACGACGCTTGTGAGCGCAAGGTCTTACGCTTCGGGAGTGAAAGTCTTCTCGGGTACGATGAACCCTTCCCGATAGTATGTCTGCAGATAAAACCGCTAAATTCCAAGTTTGCGGACGACCTTAATCACAGAGATTTTTTAGGTGCGCTTATGAATCTTGGGATTGAGCGCGAAACTCTCGGAGACATATTCATATGCGAAAACGCAACTTTTTTGTTTTGCCTTGCATCAATTTCGGACTATATTTCGGAAAACCTTTACCGCATCAGACATACTTCGGTATCGGTCACCAAAGCCGACTCATTTTGCGAAAGCTTCAGTGTCAAAAAAGTGCCCAAACAGATTCAGGTTGCATCGAACCGTTGCGACGCCGTCATTGCTCATACATTCAACCTGTCGCGAAATGACGTATTGGAACTTTTCCAAGGCGGAAAGGTTTTTGTGAATTCAAGACTCTTTGAAAACAACAGCGCACCCCTTAAAGCAGCCGATATTATATCTGTACGCGGATACGGGAAATTTGAGTTTGACGGTGAAACCGGATTATCCAAAAAAGGCAAACTTAATGTGCAAATTAGTCAGTATTTTTAAAAATAAACCGCTTTTTTAGGTGCATTTATCCAAAAAATGTGATACAATGAGTTATTCTTTACAACGGAGGTTACACTAATGGATTTTGTTGAATACATACATGATTTTACTATAGGCTCAATTATATTGCGTCTTGTTCTTTCCATGGTTTACGGAGGTATCATCGGCTTTGAAAGAGAGACAAAGCGCCACTCTGCGGGTTTTAGGACCTTTACGCTTGTATGTATCAGTTCCGCCCTCATTACCATTGCCAATATATACCTTAACATTCAGTATGGTTCTGCGGATATTTCCCGTATTCCCGCAGGTATCATAAGCGGTATCGGCTTCATTGGCGCAGGTACCATCATCATTACACGCAAAAATCAGGTTAAAGGCCTTACCACAGCCGCAGGCCTTCTCGCCACCACTTCTTTGGGCATTGCTCTCGGTGCCGGCATGATTGAAATCTGCACCCTCGCAATCATTCTCATTCTTTTCACAATGACGGTTTTGCGCTACCTTGGTACATATATCGCCACCACAAACAGCGAAATACGTCTTTATATTGAATTTGACACCGAAGAGGGCATCATGGAAATGCGCAATTATTTACGTGCCCGCGGTTACCGCACAAACTCTTTTGAGCGCGCCCAGAATCTTTCCGCTTTCTACGATGTTGACCTCACCAAACACATGAAGCATTCCGAAGTAATAAGCGACATCAGCAGCAGTGTAAAAGGTGTTGTCTATATCGAAGAGTCTTAAGGAAGTTTAATATTCCCCCGCACATTAACCGCTGTTTGTGTAAACAGCGGTTTTTTTATATTTTTTTAATTGACCGCTATTGCCAAAGAGTATAGGATGTAATAGTTTACATTAATTAAGAAAGTATACGATTGGCTTTGTGAAGTGAAAGGGAGATTAATATGTTAGAGTTATTCGATATCACAAAAGTTTACCCCGCCGGCGGTGAAAACGTGCATGCGCTTAAAGGGGTAAGTCTTAAATTCCGTGAAAGTGAGTTTGTATCAATCCTCGGGCCTTCCGGTTGTGGCAAAACAACAATGTTAAACATTATCGGCGGCCTTGATAAATATACATCCGGCGATTTAATCATTAACGGAATATCCACTAAATTATACAAAGATCGTGATTGGGATGCTTACCGCAATCACTCTATCGGTTTTGTTTTTCAGAGCTATAATCTTATCCCCCATCAAACCGTTTTGCAAAACGTTGAGCTTGCATTGACGCTTTCCGGTGTTTCCAAAAAAGAACGCCGCGCGCGCGCCAAAGAAGCCCTCTCACGTGTAGGCTTAAGCGATCAGTTGCGGAAACGTCCCAGTGAAATGTCCGGCGGTCAGATGCAACGAGTAGCCATTGCCCGCGCAATTGTCAACAACCCCGACATCATACTTGCCGACGAGCCCACAGGCGCGCTTGACACCGAAACTTCGGTTCAGGTTATGGATATTCTTAAGGAAATTTCCAAAGACCGTCTTGTAATTATGGTTACCCACAATCCCGAGCTTGCGGAACGTTATTCCACACGTATTGTAAGAATGCTCGATGGTCTTGTAACAGACGATTCCATGCCGATTACCGACGGCGAGACATTATTTAACGACGGCGAAGTCGAAGATCTCACCGAAACCATAAAAGAATCTTCCGAAAGCGGTGATTCCGCTCCCGCCAATAAATATCTGGATGTTGTCAACTCAACATACGCTCAGGCCGGCATTATCGATAGCGAAGAACCGTCACGCACTGCCAACGCCAAAAAAGAAAAAGTAAAGCAGCAAAAACCCAAGCGCGAAAAGAAGCCTTCAATGTCTTTCTCAACCGCGTTCGGTTTATCCCTTAAAAACCTTTTTACCAAAAAGGGGCGCACCATACTTACAAGCTTTGCCGGTTCAATCGGTATTATCGGTATCGCGCTGATTTATGCCGTTTCAAACGGTATGACCACATACATAGATATGGTTCAGGAGCAGACACTTTCTTCGTACCCCATCACAATTGAGGCCAAAAGTGTCAGCATGTCGAGTTTAATTAACACTTTCATGGGCAAGGCGGAATCCATTGAAGCCCACGAAAACGATGCTGTTTATCAAAAGGCAATGATTTATGCAATGATAAATTCGCTCAACACACTTGAGGCTACGGAAAACGACTTAAAATCGTTCAAAGCCTTTGTGGAAAAAGAACGTGCTAACGAAGAAAGTAAGCTCTACGCTGCTTTATCTGCGGTTTCTTACGGCTACGACCTTGACATGACCGTATACACCAAAAACGTTGATGATAAAATCATTCTTTCGGACACACAACAGTTAATGATGGAATCGATGGCCAAGTTCAGCGGAATAGATATGTCTGCAATTACAGCTGCCACCGAAAATTCAATGATGGGTGCAAATTCATCTATGATGTATTCCTCAATGTCCCTTTGGAAAGAGCTTCTTCCCGGTGAAAACGGTGCTCCGGTAAGTGACATCACCAAAGCACAGTACGAGTTGCTGTATGGTACATGGCCCACAAAATACGATGAAATCGTTCTTTTTGTAGATTCCCGTAACGAGCTGGATGATTTAACCCTCTACGCCCTCGGTTTAAAGTCTGCCGACGAAATAGAGAAGCTCATGAAAGCTTCCATCGACCGTGTGGAAGTTGAGTACGACGGTCACAGTTGGAGCTATGAAGAACTTTGCGATATGGATTTTCGAACCGTTCTTCCCGCCGACTGCTATGTATACGATGAGTCCAAAGGCGGCTACACAGATTTACGGGAAACCGACGCCGGCTTAAAGTTTTTGTATGACAATGGTCTTAAGCTTCACGTAACAGGTATTGTAAAGCCCGACAAGAACGCAGTTTCAAACAGTGAAAACGGTTCAATCGGTTACACCTATCTGCTTACAAACTACATAATTAACGCATCACATTCTTCACCCGTCGTTATCGACCAGAAGGCCGACACCGAAACAGATATTTTCACCGGTCTTCCCTTCAAGTCTACCGCCGAAAACCTCTCTGTTTCCGATAAGGCTCAGGCTTTCAAAGATCATGTCGAAGGCCTTAACGACAGTGGCAAAGGTGAAATTTACATACGCATGATGAGTATTCCTTCCGATGAAATGGTTCAGGGAACCGTAGCCCAGACGATGGCTTCAATGACACGTGCCGATATGGAAGCAGCCATGATTCAGGCGCTTTCACAGCAGATGGGTATGGAAGAAGAAAAGATTGCAGGTTACATAGCTTCCATGAGTGACGAAGAAATGTATTCCATGTTTGCATCTTCTGTTGAAGAACAGTTTAAAGCACAATATGCCGAGCAGGTTGCCGCTTCAATGGCTGAAATGACTTCGCAGCAGTTATCCTATGCACTTTCTGCACAGATGGCTACTTACTCCGACGAAGAATGCGCTGCTTTCTACGATGAAATCATGGAATTTTCATCGGGTAACTACGAGGCAAACCTTGTAAAGCTCGGATGCTTAGAGCTTGATACCCCCAGTACCATCAACCTGTACGCATCTTCTTTTGCCGACAAGGATACAATTGAAGAAGTTATTAGCGAGTATAATGATTCGGTTGAAGACATGCAGGAGATTGAATATACGGATATTGTGGGAATATTGATGTCCTCAATTACCACAATCATCAATGCAATCACCTATGTACTGATAGCTTTCGTGGCCGTATCGCTTGTGGTATCGTCGATAATGATTGGTGTTATCACACTTATTTCAGTTCAGGAACGCACCAAAGAAATCGGTATTCTGCGAGCTATCGGTGCTTCTAAAAAGAATGTTTCCAGCATGTTTAATGCCGAAACGGTTATTATAGGATTTACATCCGGTGCCCTGGGTGTTTTGATTACATATTTACTGTGTATCCCGATTAACGCAATACTTCATAAGCTCACGGATATCTACAGTTTAAATGCCATTCTTCCCATAAACGTCGGCATCATACTTGTGGCAATCAGCGTATTCCTGACACTCATTGCAGGTATCATTCCTTCAAGAAGTGCCGCCAAGAAAGACCCTGTAGTTGCATTACGTACCGAATAAATGTATTTAATATTCTCACAGTCTTTGGTTGCAATCGAGCAGTAACACCTGCCCGATTGCAACTTTTTTTGTGGCCATGGTCACTTAGTCTTTTGCGCTCAAATAAATGTTAATTCTTTTTTCCAAAATCTCGCATGTGAAAATTTGCAAGTCGTTCACAGAATATTACATTTTTAAAAAGAACTCATTTGATTATTGTGTCTGCTTAAGGGAAATCATACTATATTGACTGCTGCGTTTGCTTTTATCCGATTGCACCATAAATGGTTGAATTCTTTGAAAAATGTTAATATTCCGTGAACAACTTGTAAATTCTCATATAGTGTATTGAATTCTGATTTTTGCCAATGTAATCTGATTATAGATTTTTTGAAAATGAACCTGCCGGAAATCCCGCCGGGTCCATTTTTGAAAAAAGCAGGGACCCCCCGGCAAGTGCGCTTCAGATTTCCCGGAGCGGAATGGAGATTACAATGAGAAAATTATATACGATGCTGACTATTCTTGTGATGTCATTTATTTTAACTTCATGCGGTGAGGAGGAAATCGGAGTATTCCTGCGTACGGATAAGGGGAATGCCTTCTTTGATGAAGACGGCAAATACTTCGGCCTTGGATTGACGCAAAGCAAGGAAAGTACCGGAGTTCTCTATGCCGAAAAGAAAACGGATGATGCCGGCAAAAGATATTATTCATATATTTCCAAAACCATCGGGCAGGATGCTGCAAACGAGCTTTTTTCGGCAACAAACGGCAGTGCGAAAGCACTTCTCGATAATGCCGGTAATGTAATTGCATATAAAAATGATACCGTCTGGGTTTATACCAACGACGGTAATTTAGCATCTGAATTTAAGACAGACTATTCAATCAGACATATGATACAGCCGGATTCGGGTAAATACTATGCAATCATCAGTAGTGGCGGTGAATATGAGATATGTGAGTTTGATATTGAAAAAGGTTCATTTATCAAGAAAAACTATTCTGTAGAAAAGAAAGTCCTTGCCCACGGTTTTCTGACTGCTGAGGGGAAGAATCTTTACATATTTTCGAGTGAAGGCCTCTTTGCCATTGATAAAGAAGGCAAATGCAATCTTCTGCACAGTGCAAAGGACTCCGCACTCAAAACTTTCCAAACCGACAGCCCGGTGATTGATGTTAAATTGAAGAACACTGAACTGTTAACAGTACTGCATTCAGATGGATTTTACGAGGAACTTTCGTTTGTTTATTTAGGCAAAGACCGGGAAGTTATGACCATTCGCGAAGGATGGTTTAATGATGAATTTATTAAGTCGTTTGTGAATGGCATGATTGATGAATATAACTCCGTAAACGGAAAATACTATATTAAAATCGAAGAATATGACGAAAAAACCGATAATAGGTCGAATTTTGATAATAAAACAAGAAACGAGCTGGAATCAGGTAAACTGGACCTTATGTTTATGAATACGATAGACATAGATAATCCGCTGGAACTGATTGAAAAGGGAAGCGCCGTTGAACTGTCCGCATTTTTGGAACGTGAGAATATAAACCCGTCGGACTATTATCCGATTGTCTTTAATCCGTTTTGCGATGCATTGACCGGCAGGTATGCGGTTAATCTTGCCGCCAGGGGAGCACAATTCTATTTTGATTCATCGTTAATAACCGATGTGGAAGGAATGAATGTTAAAAAGTTTCTGGAAACGTTACGGGATATTAATCAACCGTTACTTATTGTAAGCGACGGTTCGCCACTGGATGACTTTATACTATTTGCCAAGACATCGGAAAGTCTTTTCGGAAGTATTGACTGGGATAAACGGATATGCGACCTGGACCGGGGGGATTTTAAGGCAAATGCGGAATTGATAAAGGAGATAATAACGAAGGAGAAACCGACAGCATTCCCGATTGGAATGAATGCGCTTACCACGCTGGAAGATTTCTATTCCAGGGAAGAAGCATACAACAATTCGGGATATATACTGGCCGGAGGGGTCTTTTTTGATGACGGGTTTTCCCCGGTTATCAGTTCGGGGGATGAGCTGATGATATGCTCAAATTCGCATCATGTTGAGGGTGCTGAGGATTTTCTGAAATTTCTGCTGTCGGATTATGCTCAGTCTTTAATGCCGGAATATAAACTCGACCCTTCCAAAAGGAGTGCGGACCTTGAGTATTCCAAAACTTTCCTGAACACAACAGTACAACGCGGAATGGTCAGGATGGAAGACATTTATGAGTTTAATGAACTGATCAAAGCTTCCGGGGCCGCAAACGCTCTGGATGCATTTGATCTTTTTCACAATCATGCTGAAAATTTAAGTGAACAGGCCGGCAGAAAGGTTACAATTACCGCCGAAACGATTGATGAATATTTTCAGTTTAAAGAAATGCTTAAGCCGTATCCCGTGAGGGTTCAGCCGCTTATTCCGATTGTTGAGGAAGAACTCGGAGCATTCTTTGACGGTGCCAAAACATTAGACGCGGCATGCGAGATTTTGGAAAAAAGAATTAACATTTATTTGAGCGAAAAAGACTAAAAAGCCGGTTGCTGCCCACAAAAACTTTGCGGGCAGCAACTCAAGCCATGGAGATTGTCAATTAACGGCACTGTATTACAGACCGAAGCTTACTTACTCAAAAACCGGTTCTGCAAAGTTACCTTCGCTGTCAGAAATTGCGAAGTGAACATGAGGGCCGGTACTTGCTCCCGTGGAGCCGAGTATCGCAACGGATTCACCCACCGTTACCTCATCGTCAACGTTTACCAAAATCGAATCGCAGTTATTGTAATATACCGACCACCCCGATTCGTGAGTTATTACAAGAAATTTTCCGTTCTTGTAATCATAACCGGTTGCCGTAACTTTACCGCTTACAGATGCTATTAATGTAGTGCCTTTCGGAGCCGCTATATCGACACCCTGATGGCTTTCGCTAAATCCGCTCGTAATTCTATGGTCCGCAGTATCAATCGGAAAAATAAACTTAGGTAAAGAAATCCCTGCCCCTTGCCCGTATGTGTTACTATTTTCCGGGTCTGCAGATGTTTCTGCGGCACTTGTCTTTGCAACCTCACCGTTTTCTTTACTATTTTCAGATTTCAAAACAGCAGACTCCATTACGGGTTCAATTGTCGGTTCTGTCTTTTCAACGGCGGATACGCCGGTACTTGTCGCAGCCTCTGATGTTGAATCAGCCTGCGTTTTACTGTTTTCCGCTTTCGCCGGATCAGACATAAAGCCAACCGCAACTATGATTGCAACAACAATTGCACCTGCCATAAGTCCTTTTTTAGTTTTCTTTAAATTCATAACATTCACTATCCTTTCCCGAACGCCAACTTCAGCAAACGCCACAGGACATGCAATCCCCATGTTTCGAAGTGCGCTCAACTCAAGTAGCGTCTGTGAATAAATCTTCTTTTTGCTAAAGCCGAGACTACGGATAACCCTCTCATCACATGCAAGCTCTATATCGTGGCTAAGCATAATATATGCAACCCACACTAACGGATTAAACCAGTACACCGCCAAAAGAACGTATCCTATCGGCTTAACTATGTAGTCTTTGCGACTGATATGTGCTCTTTCATGCATGATAACGCATTCAAGTTGTTCATCGCTAAGTCGGTACGGGACGTATACCGTAGGCTTAAAAACGCCGAATACAAACGGTGTTACGAGACGTTCCGTCATATATACGCCCTCTTCCCTGCGTACAGCATCTCCTACACATGCTTTAAGCCTTATATACGAGACAATACCGCTAATGAGTATTACTGCTATTCCCGCAACCCATACGTACAAAAGAACCGTGGCAACGTTTTCGGATAACAGATGTGTATCTTCGGTAATTCCGCCCTCGCCTTCGGTATATGCCTGCATAAGATATGCATTAAGCGTCTCGTCGACGTTACCGATACCGGTGCTTACAACAACCTGCTCATCTTCTATGGCAAACATCTCAGCAGTCGGCACAAAACTTAAAGCGCTCTTTACGGAAAAAGGGCACATTAGCCTTACGCCCACAAGGCACCAAAGTATTCCCACAATCCATTTGGGAGCCTTCCTGAATGCGAAGCGAAACACAATAACGGCCAAAATAAGCCAATCGGCCACTATACTCATGTTAAGTAATTGAATAAATAATTCTTTCATGATCAATCCTCTAAAGAGTTCACAAGTTTTTTAAGCTCAGAAATTTCAGTTGGAGATAACTTCTTGCTGCGTGAAAAAGCAGCCAAAAAGGCGGGAACCGATCCCGAAAACGTTCTATCTACCATTTCATCGATTTCAGCAGTCTGTACCTCATCTTTGGTAACAAGCGTGCTTACGACAGCTCCTTCGTTTTTAAGGACGCCGCGTTCCTCGAGGCGCTTTATTACCGTATAAGTGGTTGCCTTTTTCCAGCCAAGTCTTTCATCGCACAGCTTCACCAAAGCAGTTGAATTGATGGGACCTGTTTCCCACAAAATGAGGCAAAATCTGTATTCGCTTTCAAAAATCTTAGGTATTTCCATATCGTCTCCATTCTGCCCTCTGCATAAAGGGCACTTGCAGGGTGACTCCGAAATATAACCGGAGCTGAATTTGCGTGCACAGCAAAAGGTCGACTTCATTAGACCTATTTGAAGTCTAACGCAGTCGACCTTTCTTGTCAACAATTATTTAACGTTCCTTATTTTTCCTTAATTTCTTAACATCATCATAGTTCAAGTAAAAATCATCTTTCTTTTCAGTCAAAACAAGATGACATTCTTTACCGTAAATGAGGCTTGCCGGCACATGCCAGCCGACGCCTTCGTAGAAATTATCGCAGACTACCTGCCCGTTTGCATATATCTGAGCGACGTCGTATTCCTCGTCAATTGAAATAAATCCGTCGGGTTGGTTGACATAAAGTTTGTACCACTTACGTTTCCTGGGACCGCCTATATTTAACTCATAATCGTACAGTCTAAAGTCCGGTTCGTTGCACGGTTCAAGCTCAAAATCAATGAATTCGGTATCATTGACTTCCTCGGTCATTATTTTCCCGTCACGTCTGTATAGCATTCTTGCCGCTGAATAAGAAAGGGTTGTCACTTTTATGTCAACCGGCATTATACCTTCTTCGCAGCCTGCAAACTTGTACACAGGCTTTATGCCGTCAATGCTTAAAAAGTAATATGTATCGCCTTCTTTTGCCAACGGCTGAGCCGTCGCATACTCAAGTGTATGCTCTCCCAAAGTCATATTGAACGGCACAAAGAAAGCAATATCACCTTTAACATTTATGCTCGGGAACCTTACAATACCGGTATCTATCACAACATTCTTTATATCTTCTATATGTCCGTGACGCTGATAGTGATTCACAAATACAAAGCCCGATTTTCCGTTTGTGCGCATCGCATAGCGAAGATTTTTGGTATCCGTCTCGGGTACAAACACAGCAGCCGGCACACTTTCCATAGGTGCAAGCACATCACCGAAATCCTGTACAAATAAATGCAACAGGCGCAATCTTCTGTACTGTTCCCTGATTTCACCGAATTCGGATATACATGTTCCGAAGTCATAAGAAAGCATTGCAACATCATTGGGGTAACCGCTGGCGCGGTCTTCATTTAATGTAGACAGTTTTCCGAGCTTATGTGTACCGCCATGGTACATATAGTATCCCATAAGATTATTGCCGGCGCCAAGCTTTACCAGGCTTATTGCATAGGCATCCATCGCCGAAACAACCACTCTCCTGTGATGCGTTGACTCCATACCCGGGCCAAGTTCGCAGGTTGCAAACGGATATCTTTCGTAGGGGAGGCGCCAACCATCCTTGTCGGTAGGCTCTATTAAATCCGCGCCTATGCTCGAATCATTTCGCTCAGGGTAAAAAGCATAATGAATCGACGGCGGCAACTCCTTAAGCCCTCCCTGCGCCCACGGAGCATCCGGATATCCGCCGAATACGGGCATTACTTCATCCACAGGTAACCTTGCACCAAATTTTGAATTCCAGCCCGTAGCGGTGTAAATCGGAGCTTCAAGGCCTATTTCAATTGCAAGCTCCTTCAATGCCTTAATGTGTTCGGCATTATCAACAAGTTCGTTTTCAATTTGTATAGCTACTATATTACCGCCGTTTTTATACAAAAAATCTTTAACCTCGGCATATATATGGCTGTACCATTTACGTACATATCCCATATACTCGGGATTATTGTCCCTTAACACAAATCCGTCCTGCCTGTCCAAGGTTGACGGATTATATTTTGAAGGCTTAGTGCCCCCAAGCTTAAGCAACCAGTCCGGAAACCCTCCGTTACGGCATTCGCCGTGAGCCCACGGACCTATTCTCAACACCACATCAAGCCCGATTTCGGCGGCTGTACGCACAAACTCGCGAATGTCGCGGTCTTGGGTAAAATTCCACACGCCTTCTTCTTCCTCGTGATATATCCAAAAAAGGTACGTCGCAACTATCGTAATGCCGCCGTACTTCATTTTTTGAAGTTCCGTAGCCCAGTTTTCACGCGAAGCCCTCGAAAAGTGATATTCACCCATAATTCCGATATATGGCTTCCCGTCACGCACTATATAGCGGCTGTTAACCTCTATTGTGCCGCCGTTTGGATTTGAACCACCCATTTTAAGGTGTCCCGACATTATTTCTGTCGGTTCGTACTTTTTAAACGTATAAATCATTTCCGCCTGCTCCATGCAAAAATATCGACTGAATGATATTCCCGCGCATTTTACTCGGATATCATTGCATATATTGCATCAGAGGATAAACCTCTGAATTTAACATTATATATTCTTTTTAATGAATCGTTCACACGCTCTATGGATATTACATTAGTGTTTACGGCCTCCAGCACCGCCTTATATGCTTCCTCGAAGTTTTCGGGGCACATTAGCATATCGGCGCCGGCCTTAATTGCATCAACCGCAATTTCATCAGATGTGTAATAATCGGTAACAGCAGCCTTATCAAGACGATCTGTAACTACGATTACATCATCAAGCTTCATCTCATATCGTACAAGATCCGTCATACATGTTTTAGAGCACGAACACATTTTGGCATCACCTGTAATATCCGGTGCATACGCATGACTTACAACAATAAAATCAGCACCTGCCCTGACGCCATTAAGAAAGCTTTCCATTTCGGTTTCCTTAAACTCTTCCAGTGTGCGGAGTGATGTTGCAACTCCTTTTTGCGTGTCTTGCGAAGCTGTCGATTGTCCCGGGAAAAACATTAAGCCTGCGGATATGTTTTTTTCAACAAGAGCATTAACCGCCATTGAAACCATCTGATTGGAAATATCGGGATTTAAGCCGAAAGCTCTGTCGCCAAGACAATTGTTTGCCTCACTTACAACCGGTTCTGCCATTATTCCGAAATTAACATTCAAGCCAAGGCTTAACATCTGGTCGGCTATAATCTGCTCGGCATAATATGCCTTTATAGCGTCCTGAGTCTCGTATATTTGGGCGGCGGTATCCGTATCGGCATATTTTAATTTATTTAAAATAACCGTATGGCCCGGTTCTTCGAAAGAAGCAAAGAAAAGCGGGTATCTTGCATATTCTTTTGAATTTGAAATAACCTGGGAAAACTGGCTCACGGACTCTGCATTGGAAGCGCCGTACAGCAAACCGCCGACAGCATACTTTTCCAAAGCCTTACGTGTTCCGTCGCCGGCACGTGTAACGGTCTTAACGCCGGTAATTGCTTCGGGCGATACAATAAATAACCCGCAAACCTTATCCTCAACAGACATTGAATTTACAAAAGCCTCTACGGCCTGAGTAAAAAGTTCAGCCTCCGTAGGTGCAACGTCAATCGGCACTTTAGTGGACACCACGATGTCATCTTCTCCGGTTATAAGCCCTGTCGGCTCCGGTGTAGGCTCCGGTGTCACCTCATTAATACTTGCCGAAATAACCGGATCGGGTTCAAAAGAAGCCGATGAAACCTTAGCCCCCGTAAGTTTATCGCCGTAATTTACAATCACGTAATACGATCCACACCCTATGGCAATAAAAAAAAGTATCGTAAACACCCAGGAAAATACCATTCCCCTGATACGCTTGCGACGTCTTCTCTCACGCTTTATATCATTATCAAGTTCGAACTTAACATCATAATCGTCCATAAAATCCATCCACACTTTTCGCAGAATGCAACCAGTTTATAATACACTAACATTGTTAAAAAAGCAAAGGGGTAACCGGGGATCGTCAACGGTGGACAATAAAGAAGAGGACACCGTTTCGACTACCGATGCCCTCTTCTAAACTACTATCTCGTCCAATGGACTGTACCTCCGATTTCTCCATTCGATCTATCCATCATCTTTGTACCGTGTGTACTTAGCGTCTGTTTTCTCACCGCTCATTTTATGGATACGATTATTGGTATTTTTATAGGTTGTATTGCTATTCAGTTGTCTGTATTAAAAAAACCTGTTAGGTGGACTGTACCTCCTTTACTTAGTTTTCTTTGCTTTTGATAGTTTGATGATAGTACTTTAATCCCATTTTGTCAATACATTATTTGTTAATTTTTGTATAATTTTGAATATGTTTGTTTTGGCATTGAATTGTCTGAATAATTCAAATAATAGAATCCCCTCTCTCAATTTGAGCGAGGGGATAAATTTTAGAGTCTTGCGACTACAAATATGTTATAGATTGCTTTAATGGCTGTTTCAAAATCATCATTGGCAACGCCGATAATGATATTTAACTCACTTGAACCCTGGTCAATCATCTTTACGTTAACATTAGCGTGTGCAAGTGCCGAGAAGATGCGGCCTGCGGTACCGCGCTGCGATTTCATGCCGCGACCTACAACTGCTATGAGCGCCAGGTCAGCTTCAATTTCAATGTTATCGGGTTCTGAAAGTCTGTGGATTGCCGATACAACCTGCTGTTCCTTGTGTATAAATTCATCCTGATGCACAAAAATAGTCATGGTATCGATTCCCGAAGGCATATGCTCAAACGAAATTCCGTTATCCTCAAATGCCTGCAATACCTTGCGGCCGAACCCGACTTCGGAGTTCATCATATCCTTTTCAATATTGATGGAGCAGAAACCTTTACGGCCTGCGACACCGGTAATTGTATATTTTGATTTCTGGCAGGTACTTTCAACAATCCATGTTCCGTTATCTTCGGGACGGTTTGTATTACGGATGTTAATCGGAATACCTTCACTGCGAACAGGGAAAATAGCGTCTTCATGAAGAACGGTTGCACCCATATACGACAACTCACGAAGCTCCTTGTATGTAATGGTATCAATCACTTCGGGGTTATCGATAATGCGGGGATCGGCAATTAAGAATCCGGATACATCAGTCCAGTTCTCGTAAACATCCGCTTTGCAGGCACGAGCTACAATGGAGCCTGTAATATCGGAGCCGCCGCGCGAAAATGTCTTTATTTTACCATCGGGAAGCGAACCGTAAAATCCCGGTACAACAGCGTTTACAACTGTTTTTAAACGTTCTGAAAGAATGTCGTTGGTAGTCTTTGCGTCAAAATCACCGTTTTCGTTAAACTTGATGACCTCAGCAGAATCGATAAATTCGAATCCGAGATAGTCAGCCATCACAATACCGTTCAAATACTCACCGCGTGAGGCAGCATAATCTTCGCCGGAACCCTTCATAAAATTGTCTGCTATAATTGCGAATTCCTCGTCAAGTGATAGTTTAAGCCCCAGACCGTTGATGATTTCTTCATAACGAGCCTTAATCTCGGCAAGTTCATCTTTCATCTTTTCGGAGCCGTTCTTGGATTGAGATGCCCTATAGCACGAATAAAGCATATCCGTTACCTTCTTGTCCTTGGAAAACCGCTTTCCGGGAGCCGAAGGTACCACAAAACGTCTTTCATTGTCGGCGCTTATTATTTTACCGACCTTTTTAAACTGTTCGGCGCTTGCAAGTGAGCTTCCGCCAAATTTAACAACCTTACTCATTTTCTGTTCTCTCCAGTAATTTATTAATCAACATATAGCCGTTTGCAACGTCAATTCCGGTTGAAAGGGCTTCTTTTTCGTTGTAATGCACATTGCTCTTTAAATCCTTCGTGGAGTCAAAAAGCATATAAGGAATACCATCCCGGGTATGTGTGCGCAGTCTGACGGGGGTCGGATGATCCGGAAGCACCAGCATCCTGTAATCAATTCCGGCGGCATTCAGTTTATCACAAAGCGGGCCTACAATAAAGCAATCTATATTCTCTATTGCCTTTACTTTGCGCTCATAACTTCCCTGATGCCCCATTTCATCGGGGGCTTCTACGTGAATATACACAAAATCACAATCCGGCTTGGATAAGGTTTCAAATGCGGCATCACACTTTCCCTTGTAGTTTGTGTTAAGACCGCCATTGGCTCCCTCTACGGAAACAACCTTCATATCCGCGCCAACCGCAATCCCTTTCAAAAGATCCACAGCGGAAATCATGGCTCCGTTAAGACCGGTTTTGTCTTTAAAAGAGGTAAGCATAGGCTTTGTGCCAGCACCCCAAAACCAGCAGGAATTGGCAGGATTTAAGCCTTTCGCCTTACGTTCTTTATTTAAGGGGTGGTCTTTAAGTATCTCGTAGCTTCGCTTCATCATATAAAGAAGGTCGGCATCTTTCGGAAGATAATCGCCTATTCTTTTTGTTAATATATCGTGAGGAGGCGTAAGCGCTGTAACGCTTCCCTGCTTATCTATCAGACAGTGACGGTAACTTGTCCCGACATAATACTGAAAACGTTCATTAGCAAGTTCCCGGGCAACCGCCTCAAGAAGTACGGCGCAGTCCTCGGTAGAAATTTCGCTTGAACTATGGTCCAGAATTGTTAAATCTTCGTAGGGGACGTCTTCCTCGCTTAAAGTTACTATATTGCATCTTATGGCAATATCGGTATCTTCCATCGGAACCCCTATGCTTAATGCTTCTAACGGTGAACGTCCCGAGTAATACTGTTTGGGATTATAGCCCAGAACGGCAAGGTTTGCGGTATCCGAACCGGGATTCATGCCTTCGGGAATCGTGTGTGCCACACCGATTTCAGATTTAAAACACATTGAATCCATTGCCGGTGTATCCGCATATTCGAGCGGGGTCTTACCGCCAAGCTCCATAATAGGCTCGTCGGCCATTCCATCGCCCAAAACAACAACGTACTTCATTTATTCTCCATTTCCGTCTCTTAAAAATGCATATCTAAAGAGCGCCCTATTAATTCTTTATTTATCAATACGGATGTAATTTACTTTACAACCGAGCTTTTCTTTCTTTTGTGCAAATTCAGCTTCGGACATCTCATCCGTAACAAACGCGAACTCATCAAAATAACCGCACTTTACTTCAGAAACGTTTCCAAAAGCATTTAAAGCTTCCCGCTGCCCTTCACTGCCAACTCTCACAAAGAAACGTTTGCGTGAAGCATTAAAGCCTTTAAGCTCAACATTTTCATCAACCCAATTGCAGGGAAGATGTCTGCCGACATTCTTGGCACATTCCACAACATCTCCGCACACCGCGCTGGCTGTGGGAAGTTTGCCGGCACCGCGTCCGTAAAACATAGCGTCGTCAAGCATGTTTCCATGCACCAAAATTGCATTAAACACATCGTTAACCTGCGAAAGCGGATTTTCTTTGGAAAGCATGCAAGGCGATACCATTGCATAAGCACCTTCTTCGGATTCCGAATATCTTGCAATAAGCTTAATGGTTAAGTCCAAAGCCTCGGCATATTTAAAATCACGCGCGGAAATTTCCGTAATTCCTTCCGTGGGAATAGTCTCGTAATTTACTGTCTTTCCATAAAGAAGCGATGCTAAAATAGCGATTTTCCGGGCTGCATCAAAGCCTTCGACATCAGCCTCCGGGTGTAATTCGGCGTAGCCTTTGAGCTGAGCCTCGCGAAGTACCTCGCTGTAATCTGCATTTTCGCGAGCCATCTTAGTAAGCATATAATTGGTGGTACCGTTAACAATACCGCACACCGACTCTATTTTGTCGGCAGTAATTGCATCCTGCAAAGGGCGTATAATCGGAATGCCGCCGCCTACACTTGCTTCAAACTTATAACTGCAGTTATGAGCCTTTGAAAGGGCTATCATTTCAGGACCGTGAGCAGCAACCATTTCCTTGTTGGAGGTACACACACTCTTGCCTGCTTCAAGCGCCATCTTTGTAAATTTATATGCAGCGCCCACACCGCCCATTGTCTCGCAAATAACGGAAACTTCGGGATCGTTGATGATTGTTTCAACGTCGTGAACAATCAAATCCTCATGAGCATCGCCCGGAAATTCACGTAAATCAAGGATGTACTTAACGTTAACTTCGTCGCCGACATTACGTGCGATTACATCACTGTTTGTAAAAAGTGTTTCCACAACACCACTTCCGACCGTTCCATAGCCAAAAACACCTACATTTACCATATCAAAACCAATCTCCTAAAATTATTCTTTTGCAACCATTTTAACCGTGTGAACGCCTCTGTGCGACTCAAGCCTGTCAAGCATCTGTGAAACATCACCGGTAGTCTTAAGTATCTGAATACTGATAGACAAAGAAGCCATCCCGTTAATGGGAATACTTTGATGTATCGTAAGAATATTTGCACCTGCCTCGGCAATTATCTTAAGTACATCGGACAACAGTCCCGGCTCATCGTCCATTTCGCACGTAACCGTAATGGTTGTGCCCTCAGAATTATCGTGAAACTTAAAAATGTCATCCTTGTATTTGTAGAAAGAAGAACGACTGATGCCAACCTTTTCAACGGCATCCTGAACTGTATTTACTTTATGAGATTCCAGCAAATGCTTGGCCTCTACAACAAGCAGTAAAACCTCGGGGACCGCTTTTTTCTTAAGAACATAGTACTCGTTCGATTCAGCCATCGTTATCCTTTCCCGGAAAACATTTGATTGTGCACGGCACACACAGCGCCACGTCTGTTTGCGGCGCGCGTACACCTGTCCGTTGTTGAAAGAATTGTAGCAGAATGCTTACAAATACGCAACCTGCATCTTGACTATTTTTCCAATTTTATCCATTCGAATTTGTATGTTTTCACCAAAACAGGCGTCTTTTATTGAAAAAAGACGCCCGTTCAAATAAAGCATATTAATCCCCATTTCACTTGCGAAATCCGGAGCGCACTATGCAGTGCCCCCTTGCGTGTGACGCAAATAGTGCGGTGTGAAATCTATTTTTCACACTATATTAAATCAAAGGATACTTTTTGGTAAGTTCAATCACACGTGCCTTAGTGGGTTCAATTGCTGCTTCGCCGTTCTTAATGATATTTGCGATGCAGTCTGCAACCACATCACAATCTGCCTCATTGAAGCCACGGCTTGTAACTGCGGGAGTGCCAAGGCGAATACCACTTGTTACAAAAGGCTTCTGAGGATCGTTGGGAATTGTATTCTTGTTGGCAGTAATATGTGCTGCATCAAGCCACTTTTCAACAGCTTTACCGGTAAGGCCGTAATTTGTTAAATCAACAAGCATCAGGTGATTATCTGTTCCGCCCGATACACTCTTAATGTCACGCTTCATGAGGCCTTTGCAAAGAGCCTGTGCGTTATTGACAATATTCTGCTGATAAACCTTGAATTCAGGCGACAAAGCTTCTTTAAAGCACACTGCCTTGCCCGCAATAACATGCATAAGCGGACCGCCCTGTGTTCCGGGGAAAATGGCCTTGTTGAAATTGTATTTGTCCTGAACATCCTGATTGCAAAGAATCATACCGCCACGGGGACCTCTTAAGGTCTTATGTGTTGTGGTTGTAACAACATCCGCAATTCCGATAGGGCTTTCGTGAAGGCCTGCAGCAACAAGACCTGCAATGTGAGCCATATCTACCATCAATACTGCGCCGCAATCATCAGCTGCTTTTCTGAATTTTTTAAAGTCAATGGCACGTGCATATGCCGAAGCACCCGCAATAATAAGCTTGGGCTTATTAGCCATTGCAAGATCGTACATTTTGTCGTAATCCAAAAAGCCGTTATCGTCTACGCCGTAAGGCACTACATTAAAATATTTGCCTGACAGATTAACCGGGCTTCCGTGTGTTAAGTGTCCGCCATGGTCAAGATTCATACCCATGATAGTATCACCGGGCTTAAGGATTGCAAACTGAACTGCCATGTTGGCCTGAGCACCCGAATGAGGCTGAACGTTTGCATAATCACACTTAAACAATTCTTTGGCACGCTCAATTGCGAGGTTTTCAACAACGTCAACGCAATCGCAACCACCGTAATAACGTTTTCCGGGATAACCTTCCGCATATTTGTTGGTAAGCGGACTTCCCATAGCAGCCATAACAGCCTTGCTTACCCAGTTTTCCGAAGCAATCAGCTCGATGTGATCGTTCTGACGCTGCTGCTCGGCAGTAATCGCTGCCGCGATTTCGGGATCAACCTTGGTAATTTCGTCGAATGAATACATATCAAGTCTCCTTTTACATTTTAACGTTTTACTTTGTGAAAGTATTTGAGGAAATTATAGCATATGAAATTTCTTTTGCAATCACTAAATATTCAACAAATTAATTTACTTTACAGTCAAAAATTGGTAAACTTTACATAGTATCGGGCATAGATTGATGCTTTCGGCAATGCCGGATTTCAATCCGTGCGGAATGGAGGTTGCATGTATTACTTTCTTACAAATCCGACGTCTCAGTCAGGACAGGGGCTTGTCATCTGGAACATTTGCAAGGAATATCTTGAGAAAGAAGGAATCTCCTACGAAGTTTTCTTTTCCGAACGTCCCGGGCACATCACTGAGCTTATGCAAAATATCCTTAATGCACACAGTACCGACATCGAGCCTGTAAATGTGGTTGTTATGGGCGGTGACGGTTCTCTTGATGAGTCCATACAGGGAATTACGGATTTTGAAAAGGTTAATTTCGGCTACATTCCGACAGGGTCCGGTAACGATTTTGCCAAAGCGCACGCCTACAGCAGCGATCCTTTGGTATCTTTGCGCCGCATTCTTGATTGCAAGGCTCCCATCCCATACGATATAGGTCGTGTTGATTATCTTGACTTATCATGCGAACGTTCACAAATTTACGATGGAAAAGAGCTCAATTTCCGCTATTTTATAGTATCTTCCGGTATAGGCTTTGATGCCGCCATCTGCGAAGAAGCCTTGAAATCCAAGGCCAAAGATTTTCTTAACAAGATTGGGCTTGGAAAATTAATTTACGGTATCATAGGCGTTAAGCAGATTTTCGGTGCAAAACTTTGTAACGCCAAGCTTACACTTGACGGTGGCGACCCGATAGAGCTTCCCAATATGCGCTTTATAGTCGGCATGAACACCTGCTATGAAGGCGGCGGCTACAAATTCTGCCCGACAGCAACCCCCACATCCGGCAAGCTTGAATTATGTACCGTAGGCTCCATTAAACCGTTTGAAATGATTGCGGCACTTCCTAAAGCTCAAAAGGGTACGCACACCTCTCTTCGAAAAATAAAGCTTTACAGCGCCCAAGAATATATCGTTGAAATGGATTCGCCCCAATGGGTGCACACTGACGGTGAAGTGCATGCCAAAGCCACAAAGGTTAAAATAAGCATTCTCCCCGGCAAATTAAACTATTTGGCGTGAGCGACACTTCCCGCAGACCGCGCATGCGCTGCAATTTCCGCTGCAACCTCTTATAAGTTTGCGATGCCGTACGACATAAATAACTGCCCAAACGGCAGCTGCCAATACGACCGCCAATATAATCCAACTAACTAAATTCATATGCTTTCACCTGAAAATCACACGGAATGCATCTATTACGTACTATATAAGCATTCCGATCGAATAAACCAAAAATCCCATTAACCATGCAACCATGCACTGGAATATCACCACGAACAACGCCCACTTAATATTCATTTCCCTCTTAACTGCCGAGATTGCGGCTGCACACGGAGTGTAAAGAAGGCAGAACACCAAAAGGGCTGCTGCCGAAGCCGGGCTCAACGCTTCGGAAACCGTTACTGCACCGCCAAACAAAACCGTCATGGTAGACACTACGCTTTCTTTTGCCAAAAAGCCGGTAATAAGCGACGTAATAATGCGGTAATCGGCAAGTCCGAGCGGAGCAAACAGCGGCGCTATCAATCCGGAAATATTGGCAAGTATGCTGTCGGCAGTATCGTTTACAAGATTAAGCTTTAAATTAAAATTCTGCAAAGCCCACACAATAAGTGTTGCCACAAAAATAACGGTAAACGCTCTTTCCAGGAAATCACGGGCTTTGTCCCACAAAAGGTGTGTAACATTTTTAAGTGCGGGTATGCGATAATTCGGAAGCTCCATTACAAACGGCATTGCCTCACCCTTAAACAGCGTACGCTTAAATAACAGTGCCGTAAGTATACCCATTAATATCCCCCCAACATACAGGCCGATCATTATAAGCCCGGCATATTTAGGGAAAAACATTGTGGTAAAGAATCCGTATATCGGAAGCTTTGCCGAGCAGCTCATAAAGGGAGTCAAAAGAATCGTCATCTTACGGTCACGCTCGGAGGGAAGCGTTCTGCTTGCCATTACAGCCGGAACCGTACAGCCAAAGCCTACAATCATAGGTACTATGCTGCGCCCCGATAAACCAAGCTTTCTTAACAGTTTGTCCATCACAAACGCAACACGCGCCATGTAACCGCTGTCTTCCAGCATTGACAGGAAAAAGAACAGCGTGACCACTATCGGCACAAAGCTTACCACAGAGCCGACGCCTCCGAAAATACCCTCGATAACAAGCGATCTTAACGAAGCATCAACATTCCATTCTTGAAATACGTTATCTATTACAGTTGAAAGAGTGCCTATTCCCAGTGCCAACAGTCCCTGAAGATATGCACCTATCACATTAAACGTTAAGTAAAACACAAGTCCCATGATAAGCACAAAAACAGGAAGTGCCGTATACTTTCCGGTAAGAACTTTATCCAGCTTACGGCTGCGTTCATGTTCTTTTGACTCATGAGGCTTTACAACAGTTTCGGCGCACAACCTGCTAATGAAAGAAAACCGCATATCCGCAATTGCAGCGGCACGGTCGAGGCCGCGCTCCCGCTCCATTTGCGTAATGATGTGCTCTATCATTTCAAGTTCATTTTCCGAAAGCTTCAATGCTTCAATAATAAGCTTGTCATCTTCGATTATTTTGGAGGCCGCAAAGCGAACCGGAATACCGGCTGCCTTGGCATGGTCCTCAATAAGATGCATTATTCCGTGCAAACATCTGTGAACGGCTCCGCCGTGATCGTCCTTATCGCAAAAGTCCGTGCGCCCCGGCTTTTCCTGATACTTTGCAATGTGAACCGCATGGTTTACAAGCTCGTCAACGCCTTCATTCTTGGCAGCGGCAATCGGCACCACGGGAATCCCCAAAATGGATTCCATCGCATTTACACGAATGGCTCCACCGTTATTGCGCACCTCGTCCATCATGTTAAGCGCAAGCACAATCGGAATATCCAATTCCATAAGCTGCATCGTAAGATACAAATTACGCTCGATGTTCGTGGCATCCACAATGTTTATGATGCCGGTAGGCTTTTCATTTAATATAAATTCTCGGGAAACAATCTCCTCGTTTGTGTACGGGGAAAGTGAATATATACCGGGCAAATCCGTAACTTCGGTATTCTGGATACCTTTTATCATGCCTGCTTTTTGATCCACGGTTACGCCGGGGAAATTGCCGACATGCTGATTAGAGCCGGTTAACTGATTAAAAAGAGTTGTTTTACCGCAATTCTGATTACCTGCCAGGGCAAAAGAAAGCAATTTTCCATCCGGTAACGGATTTTCATCTGCCTTGACATGATAACGTCCACCTTCACCAAGACCGGGATGGTCGTAATGATTTGTAAGTATTTTCTTTTTGCGGGCATCGGTTTGCGAGTCTTCCACGCCAACCGATGCCTCGTCGATTTCTATCTGCGCCGCATCATTTAAACGTAATGTAAGCTCATACCCATGAATCATTAACTCCATGGGGTCGCCCATCGGTGCAAATTTCATAAGCGTTACCTTTGCACCCGGAATAATTCCCATATCCAAAAAGTGCTGTCGTAAACTGCCTGCACCCCCTACTGCCAGCACAGTGGCAGTCTTTCCTGTTTCCAAATCTTTAAGTGTCATATATTGTCCCTTCCGGCTTAAGCCTGTTCTCTTTCGAGATCTTTGAAAGTTGTCGGTCAGCATTACTGACTCAACTCGACTTCAGCATACGCCTGTTATTTACA
Source organism: Lachnospiraceae bacterium (assembly GCA_045617045.1). GTDB lineage: Bacteria > Bacillota > Clostridia > Lachnospirales > Lachnospiraceae > UBA1258. Next base: position 35,829 of record JAZLHV010000023.1, read on the forward strand.
AAGTCAATACAAATTTATGTATCGCCTTTCATTATTTTATCTGAGGCGGTTGCCTTCGTATTTGGCATGAAGCGCTATGCAGTTAAGAAGCTCCTGATATCTGTTTTCAACATCTCCGTCTTTTATTTCTATGTCCAAAGAAAGGGACATTGTATCAATCATATCGTTTGTGATACGCGGGTGAAGATGCCTTAAAACCTCAAGGCGTTCTTCAAAGCTTTCCGCGTCCAAAAATCTGCAAAGTCCGGGGTCAACCATGGACTCTGTCTTTTCAAATCTGTACGTTCCCTCGGCATCCGGATATTTTGTACGGTCGATTTCGCTTAAGAACATATTAAGCGATCTTACATATACTTTACCCTCTCCGTACATTGCCTTATATACAACCATATCCTCGTTAGTTTCGGAATCGGTTGCCATAGTAACTATCTGATAGTAATTTCCCTTAAAATGCTTGTATATCTCATTCGGTGACGGAACAGGTCTCATCAATTTGCATTCTCCTTGCTGATAATATTTACATCAAGTTTGTTGTAAGGAATTTCAATACCCTTTTCATCAAATGCCTTCTTGATATTTTCGATGCAGTCAAAATAAACGGTCCAGTAATCGGCATTTTTGCACCATACCCTGAATGTATATTCAAGAGAGCTGTCGTTGTTTTTTGAAAGCTTCACAAAAGGCTCGGGATCCTGCAATACAAGCTTATGAGACTTTGCAACATTCAAAAGAACATCTCTTACCTCATCAATTCCGGCCTCATATGAAGCCGTCGGGGTCAAATCCACACGACGGATATCAAGTTTTGAAAAGTTAGTGATATTTGCGTTTGTGAGGCTGCCGTTCGGGATTGTAATCACACGATTGTCCGGAGTTGTTAATATTGTGTAAATAACGGTAATATCGGTAACCGTACCGGCACAGCCCGAGCCCTCGATATAGTCGCCAACCTTAAACGGGTGAAAAACAAGTATCATAAGACCGCCTGCAAGATTTGACAAAGAACCTTGCAAAGCAAGACCGATTGCAACACCGGCCGATGTAAACAACGTTACAAACGTTGTAGACGGAACGCCCCACACAATTGCGGCGCTTGAAATTACAACCGCATAAAGCACCACCTTTACAAAGCTCATCAAAAAGCTCTGGGCGCCCTTATCCATTTTTTGAAAAGCTTTGCCCTTGGAAAGGGCTTTCACGATAAGCTTAGCAATCTTTAACCCGATTATCAGGATAACCAGTCCAAGCAATAAATTAAGTGCCACGTCCGTTCCTTTGGTTTTTAAATAAGTGAAAAATTCTTCCATGCAGTTAGTCTCCTTTTCATTTGTTACTTCCGGTATTTCTGCGATCGCTCAACTCAACAATCAGCAATTCAATACTCATCGTATCCGTTATATTACCGTTTTTAATGTCCGCATCAGCCTTGGCGCAAGCTTCAAGACAGCTTACAATTGTCGACCGTGAAAGATTGCGGCATACATCCGTAAGCCTGCGTGCCAGCCAGTCTTTTATACCCATCCGGGCGCATATACCCGCCACACTCTGTCCATTATTCAGCAAATCTCTTACCGTCAACAGCTGCATATACTGGCGCACCAAAAGAGCCAGTATTGCAAAAGCAGATTCACGCAAAGTCAGTAAGTCATAATACAGCTTAAGCGCTTCCTGACGTCTGCCCGTTGATATCGCCGTAATCATGTCAAATATCTTGTTATTCACCTGATGTGTGCACACAAAGTCGACATCGTTAATCGTAACGGAATCTTTGTCGAGGCAAAAAGCAATAAGTTTATCAAGCTCATTGCTTAGAAGCATCATATCCGTCCCGACTTCCGAAACAAGATAATAAGCCGTCTTAGAATCCATTCTTTTGCCCGAAGCATTAGCACTGCCCACCAGCCATCTTGCAAGCTGATCGTCATTTTGAATACTGTATTCCTCAACTGTACCCTTTTTAAGTATGGCTTTATATAGTTTAGAACGTTTATCGGTCTTTTCCTCGGAAAAAATAACGATAACGTCCGAATCCATATTTGCTATTGCATCCAAAAGCTCGGAAAACCGGCCGGAATTTTTGGCCGAAGCCTCATCGGATGCACTTATGTCCCCCGCATCGTCGGAATCCTCTGCTTCAGCCGCGCCGCCTGCCTTGGCAAACCATCCGCTGTTCTCCACGATTACGACTCTGTGCTCAGCCATAAACGGCATAGTTAACAGAAGGCCGGCCACCTCGTCGGGATTAGTGCCTGTGCCCTCAAAATACGCATAATTTAGAGTATCCCCCTCACTTACAAGCGCTTTCTTTAAGCTGTTCTTGTAATAATTGCGAAGGTAAGCTTCCTCGCCGCACAATAAATATGCACTCTTATATTCATTTCGTGAAATATCGTTTCCCACTACAGTCATAAAAATATAATAGTCTTTTCAGCACTTTTTTGCAATTGTACAATCGGTTTTCCGAGGTGGCAAAATTTATTTTTTCAATGTTTGTAAGGCAGTATTTTATAGCATGAATTTTTCACGCAAATATCAATTTCGCCACAATCTTTTGTACAGTATATGCGCATATTATGTTCCTTAAGCCTTTCAAGCACATCTGAATGCGGGTGCCCGTAAGAGTTGTTGATGCCCGCCGAAATAATGGCATCCTGCGCCCCTACAACTGACAGAAGCTCTGTTGACGTTGCCGTATACGAACCATGATGGGCAACCTTCAGAACATCTACGGAATACTCATTAAGCCTTTTCGGCAGACGTCTTTCGGTTTCCTTGGATGAATCTCCGGTCAAAAGAATGTCAAACTCACCGTTTGAAGCAACCATCACGAGCGACTGTGCATTAATATCCGAAAGAGTTACTTTTCGCGACGGCCACATAATATCAAAGCTCCAGCCCGATATTTCGACGCGGTCGTCTTGAGTTATGTAAACCACGTTGATATCATACATTTCTGCCTGTTCGATTATTTTCAAGTATGCATCGTTTTTCATGGAATCCTTAATATCTGTCATAAGCACATTGGCAACCTTCACACCGGTTACTGATTTTTGGGCCAATATATATTCAATACCGTTAACGTGATCGGCATCCGTATGTGTCACAAATAAAGCATCAATTCTCTCTATCCCGCATGCTTGCAGAAACGGAATTGCCACATATTTTCCGATTTCGCTGTCTGAATTTGAACCGCAATCTATCATTACACAGGAATGTAAAGAAGTTTTAACAACTATGCACTCTCCCTGACCGACATACAGCATTGAAACCATCGGTGTAAAAAAGTCTAAGCGTGCCACAAAGAACGTCATTGTTAAAAGAAATGTTATGTTAACCACTCTGTTGCTTTTGAAACCTACTTTCAGCAAAAAAAACAAAAGAACCGCATAATATATTAAGAGCTTAACGATCCCCGGCTTTCCCGATAAAGACATAAACGGAATATTGACCGAGAATTCGCACACCTTATCCAACGCTCCCAGAAGAATTGCAAGCAAAAAATCACACCCGCCGGCAATTACCGCCACATTAAGTACACTCGCAATAAGCGCCGCAACAGACAATGCAATAATCGGCAAAGAAAGTAAAGCCAATATTACATTTGTCAAAACACCTGTAATCGAGTACACATACGATATTTCAAGTGTTACGGGCATCAATGTCACAAATAAAACAACCGGAAGCTCAAAAAGTGCAAAAAGCCACTTGCCCAATCCCTTTAAAGCAAATCGTTTTATGAAATCTCTGCGTACATATGAATGATAAACAGCTATGGATGTAACCGTTGCGAACGAATATATGAACGATGCATCGGCAATCATTCGCGGCATGATTGCAATCACAACAATCATTGCCACAGCCACGGCATTAAGCATGTCATAGGCTTTCTTCAAAATATCGGCAAGCACACGTATCGCATACATCACAAGGGCTCTTAATATGGAGACCGAAAATCCCACACATATTCCGTAACCTGTCAAAAGAATCATTACAACAGTGCCCGACACTTTACGCTTAAATCCGATTCGCGTAAGCAACGCAAACAAAAGCGAGCCTATTGACGTTATATGTAAGCCCGATATAACCAGAAAATGTGCCACCCCGGCACGCGTATAAATCTTTTTGCGATACTCCGAAAGTCCTGCCTTATCGCCCAATAAAAGTGTATTCACGGTACCGGATTCCACCTTGCAATACGTTCTGACTTTACCTGCGGCTTCACGTCTTGCCAGGTTAAGGCGTTCCCTTATATTGTTACCGTTTTCATTGATAACCCCTATATATTGAGTCGATTGATAACAGACAATACCTCTTGCAGCGTAGTGACCGACTTGGTCAAACTGTCCTTTATTATATGCTTCGCCAAACGAATACAGGCAGCCGGAAACCATTACCGTATCTCCGATGCTCGGAAATTCTTTACCTTCGATTCTAATGTCAGCCTCCGAAACGTAGCACAAAACATTTCCCACAACCATGCTTTTAAGTGCTCCGCAATCATCGTACTGTTTATCCTTGACCGTTCCGGTCACTGTTTTAAACTCACCTTCATGCTGATTTTGCATTCTTTTTCGATCTGCAAAACCCATTATAATCATGTCAACGCACAAAACGCCGACGGCAATTACCACAAGGGGACGAAATTTCCAAAGAGTTACGACCGGCCCGGTTATAAATTTGAGCCATTGTCTCATTTTATCGTAATCTTATCCTTTATTTTTTCGTATGTCGCTTCTTTAATGCCGGAAACATTCATAATTTCATCTATGGCGTAAAACCTGCCATGAGCTTCCCTATAGGCAATTATTGCTTCGGCCCGTGTCTTGCCAATACCTGTAAGCGTCATGAGTTTTTCCGCATTTGCGGTATTTATGTCAACCAACCCGTTCGCATTTCCTGTTCCGGCATTACCGGAATCTGCTGTCACACCTATCGTTTCTGCGCTCAAAACAGCATTAGTGCTCTCATCCTTACGTGCTATATGTATCTGCATGCCATCTTCAATTATGTAAACCAAATTTATGTCAGATATTTCCTCACCGTTCACTATTCCGCCCGCAGCATTGATTACGTCAAATACGCGACTTCCGATTGGCATAATATATACTCCGGGGTGCACGATTGCACCCGTAATCGAGACATATACGGACGGCACATCTGCAGTGCATAAATCATCCGCGCCCGAAAGCTTTTCACTTTCATTATGCTCCTCAATATTTTGTTTACCTGAATAGTAGGAAATCTGCCCGCTGTTAATGCCGCAACCTGCAAGCCACAGCATACCGGGTATAAAGAACATCGCACGAATTAACCCAAACCCATGCTTCATATTTACCTCCGCCACGGAGGATTTGTATCGACCTAATCAGTATACATTTATATAATTTCTTTTTCAACATAAAAAAGCGTTTCGTAAACGAAACGCTTTTGCCGAGCGCGCATCCTTGCGGAGCATTTTTTGCCGACGGTTAAATCAACTATTCATCATTATTTCCGAGTTGCGACAAAATCTGTCGTTGGAAAGCAGTTAGCCATTCTTCAACGCTTTCGCCTTTCCAAATTTCCGTAAAGGTAATTTCAAGCTGTACCCACAAATTAGTTGTCTCAACAATTTTGGCAAGAGGAACGGATTTTCCGTACTCACTCATAAATACTTTTTCGGCATCGGATTCGGCACCGGCATCCAATGACGCCGCAAGCTTACCCGAACTGTTAAAAAGTTCGCCCGAATATTCTGTAGACACAAACGTTGCGAACAGATCCGCTGCATTTTTATGCTCGGAATATCCGTTAATTACCAGACAATCGGTAACAGACATAGACCTTGACTCAAGACTGTCGCTTACATCCGGAATTTCAAGATATCCGAACTTTCTGAGCTCCGGAAGTAAAGCTTCTTCTTTACTCTCAATACCAATACCGGCTGACGCAGCGTCAATTCCCAGCATATCTCTTTCAAGTGCTTCATTATTGCGGAGTGCTACCTCGCGGTCATATGCAGCCTGCATCTCACTCTGCCTTGCCGAAACCTTCGAAATCGCATCACTTGTAGCAATTGTAAACACAATCTTTCCGTCGGTAAAATCCTGCAAAACAGCTGCATATTCCGAAGACTCGACATCAATTGAGAAGAACTGATTAAGTGCCTGGTACGCAGTTGCACAGTTAAGGGTATCATTATTGTAGATGTCGATTTCATCATCATTATCGCCGGCATTTCCGCCCACATCTATATAATTGCCGATAAACAGATAATTATAAAAAATATCGTTAACGTCCCACTTTAAAATGCTTTCAACATTATCGGGCGTTTCATAGTTTTGAGCGAAGTTTAGAATATCATCAAAAGTTTTCGGAAGGTAATCCTCATAGGTCATCGTCTTTTCCGAATTTAAGCCGCCATTCGCCACACTCTCATTTTCACCCAATAGTTCGTAGTCAGAGTATTCATCGAACTCAATATCGGATGCCGAAGTTCCTTCGCCTTCACCCGAAAGATCGCCTGCGTTAACCTTTGCGGCCCAGTTTTCAAGAAGCGTCTGATTATAAAGCAGCACCGTTGTCTCGTATGCAAGCGGGTATGCAACTTTTTTGCCATGATAAGAAACTGCATACAAAGCAGCCTGCGGAAAATGCGAGTCATTCAAAACAGCCGAAGAATCGGGCACCTTACATGCAAGACCTGAAAGATATGCTTTTTCAAGTGAATCGTTGGTAAGCACAAAAAGATCCGGATAATCCTCCGCCTCTATCGATGCTTCGTTGATATACTCAAGATACTCGGAAGCCGTAACATATTGCGGAATAACTCGAATTTCCGGATGCTTTTCATGAAATGCAACAGCAGCCTTCGTAAAGAAATCTTCGAGTGCCTCATCCGAGTACCACAAAAAAACATTTTCGGTATTGTCCGATGATAAAGCCTCTGTCTCCATTTGTTGACGACTGTTGTTAGCTGTTCCTATATGAAGGATTCCCACAGCAAGTGCGGCAATCACTATAAATACTACAAGTTTACCCTTAAATGACATAATAATCTCCAATCCGTCCACCTTATACACCGTCCGATGCTTAAAGGTGAAAGAATAAAGAGCGCATGTACCGCTTAAAAAGCAATGCCATGCTGACCCATAAACTACTCAATGCATTTTTCAAGAATCGAGATCATTCTGTCCACATCTGAAGTGGTAATCACAAGCGGAGGCACAAACCTTATAATATTTGCACCTGCATTTATAAGTACCAAACCATTGTCTAAAGCGTTGTTGATAATACCTGCTACCGGCTTGTTAAACTCAAGGCCCTGCATAAGCCCCACACCTCTGTGTGCAACGATGCAATCGTGCGAATCAGCAACCTTTTCAAGTGCTTTGAACATATAATCACCGACTTTTTGTACATTATTAATTATATTGTTTTCCTCAAATAATTCAAGCACTTTGTTGGCTGCGGCGCACGCCAGAGGATTTCCGCCGTAGGTAGTTCCGTGGTCTCCGGCCTTTAACGAATTCTCGGAAACCTTCCCGTTAAGCAGGAAAGCGCCTATCGGAACACCGCATCCCAAGGCCTTTGCAACGGTCATTATATCGGGCTTCACTCCATACTTCTGCCAGGCAAACATATAACCGGTACGCCCCATACCGCACTGGACCTCATCAAGTATCATAAGAATGTCTTTTTCGTCGCAGATTTTCCTGACACCTTTAATAAATTCTTCGGTTGCAGGGTAAATGCCGCCCTCGCCCTGCACTGTTTCAAAAATAACAGCGCAAGTTTTCTCGGTCACAAGTTCTTTTACCGACTCAAGATCATTCATTTTGGCAAACTTAACAAGCCCGATACCCGGTTCAAAAGCTTCCCGGTATTTGGGATTTCCCGTTACCGAAAGTGCCCCCATTGTACGCCCGTGGAAAGAATGCTCCATCGCAATGATTTCATGATCTGTGCATCCGTCCTTTAAAAAAGCATATTTCCTGGCAGCCTTAATTGCGCCTTCGATTGCTTCGGCACCGCTGTTTGTAAAGAACACTCTGTCAAGCCCCGAAACCTTTGTGATTTTCTTTGCGGCTTCAATTGCGGGAACATTATAGTAATAGTTCGATGTATGGATAATCTTGTCTATCTGGCTTTTTAAAGCATCGTTATAAGCTTTATTGTTATAACCTAATGCGAAAACGGAAATACCTGCCACAAAGTCCAAGTACTCCTTGCCGTTTTCATCGTACAGGCAAACTCCGTCGCCATGGTCGAATACAACCTGATATCTGTTATACGTGTGAAGAAGAACCTGCTCGGCTTCTTCAATATGCTGCTGCATCATTTCTTTTCCCCTTTAATCAGTCATTTTCCTGTCTGAAGCATGTTCCGATACCATCTTGTGTGAATATTTCAAGAAGAAGCGAATGAGGAATACGTCCATCCAAAATATGAACTCTGTTTACGCCTTCTCTTATGGCATCGGTACAGTTGTTAAGTTTCGGCAACATTCCTCCGCCGATTACACCGCTTCCGATAAGTTCATCGGCTTCCTTGGCCGTAAGATGCGAAATAAATGTAGACTTATCTTCAAAATTTCTGTAGACACCCTCAACATCGGTTAAAAAAGCAAGCTTTTCGGCTTTCACGGCCTTTGCGATGGCGCATGCCGCATCATCCGCATTAATGTTATATGTGGTAAATCCTTCGTCTACGGCAATCGGAGATACAATCGGTAAAAAATCATTATCGATTAAATCAAGCAATATTTTCGTATTTACTTTTGTGATGTTTCCCACAAAGCCTATATCTTTACCATCGGAATACTTCTTTTCGCAGGTAAGTAATCCGCCATCCTTGCCGCTGATACCGACAGCCTTGACACCCAGCTCCTGCACCATCGTAACAAGTGACTTGTTGACCTTACCGAGAACCATCTCGGCAATTTCCATTGTCTCGGCATCCGTAACACGTAAGCCGTTCACGAATTCGGGCTCTTTGCCAACCTTTGAAATCCAGCGGCTGATTTCCTTGCCGCCTCCGTGAACTATAATCGGTTTAAAACCTACAAGTTTCAGAAGCGTTACATCTTTGATAACGTTTTTCTGAAGTTCGGGATTGCTCATCGCCGAACCGCCGTATTTTACGACAATTATTTTCCTGTTGAATTTCTGAATATAAGGAAGCGCCTCAATTAAAACTTCCGCCTTTGTCAGTAATTCATTCATTTCATTGCTTTCCATGTACAATTCTCCCTTTAACTTCTGTAATCAGCATTTATTTTTACATAATCATATGTTAAATCGCATCCCCATGCGGTAGCGTCTTCGGTACCCTCATGCATGTCCACAAAAACAGTAACTTCATCGCATTTCAAAATTTCAAGTGCCTTTTCTTCGTCAAAGTTTATGGGCGTACCCTTGTCAAAAACTTTAAGCTTACCTGCCCGGCTTACAAAGAAAAGTTCAACGTCTTCCTGGTCAAAAATTGCTCCCGAATAACCCATCGCGCACAAAAATCTTTCGAAGTTTGCATCGCAGCCGTAAATTGCTGCCTTGGACAGATTCGAACCGACGATTGCCCTTGCAAGTGTGCGGGCATCTTCTTTTGACTTGGCATTTATTACGTGCGCCTCAAACAACTTGCTGGCACCCTCGCCATCGCCGGCCATCTTTCTTGCCAAAAACCTACATACATAAAACAAAGCTTCCTTAAACGCCTCATAATCGGCGTCCTCTTTGTTAATTTCAACGTTTCCGGCGAGTCCGTTTGCCATAAAAAGAAGCGTATCGTTTGTGGACGTATCTCCGTCAACCGTAATCATATTAAAAGTGTCTTTAACGATTTCACTCAAAGCCTTCTGAGCAAGTTCCTTGGATATTTTAATATCTGAACCCACAAAGCCCAACATTGTGCACATATTAGGGTGGATCATACCCGAACCTTTACTCATGCCGCCGATTGTAATGGTAGTACCGTTAACTTCAAAAGAAACCGCAATTTCCTTATTGACCGTATCGGTCGTCATGATGGCTTGGGATGCTTTTGTGCCTGCTTCAAGGCTTCCGTCCAAGGTTTGAGCCATTTCGGCAACACCGTTTACAAGCTTTTCAACCGGCAGTTGCATGCCGATTACACCGGTTGATGCCACGCATACTGTATCGTAGGGAACATTAAGTGCTTTCTCGACTGCCTTTGCTGTTTTCTCGCAGGCGTCAAAACCTTCTTTTCCCGTACATGCATTGGCAATACCGGAGTTTACCACAACAGCCTGCAAAGGCTTTCCGGAATAAACGATTTTCTGATCCCATTGCACGCAGGCAGCCTTTACAACATTGCTGGTGAATGTTCCGGCACACACGCAAGGTGCTTCGGAATAAACCATAGCCATATCCGTTCTTCCCTTATATTTAATCCCTGCGGCAAAACTTGTCGCCTTAAAACCTTTAGCCGCCGTAATTCCACCTTCAATAACTTTCATGTGAAAGCCTCCTTTATTTATCCTCTATAAAAGCAATAATATTTTCGTCATTAAGCGTAAAATCGTAATAATTCAAATCTTCGCGCTTAGTCCAGCCGATACTGTTCCAAAAAGCATTGCCGATATCGTTTTTGGTAAAAGCAATCAAAGATACCTTATTAATATGCTCGGCCTTCAACGCTTCCATGCAAAAGACTACCATGGCCTTGCCAACACCGTGACGCCTGTATTCTTTGCTCACGCACACATGATACAGACATCCCCTTCGCCCGTCATGGCCGCACAATATTGCGCCTATTACATGCCCGTCCTTTATTGCCACAACGCTTGTCGTAGGGTTTCTTTTTAAAAATACTTCAACGCCTTCTCGCGAATCGTCTATACTGCGGATTGCAAAACCATTGATGGTACTCCACAGCTTATAGACCTCATCGTAGTCATCGATTGCCATTGTTCTTACACAAAAATCGCTCATTTACACTCCTTAATATATACCACATAAAACAATAATAGAACTGCATAAACTGCATAAAACTTATATACATTACATGGCTTTCGAGTATACATCTGATTTATGCCTACCTTTTAGAGTACACCCTCTAAGTTATCGCCGTAATAAACACATGCGGCGTGATACTTAAATGTGGCACAACAATGTATATTCGTTGCCTCAGCTTTGCATAACTATACAAGTAATGTGAATATTATGCAAGTATATATGCATAAGTTTGTGCATTTTTTACGTTAAACGTACATTTTTATGCATATTTTTTGACTTGCAATTAATATATGACTGGTGTATAGTTTTTGAGTACAAAAAGAAACACATTTTTCCACAACGGAGGTTTTAATAATGGCTAAAGAAAAAGTAATCCTTGCATACTCAGGTGGTCTTGATACCACCGCAATTATTCCCTGGCTTAAAGAGAACTTCGATTATGAAGTAGTCTGCTGCTGTATCGACTGCGGACAAGGCAACGAACTTGACGGTCTTGAAGATCGTGCCAAATACTGTGGTGCCGAGAAACTCTACATATTAAATGTAATCGATGAGTTCTGTGATGAATACATCGTTCCCTGTGTACAGGCACACGCTGTTTACGAAAACAAATACTTACTCGGTACATCAATGGCTCGTCCCTTAATTGCCAAGAAGCTTGTTGAAATTGCACGTAAAGAAAACGCTACCGCAATCTGCCATGGTGCAACCGGTAAAGGAAACGACCAGATTCGTTTTGAGTTGGGCATCAAAGCTTTAGCTCCCGATTTAAAGATTATTGCTGCATGGCGTAATGAAAAGTGGACACTTGATTCACGTGAGTCAGAAATTGAATACTGCAAGGCACACGGCATTGAGCTTCCTTTTTCCGCAGACAATTCATACAGCCGTGACCGTAACATCTGGCATATCAGTCACGAAGGTCTTGAGCTTGAAGATCCTGCCAACGAGCCTAACTACGAACACCTTCTTGTACTTGGCACTACTCCCGAAAAGGCTCCCGATGAAGGTGAATACGTAACTCTTTCCTTTGAAAAGGGTGTTCCCGTTGCCATCAACGGTGTTAAAAAGAAAGTATCCGAGATTATTACCGACCTTAACGTTCTCGGTGGCAAACATGGTGTCGGTATCGTAGATATCGTTGAAAACCGTGTTGTAGGCATGAAGTCACGTGGTGTATACGAGACACCCGGCGGCACCATTCTCTATGAAGCTCACCAGCAGTTAGAGGAGTTGATTCTCGACCGTGAAACATACCGTGAGAAGCAGGAAATGGGTAACAAGTTTGCTCAGATTGTTTACGAAGGCAAGTGGTTTTCTCCTCTCCGTGAGGCAGCGCAGGCATTTATTGAGTCTACCCAGCAGTATGTAACCGGTGAAGTTAAGTTTAAGCTTTACAAGGGCAACATCATTAAAGCCGGCACAACTTCCAAATATTCTTTATACAATGCATCAATTGCATCCTTCACAACAGGCGATCTTTACGACCACCACGATGCAGAAGGCTTCATCAACCTCTTTGGTTTGTCCACAAAGGTTCGCGCCATGAAGATGCAGGAAGTTGAAAACAACAAGTAATATCCGCACACTTATCGGAGGCATATGAGTAACGCAATTTATTGGCTTCTTATCTATTTCGGAGCCATTAACCTGACCGGTTTCATTATTATGGGCGTTGACAAATTAAAGGCCAAAAAGCATGCCTGGCGTATTCCCGAAGCTACCCTGTTTGCAATAGCTGTAATAGGCGGCAGCATCGGTTCCATTTTAGGCATGTACACATTTCGTCACAAGACGCAACACAAGTCTTTTGTATACGGAATGCCCGCAATCTTAATTGTTCAGATTGCCTTGGTTTTGTTTTTGATTTTTTCGCCCTCCATATCAATAGATTTTTTGTAAACCGTCACACACTTTAACAAAGCAAAAATCCCGCATCAGATTATGTTGCGGGATTTTTTTGCTTTGTTATTTAGTAAAATTAAGTATACTTTCGATAAGCCGGTTATCGTAAATACCTGTAAAAACATCTATAACGCCTGCCGTAGCTTCTTTAAATTCATTGATGTCGGGATAAACTATTATCATGCCTTCTTTTTCAAGAAGTGAAACGTACTCTTCGGTCTGTTTCTTTACCATATCTCGATTTTCTTTTTCGGCCTTTTTTGCGGCATCGGAAATAATTGTCTTATATTCATCTTTCAAATCTTTCCAGATGTCGTATCGAATCGTAAGCGGCATCGCATCATAGCTGTGATTTGTAACCGAAAGATATTTTTGAACCGTGTAAAAAGCATTGTTGTAAATAATCGGTATCGGATTTTCCTGAGCTCCGAAGATTCCGTTTGAAATGGCTTCCTTGAGCTGTCCAAACGGATAGCTGCGGGGATTTGCCTTGAGCTGAGACATCGTTTCCATTACAATCTGATTTTCGGAAGTTCTGATTACGAGGCCTTCCATATCCGCAACCTTTTCAATGGGGCCGAATTCTTCGGACGTTGTAACACATCTGAACCCGTTATCAAAGTGTGCGAGAACGTACATGTTATATTCTTCGAGATCTTTATTTACGCGTGCAATTATATCCGAATCCATGAAGCTCCACGCAGTTTCGAAATCCGAAAACAAAAACGGCAATGCCGAAACGCCTACGCGAGTGGCATACGCAGCATAATTTCCCGCGCTTGAAACCGTCATATCCACATCCTTGCTTATCATCTTTTTAATCAGTTCGGCATCACTTCCCAGCTCTGCGTTCGGATGTATTTCAATCAGTATCTGACCATTTGTTTCTTTTTCAACCGCCTCTTTAAATGAATTAAACGCAACACCTCGGGGGTCTGTTTCATTGGTAGAATAGCCCACGCGAATTGTTAACGGGTAGCTTAATTTTTCGGGCTTTGGTGTGGCGGAAATATTTGTATCGGTGATTTGGTCGGGCTCTGATTGTCCGCAGCTTTGTAAAATCGCTGACATAAAAATCATACACAAAAGTAATGTGACTTTTTTCATATTCTGCCTCCTAAAAATTCAAAACAGGGCAGTGAAAAGCATTCACTGCCCCATATTTTTATTGCTGATTAAACACGAAATATTGATTTTTACCGGAATGCTTGGCTGCATACAACGCAGCGTCTGCCTTTCTGTAAAGTTCGCTGTATGTATCGCCGTTTACAGGGAACATGGCAATGCCCACGCTCGCCGAAACCGTAACCTCATCTTTACCGTTTGAATACGATTCGCGCAAAGCGGATACGATTGCACGGGCACGGCTCTCAATAATGCGCATACCTACCCTGCGCCCTTCGGGGGTAAGCTTCAAAAATACAGAAAATTCGTCACCGCCGATTCGCCCAACGGTATCTTTGTCGCTGAATACCGTGCAAAGCTTCTTGGCAACATCCGAAAGCACTCTGTCGCCGACAGCATGTCCGAGCGTATCGTTCACCTGCTTAAAGCAGTCAAGGTCGATGATGTAAAGTGCCAGCAGATCTTCATTTGTAGCCTCATCAAGAGTTTCCGAAATATGCTTTTCAAGTGCACCCTTATTAAGGATACCCGTTAACGGATCTATCTCGGCTTTCTGCTTCAACAAAAATTCCTCGCGACGCTGCTCTTCAACGTTAAGCATATTGCCTATCATATTCAAAGCGGTTCCGTTTTCGTCGCGCAAAATGGTTGCAATAATTCTAAACCAGTAATATTCTCCGTCTGCACACAGAAAACGGCCTTCACCTGTAAAGTTACCGCTTGTACCCATGACAGCGCTCTCCATATTTTGAGCCACTATTGCATCATCCGGGTGAATACGTTTCAACAGCATTTTGATGTCCTTGCTTTCAAACTCGGACTCATCATTGAACATATATTCAACGTTTCCGCTGACTTCGATTTTATGCTTTTGGAAATCGACTTCAAATACTATTGCACGTGTCTGTGAAGTGATCACTCTGTAGCGCTCATTTGACTTTTGAATCATGTTATTGCGCTGTGCAAGATACAGTATTGAAATAATCGTAAGCACAAAAGCAAGCGTTACCGCAACCACAACGATTGAGAAAAACAATGTAACCTTTGCAGACTGTTCCTGAATAACGCTGTCCGGAATAATCGACACAAAGAACCAGTCATGAATTCCTACGGGAGTCATGACGGCGCTCATTTCCTTTCTGAGAAGGGAAAATTCAAATACAACCGGCTTTTCACCTTCTATTGCCTGCAGCATTTTTGTTTTCTCAGCACCTTCAATATCCGTATTGGCAAGGAAAAAATTGTCGACGGTTTTCCAATATGCATCTGCATTGGCGGCAACAGCTAAAATATCACCGTCAGCCGACATCAAAATATCATACGCCCGGCCCGAATAAGTTCCGGAACCCATAAGCTCACTTAATATGGACTTTGTGAAAGTACCGAAGACAGCGCCCACGGACTCGCCGTTTTGAAGTATCGGCACGCTCAGCACCAGCACCTCGTCACCGTCTTCGTCTATGGAGGTCGAACCGGATATCGAGCTTTCGCCCTTTAAGGCGGCCTGAAAATAATCGGTAAACAAAATGTTTCCCGACGATTTGCCGTTATAATTTAATGTAGTCCCCGAAGCATTGGCAACACCGATGGTCTTAAAAGAACCAATACCTCTTGTGGACAAAATAGCATTTTTCATTGAATTGTAATCCGCCATATCAATGTCATAAAAATAGCGGGTCTGAGATTCAAGCATTATGCTCTGGTCCACAAGCTTAGTGTAAAACACGTCTGCGGTTGCAGATGCATTTTCCGTCATAAACGTCTCGTTGGTGTCATTTACCATTGTGTGAATGTTAAAGCGGAACCATATAAATGCCGCCACCAATATAAACACGGTAAACACAATTGAAACGATAGCGGGGATATTATTTCTCACAAACTTCTTCACTGTCTGTAACCTCCTGAATGGATGTTACTTTACCTCTGCAATTACCTCGACTTCGCATAAGACATTCTTGGGAAGAGTTTTCACAGCCACACAGCTGCGCGCGGGTTTTGAGACAAAGTAACCTGCATAAACTTCGTTAAATGCGGCAAAATCAGCCATGTCTGCCAAAAAGCAGCTTGTCTTAACGACATTTTCAAAGCTTGTACCCGCAGCCTCCAATAATTCCCCAATGTTGCGGCAGACCAAATCGGCCTGCACTTTAATGTCACCCTCGGCAACAGCTCCGGTTTCGGGAACAATTGCAATCTGTCCGGATGCGAAAAAGAATCCGTTCGACACAATTCCCTGAGAATAAGGGCCGATTGCCTTCGGTGCCTTTTCTGTAGCAATAATCTTCATATCTTCCTCCACATAAAATCAGCCCGCCCCTGCAGGCTGATTAATTTATTTCATCTGAAACTATTCAGACTCAATCCTTTACATTCTCGTTGGTATCGTCAAACTCGGCAACAACATAGAAGCCTCTTGGCGTTTCACGTACCTGCACAACCGTCCCCTCTTTCACAAAAAGTCTTTCCCTGAAAGGAATATTTCCCGACATGGCAAGTGACGGATCGATTGTATAATAATAGTTACTCGGAAGCAGTCCTTCCGTTACCGTTACTGCATCACCTTCGTGCAATAAACCCGGACGCTCCATCTTAAATTCAATTTTTCGCATTTTTACCTCGAATATAATATGCCTTCAGACGATTAGCGCACGCTTAACTGAGCATATTTTTTAGGAGAAATTCCGACTGTTTTTGTGAAAGCCTTAAAAAAATTCGAATAATCGGCAAATCCGCTCTGCTCAAAAGTATCCTGAACGCTCGCTCCGTCGCTTAGCAGTGATTTTGCAATACTGATGCGGCGGGCGGTAACATATTTGTTGATGGTGGTACCGGTTGCCGCTTTAAACAACCTGCAGACATACGATTCGCTTATGTGAAACTCATCCATTATGTCCTCAATCTTGATGGGATTGGAAATATTACGGTTAATATAATTTAAAATTTCATCGACCTGCGGATTGTAACGTGCCCCCGTAGGGCATACCATCTCACCCTTGCTGTTTGCAATACAGGCGCCGTTTAACAGCACCAGCAGCTCTAAAAATGTAGCTTCCTCTATTATCTCATGAGCATAATCATTGGCATTCGTGATCTTGTTTATGTAATACAGAAACTTCTGCTGTTGTTCACGTGAAAGTGAAATTCTGTGCGAAAACCCCTGCGGACGTTTGCAAAAGCACTCACTTAAGTCGGTTCTGTTTTCCGAAAGATGCTTAACATATTCGGGATGCACCGAAATAACAATTCGCTCATGAACCATCTTATCTATCTGCGTAAGATAATGGCTTTCGTATTGATTTATCACAAAAACATCGCCGGGAGTAATACCGTAAAATTTATTGTCTATCAAAAACTGCCGGCCGCCCGAAATCGAATAATATATTTCGTAGCAGTCATGGATATGCATATCCATCGTTTTTTCTTCTTTGTACAAATGGGCAACAGAAAAGGTTTTGCTTTCCATACAGCTTTCCATCGCCTGTTTGCACGATAAAAATTCATTCATACCAATCCCTCTGAAACCGTAAGTGCGCACATATTTTTTTCACATTAATTATAGTATCACAAATGTTTGAAAAAAGAATCAATTCTCTTGTAAATTTTCTATTTTTTCGGTACAATACTATTAAATATACCTAATATAAAGTAATTGGGGGTTAATCAACTATGTTTAAAGTTATTGCTGTTGACGACGAGCAAAACGCATTAAACCGCTTCGAAAGACTCATTAACGACGATAATCGTTTAGAGCTGCTTTCCACATTTACCAAAGCATCCGACGCTGTGGAATTCATGAAGGACAACAAAGTAGATATCGCCTTTTTGGATATTGAAATGCCCGAAATGACCGGTCTCGAGCTTGCCGAAGTATTAATGGATATTAATCCGTATCTCGAAATTGTCTTTGTAACCGCATACAACCAATACGCTCTTGAAGCATTCAGAGCCCATGCTACAGGTTATCTTTTAAAGCCTCTCTCCCACGATGATTTCACCACCCAAATCGACACTATGGAAAAGAAGCTTTCCAAGACTCACGTTGTTGAGGACGATAAGCTCGTAATTAATTGCTTTGGTGCTTTTTCAATCAAGAAAGCCAAGGATTCCGAGCCGCTTCGTTTCAGAACATCCAAAGCTGAAGAACTTCTTGCTTACCTTATCCAAAACGAAGGCCGCGCGCGCTCAAAGGATATGATTCTTGACACACTTTGGCCCGATGCGGATTTGGACAAGGCAGCGAACAATTTCCGCGTTACCTGTACGTACATTCGCAGCACCCTTGCTGATTTCGGTTACACCGACATCCTCATAAGAGATCACGACGATTACAATATCAATATTTCACGCATCCGCTGTGATTATTTGGAGTTCCGCAACAAAATCGCGAACCCCGATACTTTAGGTTTGGCAGATACCGAAACCCTCATCAACATCTACAAGGGACCTTATCTCGAAAACCGCTTCTATGACTGGGCCGAGGAAACCAAGGGCTGGCTTGAGAACAGATATATCCAGCTTCTGTATCGCGCCGGACACCTTTACAGCGAAGCAGGCCGTATTGATGCGGCAATCGATTCTTTTGAATCGGTTCTGCGTGTTGATTTATACGAGGAAGATGCTTTCCGTGAGGTAGTACGTTTAAAGCAGAAGAAGCTCCCTCCCGCCGCCATCCACGACTATTATGAAAAATATCGCGAGAATCTCTACAAGGAATACGGTTTAGAGCCTTCTCGCGAAATAAAGGAACTTATGCGCTCAATATAATAAGTTCCCCGAAAGGTAATCTATGGCAACAGCGATTCGTGCTTTTTCAGTTGTAACCTGCTTATGTACAGGTTCATATTGTTTAATAATGTTCTCGAAATTTAAAAGTGCGAGACGTGTTCTGTGGTTTGCCTTATACAGTTTTATTTTAGGCTTTTATTCTAACTTAAGATTATCCCTTGCACCTGCTTCGATAGTCAATTCAAGTGCAAGCGATATCAATATCAATCTGTATCTTACTTTGTTTTCAATGGTGACGCTCTCTATCAATGTGTATACCGCATTTGTGCTTAGAGAGCGCACCGGTAAGTTCTTAATCTTTTTCTGTTATTTTATCCTTGTGATAACCGGATTATGTATGCTTGTGCCGCGCAGTTATTCTGTTGCGGTTGTTTACGCGCTCTACGCGCTTGCTGTTTTCACATCCGGCAACTCAGCTGTCTGCTCTTACCGCATATACAAAGATGGTCAGCAATACTTCTTCTACTCAGCTCTTGCACACTTTGTTTTCATGCTGTGCACTATTTTGGATTTGGTGGCACTTATTTTGAATATCGATGTCATAAGCGCACGTCTAATCTGCATTCCCATCTACATTTTACTGTACGAAGCTATGCTCACACGCGAGCTGGGCGCCTCAATGGCTCAAACCGAAAAATTATCTCAATCACTTCAGGAAACAATTGAGCGTATAACTCACTCCGAAAATGCACTTATGTGCACACAGATGAAAGCAGATTTTCTGTACAAGTCATTAAATCTTATCACCCAAAAATGTGATGAAGATCCTTATACAGCCGAGGACCTTACGGTATCTCTTTCCAAGTATCTGCGCCATACCCTCAATTTCCAGCAATTAAAGGGAATTGTTCCGCTCAGCAACGAAATCGAGCTCATTAAGGCATTTATAGCCATTGAAAAGCAGCGTTGCCCTCAGGTTAAGTTCGAGTTAAACTTTCCCGATCCGTTACCTGAATTTCATATTCCGCCGCTGTCAATTCAGCCGCTTATCGAAAATGCAATAGAGCACGGCGTTTCAGCCACAAAGCCCAATCCGAAGATTAAAGTTACCATTATGCCCTACAGAGGCTATTATCAGATTGATGTTTCCGACAACGGCGACGGCATGGACGAGGACATGGTTTCATCGCTTACCGATACTCTTAACGACACAGCCCGTATCGGCATATATAATATTCACACACGACTTATCAATCTTTTTGGTAAAGGTCTTGTAGTTCAGAGCGCTCCCGGTGTTGGCACTTCCGTTTCCTTTGTGGTACCTCCCGATGCAATTACAATTACGGAAAAGGAGGCAAACGATGCAAAGACGGCTCAATAAATCACTAATTTCAATCCTGCTTATCGTATGCGTACCTTTAGTACTTACTATCCTGGTTTACTTTCTGGATGCACGTCTTCAGCCTCAAAAGATATACTGTCAGGCTGATTCTGCCGTTGAGGGCACCTTCTATTTTGACGAAGAGCTTGTCTATGCCCTGGACGGGGAAATCGGCTGCGTTCCTTGCGAAATCATAGCCGGTGACAACTCCGGTTCAACCATGTATGAGGTCGCCAAAAATCATCCGGGATATTGCACCATAAACAGTCTTTCGGATGCATTGACCAAAGATTTTCTGGTAGACGATACTTACACCGGAACCTTATTCTTTTCCGTCAAGTTACCGGCCAACGAGCATTACAGTTTTATTTTCCCTGCGATTTTCTGTAACCGACGGATATACATTAATCAGACATTGGTTTCTCATTCCGAGCTTTTAAAGGGAAATACTCCTGTTTTCCCCACCTCAGCGATTATTGAGTTTCCCTACGAGCCTTCCGGACTTTATGAAATTGCCTTACAGATTTCTTCTCCCGAAAATTACATATACTCCGCTTCTCCGACAATACTGTTTGGCACAACGGAAAGAGTTTCGAAAGTTTACGATAACATGATTAAATCGAGTCTGTGCATAATTTTTATTATCGCAGCTTCGATAATCCTGTGTTTGATACAGTTATTTTTGTTTAAGCACAACAAAGTGCTCTTTTCATTCATTTTCTTTTCACTATCGGCTGCATTGTGCATCGCCATCTCTGACGACAGCATTCTTATGGTTATGATTCCGGCAATTCCTTACTACGTCGGTGTTGTTATCAGGGCAATCGCAACGCCTTTGTTTATGGTTAATCTGATAAATATAACGGCAAGCCTGTTCCCCGAAAACTTTCCAAAACGGCTTGCAATCGTACTCGTTTCGGCACAGCTTATACCGCTTATCAGTTCAATGTGCCTCAATTCGATTCCGATGCTTGTGACACTTACCAAGCTTGTTACGATAATGCCCTTTGCTTTGTGTCTGTATGTTTTCTACTTTGCCTACGAAGAAGACAAGCGTCAGGCTCTGGCCTACGGGTTGGCAATACTGTTAACCGAAACAGGTATACTTATCGGTTTTGCAACTTCCGGCTATTCGGTTCCGGCACGTTACAATTATTCATTCGGATACATAGCCTTTGCCATAGTGATAGTAATCATTATTTCAACACGTTACTCAATGCAGTACAAAGAAGAACTCTTCTTCAAAAACGAGCTTGCGCACCAGTTAGAAGCAATGCAAGCTTCTGAAAATGCCTTTTTAAATGCGCAGATGAAACCGCACTTTTTGTATAATACGTTAAATACCATTGCGGATTTGTGCGTTACAGACCCCGAAAAGGCTAAACGGCTTATAGCTTCACTCGAAGAATACCTAAAGCTTATTCTTAATCTCGACAACATGGATGAAACCGTTCCGTTAAGGCGTGAATTAGAACTTGCCGAAATATATTCGGACATTGAAAAAGAACGTTTTCCGTCGATTAATTTTTATAAAGACTATCCAATGCGTATGCCGGCCATTATGATGCCTCCGCTTACGATTCAACCGCTTATTGAAAACGCAATCAAGCACGGTGTCCGTAAGTCCGGAAAGCCCGGCGTTGTAACCTTGAGAATTACCGAAGCAGTTGACTCTGTAACTTTCTTTGTAAGTGATAACGGTGCCGGTATGACGCCCGAAACGATAAGCAAACTTTTTGAAGTTCCAAAAGAAAACAAAAGTATCGGAATATACAACATTGACAAGCGCCTTAAAAATAAGTACAATCATGGTTTGAACGTAGAGAGTACGCCGGGTCTCGGGACATGCGTAAGCTTTACGATTCCCAAAGTTTAAGGAGTTTACACAAATGTGGTTTCTGTTCACAATGATTACAACCGTTGCCTGGGGCACGGCCGATTTGTTTTACAAAAAAGGAGCCAACGAGCATGACCGTTTTTCGCACTTGAAAACGGCTATGATTGTTGGCTTTGTTATGGGCATTCATGCAATTGCGACCATAATAATGAACGGCATCAGCTATGATTTTACGAATATGCTTGTGTACCTTCCGGTCTCCGCAATGTATATTTTGTCAATGACGCTGGGGTATTTCGGATTACGCTACCTTGAGTTGAGTATATCCTCTCCCATTCAGAATTCTTCGGGTGCTGTTTGCTGCATATTATGCCTTATCTTTTTGCACGAACGACTTGAAGGGTTAACCGCAGTCGGTGTAATACTTATTTCGGTTGGCATATTCGCCTTGGGGCTTTTGGAAAAGGTCGATGCAGACAGATTGAATGCCATACATGAAAAGAAATACAAAATCGGATTTATAGCCATCCTTTTCCCTATTTTGTATTGTATTATCGACTCCCTCGGCACTTTCTTTGATGCCTACTACCTTGATGACTTTGAAACTACCCCGCTTCGAAATGTAACTCTCGAAAATTTCGAAGATGTTGCAAATATCAGCTACGAATTAACTTTCCTGCTTTGTGCAATAATCATTTTTATTTATCTTAAATTTATTAAAAAAGAATCAATAAAGCCCGCCGATCAGAAAGACCGCGCATTTGCCGCATTATTTGAAACTCTCGGTCAGGCAACATATGTATATGCCATCAGCGCAAACCCCGCTGTTGCCGCCGCAACAATTTCTTCGTACAGCATTATATCCTTAATACTCTCGCGCATTTTTTTAAAGGAAAAGCTCTCAAAATGGCATTACCTTGTAATTGCTGTTGCAATGGCCGGAATCGCCGTTTTAGGCATCACGGATGTATAATTAAATTACTGTACTAAGCCGCAAAAATGCCGCTTCCGGTTACGGGAAGCGGCATTTATAAGTTACTCAATCAATTCAGCCGGCAGATATTTTAAAAGCTTACTGTTTAAATCTGTCTGCGTAGTAGGCTTAAAGCATGCATCGCAGAAACCGACATCTATATATTTTTCAAAAGAACCCTTAATGGCATTGGCTGTAAGAACCACAACCGGCGTATTTTGGTTTAATCCGTCTTCCTTGGCACGCACTGCCTGAAGCGTTTCTATTCCGTCCATCTGCGGCATCATGTGATCCATGAATATCAAATCGTATTTCTCGGTTTTGGTAAGTTCCAAGGCTTCCATACCGCTCTTTGCCTTGGATATCTGAATTTCCGTCTTTCTTAATAAACCTTCAAATACCTTCAAATTTACCATGTTGTCATCAACCGCAAGAATATGTGCCTTGGGAGCATGCACAAGCTGTATCTCGTTAACAGGATTCTTTTTGCCGTTTGCAAGGTTAAAATTACCTATGGCGGTAGCATCTTCAATCTTTTGCATAACAGTAAAATAGAATGTTGAGCCCTTGCCAAATTCACTTTTTACATTCAGCTTGCTGTCCATCATCTTAAGCAGCATTGCAACAATATTTAATCCAAGACCGGTACCTTCAATATTGCGGTTTTCTGCCTCATTTATTCTTTCGAAAATTTCAAACAGCTTATTGAAATCTTCTTCTTTTATTCCGCGTCCCGTATCAATAACGCTGACATCGATATACGCATTTTCTTCCTCAACTCTGTTAAGAGAAATCTTAAGCGTTACCGTTCCGGCATCAGTATATTTGATTGCGTTATTAAGAAGATTAGTGATTATCTGCTTGATTCTTACGTCATCCCCGTACATTGCCGAGGGAAGATTACTGTCAATGTCAAATACAAGGTTAATATTCTTTTCTTCGGCCTTAAAAGAAAAAATAGTGTATTCCTCATGAAGCAAGTCTTTCAATACATACTTTTCGTTTATCAAGGTCATCTTGCCGCTTTCAATCTTTGAAAAGTCAAGAATCTCATTAATCAGATTCAAAAGATTTGTCGCAGACTGATAGGCATCTACGGCGTATTCCTTGACGTGGGCATCGTCGGTTTCCTTTATAATCAGTTCATTCATACCCAGAACCGCGTTCATGGGGGTTCTGATTTCATGAGACATTCTCGCAAGGAATTCGCTTTTTGCTTTATTGGCATTCTCGGCAGCTTCTCTGGACTTAATTACTTCTTCATTACTTTGCTTTAAAGCCTCCATCGCCTCGTTCATCTTTTTGTAGTCGGGAGTCTCTAACGACAATTGAATAATCAGTATGGCCAATGCAACACCGAACATGATAGTTAAGGTTGTATAGTCCACAATGTACTCAACGGCAACTCCGGCAATAACCAGCAATATAAAGAAAATGATGGCTCTAAACTGTTCCCTGGAATAGCTTTTTCGCCTGCGGATTGCCGTAATCAATATAAAAATAATTAATATAAGCGGAACAATGTAATTTACAATATACAAGGAACCATTATGGTAAACGCCATTGTCGTCAACATACGACAAAAATCCGAGAGGAATATTTACGATTCCGGCAATACCAAAGCCAACAACCAGGATACCTACGATTATGTCCATACCCTTTTGCATGTTGCTTTTGTTCTGTTCCGGTGAATACGCCTTTACGTACTCATATGTGAAAAACGTAAGCAACGCGGTACAGAAATTGAAGGCTGTTCTTGAAAGACCGGCAAAAACAGGTGGAAATATATCAGTATATGTTTCCGTGACATTCATAAAGATATCCAACGCGCTTTGAATCATCGCCGTGTTCACAAGATGATAAAACATTTTGTTGGAAGTGGATATGTCTTTATACTTTTTGCCAACGGACAGATAAATTACAAGTAAAATTGCTATGGCAGCAATAACAAAATCAATATTATGGACCAGATTAAACACAGAAAATCTCCTTATGATTATGATATATGATGATACTCTGTGAAAATTAGCCTTTTATTTAAAAAAGATTCTCAAAAGCGGAAAATTCGGAGAAGTTTCCTATAAAGTCAAAAGCCACGCTTTGTATAAAGCGCGGCTTTCAATCATTAATTTATTGCTACATTAATATCAAGCGACCGGTAAGATTATTCAACAACCGGAAGCAACGAAAGACTTTTAGCAATTTCTTCATCACTCGGCACAAAATCCACCATATTGCCATCGTTATATCTTTGGTAGGCAAACATGTCAAAATAACCTGTTCCCGTTAAGCAGAAAACAATATCCTTGGCTTCACCGGTTTCTTTACACTTCAAGGCTTCGTCCATTGCAACCTTTATTGCATGTGAGCTTTCGGGCGCCGGCAAAATACCTTCAACCCGTGCAAATGTCTGAGCAGCTTCGAAAACTTCCGTCTGCTTTACGGTACGTGCCTTTACAATTCCCTGATCGTAAAGCTCTGAAACAATTGCACTCATTCCATGATAGCGTAATCCGCCTGCATGTGTTGCTGCCGGCATGAATGAGCTTCCGAGTGTATACATCTTCTGCAACGGGCAAATGCGACCTGTATCGCAGTAATCGTAAGCATATTTTCCGCGTGTAAGGGAAGGACAGGATTCCGGTTCAACGGCTATCAGTTCATAATCTGCCTCGCCGCGCAACATTTCACCCGCAAACGGAGATATAAGGCCTCCGATATTTGAGCCGCCGCCTGCGCACCCGATGACAATATCTGCTTTTACACCGTATTTATCAAGCGCGGCCTTTGTTTCAAGGCCCACAATAGACTGATGCAAAAGAACCTGCGACAAAACGGATCCAAGTGCATATCTGTAGCCTTCCTGATTTGAAGCTGCTTCAACGGCTTCGGATATTGCACAGCCAAGCGATCCAGGATTTCCGGGAAATTCCTCGTTTATCTTACGACCGACTTCGGTTGTCATAGACGGAGACGCTGTGACTTTTGCACCATATGTACGCATTACTTCACGTCTGAAAGGTTTCTGTTCGTAAGAGCATTTAACCATATATACCTGGCAGTCAAGGTTAAGGTACGAGCATGCCATTGAAAGAGCCGTTCCCCACTGACCTGCTCCCGTCTCGGTTGTAAGTCCCTTTAAACCTTCATCTTTGCCATAATAAGCCTGCGCTATTGCAGAGTTCAGCTTATGGGATCCGGATGTATTATTTCCTTCAAATTTGTAGTAAATATGAGCCGGTGTGCCAAGCTTTTCCTCAAGACAATACGCACGAATCAGCGGAGCAGGCCTGTACATCTTATAAAAGTCCCGTATTTTAGTGGGAATATCGATATACGGCGTTGTATCGTCCAATTCCTGGATTGCAAGTTCTCTTGCAAAAATATGTGAAAGATCATCTACCGTGACCGGTTTATGTGTCACAGGATTAAGCAACGGTGCCGGCTTCTTTTTCATGTCAGCTCGCACGTTGTACCACTGTTTGGGAAGTTCCTCTTCCGAAAGATAAATTTTGTAGGGTATTTCTACAGGTTTGTTACTCATTTTTCCTCCTTCTGTCGCATGACGAGAATTAGGACCGTAAAAAAAAACCTAAGGAAATAAATCCTTAGGACAGTTTACCTGCGGTGCCACCTAAATTCGCTAAAAGCGCTCTCAATCATGTACTATCATACACTTAACGGTTAACGCCCGCCACACGTCGCACCTACTGTAATTCGGCTTGCCCTCACAAGTCCATTCACGAAAACGTAGTCGTTACGTCTCACCAACCCGCAACTCTCTGAACACATCCGCTTACGCTACTACTCTTGATCAACGGTTTTATGGTTTAGAATATAAAGTAAAAAAAACATGGTGTCAAGTTATTTTGACAAAGATTTCAATATAAATTTTGTGATTTTGTGCAGTGCCCACGCGACCAATACCGTAACCGAAAGATATGCAAAATACCACACACCCTCGGGTATGTTTAAAGCCGCAAGCTTAAGCCTTAATGACAACGGGTCCAACAATATGTAATGATGCACCAGGTAAATTGAATACGTAAGACCGCTAAACCACGAAACTGCTTTTGAAGATCGTATTTCCGGTTTAGCATCCCTTAGCAGCCAATTTAAAAATATAAACAGGCATGTTGCAAGAATATGGCTTGCATACAGCGAATTTATCGGAAGCTTAATTGACAACAGCGCCGCAGCAAGTGTACCTATCGCAATCGGCACCGTTTTCTTTTTATAAAATACATTGATATACTGTGCTAAAAGCATTCCGGTCCAGAACACGCACAAATTGCATAATATGGATATTTCCGCGTTAACCGGATATATTCCGCAAACGTTCCACACTACGTAAAGCACTGCTAAGGCTGCCGTTGTAATCCATTTTGCCTTACGATACAAAAACCTCAAAAGAGGAAACAATAAGTACATTACAACAATTACAGCCGAATACCACTCTGCCACAAGTGCGTAGTTTGAAATTCCATACCACTGTACATATTTATCAATTCCCAGCAAGGTATAAATCAGTAAATACGCAGGACCTGCGAAAAATAACTTTTTAAGCAGGAACGCATTCAGGCAAAAAGCTCCCGCAAATGCCAGATAAAATTCCGGATATATAGCCAAAAAGCGTTTGCGATAAAATGTCTTTACGCAGACCTTTTCGGTGAAATTACGGTTAAGAAGATAGCCCGACAGCAAAAAGAAAAGTGAATTGCCCAAAGTTCCCCATGCATCGTTGGCATATCTTACGGCAAACGGGGCCGTAACCCCCCGCTCCGAAAAATAGTGAAAGTTCACTATCAAAAAAATTGCAAGTATTCTGATGTAATCAAGTGCTACATTCCGCTTATTTGTGTTCATGGAAATTTCTCGCCTTTAAATCATTAATCGCTATTGATTCAGTTTATCAGCCATAGATAACAGTTTATCGACATGGTGTTCAAGATACTCATCTTCAGAATCCGCAAAGCCGTTTTCATGCATATATTTTGCAAAAAAACGTGAGAGACCGTCAAAATTTCTGCCGTAAAAAGCAGCGTCCAAATACTTAATGAATGGTTCGGACATTTCAAGATCGTGTGCACTCCTGTAAAGCCATTTATCATGCGGCGGATACTTATTTTCAAGAAAATGTGCAAGCTTCAGTGCAGCCCTAATGCCGTCAGAAAACATGACCGACGCGGTCAATTCGTCATTCCTCTTAAGACACCTCTCGTAATTATACTGTGCACAACGACTGTATGTTGTCACGCAGGCGGCAATCTTTTTTAACAGAATATCTTTGGGATACCCCGCTGACAATTCATTGCGAATGCCTGTAAATACGCCCTCAGGATCTGTAAACATCATTCCGTTGACCGAATCGCTCAATGCACATTCCGGTATAACTTCGTAATCTTCTTTCTGTAAAGGCCACTTCCCGAGTATATCTTTATAAAACTTATCTATCACAAACACACCGCGACGTTCATGGCAGCTTACGCTGCATTCGCACTTGTACCCTCTAAACTCACGCGGCATATCATTATATGCTCTTTTAAGTTTGTCGCCTATAAGTTTATAAGTTTCCTCCGTCACAAAGACGCAAAAGCCCGGACCCCAATCGTGATCTTTGGACTCTTCATCGTCGTAGCCGTAGCATTCTGAGCCACGGCCCACAAGGCCTACCGCAATCTTGGATTTGTACTGTGCAAACTCACCTTCAAGCAGCGGTTTAAAAAATGCTCTGTAATACTCCAGCGAAAGCTGCATTCCGTTCATTTTGTCATGAATACTTATAAGAGCATCCTTAATGCGATAATAAAACTCGTTACGGCCAAGATTGGCTTCCATGATGACTAATGCTTCGTTTAAAGCCTCACGCGCCTTTGCGCCATCCTTCTTTTCAATCAGGCAAAGTCCGTAAACATACAGAGCCGCACCATAATGTGAATCCGTTGCCTCAATATGCCTAAACAGCTCAATGGCCTGTGATGATTCCGAAAATGCCGATTCATAGTCACATAGACCGATATAAGCATTTGCAAGATTTGCATGCGTCACTGCTGTTTCAAATAATTCGCCCGATGTCTTACATATTTCGAGAGCCCGCTCCAAACATGCAACAGCTTGGGATATCAGCCCCGATTCACTGTACAGTAAGGCTTTTTTGTTGTAAAATCCCGCAAAAAGCATTGAATCCGGGGCAAGGCTGTTCACATATATTTCTTCGACCTTATTGTATAAATCCAATGCATCATTAAGCCTCGAGCCGGCACGATATACGCTTGCTATGTTTAAAAGGCTTGTTGCATACGGAATGCTGCCCTCAAGCCCCATATCCTTACACAGCAAAAGAATCCTCTTTGCAATGTCATAAGCTGCATCGAATCGTCCGCCATCGCGCAAAAAACCTATATACTCATTCAAAGTATCCAATAAAGTTCCATCATCACCTTCATCGATGGCCTTCTTTATTGCCTCGAGGTAACCCTGTTCCATAATAATCTAACCCTTCCGATCGGTATTATTAATCACCAGACGTTTTGCAAGGGCTCTCATTCTGTCGGCATCAACCTTGCATATTTTGCGGTCGTAAGTATACAAGCCGTTTGTCTCATCCTCAACATCAAATGCCTGTGTATATACCGTACCGCACAAACCCTTATCTATAAGCGGTATAATTTCGTCGTTGTAAAGCTTTTCAAGCATATCGGTAAGCTGCGCTGAAGACTTAGCGTTACCATATCCGTAATTTGCATATTTGCTGTAAGAATGTCCGTCAACCTTATACGAAAATCCTCCGAACTCCGAAAGGATTATCGGACGATTCGAACTGTTAAGCTCGACCTTCTTAAAATAGACATGATAACTGTCGACGTCCGAAAGAGTCTGATGAAACCACCCGGAAGTTGCATCAATAATTCGCGAACTGTCCATCGCTTTGGCGATATCGTACATTATATCCGCATCAAACTGTCCCCAACCTTCGTTAAATATCGTGTAATACACTACACAGGGGAAGTTATACAGATAGTCCAGAGTCATCTCCATATGTTGCTCGAATATTGCCTTAACCTCATCTTTAACATGACGCTTTGTGTCGTCTGTTTTGACATGGCCCAGCGTCGGCAATGCGGTATCACGCAGAAAAGAATACTTTCCGTTATTAACCATGTCTTGGAAAACCAGCATTCCGAGACGGTCACATGCTTCATAAAAGCACGCCGGCTCGATTTTAATATGTTTACGTATGGTATTGATGCCAAGATTCTTAAGTCGTCTGATATCGTCCTCGTAGGAACGCTCTGAATTTGCGGTATATATTCCTTCCGGAAAATATCCCTGATCAAGAACCGCATTAAAGAAGTATGGTTTTCCGTTCAAAAGAATGCGTTGTATTCCGTCAACTTCTCCGATTGAAACCGTTCTTAATGCAAAATACGAACGAACCTCGTCTGTATCGGTCTTAATGGTAATGTTATATAAATGAGGGTCTTCCGGTGTCCATTGCTTGGGATCGCTAATATCGATATGGATATACGAATCGTCAAAATTCCCTAAAAATACAACATTATTTCTGTCACTTATCTCAATATTGAAGTGACTCGCATCGGATTCGATACTTATGTTAACCGAGTCAAGCGAAGGGGTAATTTCAAAATGCCTGATATAATTAGCCGGTACGCTTTCAAGCCAAACACTCTGCCAAATCCCCGAAACCGGCGTATACCACATGCCTCCGCGCTTTTTGCGCTGTTTGCCGTATGGCAATGTTTTGTCAAGTTTATCCTCAACCGCCACTTTAAGCACAAAAGGCTCGTCCTTGGTAATGTAGTCAGTTATGTCAACTTGTGCGGGCAGGTAACCGTTACTCAAAGTGCATACTTCACGATCGTTAATAAAAACAGCTGCCACCTGATCGATAGCACCAAAATGCAGGAATACACGATCTTTTACGAATTCACTTGTAACGGTAACCTTTGTGTAATATAGGTACGCAGATGTTTTCCGACCCTTAAAACCCGAAAGAGACGATTCCAAAGGGAACGGAACTTTTACGCCGCAATCCCACTTACCGTTAAGTGTCATATATGAATCTCTCACAAACTGAGGGCGCGGATAACGCTTATGCGGGGTCCTGTCAACAGGATCTTCCATCGTAAGCTTATTGTGAGCCTTGCGCCTTAATGACCGAATGTAAGCAATGAATACAATAAGTACCACGCAAGCTGCAAACGCGGCCAGATAAATGTTTTGGTTGGGAATAAATGACGTAGTACCATCCGAATTAACGATTGTCTCGGCATTTTTAAGTACCACTGCGCCTACGTAAGGGCCGATGATTCCCGGTATAAACACCTGTCCGAATATTCTCAGGCCTTGGAAAAGACCTGTTTTTTCAGCAGGCATGTTATCCCTTATCATTGCACCAAACACTGCCATGCCAGTTAAATATCCCGCCATCATCAGCAATGAGCCGATAAATACAAGTAAAGTACCCGTAAACAGATAAAGCAGCACATAACCAGCCATCAGCATACCTACCGAAGGATATACCGCGCCCTCAAAGCCCACCTTATCGTACAATTTGCCGTAAAAGAAGGTAATCACCGAGGCAATAATAATGGCAGGCGCCATTACCAATACATAATTTGACATTTTAAGTGTCTGCTCGTAATAAAGAATCAGATACGGCATAAAAATCTGAATTGAAATTCCAAACACCGCAAATGCAGCAAGTACCACATAAAGAAGCTTGTTGCTTTTAACTACGGAAGGTTTGAAGCCGTAAAGAATGTTTTTGAAATAGTTTGAATTATCAGCGGTCTTTGCAAACGACTCATCCACCAGGAAAAGAGACAGTACGCCGACTGCAATTACCAGAAAACCGATGATAAGATATATTGCCCGCCACGACGACTCCTTATCAAGGTCAAAGCCCAGAAAGCCGCCAAATACAACAAGTATTGCCACTAATGGCATCATAGCGTTAATACCCTCAATAGAGCCTCTGTTTGACTCGTCACCCTTGTCGGTAAGCCATGCGTTAAAGCAGGCGTCGTTTGCCGTAGATCCGAAAAACGTCATAACGCAGTCCAGAATTATCACAAGGCTGCAACCTAATGCAGAGGCTGCCGCAACGCTCCCCGTAATACCTGTCAGCATGTCCATTCTTAAAAGTGAAAAGCACAGAATGGATACGCCCCAGACTATATAGCCCGCGGATATAAAGATTTTTCTTTTACCAATCTTGTCGGACAGCGCACCGATTAACAGTGTTGTAAGAGTAGCCGTAACAGCCGAAGCTCCAACCATTAGGGAAATCGAAGCAGCATCTGCATGAAACATCTTGTAAATATATACATTAAAGTACATATTCTCAACAACCCACGCAATCTGCCCGGTAAGACTCAAGATAATAAGTGCAGCATAAAATTTGTGTGATAATTTTTTCATATGGCCCCCACGACACAATATCTTGTGTTAATTATACTCCACCTAATGTGCAAAAAAAAGCGGACACGTTCGAAATTACGCAAAAACTTAAGAATTTCGAAGTGTCCGTCTGTTTATATATTAATGTGCAAGGTCGTAATACAATCCTTTTAATTCCATGAGTTCATCGTGCGTACCCTGCTCGGCAATTCCCTTATTGGATATATAAAGAATCCTGTCGGAATTTCGAATGGTTGACAATCTGTGCGCTACAATAAACGCTGTCTTATCCTTTATGATTATATCAAGAGCCTGCTTTATTAAGATTTCCGTTTCGGTATCAATAGCACTTGTTGCCTCGTCAAGCACGATAACCGAAGGGTTCTTCAAAATAATACGTGCAAAACTCAGCAATTGCTTTTCACCTGCGGAAAGACCTGCGCCGCGTTCCTCAAGCTGATGTGCATATCCATCACTGAATTTGGCAATCATGCGGTCCGCATGTATCGTTTCGGCAGCCTTAATGCACTCTTCATCGGTTGCATCGGGGCGACCGTAACGGATGTTTTCAAGAATGGTTCCTTTGAAAATGAATGGATCCTGCATAAGGACTCCGACTTCTTTTCTGAGGGAGTTTATCGTTACGTCACGAACATCATGGCCATCGATTTTTACCGAGCCTTCTTTAACATCGTAAAATCGAGTCAGCATGTTGATAATTGTTGTTTTGCCGGCACCCGTCGGTCCCACAAGAGCAATTGTTTCGCCCGGATTTACGTGAAGATCGAAATGTTCAAGGATGTTAACGCCTTCTTCGTAGGCAAATGTTATATCCTCAAAATCCACCTTGCCGGAAATATCTTTAAGCTCAACCGCATCCTCGCAATTATCAATAGTTACCGGATAATCAATCGTGTCAAATACCTGTTCAAGGTTCGAGCTTACCTGTGCAAGTTCCTGTATAATCGAAGCTATCTGGCTTAAGGGATCTTGGAAGCTTCCCATATAACTTGTAAATGTAATTACAACACCCGCGGTTATAAGATTGTTACCTGCAAGTATTAGAGAAAGAGCAACTCCGTATATTGCCAGCGTGCCGAAATGCCAGAATGTTGCAACTACGGGATGATTCAATTGGCTGCGCCATACAACCTCCCACCAGACATCGATAGCCGTTTTCTGCACTTCTTTGTAATCTTCTTCGTTTTTATCTATGCGGTCGTAATTTTTGATTATCTGCTCGCCCATTATCGATTCAACCAAAAATGCCGTACGGTTTGAAACCTTGGCGCGGTGAATCGCATAGCGCTTACGAATAATGCTTCTCAGCACCACAATTAACGTAACCATGGGGATAACCGTTGCAAAAACGATTAAGGTAAGCTTGGGGCTTAAGCCGAGCATAAACACAGTAACTACTACAATTTTAACGATGTATATCAGAAACATCATCACGTAGTTAACAAAGAAATCCGCAAGACCGTTAATATATTCCGTAACTCGTACGACTATCTTACCGTCCGGACGGTTGTCGAAATATTCAAACGGCAATTTTTGTAACTGATTAAATATGTCCGTACGAATCTCGGCAATAATGCCATGTCCCATACGACCCATAACACGCGTCTGTGCAAACGATGCCACAATTTCGACCGCTGCCAGGAACACAAGACCGGCACCCACCAAAGCAAGTTGCCTGTAATCTTTTTCTATCACAACGGAATCTACGATTACCTTCAAAAGTCTCGGCGGAAACAATGAAACTACCGACACTATCAACATCACAATAATCATAAGTATCAGTATTTTCTTGTGCGGAAGAATGTACTTAAGCGTACGCCCCAACTGTTTGAGGTCTATTTTTTTATCTATATGTTCATCCTGGAAGTAAGTGTTTCGTTTTGCCATGATTTACGCCTCCTTCCCCGCAAGGCTGTCATAATCCACAATGGATTTGCGTTGCTGTTCCTGAACATTATATACGTGAGCAAAGCTGCCGTTTAAAGCCATAAGCTCATCAAACGTACCACGCTCTATTATTTCGCCGTCCTGCATGTAAATTATCTCATCGCAGTCCACAACGCTCGAAAGTCTGTGTGCCGAAATAATAACCGTTTTATCGCTGTAATTTTCGCGAAGACTTTCAAGTAATCTGCGCTCCGTATTGACATCGAGTGCACTTGTGGAGTCATCAAGCACAAACACCGGAGCATTTTTAAGGAACGCCCTCGCAAGCGATACTCTCTGTTTCTGTCCGCCGGAAATACCGAGGCCGCGTTCTCCCACTATAGTGTCATACCCATCCTGGAAACCGGTTATAAAATCATTGGCCTGAGCGTCAACCGCCGCCTTTGCAACCTTCTCATGTGCGGCATCGGGTCTGCCGTACGCAATATTTGTCTCAATAGTATTTGAAAAAAGAAATACATCCTGAAAAGCATACGAATACATTGAGCGAAGATTTTTAAGCGAATAATCCTTAATATCGTGTCCATCGATGGTAATCGTACCATCTGTAATGTCACGCGTACGCACCAATGTCTTCATAAGAACGCTCTTTCCGCTGCCGGTACTGCCGGTAATTCCCAGCTTCTTACCGTAGGGGATAGACAGATTAATGTTCTTTAAAATTTCATGATCGCCGATTGTAAGCGATACATTCTTAAGCTCAATATTCGGTCTTACGCTCTTAGGCTCCACGCTTTCGTTATCACAAACAAGGCTCTTGCATTCCATGAAATTTTTTAATTCCTGACCGGATACAAGCTGTTGCTGCATATTAAAGATGTGGTTGTTGATAGATGTAATCTGGCTGACAATCTTTAATACGTACGAAGCACTTGTCAATATAAAGCCTACCGACAAATAACCCTGAATACACAAAACGGCGCCGATAATAATGGTACCGATATATGCAATCTGCTTGATGGTATTTAACGTCACATCAAACTTTGAAGAAAGCCATATCTGTTTAAGTCTGGCGTTAAGAAAAGTTTTGTTAACCGTTTCAAATTTTTCCTTTTCAAACTCCTCGTTTGTAAAAGAGCGCACAATTCTGACAGCCGCAATATTTTCCTGAGTTGTCAGGTTAAGCGCACTCGATGCTTTACGAATATCCTTGAAGTTAAGACGCGCCTGCTTCTTGAAATTGACGACCGTGCGCACCATAAACGGCATCAGTATTATCGGAATGATAATGAATTTATAGTTGATGGTAAAAAGAAGTACAATCGACATTACAAGAATAAATATGCTGTCACCGAAATACGGGATCCTGTGGCAAAACAGTTCCTTGTACATGATTGTATCCTGATTAAGAATCTGCAAAAGCTCGCCGGAGTTATAATCTGACACTGTCGAGCTGTCCAGTTCCATAAGCTTATGATACGAAGCATATCTGAGCTCACTCTCTATATAAAGGCCTGCACGCTCCTGCATCAGATTGCGGATATAGATCAATACGATTCTAAAGAAAATCAAAACCGAATATACAATAGCGACGCTCCAGAAAAGTTTCATGCTGCGCGGATCACCAAAGCGGCCCGCCAAAAGAAAGTGAAACATTCCGCCGGATGATTCGCTAACAACACCCGGATTAATCACAAAATCCACAAGCATTCCCGTCAAAAGCGGAAGCAAAAGCTCGGAATATATGCCGATAAAGCTCAAAATTTCCGCAATAACAATGATGGGAATCTTCTTTTTAAAATACTTCAGTCCAAATTTCAAAGTATTCATAAAACGACGTCCTTATCCTTCTGTTTTATCTTTTCTATTTTAACATATTTCGTAATTAAATGACGTTTTTATGATGTAATAAACCTACATTTAAATGTACATAAGCGACCACTCCTTGACTGAATTAAGCTTTATTGCTACTATATATAGGTTAAAAGTGGAGTCGGTTTGAGAGCAAACGTCTTTCATACGGCTCTTTTCTCACATCTGTAGCCGGCAACCAGGCTAAATCCAATCAGATGTGACATACGAGGTTTTATGAGTCAGATCAGATTCTACAACACGTTAACAAAGAAGGTCGAAGAATTCGTACCCAATCACGAAGGCAAAGTTTCTCTTTACACATGCGGTCCTACCGTTTATCACTTTGCGCACATCGGTAACCTTCGATGTTACATTATGGAAGATATTCTTGACCGGACTCTGCGCTATGCAGGCTATGACGTTAAGCGTGTCATGAATATTACGGATGTCGGCCACCTTACAAGCGATGCCGACTCGGGCGATGACAAGATGGTCAAGGGTGCTCAGCGTGAACACAAAACCGTTATGGAAATTGCCAAGTTTTATACCGATGCTTTCATGGCAGACTGTGCCAAGTTAAATATCCGTAAGCCCGATGTTATTGAGCCTGCCACAAACTGCATACCTGAATTTATACATATGATTGAAGTGTTACTTGAAAAGGGCTACGCATATTCCGCCGGCGAAAATGTATATTTTGACACTTCAAAGCTCGACAAATATTACGTTCTTTCAAATCAGAACGAGGAAGATCTTTTTGAAGCCGTTCGCGACGATGTTGATGTTGACACCAACAAGCGTAACAAAAATGACTTTGTGTTGTGGTTCACCAAGTCAAAGTTCGAAGACCAGGCTTTAAAGTGGGACAGCCCCTGGGGTGTAGGTTACCCCGGCTGGCACATTGAGTGCTCATGCATTTCCATGAAGCATCTGGGAAGTGACCTGGATATTCACTGCGGTGGTATCGATAACATTTTCCCTCATCACACCAACGAAATCGCGCAAAGTGAATCGTATCTTGGCCACAAATGGTGTAATTACTGGTTCCACGTTCATCACTTAAACGAAAAGGGCGGCAAAAAAATGAGTAAATCAAGCGGTGAATTCTTATGCGTTGATTTACTTGAGAAGAAAGGTTATAACCCACTTGTATACAGAATGTTCTGTCTGCAGAGCCATTACAGAAAGCCCCTGGAATTTTCTTATGAAGTTTTGGATAACGTTAAAGCATCCTACGAGAAACTTAAAAAGCAGGTTTCACGTATCGTTTCAGACGCCAAGGCAGGCGGCGAGCTCAACAAGCCCGTATTTAACGAATACCGCGCTAAATTTCTTGATGCTCTCGGAAATGATTTAAACACTTCACAGGCATTCACCGTACTCTACGAAGTACTTAAGGCAGACAGCGATGCCTTTACCAAAGCCGCAATCATCGAAGACTTCGACAAGGTATTGTGCCTCGACCTTACCAAAGAGGCTGCGCAGCCTTCAAAGCCTTCAATCGATCCTTCTCTTGAAGCATATATTCTTGAACGCATCGAAGCCAGAAAAGAAGCAAAGAAAAACAAAGACTTTGCTACCGCAGATGCAATTCGTGAAGAGCTTGCCTCCAAGGGCATTCAAATTAAGGACACTCGCGAAGGTACCGTGTATACCCTTGAGTAACAAAACTTTATCATGTAAAAGAAGGCGTAGCCTGATGGCTACGCCTTTATAATACAAAGCAATTATAAATGTTTTATGCGGTCAGATTAGCCGAAATCAGTTCCTGTATTTCGCTTCTGTCCTTACCAAGTGCAAAAGAAAGTTCACTCAACAAATTTTCCTCGGCGATTCTGTAATACTTTTCGTCGGTAGCAGTGTTCTTTTTGCCTTCTTTAAGTCTTTGAATTCTTCTGTAATTTAAATTTTTAATGATACCGACAAGGTCTCTTAAATTACAGCTCTTAATAACCTCTTTATAGACATTTTCACGATGTTTCTCGTTCTCGATGAAAAACTCGGCGATAGAAGGAATCTCTTCAATAAGACTGTTAGCCTCGGCCTCTGTAATAATGCGACGGATTGCGGAATCATTATCGACAGGTACGTATACTTTACTGCCTGATGCCTTTATCGGTACCAGCAGATAATACATACGATTTTTATCGGCTCCGGATATTTCAAGGGGTGCAATCTTTTCCACCCTGCATATACCGCCGGTCGTATGTACTACGTATTCATCGATGTTAACCATTATTACCTCCTTAAGTTAATGAAAAAGAATTGCCTACAATAATATACTATCAAAGATTTTTAAATTATGTAAGCGTTAAAATCACCAAAAATTCGAAATGTCTATCCCTAGTCAATGCTTTCAAGCATATTTACTATGTTCGCAAGCCATGGTGCCTCGATGTCCTGAACACGTCCGTTGTCCACGGCAAGGGCGATTTCAGTCTTAATGGGAATAGTCGCATAACAGTCAATGGAGAATTCCCGGGACAGCTCTGCTGCTTTGCCGGGACCGAATACGGGAATTTTCGCGTTGCATTCGGGGCATTCAAGAAAGCTGAAATTTTCTACCAGCCCCAAAATCGGTATATTCATCATATTTGCCATTTTAACTGCCTTGGCAACAATCATTGATACAAGATCCTGCGGTGATGTAACAATGATAATTCCGTCAAGCGGAAGTGACTGGAAAACCGTAAGCGGAACATCTCCGGTTCCGGGCGGCATATCCACAAACATATAATCAATATCGCCCCACACAACGTCTGTCCAGAACTGCTTTACGGTTCCCGCCAAAATAGGGCCACGCCATACTACGGGGTCCGTTTCATTGTCGTTTAAAAGATTAAGTGACATTATCTCAATGCCGGATTCTGTTGTAACCGGAACCCATCCGTTTTCGCTTCCGACAACTTTTCCCTTCAAGCCGAAAGCCTTGGGAATCGAAGGACCGGTAATATCAGCATCAAGTATTGCCGTTGCATACCCTTTACGATTCATTGACGCAGCAAGCATGGAGGTCACAAGGGACTTACCCACACCGCCTTTACCGCTTACAACCCCGATAACATGCTTTATATTTGAAAATCCATTCACTTCAGCCAGAAAAGGATTCTTTCTGTCCGAACAGGCCTGCCCACAGTTTGAGCAGTCATGTGTACAACTTTCACTCATTTTTCGAAATTATCTCCTTACATCATTCCGTTTACTTTTAAAGTTTCAATATAACGAGTCAGTGCGTCCTGCCAGGAAGGAAGATGTTCAAACCCCATATCCGTAAGCTTTTGCTTGGACATGCGGCTGTTTTCGGGACGCTTTGCCTTGGCGGCATACTCGGCTGCTGACACAGGGGATACTTTGATATCTATACCCGCCGTTTTGAAAATTTCACATGCAAACTCGTACCAGTTGCATATTCCTTCGTTGGTAGCGTGATATTTGCCGTATTTTTCGGTTTCAATCATGTCAACGAGAAGTCTGGAAAGGTCATATGTATATGTCGGAGATCCGAACTGATCGTTAACAACGGTAAGCGAATCATGCGTCTTTGCAAGGTTAAGCATGGTCTTTACAAAGTTTTTTCCGTTAACACCGAAAACCCACGCTATTCTGACGATGAAGTATTTCTCCAAAGTATTTTCGACAGCCAGTTCGCCCTCATATTTTGTGAGTCCGTACATGTTCAAGGGCTCTCTGTCATCATCAGGTTCCCACATGCGTGTGCCTTGCCCGTTAAATACATAGTCCGTACTTATGTAAACCATTTTGCAATCAAGCTTTTTGCACACGTTTGCAATATTCTGCGTGCCGTCACGGTTAACCCTGCGGCACAAATCCACATTGTCTTCGGCCGCATCAACCGCAGTATATGCCGCACAATGCACAACCGCATCCGGATTTGCATCGCCGATTACACGGTTAACGCTTTCGGAATCTGTTATATCCATCTCATCGATATCTACACCGACAGGCTCATGGCCGCGCTTTTTTAATTCATTTACAACGTCATGGCCAAGCTGCCCCTTTACACCAGTAACTAAAACTTTCATATAAACCTCCATTCCTCCCGAAGCACTTATATTTATACAAGCTTTACTTCAAACTTAAGTGACATATCTTTAGTGGCATCAGGTCTGAACTCCGCGTGAACCGGTGACCCCCAACTGTCATCACCGCCGACACCCATTTGCGCTGCAATAATGCGTACGTACGTGAAATTCCGGTTGGGAAGTTCATCCTTATGGCCTGCATTATCGATTTCAAAAGCACTGTAGCCTTGAAAGCCCAACTCAAAGTCTTTGTTAAGGCAGGTAAATTCAAGACCGTGTCCCGCTGCATTAAGCACGCGGGCAAATCTTACACCTGTACGGTTTCCGGACTCCTGCGGAATCAGGTAATCTGTCAGATTTTCGCCGACTCTTGCCTTAAATACATCCGTGTACACACCATTGTTGCGGTCAACGTAGTTTTCGCCGGGGCCTTTTCCGAAATATTCCACATAATCATATTCTTTATCAAGTTTAAATTCAATTCCGAACAACGGCAACTCTTTGAAAGACTCATTACCCTTATACTCTATCGTAACTTCCATGCGCTCGTCCGGGAATATTTCATATTTTACGCGGCTTACTACCGTATCCGTTTCGGGAATCATAAATTCCGACACAGCATTGATAACATTGTCCTTTGCCGCAATTTCAGGAACTCTGCATCCCTGATATTTTGTAAGTGTATGCCAGAAATGAGCTTTGGAACCGAGACGATAACCCTTATCATTATCTGTATAC
This sequence comes from Lachnospiraceae bacterium, assembly GCA_045617045.1. Taxonomy (GTDB): domain Bacteria; phylum Bacillota; class Clostridia; order Lachnospirales; family Lachnospiraceae; genus UBA1258. The sequence continues at coordinate 76,696 of JAZLHV010000023.1, forward strand.
GCTCTGAAGAATACCGGTCTGGGCGCAGCCTTAAAGAGCTCAACACCACCCTTTTTAAACGAAATGGGGCCGGCTTCGGATTTAGAGAAAAGAACACTGTAATCGCCCCTTGAGCCTCCGATATTATTGTTTCCGACCGCTGTCTTGTCAAAAGTTGCCGATTTATTTGCGCATGCTCTATGCACAGGATTTCCGTCGGCATACACAACCGTTTCGGCAAAAGCCACATCATATCCGGCAGGTGCCCATGCGTTTTCCTTCTTTTGACACATTTTAACGCGGAAAACATAATCGTTTTGAGCATTAACTTCAAACGGAAGACTGACATCAAGTTTAACGGTTTCGCCCGGATTTACATCCACATGACTGAAGGTATCCGTATAAATCACTTTGGAATTTTCGGATACCGAATATACAAAATAGTAAGCCGACAAATCCGTAAACAGATTTCTGTTCTGAATGGTAACACACTCGGCATCAGCAGTTAAATGCACATTTGCATACAGGTTTTTGACTTCGGGCATTTTGGGCGATTCCTGACGATTTGCAAACACAATACCATCCGTGCAAAAGCAGCCGTCGTTCGGGCGGTCGTCAAAATCGCCTCCGTATGCAAGACGTTTTGTGCCGTCGTGCAGCTGCCATAATGCCTGGTCGAGATAATCCCATATAAATCCACCCTGATAAAGGTCAGATACATCCTCAAGGTCTGTGTAGAGCTTCATGCCCCCCAAAGAATTACCCATCGCATGCATATATTCGCAGGACATATACGATTTTGTAACGTCGTCGGTAATAAATCGGGTGCGTATATCCTGAGGCTTTGAATACATTCTGGAATAAATATCCGTTACCTCCTTATACCTTGAATCGTGCGTGCAGCCTTCATAGTGCACTACTCTGGTGTCGTCATTTTCGTGAAAGAAATTGTACATATGCACAAAGTTATCACCCGCGTGCGATTCATTGCCCAGAGACCACATTACTATCGCAGGATGATTGCGATCGCGTTTAAGCATGTTATTTGCCCGGAAAAGAACATTTTCACGCCACTCGGGTTTGCTGCCCGGCACTTCCAGGCCTGCCTCTACCTGGCCTCGTTCAAACCACGTACCATGTGTTTCAAGATTTGTCTCATCTATCATATAAATGCCATATTCATCGCATAATCTGTACCACATTGACTGATCCGGATAATGAGAAGTTCTGACCGCATTAATATTATTCCGCTTAAAAGTTTTAATATCCCACAGCATTTCCTGCTCGGTAACGGCGCGACCGTTTTCCGCTGAAAATTCATGTCGATTTACGCCCTTAAATACAAGCCTCTTTCCGTTAAAAAGAACGATTCTGTCTTTAATTTCAACTGTCCTGAAACCGATTTTTGCCGATGCATACTCCTTGACCGCATCGGTCAAATCGTTGAGTTCTATTCTGATTTCGTAAAGATTAGGGGTTTCTGCGCTCCACGGCAGGATATCAAGGTCTTCTTTTTGAAGACTTGCGGATGCACCGTTGCCGGACAGTTCCATATTCCATGAATATAGTACTTTCCCATCTTTGAAAAGCTTTAAAATTGCCTTTTCAACATCCCCTTTAAGGCGCACATTAACGTCAAGCGTTCCCTTTGAATAATTTTTATCAAGACCCGCTTTCACGCACATATCTTCGACATGTAAATCCGGGACGGCATAAAGATATACTTCTCTGAAAATGCCGAAAAGACGCCACATATCCTGGTCTTCAAGCCACGATGACGATGTACGCTTATATACTTCCACGGCAAGTCTGTTCTCACCTTCATGCACAAAATCCGAAATACAAAATTCCGCGGGAGTTGCCGAATCTTCGCTGTATCCGACATATTTACCGTTGATAAACAGTCTGAAGCCATTGTCTACACCCTGAAAAGAAATGTACAAAGCTTTACCGGAAAGTTCACGCCCCACCTTAAAAAATGTAACGTAACTTCCGACAGGTGCATTATCTTTAGGTATGGCCGGCGGCAAAATCTGTTCGGAGCCGTCCCAGGGATATATTACATTACTGTATTCCCTGACATCGTACCCCGCCATTTCAATATGCATCGGCACCTTTATTTCATCAAATCCCGAGATATCGTAATCTTCACGATAGAAATTTTCAGGACGTTCCCATAAATTACGCGAAAACTTAAAGCGCCAGGTTCCGTTCAGACTCTGTTTTAACGGCATCTTGTCGCCAAGCGCAATATCTTCTTCATGCTCATAGAAAAAATGATCTGAATGCGGTTCAATTGTGTTTTCGCAAAAGATCTCCGGGTTACTTAAAAAAGAATACAATTCATCGTTTGTCATATGTAATGTCTCCGGTTTCATAAAAATTTAAATTACAATTCAGTTACGCTGTTTTGAAGGTTATTGTACAGAATGGTTGCGCGTTCCGGATTTTCCTTAAGAAGTTTCATAAACTCGCGTGGCGTACATTCAAAAAATCTCCTGAACATGCGATTAAAATAGCTGGGATTATTAAACCCGACCGAATATCCGAGACCGGCAATACTGTCAACCTTTATCGGTGCTTTGTATATCAGGCGCGCGGCTTCAAATATACGATATCTGTTCAAATAATCCACGGGGGAAATCATTAAAACACGTTTAAACGCTCTGCAGCACTCATTCCTGCTTACATGAATCTTACCTGCTATATCCTCCAGTGTCAGTTGCTCATGGTAGTTTTCCCTTATAAAAGCTACGGCGCTCTTTATGCGAAGTTCATCCTGTGACGGAAGATTCTTGGCGTTAAAGGACGGGGCCTTTTGATTCACAAAATCGTTAAAAATAGCCCACAACATACACAAATGACCTTTTGTAATCATCTCGTAGCCAAACTTCTTTAACGTATTTGTGACTATAATGCTGTTGATGCGGTCAAGTGCCAATTCATCACTGAGATTTGCTTCATCAAGTTTTATGATTGTAAAACGCTCTGTCTCTGATACAGCGTGCGCATATTTTTTCCCGACATTTGAATCTTTTGGAAAGGCAATCAAAGCATCCGGCTTAAAATAAAGCTCATAATATGCCGTATCTTCCCTCGATGAAGAAGTCATCTTGTGCCTTACTGCACTGTTAATAACAGCCCCCTGCCCCGATCGGATAGAATACAGTGTTCCCTCACAATTGATTATCAGTTCGCCGTTATTTACGATAACGATTATTATATCGTCATCCATAACTACCCAATGTGCATTTGAGGCATCTTCTTTTTTGCGTTCCTTGAAGTTGACGCTTACAGGATAGCCGGGATCTTCATAAACAGAAACTCTTTCGTTTTCCATAAGTGCCTCGCTTAATTATTTTTCAAAAAATACTCTCGCAAGCTTAATCATATCGTTGTAATCCGATGTGCCCATAGTCTCGCAAGCCGAGTGCATTGCCAGTTGCGGGAGTCCTATATCAACAGTCCTGACCGATACATGTGCAGTCGATATATTTCCAAGAGTCGAACCACCCGGTATATCTGACTGATTGGCGTATGTCTGATACGGTATTGAAGCCTCCATGCACAACTTTTTAAAATATGCCGCCGAATACGCATCCGTTGCGTAACGTTGATTACCGTTGTATTTAAGCACCACACCCTTGTTTAAGAAAGGACGGTTTGTAGGGTCCATTTTACCGCCTGCGGCAGGGTTAACCGCATGTGCGTTATCGGCCGACATCATAAAGCTCCGGCTTAGAAGCTTTAAATAATCTGTTTTTGAATAAGAAAGTTCCTCGCAAATTCGGAAAAGAACATCTTCGAGGAATGTTGAGTCAGCGCCCTGCTTAGTGCCGCTTCCGACTTCTTCGTTATCAAAAAGTGCAAGTACCGAAGCGTATTCCCCGGCGCTTCCGGCTTCAATAAAGCCGTTAAGACCCGCATACGCACACGCCAAATCATCAAATCTTGCCGACACCGCAAACTCGTTGTTAAGACCGATTAAGCTGCCTTTCTGACGCGGATACAAAAACAAATCGCTCCCTAAAATGCTTTCCGGCAAAACGCCTATGCTGTCGGCAAGCATTTCCATAAACTTACCCTTGCAATCTCCCCCACTGAAAAGAGGAAGCATATCGTTTTGCACCGAATATTTGTAGCCTGCGTTAACCTCACTCAAATGAGGGCACATATTTGGAATTATGCAAAGATCTCTGTCTATATTAACAAGACGTTCATCAAGCTTACCGTTATCGTCAACAACAACGCGCCCTGCCACCGAAAGCGGGCGGTCAAGCCAGCTTGAAACTATCATGCCGCCGTATTTTTCAGCATTAAGCCTTGTAAGATTTGCTTCAAAAACCATTTCGGGCTTTTCTTTAAGCCTGAAACTCGGTGAATCCGTATGTGCAGCAAAAATGTTAAAGCCTTTAAGTTTACCCTTCGGCAGACAAAAAGCGATAAGCGAAGACCCGTTTCGGGTAACGAAACACCTGCGGGCAGATGAAAGTTTCCACGATTCACCTTCCGAAAGTTCAAGACAATCCTGTTCGGAAAGTTCATTCTTTATATTTTCAACTGCATGAAATGCAGTCGGACTGTTGTCAATAAATTTTAATAGTTTATCCATATCTTGTGGTATACCTCCCTGCAAATACGCTTATTTTGATTATAGATTATTCGAACTCAATAATTCAATACATTTTGTACCTTATTTTGTAAAAAGAGTTTCGCTTAGGAAACTCTTTTTTACTTTATGGAAAATTCGAAGAATTTTCCTATAAAGCACAAAAAGACCGGGGCAACGCTCCGGGCTTCAATGTCGGAAAATATTAAACAACTATTTAACAACTATTTAACAACAACTTTTGTGATGTGAGGATTAACACCGTTGTACCAATACAAGAAACCTTCCATATCGATAACATCACCAACCTTTAAGTTTTCAACAGCCTTGTATACATCTGTAGTGTTATCGCAAAGATAAGACTCAACAGTGAATGTATATGTCTGACCATTGCAGGAAACATTAAAGTAAAGATCGCTGTTAGCGTCGTGTGAACCCGAACCATCGTACTTGTAAAGGAATGCTGCGCCGCCTTCGGAAGCTTCAACAGTCATACCCTTGAAAGATACGAACTCGTTCTGGTGCTTAATTAAATCATCTGTACCAAGTAATGATGTTACGTCAAATGCCTTGGCAACGAAAGAACCTGACTCGATTTCGAAAGTAGCACCGGATGCAACTTCAACTTCGCCCGACCACTCTGTCTTGTAACCGGTAACCTTAATCTTTGTGCCGGGTGTTAACTTTGCAAAATCTTCCTCGGAGCAAACCATCTCATAGATGAAATATGCGCCGTCCTTGTCCTGTGTGTAAATTGTAGCTTTGTTGTCCCACCATGACTGTTTAGCCTGTACATAGGTCTCGATTACAACCGCATCATCAATTGCGGCTGCATCGTATTCAGCATGTGTCATAACGCCTTCACCTTTTTTGTCAGCACCGCATGCTGTAAGTGAAAAAGCAAGGCATAAGGTTAATACTACTGCAAGAATCTTTTTCATAATATTATCTCCCTTTTGTTTTATTGTCAGTTACCTGACAACTTTATTATACATGTCCTGATTCTTATTTCAATGTAATTTCTGACAATTATTTTCTCTTACGGGACGTAAAAATAACATATACGGCAATAAGAACCCATACCGCACCCAAACTTATAAGCAATGCAACCGAACATTCGGGTAGCTTTCCAAGATCTTGATTAATATCTTCGCCGGTACCCGTTTTTATCTGGTCAAGGCGGTAAAGTGACGTAATGTTATCGTAAAGCAGGGCAATATAATTATCATCAACTGTTTTTTTGCGCCTTACCGCAAGTGTAACATCCTCAATAAGCTGTCCTGCCGCATCTCGCAAAGACGCCGATCCGTTGAATACCGGTGTCACGAAGGTATTCTTTGTGTTATTAAGCAACAACTTTGCCGCCTGAATCTTTACGGGATAATACTGCAGATTGTCTTCGCCTTCTTTTGACAGATAATCAATATACTCCGGGCTCTGAAAAGCTTTTGATGTTACGGGAACATAGCCCTCGGTCTCACTGTAAGCTATCTGTGTGTCATTTGTAAGCAGAAACTGCGCAAACAGCCATGAAGCAAGTACTTCATTGGAATCCGTTTTGTTAAATATGCAAATGGAAGGTCCCTGCGAAATCATCTTTAGATTTTCGGTATCATACTGCGGTATGGGCATTACAGCGGTTTCAAAATCCACAAAGTTGTCGCGTGCCACATCCGAAAGCGGTGCGTCAGAGCCAAGCCATGTTGCCCCGGCCGTCGAATCAATTGCAAAAATACACTGGCCTATATTAAAGAAATTTCCCGGATAACTTGAAATCTTAAATGTGGAAAAAGCACCGGATGCCGAATGTTTTGAAATTTCCTTTAAAATCGAAGCAGTGGTATCGTTAAATATTTCAATGGTTCCATCGGATTTTGAATATCCCGAATTAAGCTGCTTAAGCATCGAAATCATCATATTGTCGGTAGACTTATAGATAAAGGGAATCATTATTTTCTGACCGTTTACCTTATAGTTACCGTCTGCATCTTGGGCCATTGCCGCCTCTGAAACTTCCCATATGAAATCCCAGGTCACAACTTCGGGCAATTCGTATCCGAGTTTTTCAACATATGTTTTATTGACATACAAAGCCTCGGTAGATCTCATAAACGGAATAGCGTAATAATTTCCCTCAACAATACACTCATCCAGAAATTCGGGTATAATCTCCGACTTTTGGACGCTGTCGAATTTTACCTTGCTGCCGCCAAGACCGTACTCGGGATCGTCAAAAAGTGCATCCAGCGGTGCAACTATATTAACCCCCGTAAGGTAAGTCGCTATATGATCCGGGTACGAAATACATACATTCGGTGCCGTCTGCGTGGCAATGTTTGTAATTACGTCCCTGTAAATGCTGCCGTAGTCTGTATAAAAGCGCACGCTGACGTGAATATTGGGGTAAAGTGCCTCGAAATCCTCAACTGCTTTGTTAAAAATATTAACCTGAGTTTTATTGGTATCGTTCTTGGCCCAAAACGTAATATTTACATCTTTAGACTCATCAAAAGTTTCAGGCACTTCAAATGCCGGAAGACTTTTAGCACCGTGACATGCCGTAAACGGAACAATCATAATTGCAATACAGGTCAAAAAGAATGCTTTTTTCAATAATTTCCCAATCATCCTTTTGTACCTCCCCTTGAAACGCCCGCCATGATTTTTTTATGGAAAAGCAGAAAAATCACTATAAGCGGAACCGAAATTACCACAACTGCGGCCATCATTGCCGGAACATTTTCACGCCCGAAGCCGTTTTCCCGGATTTCCTGAATACCGTTTGATACAAGATAATAATCGGGGTTATCCGTTACAAGTCTGGGCCATATATAGGAGTTCCAGCACTCTATAACCTTAAGTATTGCAATTGTTACAAGTGTCGGCTGGGATATCGGAATCATTACCTTCAAAAGATATTTGAAGTCCGATGTACCGTCGACTTTTGCCGCTTTATAAAGTTCATCGGGAATCTGCTCAAAATTTTCTTTGAGAAGATATATATAGAAAACCGATGTAACCGACGGAAGTATAAGTCCCAAAAACGTATTACGCATACCCCAGTTCGTGATTGTAACGTAATTTGTAATTACCACGAGCTCGTTGGGAATCATCATAAGCGACAAAAAGAAAGCAAACAGTATGCTTTTTCCCTTAAACTCAAGCCGTGAGAAGGCAAATGCCGCAAGTATTATCACTACCATCATGATAAGTGTTGTCAGTACCGTAAACACTAAGGTGTTTATAAAATAACGTGCAAGCGGCACTGCGGTAAATGCATTTGCATAATTTTCAAAGGTCGGGCTCAACGTAAAAAACTTCGGTATGTATTCGGAATTGTACGTACTATACCCTTTAACGCTTGTAAGCAGCATCCAATAAAACGGAAACAGTACAATAACCCCCCACAATGTCAGCAACACATACAGACATATGCTTTTGACGCGTTTTGAAACCTTGGAGGCCCGCACTGTTTTTTTAAGCTCGATATCACTCATTTTGTAGCCTCCTTTCTAGTACTGAACCGTCTTCTTGCTGATAAGAAGGTTAATACATGTAATTGTAAATACTATCGCGAAAAGAATAAGTGCTGCCGCGGAAGCATATGAAGGATATCCGCCCGAATCGCCGTACAGCATATCATAAACATAGCCTACAATAGTGTTCATACCGGCAGCATTTAAGTCTGTGCCGAAAAGCGCAACTTCATCGCTGTATGCCTTAAACGCACCTATAAAGCCCGTAATTATAAGATAGAAAATCATAGGCGAAATCATCGGCAGCGTGATCTTAAAAAATATCTTTGCCGATGAAGTGCCGTCAACCCTTGCCGCCTTATAATAAGTCTCGTTTACGCTTGCAAGCGCACTCGTGAGAATTAAAATTTTAAACGGCATTACAATCCATATTGTGTAGATACACATTACAAGCATCTTGGCCCAATAAGGACCGGTAATAAAATCAACCGATTCTCCGCCGAAAAAGTTTATTAACAAATTTACAAGTCCGTCCGAATAAACGGTTTTTTTGAAAAGAATCATAAACACAAGACCGACTGCCAGAGTGTTTGTAACATAGGGCAAAAAGAAAACGGTCTGAAATAAATCCTTAAGCTTCTTAATCGAACTGAGTCCGAGTGATATAAGTAATGCAATTCCCGTAGATAACGGCACTGTAATTATTACAATTATGAAAGTGTTCTTTAATGCCTGCGTAAAGTAGGTATCGTGAAGCACATACGAAAAATTGTACAGTCCGGTACCGCTGTAAGTTTGCGAAGCAAAGTTAAAACCCTGTTCAAAGGAGTAAACGACAACGTCGATTAACGGGTAAATCATGAATACTCCCAAAAACAGAATTGCAGGCAGCAAATACAGCCAGCTTTTCAGTTCTTTTTTCATGCAGGTTACCTCTCCTTATTTAACGGTATAGTAGATTCGTTCTTCGGTTTCCATATCAAAAATAAATGTCTTAAACGGCTTTAAATTAAACTTAACGGTATCTTCTGTCGTATCCACAACGGTTTCCGCACTGATAATCGAACGTATTTCCGTTCCCTGCATAGCGGGATTTTCGGAAACAATGCTGCGGTCGCGTCCCATTACTTCAAGCCTTATAAGCTTGCACGATAACCGTCCGCCGTTTTCCGGGATAAAGCCCTCGGGCCTTACGGCAACCCAAACCTTTTTGTTGTCAAAGCTTTCCGAAATCGTTAAAACAGCTTCTTCGCCGATAAACAATTCATTGCCCCTTACGGAACCTTCAAAAACATTGATGGCGGGCGTACCCAAAAACTTAGCCACGAATAAATTTACCGGGTCGTCGTATACATTCTGGGGCTTGCCCATCTGGTTAAGCACACCGTCCTTCATAACAATTATCATATCCGAAATGCTCATGGCCTCTTCCTGGTCATGGGTAACGAAAATCGTTGTTACTCCGGTTTCATTCTGTATACGTCTGATTTCTTCACGTGTCTGAAGGCGAAGTCTTGCATCAAGATTCGACAAAGGCTCATCAAGCAAAAGAACGCGGGGCACCTTAACGAGTGCACGGGCAATGGCTACGCGTTGCTGCTGACCGCCAGACAGTTCGGAGGGTTTTCTCTCCATAAGCGAGTCTATCTGCACAAGGCGTGCAACCTCTAAAGCCTTGGCACGCATTTCTTCTTTGGTCATTCTAAGCTCCCCCTTCAGATTACCGAGCGGGAACATAATGTTCTGCTCAACGGTTAAGTGAGGGTAAAGTGCGTAATTTTGGAAAACAAGTCCTACTCCGCGATTTTCGGCGGGTAAATTTGTGACATCGTCTTCCCCAAACCAGATTTTCCCTTCCGTAGGGGTTTCAAGCCCCGAAATCAGATTTAATGTTGTGCTTTTGCCGCATCCCGAAGGACCCAAAAGGCCTATAAGCTTGCCATCGGGGATTTCAAAATTGAAATCGCTTACGGCAATAACGTCTCCTCCGATTTTTTTATTACGATTGGGAAATTTCTTGGTGAGATGTTCAAGTGTAACTTTCATGGTAATATCCTCCCGAGATAATTTTCTAAAAAAGCGCATTATTAAAGTACATTATGCATGCGAAATATTTACACCGTGCGGTTAAAATTTACCTACATAATATCAGATATGCCTCAGATAGTAACCTACATTTTCACGATTTTTCAACCGAAAGCACAGTAAGCAAATCTTCTTCCACACAAAATTTTATATTGAAATCTTTATAATAAAGACCGTATATCCGTTTAGGGTCGTTATGATAACAAGGCCTTGGATTGCTTGCAAGAATCTGCCGCAGGGTATCTTCACATTCTGTCGGAAAGCCGCTTTTTACAAGCAACTCTTCATCTATGTTTACATTAAGGTAATTTTCTTTAACATCACCCGCAAAACCGTCCGATGCATCCGGATGTGCATCCACATATCCCAGATAAGGCTTAATGTCAAATATCGGTGTATTGTCGCGACAGTCTATTCCCGAAACAATTATTTCAGGACCGTTTCCCGTATACTCAATTGCCTCAAGTTTTACGGAAGAAAGTCCTATCGGATTGGGACGAAAAGGAGATCTCGTTGCAAAAACTCCCATAGTTTCGTTGCCGCCGAGTCTCGGCGGGCGAACCGTTGCGTTAAATGTATCGTTATTTACGCCCTCAAACTCCCATAAAAGCCACAAATACGTGAATCTTTCGAGTCCTTTAACCGCATCCGGGCTTCTGAATTCAGGTTCAAAAACGATACGCCCCTTAAGCGTCTTTATGAGCCCGCTTTGCCTTGGAACCCCGAATTTTTCGGGGAAATCCGTGTGAATGTGTGCAATAACTTTTAATGTGTTCATGATTTTGGATAACGCTCCGGTGATTAAAATGCTTTCTTTTTCTTTAATACAGAGTTTAACACATATATAGGAGTCCTTACAGTACAGTTTTCACTGTTTTTTCACACTTTTGGGATTTACAGAAAAAGATTTACATCGTATAATTTTAGCGTTGTCGCGTATGAAAAATACGCATTTTAAGAGAGGAAATTGTTATGAGTGAAGAAACAAATGCAGTTGAAAATGCAGTTGTGGATGCAAGCAAAGCAGAATCCACAGTAAGTAAAAGCAAGCAGAAACGTGAAGACAGAAAGCAGGAAATCAAAGCCGCAAAAAAGAAAGCAAGCTTTGACAAGATTTTCGGCTGGGCTATCGGCATTGTTATCGCCGCAGTTGTAATCGGTACAATCGTAATGGGTATCGTACAGTCAGCCAATAAGACCGTATCAAACAGTGACTTCAGTCTTTGCTTAAATGATGACGGTACCATTAAAGGTAACAAGGCAAAAGCAACCACAGATGTTGAATCATTGGTAATTCCCAAGTCCGAAATCGAATTTACCTCGGAAGATTTGGACGCACAGATTGATTCAATTCTTGAAGCAAACCTTTTCTTCAGCGAAGATTCATCTTTAACAGTTGCCGACGGTGACACCATTAACCTTGATTACATAGGTTCCGTTGACGGCGTTGAATTTGACGGAGGTAACACACAGGGCGCAGGTGCAACACTTGTAATCGGCAGCGGTTTATATATCGATACATTTGAGCAGCAGCTTATCGGTTCTCATCCCGGTGACAACGTGGTTGTAAACGTTACATTCCCCGAAGAGTATCCCAACAATCCCGACTTGGCAGGCAAGGCCGCTGTATTCAAATGTGTGGTTAACAGCATTCAGCAAAAGCCCGAGTTTACCGATGCTTTCGTAGCTGAGAACTTCTCCGAGTACGCATCCGATGTTGAATCGTTTAAAGCATACCTTATGGAAAACGGATACGATGCCAACCTTAAAGATTATATTTACACATATATTTCCGATAACGCATCGGCTACAGGACTTCCCTCCGCATATGTTAAACAGTTAAAAGCACTTCTTAAGTACAACGATGAGCAGTCAATGTCTTATTATAACTACTACTACTCAACGTACTACGGTTACACAATGTTCGCTGAATTAAGCGATTACACCGGCTTATCCGATTCCGATTACGAGAAAGCCTTAAAGACCGAGGCAAAGCGTCAGGCAAAAGTTGATGCAACCTACGAAATGCTCTATAAGAAACTTGGTTTAACAATCAGTCAGGATTCCTATGACACCGTAATCAAGAACTACGGCGAAAACGCCGAGGAAACTTACGGCAAGGGCTTCCTTAATCAGGCAGCTCTTAAATACGAGGTTATTTCTTACCTTGCACAGAACGTTACAATTCAGTAATAAGTTTTGTTAAAAAATATGTTAAAGTCAAAGAAGCGTCACAAGCCAATCGGCTGCGACGCTTCTTTTTGATTTATGCTATATCATCCATCTGAGCTGTATAGAGGTGATAGTAATCACCATGCTTTGCCATCAGTTCTTCGTGCGTTCCGCACTCTGTTATTCCGCCATCGCTTATATACATTATCTTGTCACAGTTTCTGATTGTTGAAAGTCTGTGAGCAATTATGAATGACGTACGACCCTTAAGCATTGCGTTAAGGCCTTGCTGAAGTGCCTTTTCCGTCTGGACATCAATTGATGACGTTGCTTCGTCAAGTACCAGTATTGCAGGATCTGAAAGAAGCGTTCTTGCAAAAGAAAGCAACTGCTTTTGCCCCTGGCTCAACAGTGAGCCCCTTTCCTTAACTTCCGTCTTGAATCCATCCTGAAAACGTTCTATGAACGGTAAAGCGCATACGGTATCGCAAGCTTTTCTAATTTCATCGTCGGTTGCATCAAGCTTACCGTAACGGATGTTGTCTTCAATGGTTCCCGAGAAAATGAAACTGTCCTGAAGCATTATACCCATCTGTGAACGTAGCGACTTTAAAGTAACTTTTGAAATATCGTTTCCGTCAATAAGCACTCTTCCCTCATCTACGTTATAGAACCTCGAAACAAGATTTACGATTGTACTCTTTCCGGCTCCCGTAGGCCCTACAAGCGCTACGCTTTCACCGGGCTTAACGGTAAACGAAACATCATGCAAAACTTCTTTGCCTTCCTCGTATGAAAAATGAACATGGTCAAAAGTAACCTCGCCTTTTATGGGCGGAAGCTCTGTTGCATTTTCGCAATCATCCACGGTAACTTTTTCACCCATGGTTTCAAATATTCTTTCAAGGTAATTCATGTTGTTGATAAAGTTGTTGAAAATATTACCAAGGTTCATGATAGGCTGCCAGAAGCTGCCTGCATAGCTTGAAATAGCAACAATCGTACCAACCGATTTGGATCCGACGCCGAATATTACAAGTCCGAACAGGAATATGCATGCACGCACAATTACCGAAATCGAATCAATACCGGGCCATACAAGGTTACTCCATGTAACCGCCTCCATCCAGGTTGAGCGGCAATCATTGCTGAGTCCCGCAAAAATTCCGGCATTTTCATCCTCACGTGCAAATATCTGGGTGATTCTTGCCCCGACTATATTTTCCTGAAGATATGCGTTAAGATTCGAATTTTTGTTGGAAACCGCTCTCCACGCACGTCTCTGCTTTGCTTTTATCCAGAACAGGAATACCGCCAGTATCGGGACACCGCACAATACCACAAGTGACAGTTCCACATCAACCATCAGCATAAATGCAACAATGAATATTAAGTTGATTATTTCCAGAATTACATTAATCAGTCCGTTTGAAAGCATATCCGAAACTGAATTTACATAGTTGACAACCCTTATCAGTATCTTGCCGTGAGGTCGGTCATCATAGTATTGAAACGACAGCTTTTGGAGGTGTTCAAACAAATCTTTCCGGATATCGTAAATAATATTCTGGCTTGTGTTAATCATTATCCTCGATCGGATAACCGCAAAAAGAATGCTTACGGCATATACCCCCGCCAACGCCGAGGCAAGTATAATCAGCATCTTAATGTTTCCATCGGGAATTGCATCATCGAGAGCCCTTTGCGTAATCATAGGTGCAAACAGTCCGATTGCGCCTCCGACTCCGCTGAAAATCATGGCACCGGTCATCTGCTTTATATACTTCTTAATGTATTTTCCGGCCAAAAGAAGATGTTTGAGGTTAAAGGACTCTGCATCGGCTTCATCTACTTTGTAAGTATTTTTAGTTGCCATTATTCCTCACCTCCCATCTGCAATTTAACAAGTTCGTAGTAATAACCCTTTTTAGCAATCAATTCCTCATGCGTTCCCGCTTCGGTTATCTTACCGTGCTCAAGCACCAATATTTTGTCGGCTGACTTGGTGGTGGAAATACGTTGAGCAATAATAATCTTTGTGCAGGCAAAATCAAGTTCCTTCAGCGCATGCTGGATTTCTTTCTCGGTTTCCATATCAACCGCAGAGGTAGTATCGTCAAGTATCAATATTGAAGGTTCAATGGCAAGCGCTCTTGCAAGCGAAATACGTTGCTTTTGACCCCCCGAAAGACCTACGCCGCGCTCACCGATTATAGTATCGTAGCCGTCCGGCATTTTTGAAATGAAATCCGCCGCCGAAGCCGATTTTGCATATTTGTAAAGCTTGTCGTGATTCAAATGAAGCGCTCCATAGGCAATGTTGCCCTCGATTGTATCCGAATAAAGCAGCACATCCTGTGTTGCAAGCCCGATATTTTTACGAAGCTCATGGAGCTTATAATCGCTTACGTTTACATCATCAACCAGCACCTCTCCGGAAGTGGGCTCGTAAAATCTCGGAATAAGATGAATAAGCGACGTTTTACCGCACCCGGTCTCGCCCATAATCGCTATCGTTTCACCGGGATTTGCCACAAACGAAACATCCTCCAAAACAGGAAGATTTCCGTCTTCATATTTAAACGAAACATGCTTAAACTCAACTTTACCTTTAAGCTTACCCGGGGCGTCTATAGCCTCTTCTTTGTCAACAATTTTAGCCTCCGAGAAATAGATTTCCATAACTTTATCGGAAGCTGCGTTGAAGCGCTGGAACTCATTCATAATGTTACCCATCTGGCGCATAGGGTTGGCAACCGCCCAGATAAGTCCCGAGAATGCAACGTACTGTCCGACAGTAAACGTCTCATCGAATATTAAGAACAAACCGCCTGTCAAAAGAAGCACTACCGCCAGCAAATTGGCAAGGCCGTCCACAAACGGATAATACTTAACCCATGTACGCTGTGTGTTTTTGTTAGTGTCTCTGAAATCACTGTTTGCGGCGTCAAACTTATTTATCTCGTAGTCTTCTCTTGCAAAGGCTTTAACAACACGATTACCTGAAATATTTTCCTGAGCGTGAGTGTTCATATTTGCAAGTTTTTCACGCAAGGCGGCATGCTTCGGAGCAACCTCTTTTCGAAACAGCCTGATAATAAGGAAAATGAACGGCGAAATAATAAGTATTGCCAGTGCAAGCTTCCAATTTAAGAAAGTCAAATATATTGCAGCGGCAAAATACAGGGAGAAGGATTCGATAACCATTCTTATTACCCACGCTATCATATGCCTTACCGCGTCAAGGTCACCGGTCACGCGAGTCATCAGGTCACCGGTTCTGTACGTACTGTAGAAGGTCATATCCTGACGCTGAATTTTGTCAAAAAGAAAGTTTCGAATACGATACAGCGCTTTCTGAGATGTCTTTTCAAATGACATACACGTCAAATAAACAATGATTACACGCAGAATCGTAAACCCTATCATACATGCTATCAATCTGTATAACCGGTCAACATTATTGGCAAGATTATATGCCGCATTCTCGCCCGACAAAAATTCATCTACGATTTTTGACGAAAAAAGAGGAACCGTCAGCTGCATAATATTATATACAACGGTTCCTAGCATACCGAGTACAAAAACCAAGCGGCCGCCTTCGCAATTAATCCACAGCCACTTAAGCTTTGACATCGGAAATTTTGTGTCCTTATTGTTCATATTAATCTCCATTCCGCGGGCAAGCCGCGGCACAAATAGTGATGAAAGTATTCCACAACTCAACTCTGTGACTTAAAATAGCTTGCAAGAAGCTATACTACAAAGCACGGGAGGAGGAGTTGTAAAAACTTTCTCT
>JAZLHV010000024.1:0-167443 GCA_045617045.1 Lachnospiraceae bacterium
CTGTTGAAGAATATATAGATTATTATAATAATAAAAGAATTCAGGCAAAAACAAAATGGATGCCACCTGTACAATACAGGATAGCATCCATGTGTTCTGCCTAGTTCATAAATATGTGTCCAGGATTCTGGGTACATATCAAACTGACACAGGGTCGTTTATTATATTTATATATTTATTTTACCGAATTGCTTTTTTGCTGCTTTCGGATATAGTCCGCTATATATTCAAACTGCTCGGGCACCAGATTGTTGACATCGTATCCCGAAATTTCCTCGGCATTTAATATCAATATTTCCAGTGGCAAATATTCAGCTTCATAAACCACATCCTCATATATAGGTGTATTGTAATACAAATATTCACCCGTGTCAGACCGTTTCCATCTCACGAAAACACCGTTATACGAAACCCCGACCGGTATATTTTCTATCGTAGCACCGTCTTCAACTATCCGATATTCGGTCGATGCCGCATTACCGCCTGCGAAAACAACCTGATGCACGCTTGAGGTTTCATCACCGAAAACGATAGAATCAACAACTTTTAAACGGTCATTGCACCTTTGCACCATTGTATCCACAAACGACTCCAACGAATTGTGCAGTTTAGGCGTTCCCCAGCATACGTTGTTCATCTGAAAGGATTTATAAAGAAGTCTCACTTTTTCGTATATATCCGTGCATAAATAATACTTAATATACGGCTTGTAGACCTTTTCGTAACGTATCCTGGCTCGCTGCATAAAGTCTTCGCGCTTTGCCAGAGCTGCACATATATACGATTCCTGATATGCCTCTACCGCCTCAACCGAGAAATCCCAGCTGTATGCTTTATCATAATCCCATATCGGTCCCGCATATACTTTTCCATCTCTTTCATCGCAGTTTTTGTAAAAGAAAACGCTCGTAATGCTGTCGGAATTTGCAAATACGCTATCCATCAGAAATTTTTCAATAAAAGAATCCACATCCAGATAATCCGTATAGTGTTTACCTGTTAATGGATTTACACCGCTTGGAGTTGATATTGCGGTTTCAATTTTTTCAAACAAGTCTTTAATATACAATACTTCATCAAGCGTAGCCTGTCCGGGATACTTTATATCCATCGCGCGGTCATTCTTTAAGTAAAAAGAGGACTCAGCTGTATCAAGCTGATATAACGGCAAATATTCAAGCAGATATCCGCCCGTGTAATTTTGCGGAGTTTTGCGATCCACAACACCCTTGGCGGTCCAGCTTGAATCATATCCGAAATGCTCCACGCCCTCGACCGGTGCGGAACCTTCATTGGCTTCTTCCAAATCTTCAAGCTCCAAAAGGCCGGTATTTACATCAACCTTCTGGCACAAATAGTAATTGCCCCTGTACACACCGTTAATGTACAAATCCACAAACTCACCGTCAGCTGCGGGAATATCCGAATATTCGCGTGCAAAATCATAAACAAGTGAATTCCATAAATACGTGTTATCACTTTCGCCGGCAAGCAATATCCACTTTTTGGCCTTATTCATTCCGAGGGCTGCATACTTTTTGGAGGTCTTTATCTGATACGGTTTCTTTTTATAGCTTCCGAAGGTTGTGTTTCCCCTTGCCCGAATATAATCGAGGCTCCCGCTGTAATCCACGCAACCATCAGCCTTAACCACTTCCATATCTGCCGGATATTCAACACCCTTTTGACTGTCAAGCTCATCCTGCATTACCTCGGTATCTATAAATACGGACGGAATGTTTGCAGACTTCATTACGCATATTGGGCTTTCCTGTTTGGCAAAAAAAATCTTTTTTGAGCTCCAAATCCATTCCTGCGAATCAAGTTCCAACAGCACATCCTTAACTTCGCGATCGTCAATTTTAAGATTTGAGTTATCGCCTGTGTTTACAAATTGAATCTGAGTGGCAGCTGCCGGAAGAAACAGATAAAAGCAGTCATCAATCTGCTGCAATTTAACATACTGTATTGCCTCGGACATTTTAACACCGACAACAAGTTCTTCCGTTGATGTGGCGCTTTCAAACACAGCCTTGTCAAACGCGTCCTGTTCTGACGGTTGCCCGGATTCACCGGTCTTAAACGGCTCTTCGTCCGGTTCGTACTCAAAATTGGAACTTACCGTTTGATCCGATGCAGTTTTTACATTGTCAGCCCCGCACCCGGCAACGGCAAATACTAACATCACTACCCCAATTTTCCAAAGATTTCTTACCTTCATATTGTTCTCCGTTTCGGTTACAACGAACTAAATCAGTAAAATTTCGGCCAAAATCCCTCTAATGATTCAAAATAACATCATTGCGCCCGGAAAGCTCGGCGTACATAGCATCATAATCAAGGTTCATAAAATATTCATACTCGGCATCACAATATGCCTCATAATTATCCACAGTCAAAAGCCCCGTGCCATCCTTTATCCACTGCAGAATCTTTGTATTCACGGTCTCACTGTGGTGTCCTATATCTTTATACAAATCAAGGTTCCACATCAACTCGTGGTTATCAAAAAAAGAATAAAGATGAATATTGTCAATCGGCAGCAATTTTTCTATTACATAACGTTCAGCCAAAAGCTGACGCTTCATATTACCGTTTTGATAAAAGAAATCCATGTAATAAATGTTGTAAGGCGAAAAGTAAAGGTAAATATCAATTTCAGGATGCGCAACCGCAAAATCAATCACATTCTGCTGTATATTTGCATCAAGCATTTTATATTCCTCGGCGGAAATATCGTACTGCATACCTGCATACGTGAGGGCTTCGCGATTATAATTGGCATTAACCACATCCTTACTGCACGGTTCTTTAAACATCCAGTTCGCATATTTGTCAAAAGAAGTCTCTATGCGTCCATCCGAATCAAATCCCAAAACATTTTGCACGGCTCTTAATAAAGCAGTCATATTGAAAAGGTATTTGACATCATTAAACGGATTATTATCATAAAGATATTCGGGATAGTCTTCGTAATCCATCAAATCCTTGTCATCAAAAAGCCTGTTATAGTCGAGGCATCTTACTATTTTCGTGATATTACCGTTATACTGCGCCGCAACATTCAAAAGATTGTTTACTTCTTTAAAGCTTCCGCCCGAAAACGGCACCTTTATTGAATGTGTACCGAAAATTGCATCCATATCGGATGTTTTAAAGCACTCGGTCATTGAGCTTCCGCATATAATCGCATCATAATCAAAATGCTTTACTATACCATCATTTTGGTAACGCTCATTATCAAGCAGATATTCAATTGTATTTAGCGGTCCGTGATAATGAAAATACGGATCCACATAAGCCACAAACCCGCCCAGAATTCCCAGGACAACCGCAATTGCCACCAATAATGAAATTGCCCATTGCTTGCTTTTTACATCCATTAATGTCACCTTTAGAAATTAAAGTACAAAAACGTACTCATACCGGTTATTGAAAAAATACTCCACACGAACAGAAAAACCGTGAACAGCAAATTAATTATCCGGGGCTTAAAGCTATCCATCTTCTCCCGAGCGTTTGTGGGAATAAGCGCAATAAGCATAGCCGCAATAAACATTCCCCATACCGTTATATACGGGAAAACCGATTCTGCTTTAAATATGCTTAATATTTTAGTAAATTCAACACGTCTGAAGTTTTCAAGAAATACCCAGTCTATTCCGTAAAAATCAAATGCGAAGAACTTGTGCAGCACCAGTTTTGCTTTTTCAAAACTTTCAGCCCTGAAAAACACCCACGAAACATTTATAAAAGCAAATGTTAGTATCCAATTAATGAATTTGGGGATTTTCTCATAAACCTTCTTAGTAAGCCTTGCAATAATCATAAACAAACCATGCAAAGCTCCCCACAATACAAATGTCCACCCTGCTCCATGCCACAAACCGCTTATTAAGAACACGAGCATAATGTTAATGTAAGTGCGAATTTTTCCCTTGCGGTTTCCCCCAAGCGGAATGTATATATACTTAGTTAAAAATCTTGTAAGAGTTATATGCCATCTGTTCCAAAATTCCGTTATGGTCGGCGCTTTGTATGGCGAATTAAAATTCATGGGGATGTCGATATTCAGCATTTTGGCAACACCCGTTGCCATATCGCAATAGCCCGAAAAGTCAAAATATATTTGCAGCGTATAACCTAAAATGATTATTGCGGCGCCTGTAGATGTTATCGTATCTGCCTGATAATAGCCATAATCCACAACAGGCCCGAATGTATCCGCTATTATGACCTTTTTGGCAAGTCCCATCACAAATATATAAAAGCCGCGACTGAAATTGTCCCAGTTAAAATGCTTTTTACTCACATCCATAAACTGAGGCACAAGTTCATCGTGTGTAACAATCGGTCCGGCTATCAGTTGAGGGAAAAAAGTAACAAAGCACGCATATTCAATAAAACCGTAATCGGGTATTTCCTTACGATATGCATCGACAACAAATGAAATCTGCTGGAATGTAAAGAAACTGATGCCCAACGGCAGGGCAATATTCAGAAGCGGAAGATTACTTTTAAATACAGAATTAACATTTTCAATAAAGAAATCCATATACTTAAAGTAACCGATTATCAATATATTGACGATAACCGCAGCCACCGTAAAGCCTTTTGATTTACCGGGCATAGCATCGGCATATTTTATGATAAATCTGTAGAATGCATAGTTTATCAGAACGCTCGCGACAATTACCAACACATACCAAGGGTTAAAATATCCGTAAAACCATAATGACATTGCAAGCAAAAAGCATTCTGCGAGCTTATATTTTTCTATTCTGTTTAACGCAAAATACCCTGCCATACACAAAGGCATAAAGCACAGTATAAAGATAAACGAATTAAAAAGCATACGGCCTCCGAATGTGGCAAAAATGCATCCCACACCCATCGATTATAGCAAAAAAAACTCACTCGGTAAATTACTATTCACCGAGTGAGTTTTTGTTCAGCCCTCAAAAGCCCTCTTTATTTCTTCAATTCCAAAGAACATATTAGGACACATCAAATGTACTCTTTCAGTATAAATTTTCTGCATTGATATCTCCCTCTTCAGTTTATGAAATAGGAATTTCATTCCCTAATATTAAGTAGCAATTAAGAATGGGAACAAATAGAACGGTCTCATCAACAGTGCGCCCTCTTTGTTTACATCCTTCTGCGAGACAAGGTATGTTTTATGCACATGCTTCGAATATTTGATTGCAAATTCATTTATAGATTCATGTTTTCCAATTCCGGAGGATTTCACTTCAAATGCATTTAATTTACTACCTTCTGAAACCAAAAAATCCACTTCATAATAATGCGTACTATCTTTCTTTTCCCATGTATGATAAAACAATTCCCTATCTGTTGCTGCTAACATTTGTGCTACAAGATTTTCATAAAGATATCCTAAATTAGATGGCAACTTATCAGATAATAATTTAGCATATACGTCATTTTCCGCCTCTGGTCTATCAATAAACATAAGCGTTACAAACAACCCCGTATCGGACAAATATAATTTATAACTATCAAAGTCCTTTGTATCCGACAAACTACGTCTGGGATCTGTAGAATTATAGCAAGGAATAATTGTGCGGGAATCAATCAAGTCATATAATAATTCTTCAGCCTTGGTATTATTTCTTTTTCCCAATGCTGTAGTAATTCTATACTTTTTTGTATCCCTCGAAAGTTGAGCCGGAATAGAATGATATAAGGCAGACATACGTCCGGAAGGATCTATTTTTTTGAAGTCATCCTCATATAACCCAATGATTTGTCTCTTTATAAAATCTATTTTTGCGAAATTATCTCCTCTTGTATAGGCCTCTACTGCCTGTGGCATTCCTCCTACAGCCATGTAAATACGCAGATCTCTCATGAGTTTTCTATTTGTGCTTTCTCCCAACCCTTTACCAGACGAGGCAATTTGCTTTAATATTTCATAATTATTATTTGTTGCAAGACAGAATTCCTCATAATCCATTGGATATACATGTATCTTTTTTTCTTCAGAAGGAATAAGAATATCTTTAACATTTTTCTTTATAGATATCAATGAACCCGTTTCAATATAATGATATCTATGGTCTTTAACAAGATGCTTGATTGCTTGTCTTGCTTTTGGAAACAATTGAACTTCATCGAAAATAATGAGAGACTCATGCTCGTAAAGCGTCACTCCAGTTTCTGCCTGTAATCTCAAAAAAAATAAGTCCAAATTTCCTATATCATCAAAAATATTTCTAATGTTATCTGTTACTTTTGAAAAATCCAACACAACATATGATTTATACTCATTCTTTGCGAAAGTTTCAGCTATAGTAGATTTTCCAACACGCCTAGCGCCTTCCAACAAAGCTGCATATTCGTTTGCAAAATTTTCTTTCCATTCGATTAGCTTGTCATATGCTTTTCTTTTAAAATACATATAAATGCCTCCCTCATATACACATGTTACATCATAGTATATGCGTTTCTTCAATACTAATCAAGTGAGTTATGTGCGTTTATTCAAGATTGCATTTATTTAAATTATGCTTTTCTTCTATCAAAACAAAGTCCATCATCAAAATTATGGACTGCCATACACGAAAACATTTTGCAAGGATCATATTTTCCGCTAAGTTCATCTGCAGCATAACTTCCTGAAAGTACATAGCAGTTACAACCTCTAAAAGCGGACTTTGGTTATCTTCTCCGATTCTTTCTGCTATCCTTTTAACTCTTTCAGGATCACTCATGGCAAGCATATCACAATATAATGAAATCCTTAAAACATCACGATCTGTGGTTTTCAACTGCTCTGCCATCAAATTGCATATTTCACGCATAACTTCTTGCCAATCTTCAGACTTTGCCTTTGAAAGAATTACTTCCAGCTTGTCACCTAACTTATGCTTTGAATTAATAGTAATAAACATGCCTCAAGAAGTCTTCCTTACGAACATTCCTTTACAAACTTTCTATTTTCCCGGCAGATTATAATCCAAAATGGTTTTTAAAATATAATTGTTCATTTTTCTGATAGGAATATTGAAATCATCCTCGGAAAACAATAACGCCACTGCAAACAAATTGGCTTCATACTCTACTTCGTTAATAATTGTCTTGGATGTTCCCGAGAAAAGGTTGACGCCATCATCATGTAAAAGTGCATGTCCCAATTCATGTGCACATAAAACCATCGCCCCGCTCATACAATTGTTACATCCGGTTATTCTAATAACGGTTGGATAATTGGTTAACTTTATCGTATATGCAGAAGGCTTGGTGCCATCGGAATAATTAACCCTTATTCCGAATCTTTCCGCAATCTCCATCGGATTGCATCCCCAATTCTTTCTTATATCTTTTGCAAACGCGATTATCTCATCGGTTCTTCTCATCGAATTAATCCTCTATTGTTTTTTGTATTTATAACTTACCAGTTTTAGCTGATCTAAAATCTCATTTGCAAACTGAACAATTGTTGACTCATCCATAGAAGACAAATCATATCCTCCGTATGCAGCCAATACCGGCATTTTTAAGATAAATGCCATCGCTTCAGAGGCGTTCGCAAAAGAATTCGGAAGTTCAATTCCTTCTTTTCCATCAGTGTTGTTTCCAATAAGCTCTTTTGTTGTCGTCCCAATCACCGTACAGAGTTTATCAATAATCTCAATAGGGATTTTGGATATTGAAGAATTCTCATACCGGTAAAGCGTAGATACCGAAATGTTTAACTTTTCAGCAACTTCCTCAACAGACAGCCCTCGTTGCTTCCTTATTTCCCTTATTTTTTCACCAATGTTCATAATATCTCCTTTTCGCATTTCTGCGAATTTCTTTTTGCGGAAATGCATTTTCTGCTTGACTCTCATCTCGGAAGATGATATGCTCTATTCATATTTTCGCAGAATTGCGAATTTAAGTCAAGCATTTTTGCGAATCCACGGGAGGCTAATATGTTAGAAATAATCGATGATGAACACAAAAGCCATTTGCCCAGCATATATGTTGTAGGAATCGGCGGTGGCGGAAATAATGCCATTAACCGTATGGTTGAAGCCGGGCTGTCAAATGTCAATTTCATTGCAGTAAACACAGATTACGATGTTTTAGAGAGCAGCAAAGCAGATGTCATTGTACAGATTGGGCAAAAAACAACCAATGGCTACGGAGCGGGTACCGATCCAGTGATAGGCGAAGCTGCAGCCGAAGAAAGTTCCGAAGAAATAATGAATAGCTTAAGCGGAGCGGACATGGTAATTCTCACATGCGGTCTTGGCGGTGGCACAGGTACCGGCGCAATTCCTCTTATAGCCAAACTATGCCACGACGCAAATATACTCACAGTTGCGGTAGTCACCCTTCCATTTGTTTTTGAAGGAACACCTCGTATGAAAATTGCTCTTCAAGGATTGGAAAAACTTCAAAAAGAAATAGACACCCTGCTTGTCATACCCAATAATAAGCTTCTTGAAATATCCGAAAAACAGTTCTATTTGGATGAAGCTTTCACTATGGCCGACAATGTCCTTAAATATACCATTCAGGGAATTACCAATATTATTTACAACAAAGGAACCGTAAACCTCGATTTTAATGATTTCAATAAACTGTTAAGGAACAAAGGACTGGCTCACCTCGGTATAGGAATTGCCCAGGAAGGTGGTTCAGTTATTGATGCGGTAAAGCAGGCAATCAATTCTCCCCTTTTGGAAACAACCATAAACAGTGCTACAGACGTTATGCTCAATACAAGCGGCCGTATTAACCTTATGGAATTAAATGAAGCCGTCAATTACATCCATAGCCTAACCGGTCCCGACACCAATGTAGTATGGGGCACTGTTACAGATAAAGAAACATTGCAGAATAATAGTATCGTTGTTACACTCATTGCAACCGGAATAGAAATAAATAAAAAGCCACTCCCTCCAAAGCTCCCTGCCCCAAAAGTAACGGTAGAAAAATCCACCTTTACCCTTCAATCTTCCCTTGACCTGTTATCCCTTCAGATTCCTTCTTTTTTGAAAGAATATAAAGAATCTCGGAAAGGATAATTCAAAGATTAAGAGCGTATTCCACTTGATCGTAATACGCTCTTATGTTATTGTATGTAAATAACAAGAGGCATGAAAAAATTTATTCTCATATGGATAGAAATACGACGAAGATTGTCTCTTGATTCGTATCCCTTTTCTTTCCCGCGTATTCTTTCATATTGTTCAGCAATTACCGTTTTTAACGAATTATGTCGTTATTATCCAAAAGAATTTATCTCTTTTCAAGATGGTTCTTCGACCGGTGGGATTGAACAATAAGTAATTCCTTTTTTGCGATTAAAAATATCACCAACTATTCTTTGATAAAGTACATTATATAGAACTTATTCTCATCATTTCTCATATAACTTGCTTGCTTCTTCAAGTTTTATAAAATCATTACAGCGTTTAGCAAGGGATGTATTATTTCCATTATCTTTTTTATGATTGTATATCATGACTGCATTTTTTCTTATTTTCTCTTGAATGGATTTAATAAATCGATATTCAGCAAGAAGAAGAGACTTATATTGCGGATTTCGCTCTTTGGAAATATCTACGTATGTATATACTCCTTCCGGCACAGGAAACATATTGTTCAAATTAATGACTGCATATCTTTTCACTTTAATAAAATCAACAGATTCCTGAAGTCTATTATGTTTATCCTTAAATGAAGACAACGGAGCAAAATAATCATGTCCATTAATTGATAAAACAATACCTATATATTTTCTGCTGTTATGCTGACCTGGTTGTTTATTCAAAAATAAATGCGGTGCAAATGAAGTCAAATAATTAACGTACTTCTCATCAACTTCATAAAATTTTATATTCTCCATCTTTTGTTCCCTTTCAAAAATAAAACAAGGACAAGTCGCAACCTGTCCTTGATTGTTAAAATCGCATTTGCATCTTTCAACGCCCTTTTCGGAAGAGCAGCGAAACGCTCACTTTTAACTGTCTTGATTAGAGCCAAGAGAAGCTCACTTATAACTTTCTCACTTATTAGGCTGAGATACACCTCTAATTACAATATACATAGACAATAATTGTGTGTCAAGGATTTACTTACTATAGGGTCGTGTAAACTTACTGTAGGAATTTAATTGTAAAAGTCATACACAATGCTATAGGTCATGTACAAATTTTTGCGCATAAAAAAGACAGGTCGACATTTGGTACATCGAAACCTGTCCTTCTTTTTCACTTTCAGGCTTTATTTATCATATCCGTTTGGATTGTTCTTCTGCCATCTCCATGAATCTTCACACATATCTTTAATGCCGTACTGTGCTTTCCAGCCAAGCTCTTTATAAGCCTTTTCGGGGCTTGCATAACACGTTGCAATATCACCGGAGCGGCGCGGACCGAATTCATACGGAACCTTTACTCCGTTAGCTGCCTCGAAATTGTTGACAATGTCAAGAACACTGTAGCCTGTTCCGGTGCCTAAGTTATAAATCTTTAAGCCTGCTTTTTCCTTAATCTTTTCAAGAGCCTTAACATGTCCGTTTGCAAGATCGACTACATGAATGTAATCTCTCACGCCGGTTCCGTCGGGAGTGTCATAGTCATTACCGAAAATTGTGAGATGATCGCGCTTACCGACAGCTGTCTGTGTAACGTAGGGCATCAGATTGTTGGGAATGCCATTGGGGTTTTCACCCATGGTACCGGACTTATGCGCCCCGATAGGGTTAAAGTAACGCAGCAAAATAACGTTCCATTCATTATCTGCCTTCTGGATATCCGTCAAAATCTGTTCAAGCATTGATTTTGTCCAGCCATAAGGATTGGTGCACTGTCCTTTGGGGCATTCTTCGGTAATCGGAATGAATGCCGGATCTCCGTAAACGGTAGCCGAACTTGAGAAAATAATGTTCTTAACACCGTGTTGTCTCATTACATCCACTAAGGTTAATGTACCGGCAATATTGTTTTCGTAATATTCCCAAGGCTTTGCAACCGATTCACCGACTGCTTTTAAACCCGCAAAATGAATTACCGCATCCACATTTTCCTTATCAAAGATTTCGTTCAAAGCTTCGCGATCGAGAATATCAGCCTTATAGAAAGGAACTTCCTTGCCTGTAAGCTTTGAAACTCTGTTAAGTGATTCGGAATTGGAATTTGAAAGATTATCAACTACAACTGCATCATAACCGTTGTTCTGAAGTTCAACTACGGTATGAGAGCCTATGTAGCCCGCACCACCCGTAACTAAAATTTTCATATAAACAATCCTCCCAAATGAAAGTTTTTATGTTCTTTACGTAATGTAAGTATATCAAAAACTATGGGTGTTTACAGTATCGGTTGTTGCAACTAACTGTCAAAATGTTAAATATCCATTAATGCTCCCGCGGGAACATTTACAGTTTTCCCTTCTACTGACAGCCATATCGGCATTGCACTCGGGTTATATACCTTACTGTAATCGGTCGAAAAACACAAAGAATTATACGCAGCCACATAATCATATATTTCAATATTTGTTGCATACCATATATCTTCTTTACCGGAAATCTTTTCGGCGAAATCTTCGATAACCGACCAGTTATTCTTTTCATCAAATTCGTAGGAATGCCCCCACAGATAAAAAAGCTGCGGTTCGCTTTTAACATTCATTTCGATAAATCTGTCGGCAAGAAGCATAAGCTCGGGATCGTTATGGTGGCACGTTGCCGGAAGCCTCAGCCAATCGGTGGGGATGTTAAAGCGATGAGTTGATTCAACAGTCCTTGCGTAGCATATTCCTGCATTTTCAAGTAAATTTACCACAGTATCATTCCATGCGCCGTATGGATACGCATGTCCCCGCACTATAGTATTAAACTGACTTTCAAGTTCACGTCGGTCATCAATAATTTCTGCCGTGGCAACGTTTACGGGAAGACCTGTTAAAGCAGGATGCGTATAACCGTGAGTAGCAACTTCCATACCGTTTAGGGTATACAGTTCACTGCACATCGATTTTGACATACGTCTGTGAATAGTCCCGGGCGCATACTCGGTACCCTCGGGTGCATACCCACCTGCGTTAAGATTGAACGTCCCCTTAAGTCCGTGGGAAACCATTATCGCAATGAGTTTTTTGTCCTGTTCAACACCATCATCATAGCTTAACGTTAATGCTTTGGGTTTTCCGTCGGGAAAACGCATGTATATATGATTCATGCCTATTCTCCTCTACTTTGCAAAAATTTCTTTGAGATTAAGTGACGCCTGATATACCTCTTTTTTGGGGACATCAAGTTTTGACGCCAACATCGAAATTGCCTCCTTCATAGAGCACTTTTCCCTTACCACAATATCTACCAGCTGTGCTTCAAGCGTAGGTGCTTCAAGAACCGTTTGAGTAATATCGCCCGCCGCATCATGCTCATAGTATAGGCACATTGCATACTCACCCTTTTCGGAATTAGGATTAGCCTCAAGCTCGGTCAAAACCTGCACCGGTGTCCCGCGATATATACGCTCATGAAGTTTCGTAAGGTCATTGCAAAGCGCAATTTGAGCGTCGGGCAAACCTTCTGCCAATACTTTCATGGTAGCTTCGATGCGCTTTGGTGACTCATAAAAAATATAGAGTTCCGTTGACGAATCTTTAATTTTCTTTATTACCTCAGCAATATTTTTCTTCTCTCTTGGGAAAAACCCCGAAAAGCGAAAAGAAGAAGACGGAAGCCCCGATACCGACACCGCTGTAACCGCAGCACACGCCCCCGGTATCCCCACAACGGGAATACCTGCCTTGGAAGCGGCCTCACACAGCACAAAGCCCGGATCGTTAACGCAGGGTGTACCCGCATCAGAAACAACGGCTATGTTCTTGCCTTCCATAAGCATGGACACAAAATGTCCGACAACTTCATGCTCATTAAACTTATGATTAGCCGAAAGCGGAGTATGTATATCAAAGTGTTTAAGTAAAATCGAAGTATTTCGTGTATCCTCAGCCGCAATCAGGTCGACATTATTAAGTGTCTGAATGCCTCGCTCCGTAAAGTCGCTAAGGTTGCCTATAGGCGTTGCAACAATGTAAAGTGTTCCGCTCATTTTAAATATTTAATCCCTCTGCTTCATCGCAGCCCAAAACTATGTTTAAGCACTGAATTGCGGCACCCGATGCACCTTTGCCAAGATTATCAAATCTTGTTGCCACTACAATTCTGTCTTCATTACCGGTTACAAATATTTCAATTCCGTCCCATCCCGAACATGCATCCGAAAACAGGGCTCCGCCGGCTTCAACATCCGCGCCGAAGGGCATTACTTTTACAAATCGCTGCCCTTCATAAAACTTTGCCAAATAATCGCGAACATCTTCAGGCGTCATTTTTTTGCTTAAAAGGTCTGTGTATAACGGCACCTGAACTATCATTCCGCTGTAATAATTTGTGGTAAGCGGAGCAAACAACGGCTCTCTGTCAAGCCCCGTTATCGCCTTCATTTCTTTTAAATGCTTATGCGTTTGCCCCCATGCATACATTCTGGCAGAGTCAAATTTTTTATCGCGACCATCTTCCTCATATGCGGCAATCAGTTTTTTGCCGCCACCCGAATATCCGGACACCGCAAAAACCGAAGCAGGATAATCTTTGGGTAAAATACCGCCCTGTACAAGCGGATATGCGATTGTAATAAAACCTGTTGCATAGCAACCCGGAACTGCTATTCTGCGACCGTTTTTAATTGCATTTCGATGATTTGCAGACAATTCGGGATATCCGTAAGCCCAGCCTTCACATACACGATGTGCTGTCGATGTGTCAATTATTACCGTATGGTGATTATCATCATCCACAAGATTTGCCGATTCGATTGCCGCAGCATCGGGCAAACACAAAAAAGTAACATCCGACATATTAATCAAACGTTTTCTTTCCGCCGGATCCTTTCTAAGCTCCGGATCGATTTTAATCAATTCGACATCCGAACGTTTTTCAAAACGTTCGTAAATTCTTAAGCCGGTAGTTCCTTCACTACCGTCAATAAATACTTTAGTAGCCAAAACCATTCTCCTTTATCACAAATTTCGCTTTTGCGAAATGTTCTTGCAAAAAACAACCAAATACTATAAGATAAAAAAGCTTTTTCAAGACAGTTCGTAACCATCCTGTCTATAAACAAAACTAGGAGATTTTACAAAATGTTTATCAATGAAATTATTCTCGCAATTTGCATCATCCTATTATATAGTCTGGTGCTTGTATTTTCAAGGTTATTCGGTCGCATCGGTCTGACCGCCTGGGTTGCAATCGCAACAATTTTAGCCAACATTGAAGTTTTGGTTTTGATACACGCTTTCGGTATTGACATGACTCTCGGAAATATTTTGTTTGCATCTACTTTTCTTGCAACAGATATTTTAAGCGAACTTTATGGCGAAAAAGAAGCAAAAACCGCCGCCAATATCGGGATTTTTGCTTCTGCAAGTTTTCTTTTGGTGTCACTTTCGTGGCAACTGTATATTCCGGCCGAGCAGGATGTTAATGCCGTTTATCTTAAGGAACTTTTCAACGGTCAGCCTCGTGTCATCATCGCAAGTTTAGTTGTCTTTGCTGTTGTTGAAAAGCTGGATGTCTTTTTATACCACAAAATATGGCACTATACAGAACACCGCTTCAATGATAAGCGTCGGTTTTTGTGGTTAAGAAATAATCTTGCAACATTAATATCCCAGCTTGTCAATTCATTTTTATATACGTTTTTGGCATTTTATAATACATATTCAACAAAGTCGGTCATAGACATCGCCGTATCGTCAATGCTTATATTTGTGATAACAAGCCTTTTGGATACACCTTTTCTTTATTTGGCAAGAACATACTTTTTTAATGTCGACTCAACCGCACCCACGCCGGATAACATTTCGGTAAAATAATTCTCGACAATATTTCCCATGCCGGCTTCATAGAGATTTAATCCAAATATACGTGCATCCGCAAGAAGCGGGTGCACTTTTTTTGCCACATCATCCAAAGAATATTCTTCCTTGCCCGGCATAAAATCTTTAACAAACGACTGTGCATAGTCAAGATTGGGGTCAGCGCTTAATTCAAGCACTTTTCCGTTATCGTCAACGCCGCATAAATATCTTAACCATCCGGCAAGAACCAACGGGATCATTTCAAGATTCCGCGGGTCTAAATTTTCACGGTTCACATACGCTTTTATTGTCTCGCCGTAACGTATGGGAAGTTTTAAAGATGTATCCGTTGCTATGCGCTGCGGTGCATCGGGCATAAATGGATTGGGAAGTCGTTTACCGACAACTTCATCGATAAAACTGCGGGGGTTAATTATCAAAGGATCTACCACTACCGGCAAGCCCTCATCATATCCTATTCTCTCGACAAGATGCTTTAAGACCGGATTTTTCATTTCTTCGGAAATCAATGAATACCCAAGCAGGCAGCCGAAAACAGCCAGTGCGGTATGCAACGGGTTAAGGCAGGTACACACCTTCATCTTTTCAACTTTGTCGACCGTGTCTCGATTGGTGTAAATCACACCGACCTTATCGAGCGGAAGCTTTCCGTTCGGAAAGTGATCTTCAATTACAAGATACTCACTTTCTTCGGCATTTACAAAAGGCGCAACATATGTATTCTTTGATGTTACTATCGGTTCAATATCCGTATACCCGTCAGCCTTAAGTATATTAGCGACCTTCTCGTCAGGTCTCGGTGTTATTTTATCTATCATAGACCACGGAAAAGAAACCTTTGCAGGATTCTCAAGGTATTCCAAAAAGCCTTGCTTTACAAGATTCTTTTCTTCCCAGTGTTTTGCAAAACTTTCCACCGCGCTTTTAAGCTTATCACCGTTATGTGAGCAGTTATCCATACTCACCATGGCAATTGGATATGCACCATTTAAATATCTTTCATATACAAGCGCTGCAACTTTTCCCATATAACTTACGGAAGCTTGCGGACCGTTGTTAAAGTCATCCGATACGTCTTTTAAATAGTTTCCATCTCTGCCAGTCAGGTTGTACCCCTTTTCGGTAATCGTAAAGCTTACAATTTTAAGGCTTTCCGACACAAATATCTGTTTTAGGCGGTTATAATCGGAGGCATTATCCGGATTGACCGTAAGCGCCTCAGTTATACTGCCACACGTTCTTTTTGCAACCGTCCCATCGGCCTTTAATGTAACGACTATATTCACATTATTGCGCGGTCTGTACATCTTTTCGATTATCTCGTAATCATACCCTTCCGCAACAATAATCCCTGTCTTCACGTTACCGGATTCGAGCAGCTTTTCACTTAACACGGCCTGAAACGCCCGGAAAATATTACCTGCGCCAAAATGAATCCATTCGGGTGCAGCAAAAGTATCTTTTATTACTTCATCTCTGTTATACATGACTTGCCTTCTTCTTTTCGCTCTTTTCAATGGCTTCCCACAAGCCGTTTAAGTATGTTGCGCCTAAAGCACGATCGTAAAGACCGTATCCGGGCATCGCAACTTCACCCCAAATCATTCGACCGTGATCCGGGCGAATGGGACCATCAAAACCGATATCATACAATGCTTTCATGATCTCGTACATATCAAACGAACCATCCGATGAAAGATGTGCGGCTTCTTCAAAGTCGTCCTGCGAATTAAATTTCAGATTTCGAACATGTGCAAAATGTATACGCCCTTTAAGCGACCTTATCATATCCGGAAGGTCATTTTCGAGATTTGTGCCATATGACCCCGAGCAGAAAGTTACACCATTATGCGGGTTATCAACCATTTTCATCATACGTAATATATTTTCTTTGTTGATAATTATTCTCGGTAAGCCGAAAACACTCCAGGCCGGATCGTCCGGATGTATTGCCATGTTTATGTCATATTTGTCGCATACAGGCATTATACGTTCCAAAAAATATTTTAAATTTTCAAAAAGCCTTTCGTTATCGACATTTTGGTAGAGTTTAAATAGCTCTTTAACGTTTTCCATGCGCTCGGGTTCCCACCCCGGAAGCACCGCACCGTTTGAAGCATTCTTAATTGATTCAAACATCGCCTCGGGCTTAACGGCATCAATTGCAGCCTGACTGTAGGCAAGCACCGTTGAACCATCCGCGCGTTTCCTTGCAAGCTCCGTTCTTGTCCAGTCAAATACGGGCATGAAATTATAGCACACCATGTGAATGTCTTCCTGCCCCAATCTTTCAAGTGTTGTTATATAATTGTCTATATATTTGTCGCGTTCCAAGGTACCTGCTTTTATTGCATCATGAACATTAACGCTTTCAATCCCTGCAATTTTCAGTCCGGCAGCCTCCACCGTTTTTTTTAAATTTCTGATATCTTCAAGTTTCCAAGCCTCTCCGGGTTTGGTGTCGTACAACGTTGTAATAACGGCTTTGACTCCCGGAATCTGTCTTATTTGCTCAAGTGTTACGGTGTCATGACCCGGGCCATACCACCTTAATGTCATCTGCATTTTTGCCTCCGTTATGCTTGTAAGAATTCTATAAACTATATACTATCCCATATCATCCGCCGAAGAAAGTGCGCGCTTTGATGTATACATTGCAAAAATTGCTATTATATATTACAGTTAATCAGCACCCTTCAATCAGCTTCCTGTTCGTAAATCAGGACACACGCACATTTTATGCGCAGGCAAAGGATATTATAATGAAAAAGCAATCTCTGATAACTCCTTTTTCGACACGTCAATACATGTTTTCAAAGGATTATGAAATCTATTATTACAGTGATACAAACCCTCTGCCCGTATCAGATCACACTCACAATTACTATGAGTTTTACTTCTTTTTAGAGGGAAACATATCTATGACCATCAACAATAAGTCATATGCGGTAAAGCCCGGCGACTTCATAATTATTCCCCCTCAAATTCACCATCACCCAATCTTTTTAGACAACGTAACACCATATCGCCGTTTTGTGTTGTGGATAAGCAAGTCCTTTTTCAATTCATTAATCAACTCATCCCCGGATTACGGATACTTTAACACTCTTATTGCTCAAACCGATAATTACAGATTTTCTTTGGATGTAGTTCAGTTTAACGAGATACAGTCTCAATTGTTTACAATAGCCGGCGAAATTAAGGGAAATCGTTTGGGCCGCGACCCTTA
Organism: Lachnospiraceae bacterium; assembly: GCA_045617045.1. Taxonomy (GTDB): domain Bacteria; phylum Bacillota; class Clostridia; order Lachnospirales; family Lachnospiraceae; genus UBA1258. Next base: position 18,152 of record JAZLHV010000024.1, read on the forward strand.
CGTTTTTCTGATGATAAGCAGCCTTATTATAACTCTTAACCGCATGCTCTACGAACAGTTCGAAAGCAATCCCGATTCCGGACGGCTGTCCGCCTCAATCAATTCATATATTCTTTCGCACATCGAAGAGGATTTGTCTTTGGAAAAGCTCGAGCAGATTTTCTTTGTAAGCAAATATCACATAGAGCACATTTTCAAGGAAGATTACGGCATTTCAATTCACAAATTTATACGCATGAAGCGTTTATATCTGTGCCGCGACGCAATAAAAAGCGGCACTCCCATTCAGGATGCCTGCACACTCTACGGTTTCAACAACTATTCCGTCTTTTTCAGAGCCTTTAAAAATGAATTTGGGCTTTCTCCGCGAGACTATCAAAAAAAATAAACATAGCCTGAAGTCATTGAGTTACGCCAAAATTCAATCACTTCAGGCTTTTCTTTTATATAGTTTTTTATAGTTTTATATAGTTTTATAAGTCTTTTTATCTTTAATCGTCAGGTCATCACCGATTTGCACTTCGACCACACGCATATTTGTATCTGCAATAAGTGTGTGCTTTGTGTTGGCCTTAAGTGACATCACGCTTCCGGGATACACTTTTTGTGTAACACCGTCAATTACAGCCCTGCCCTCTCCTGACACTACTGTCCACACCTCATCGCGATGCTCGTGACTGTGATATTTCATGCGGTTACCCGCGTTAAGTTCTATTTTTATTGTAAGCGACTTTTCTGAAGCATCCACAACCGTATAGCTACCCCACGATTTTTCGGCATATCGTGCCTCACCCTCCAATTTGTCTACCAGAGGCTTCATATAACTGCTTTGCCCCTTGTCCGATACCAAAATCCCGTCCGAACTTGCCGCAATAATCATATCTTTGCAGCCCAAACACAAAATCGGTATATCAAGTTCATTAACAACATTCGTATTTTCACATGAGTCGGCAAGCATGACGTTTCCTTTGGTAGGTTCGCTCATGACCTCGCTTAATGTATTCCAGGTACCGACATCTTTCCAGCTTCCGTCAAAGCGCTTCACGGAAATGCATTTTTCTTTTTCAACCACTGCATAGTCAAAAGAAATCTTTTCCAAACTATCGTACTTTTCAAGCAAATCGTTGTAATCAGTAAAATCAATAAGACTGTGCGCTTTTTTAAGCATATATTCCAGCTTGAAAGCAAATACCCCGGCATTCCAGAGTGCACCTTCTCTTATATACTCTTTTGCGATATTAACATCAGGCTTTTCTTTAAATGACACAACATCGCTTACCAAAGTTTTGTCTTTGGGAATAATATATCCGTATTTTTCGCTCGGATATGTAGGCTCGATTCCCAAAAGCGCAAGATTGGCATTTGTTGTTTCAAGGACATCTCCCAAGGAATTAACAGCCTCAAAATAGTCGGTATCAACATACGGATCGACCGGGCACACAACAACATATTCATTTTCCGAAACATGCTTCACATACTTAAGATACGTCGATACAAGTGCAACCGCCGGAAAAGTATCCCGTCTGCAAGGTTCCACGCATATCGATACATTGTCCCCTAACTGATTATGTAGGGCACTTACCTGAGATTTGCTGGTAGCTATCGTTATATTGGCTTCAGCGTCTACAGTAGTAATCTGCCTGTACACCCTTTGAACCATAGACCGATACAGATTCTTATTTTCCTTGAATATTTTAACAAACTGTTTTGAGCGAATTTCATTAGACAAGGGCCATAAGCGTTTCCCGCTTCCGCCTGACAATAATACTATATTCACAATTTTCTCCTGATATTTTTCTTACAGTCATAAGATACGCAAAGTTTGTTGCGTATACAAGTGCTTGCAACACTCAAGTCAATATAATGCAAACTCCCATCAAAAATAAGCATTTTACAAGTGCTTCCTGCGTTTTAAAATGTACAAATAGTAGTTAAGTAGCAGTTAAGTAGTAGTTAAGTAGTAGTTAAAAAGCAGTAGCTGAATTGATTATGTTATGACTGCATTAAGGAGATTATCTGGATGGCAAAGAAGGCACTCATCACCGGAGTTACCGGTCAGGATGGTTCATATTTATCGGAATTTTTGTTACAGAAAGGTTATGACGTTCACGGCATCATCAGACGTTCTTCAACGGATTTCAGAGAGAGAATTGCTCACCTTGAGGGTAACCCGAACTTTCATCTGCATTACGGAGACCTTTCGGATTCGATAAGTCTTGTGAAAGTCATCAGTGAAGTTAAGCCCGATGAAATATATAATTTGGCTGCACAGTCGCACGTTCAGGTTTCTTTTGACGTACCCGAATATACTGCTGATGTTGTCGCAACAGGAGTCCTTCGTGTTCTCGAAGCCGTTCGCATATGCGGTCTTGAAAAAACCTGCCGCATATATCAGGCGTCCACTTCCGAATTATACGGTAAAGTTGAAGAGGTTCCTCAAAAAGAAACAACTCCTTTTCACCCGTACAGCCCTTATGCGGTTGCCAAGCAGTATGGCTTTTGGATTATCAAGGAATATCGCGAAGCCTACAATATGTTCTGCTGCTCAGGCATTTTGTTTAACCACGAATCAGAGCGCCGCGGTGAAACATTTGTAACCAGAAAAATCTCTCTTGCCGCCGCAAGAATTGCCAAGGGGTTGCAGGACAAGTTATATCTTGGCAATCTTTCTTCACTCAGAGACTGGGGTTATGCCAAAGATTATGTCGAGTGTATGTGGCTTATACTTCAGCACGACACTCCGGAAGATTTTGTTATTGCAACCGGTGTTCAGCATACAGTACGTGAATTTGCAACGCTTGCCTTTCACTATGCGGGCATTGAACTTGAATGGGCCGGCGAAGGTGTAAACGAAAAAGGTATCGACAAGGCCACCGGTCGCATACTTGTCGAAGTTTCGCCTGATTTTTACCGTCCGACAGACGTTGTAAATCTTCTCGGAGATCCTTCAAAAGCCAAGGCAACACTTGGCTGGAATCCTTCCAAGACATCTTTCGAAGAACTTGTTAAGCTTATGGTTGAACACGATTTGGACTACGTAAGTAAATAGTATTTTCTTACCCGTAAATCACTTTTTATTGTCTCAAACATGCGCCGCAGGGCGCACACGCAAAAAGCACATGTCAGGTAATCCTACCAGGCATGTGCTTTTATTATTTATCTTTATGTTTCGGTTTTGCTTTATATATTATGTCTATGCGTTTTTCTTCTTATCATTTTGAAGCACAAATTCAAAGAAGCCGACAACAATGTACATTAACACAAATACAACCCCTGCGATAAGAACAGCGCTCATGCCACCGTCCGACACCATACCTTTACTGTCCCAGACAGCCTCGGACTTTTCGGAATATACCGTAGGTGCAACCTTCTGTTCGAGCACGCTTGTTGCCTCCAGGAGACGTCCCTTGACCGATTCAAGCTTTTCGGCAAATGCATTCGCTTCTGATGTCATTTTAATGTTTTCAATCTGCTTTTCAAGACCTTCTATCTCACGTTCAATATCAACCTGACGCTCTATATATTCGGCGATTTTCTCGTAGTACGATGATTCGCTGGTAGTGCCGTTTACAATATCGGTAGTCGTAATTATCTCATCTTTGTTTAATGTTTCAAGAACATTTATCAGGCCTTGAAGCTTTTTATCATTATCTTCATACTCTGCCTGTAAAACCTCAATCTGAATCAGGCAGTTATTTTTCTCCTCATCACTTCCGTCAAGCGAATATCTGCGCTGCTTAAGTTCATAAAAAAGCGCATTATATGCCTTCTCGGTAAATGACAGATTGGCACTTTCAGCGTAATAAGAAAGCTTGTTGTCGCCGATAGGATATTGCTCGCCGTAGTCTTTTATCCATGATTCGTATGTTTCCTGGAGATACTCCTCCTGAAGTTTCAAGCTCTCAAGCTTATCCTCAAACGTATCGGCTTTGTCAAATGAATCAAGATATCTTTTATAGTAAACAGTTGCGGAGGAAGTCTCGATACGCTCAACACCTGCAACAATGAGTGCGTGTGCAAAAGCTTCAGCCTGCTTACGATTTTCAAAATACCTTGCATTAACGCTTATTGTATAGTTTTCAAGATATTCAATTGTACCGTCCTTTAACTCACGTGAAGCCTGTGCAACTTTAACCGCATGATTATCAACCATATTTTCCACATCAAGCTTGGCAAAATCCGGATTACTTTCAACAGCTTTACGAATGTAGCTTTCCGAAGCGAAATCCTGGAAACTGAATGTCGTTCCGTCAGGATAACAACTGTTTTCACTTCCCGGGAAGGAGAAATTAAAATTAGCCTCGTATCTGGTATTCGACTTATTGTAAACAAAACTGATAAACAGATATGCCAATATTGCAACTGCTGCCGATATCAGCCCCAGTTTAAGCCATTTTCGAACATATACGCATATCAATTCACCCAGGTCAAGCTCGTTATATTCACGATATGTAGCCTCAGCCCTAACAGTGTGATTTGCAGGAACCGTTATCTCTGTAAGTTCTTTTGTCTCACTCATTAAATAATCCTCCGAGTCAATTCAAATTCAATTTATTATATAGAATAGTTAAAGGGAAAGCAAGTTATTTCTATCCGTTGCTTTCCCTTGTTTGGCCGTTATTTTGCTTTGTGTGAATATGTGGGCACAATAGTGCTGACAATATCTTTGATGTCATCGCTGTCAGCCTTACATGCTTCATTAAGCATTTTTAACTGTTCTTCGAAAAGATCATAGTCCATTTCAATCGGCTTTCCGATATGGATAAGTCCGTTGTCGGTTTCTTTAAGACCCTCTTCACTCATTAACATTTCTTCATAAAGCTTCTCGCCCGGGCGAAGTCCCGTATATCTTATCTCTATATCAACATCAGGCTCATAACCCGAAAGACGTATCAGATTACGTGCAAGATCGACAATTTTTACGGGTTCACCCATATCAAGCACAAATATTTCCCCACCCTCAGCGTAAGCCCCGGCCTGCAATATCAATGATACAGCCTCGGGAATAGTCATGAAGTAACGTATGATATCCGGGTGAGTAACCGTAACCGGTCCACCGTCTTCTATCTGCTTTTTAAACAACGGTATTACCGAACCGTTACTGCCAAGAACGTTGCCAAAACGAACTGCTGCAAATCTCGTAGTATCGGACTTTTGCGCAAACATCTGTACAATCATTTCACACATACGCTTGCTGGCACCCATAATATTTGTGGGATTTACCGCCTTATCCGTTGAAATAAGCACGAACTTTTCGCATCCTGACGCCATTGCAGCACGTGCAGTCTTATATGTACCAAATACATTATTCTTGATTGCTTCGTTAGGGCTTTCCTCCATAAGCGGGACATGCTTATGAGCCGCAGCATGGAAAACAATATCGGGACGGTACTTTTCAAACACCATATTAATGCGGTGTGTATTTCTGACAGAGCCTATCAGCACCACCATATTCAATGCAGGATATCTTCTGCGAAGTTCCTGCTGAATATCATATGCGTTATTCTCATATATATCAAAAATAATCAAAAGTCCGGGGGCGTGCGCCGCAATCTGACGGCAAAGTTCGGAACCTATCGATCCGCCGCCACCCGTAACAAGAATAGTCTTTCCTTTAAGTGATTCAAAAACCTGGGAATTATCAATAACAACCTGGTCGCGCCCCAGCAAATCGGCGATGTTTACTTTACGAAGTTTACTAACCGAAACAGAGCCGTTCACAAGCTGATACATCCCCGGAAGGATTCTCACCTCGCAGCCTGTCTGATTGCAAATATCAATCAACTCTCTACGCTCTGACGGCTTAAGTGAAGGTATGGCAATGAATATTAAATCAATGTCGTACTTCTTTACATTTTCGATGATAGAGTCACGATTTCCCACAATGGGAACACTCATAATCGAACGTCCGCGAAGACTGTCACGATCGTCAATCATGCATGCAGGATAGTAATCAACATACTTACTGTTAATAATTTCAGATACAAGCATCTTACCCGCTTCACCGGCACCTATAATCATTACAGACTTCTGCCCGGCCTTTTTGCCTGTAAACTCGCGGTTAAACATTCTCAAAGCCCGATATGAGAATCTGGCCATTGCAGCAAATGCCATCATAAACAGGCATGACATAATATAATAGCTTGCAGGCATTCTCATCTTTAGAAGGGCTGTTCCCGCAAATTCAATTGCCTCGGCAATAATGCAGCATGCAACTATATTAAAAGCCTCGGTAAAGCTTGCAAGACGCCATACACTCGCATACAGCTTTCCGAACATATACACCAGCAGCACTGTCAAAACATGTATCGGCAGATACTTCACAAAATAGTCAAGGTACTTTACATCAATCTGTGAATATCTGAAATCAAACCTTACCAGTAAAGCCAAAAAGCCCGCCATGGCAATGGAAACAATATCATAGAACAAAAGCAAAAAAGCTTTTGCTCCCCAACGATGAGCTATAGGTTTCATAAAATTTCCCCTTTATTTCTAAAAATATTGTGCAATCAACTGTTCCATGCATCCTTCTTTGTAAGGAAAGGATATTGCAACAGAAGATAATAAACTATACACATACATTGCCACACGATAGATGTAGCACTGCTAAGAAAAAACGCCGGTAAAAAAGCCAACCATGTTAAAGCAAACTCATCACCGCCTCTGTTGTCCCGAAAGACATTAACGACAGCGGCTATAAAGCAATAGAAGAAACGTAAAATAAATAGCATGCCGCCGATAACGCCAAAACGCACAAGCCAATATAAATACGCGCTGTGTGTGCTAAACCCGTTTTCATCGACCCGGGGAACAGCACCCCATGTATTGACCTGCTGCATATAATGTTTCCATATGCCTATACGTCCCGAAAGAATACGGTTTAGCGCATTCACAAATTCATGCTCCGAAACGACATATAACTCGCTTACAAAATCGCTGCCTTGAAGTACCACAATTCTTGTTTCAAATTTGGTAAGCGGCTCGGTTCTTTCCGTGTCACGATAGCGAACGGCAGCGTCAGCACTTGCTTTCCACAAAAAAGAGCCTGTTGCAAACAGCAGAATAATCCCTGCCACAGCAATCAACGTGCCCAGTTTCCAATTCTTTTTAAAACAGTAAACCAGCACCAGTACAATTGCCGTCATAACGACTCCCACAATACCGGTAAAATTTCCTACCAAAACGGCTATTTTCGCTGATACCGCAAAAATAATCACTGCCGAAACCGTTATTAGTAACCTTTTAAGCAATCCTTTATATCTAAACGCAGATATAAATATGTACATCGCACATATCATCATACCCGCAACAAGCGCGCCCGAATTTTCCGTATCCAAAAATGTTCCGAAATATGTTTTCTCTATTTTATACCATACATCTTCGGCCGGTGGCACTTCGATAAAGGACTTGGCAAACAACACCCCACCGCCGATTATAAAGCCCCACGCCAGAGAAGTGCAAAACTCGCGCCACTCGTCTTTTGAAAGTTTAATCAAATACAATACAGCTATCGGAAGCACGTAATAATTCAAATATACAACATCCGTCACCACCGAATAAACCGTTGCAGTTATGACAATACCAGCGAACCACAGGTTTGTATCTTTGATGCTTCTGATTTTCTTATGAATTGCGATTTCAAACAGCAATATAAGAACAAGGTCCCATGTGATAATCTTCCATACACACGATGGATAAAAATCCACACCCGCGTTTTCGATTGTGTATCCGGTTACTTTTCTGAAAATAAGATAGGTAGCATAGCAAAAGGCAGCCTCGGGTATCAAACGTGCGGAAATTATTCTAACACGCCCTGCCAAAATTACAACAAGCATTATTGCTATGCATGCTTTATAAAACAAAGTATTTTTTATTGAATCTGATGCAATATCCGTTACAAGATACGTATTATATACCGCATAAGCCGCTAAAACAATTTCAATCAAAAGCCTGGGGCAATCTCGAAGTGTCTGCATAATTGCAGAAGCCGAAGTCGGCGCAGCCTTAAAAAGCGGCAAATCCGTCATAAATATTTTCTTTACCCGCGCAAAACAATCGCTTTGCGAAGAAATATCGCTTTGCATAACTTCACTCATTAAAATCCCCTTTTTAACAACTGTCATACAACCGTCTCACAATTATTTTAATGCCTCAAGCACCTTAACACCCACATAAAATCTTCCGGGTATATTATAATGCGTTCCATCTTCGGTATATTTCCAAATATTGTCGGCAGTTATTTGCCGAGCATCAATCAGATTAACCACGGAACAATTAAAACTATTTGCAACATCCGTGCAGGCTTTTCTGAAATCATCAAGTACCTCGCCCAATTCATTGTGCGGTTCGTTGCCCGAATCAAAAACGCCGACATACCCCGGTGCCACTATCACAATTTTGGCCCCCGGAAAGTTATTTAAAAGCTTTGTTATTCCTCGCTCAAGCGCATCTTTGTAATCATCCGTCGTACATCGGTTGAAATAATCATTGAGACCGAATTCAACAATAAAAACAAGATTATTGTCCGTTGCATTTCTGCTTCCGGTCGAAAAGGCCTTGAGCTTTTTCGCAGCATTTTTAAAATCATCACGGCCATCTTCCGGTTCGTAGGACATATTTCCCAAAACAATTTCCGTCAAATCATTCAAGTCGTAATCCTGCGGGTCGTCGCTCGCGTTTATTCCGCCTATGCCGCAGTTAAAAACCGTTGCATCGCTAAAGTTTTCGATAATCGCGGCAATAGACGTTGAATCTGTATAATTTCCAAAAATACTGTCGCCGAGCGCAATAATTGTTGCCCCGTTTGTATTTACCTTGGGAAAACCGTTTTCATTTACGTCACTTATATTGTCACGCAATATATCGAATGCTTTGTCTAAATCATTAACCGACTCGTAGGCATATAAACGATCGCATAAAGTGCTCATAAACATTTTAAGGTTAACACTGTCAACAAGACTTTCGTTGCGTCCGCCATTAAAATTTAACAAATTCATGTACAGCCATTCTTCCAATCCATAGCCATACAAAAAAACATTTTCGTGCCCCACAAGCTTTTCGGTGATTTTCCGATAGGACATGTATGCATCTTCAACAGCATCACCGCCCATAGCTATCCAATAGTCAATCGAACGTGCCGGAAACATAAATTCAAAAATTGTTGTGTTACTTGCAGCTTGAGATATAATCGTAGTCAAAAGTCTATCCGCAAGTGCGTCAAATCTGTCATAATCTTCTCCGCACGATTCCCACAGCTTGTACGGATCTATTGTTATATAGCATTCTTCTGTCGTAGCGGCCGCGTTTCCGACAATTTCAATACTTTCCGTCAGGTCTTCCAAGGAAATGTTATTATATTTTATCGGCTTAATATCAAGCCCACGATATACGTTAAAATCCTTTTCGGTAATATTCAGTGCGCCATCACCATACAAATAAACACCTTGATAGCGTCCTTCAGTAATTGTGCTTTGAACTTTTTCGGCAAAACTTCTTTTGCATCCACAAAAGCATATGCATAAAAGAATTAATGTAATCACATATGAAATTTTCAAAAAGCAAGCTCTGCATTTCATAAGCAGCTCCGACATCCTCACTTTTACTATACGCATTCCGCCAGCCTTAACTTCAAATACATATATAAATTAAAAGCCAAAATAACCAATCATTTCGCCGCTGATTAAATCAAGAACCGTGAACGTAACTCCGTCACGTGCGCAAAAATAATAGCCGTCACCATAATATATCACGTTATAATCCGATTCGTTTCTGGAAATTTCAACAGCTTTGTATTTTGCCACTTCGTAGTAATAAGGACCGCCGGTACACTCTGCGGCCTTCGATGCGACACCACCGTAAACAGCCCACACGCCGCCATCGGAATACTCCGATGGTTCAACATCCAGCATAGCCATCATTGAGTCTACATCAATTGAAGCATTCGTATATTTTCCGTCAAGAGCCACAAAGCATACGTAATTATCGCACCCTCTGATTTTATCAAAAAGGACTTCAACATCACCCGCTTCAGCTTGGGCAACTGCTGCTTTAACCTCAAGCAATTTTCCGTAATGTAAAAGATTAGCATCCCAGTGCGAATACTTCCCGTCGCCCCTGTGATCCGGCAAATCGGCAATTTCGAGTAGCGTGTCAGCCATTCTGCTCATCAACTTTTCGGCACCGAACCTGTTTAAATGAGATTCATCCAAAAAGTCCGAATCCTCCAGATTCAATTTCGAGTTTTCTGATATTCCGTTTATAAAACAGTAGCCACACGATTCAATGTATTCGCCTATTGCATTGAAATTTTCAGCTACTCCCGCATAGGTCATATACGGAGCCACGTAAAACAGCGGTACAAAGCCTTCTTCCTGTGCCAAAGCCACCACTCGGTCAATCCATTCTTTTTGTGTTGAATCCATCGAACCGATTTCGGTAACCGATAATGTACCGTCCATAATGTGCTCACGTGTTGAAACTTCGTTGAAAAGATATTCGCCAAGCCCCCAGAAATTATATTCGGGAGTCATAAAATCTTCGCGTTTCAGTTCCTTATATCTTGTATGGACAATCGGCCAGCGAAGAATATAGTCCCACTTTTTTTCTTCCTCGTCGGCAAATAATGTGTACTCATTAATCAAATCCATATTGTTACGTGAAAGGCCCATGGACAGCAGATTTCTGTATACATTACTTTCAACCGTTTGTTTACCGTACTGCAAACCGTAAAGATCAAACGCAATAATCTTCGGAGACTGCGTCTTGCAAAGCTCTTTTGCATAGTAATATTCGCTCACGCGGTCCATTCCGGAAACAGCCATTGCGAACGATGAAATTCCGTAATCACGCCACAATACATACGGAGCCGTTCCGCAAAAAACGTGAGAACTTCCCACAAACGCAACATCAACCGTATCATCGGGAAGTGACTTTAATACCTCAACAGAAGATGCGTAGTCTCCTGCCGTATCTTTCCATTTCAAAATGCCGTATATAAAATAGAGCGCCACTAATGTAATTGTCGTAAAAAGAATAACTTTTACCGCTTTGCGCATTCTAATCCTACATTCGCAACCGTTTGGATTTAACCCCCCGCGATTTTCAAACGGGCTGTTACGGGTGCGACACAAATTGCCAGGTGAAAATACTTTGCATTTCCCTTAAAACTGAAAATAGATAAACTGTGACGAATCAAATTTAATACCGTATGCTCCGTAAACCACACAAGCAATTATTAATGTAATAAGCACCGTCCATCTGAACCATAAATTCTGTTTAAGCAAAAATGTTCCGAAATCAATATTCTTTTTGGCTCTTAAAATTTCAACCGCCAACAGTGCCAAAAGAGCAACCATAATAACATGAAAATCCTTGGCATCAACTCCGAAATTATATAAAGAACCGTCAAACAAAGCCCACGGATCCGGTCTTGTAAACAAATTTTTTAAGAAAAGTTTCAATGAATCGAAATCATCTGCCCTGAAAAATATCCATGCAAAAGTCGTAAGGGAAAATGTTACTGCAATCTGCCCCAGCTTATTGCTGAATGCTTCAGTATTAATCTTCAAGTAAGCAGTAAGCTTAGTTCTTATCGGTTTCACCGCATCCGCAATAATCTGATACAGACCATGGATGCCGCCCCAAAGCACGTATGTCCAATCAGCCCCGTGCCATAATCCGCTTACCAGAAATGTAATCATAATATTTCTGTACTTTTTAAGTTTTTTGCATCTGCTGCCGCCAAGCGGAATGTATAGATAATCTCTAAACCACGTTGAAAGAGATATATGCCATCTTCGCCAAAAATCTTTAATTGACGTTGCAAAATAAGGCGTGTTGAAGTTTTCCATAAGTTCAAAGCCCATAACCTTGGCAGCACCTATTGCAATTGTCGAATATGCCGAAAAGTCACAATAAATCTGTATCGAAAAGCCAACAGCAGCAATAATGCACGCCGTTGCTCCCGCAAGAGCCGACTTCGCCCATACAGCGTCCACGAATACAGAAACATGGTCTGCGAGCACCATTTTTAAAAACATACCCCAGCACATCATAGAAAAGCCCGCAACAAATTTGTCGTATGAAAACAACTTTTCCTTATCACATCTGTCTATCTGTGAAATAAGTTTTCCGGAACGTTCGATAGGACCTGCAACGAGTTGCGGGAAAAAGGACACAAACAAAGCATAACGTATGAAATTACGCTCTGCCTCAACTTCGCCACGATAAACGTCAACCGTATAACTCAATGCCTGGAATGTATAAAACGAAATACCTACGGGAAGCAAAACATCGATTGTCGAAACCGAGCCCTCGCCACCGAAAATTTTAACCAGTGCATTTACATTTTCAATAAGAAAATTGAAATATTTAAAGAAAAAAAGAATTCCGAGATTAGAGATAAAACTACCGGCAACAATCCATTTTCTGAGTGAAATCTTTTCTTTGGAAACCTTATTTAACAGTAGCCCGCTCAAATATGTAATTGCCGTGGAAACAAAAATCAGGACCGCATACTTTGCGCTCCATGACATATAAAAATAGTAACTTGCAACAAGCAGCCAATACTTACGAAGCCGCTTGGGAATCACAAAATAAACCGCGACTACTACTGGGAAGAATATGAGAAAACTTATTGAATTAAATGTCATATACCCTCCGCGAAATGTTCATTGTTACCTGTCGCCAAGATAACTTGCAATTGTTCTTCCTACAATATATTTTCCCGCATCATTCAGGAAAAATCCATTTTCGAAAAATTCTCCGGGATTTTCGGTCAAATCCAGTATTTCATACAAATTGATATACTCAATGCCTTCGTTTAATGCAAGTGTATCCTCGTTCCACGCAATTTCCTGCAAGGTTAAACTTCCGTCTGCAGCTCTTTGCGTGCCACCTTTGAATTCGTTAATACGATACGGTGACATTAATATAATACGGGCATCGGGAAATTGCTTTTTAATGTCGGAAATTCCTGCCGACATTGCACTAAGAAAAGATTCCGTATCACTCAAATCATCCAGGTTGCCGAGCTTTGCTCCCGTAAGGTAGTCAGCAAGGCCATAATTGATGATAAAGATCTGTTTTGGGGAATTGAAGTTAAGCTTAGAAATTTCCCCGGCTTTTAAGCTCAAATTCCGTGAGCAATCCGATAAACCGGAAACGTTGTATACCGATGCACCCGTAAATGCTTCAACAACGCCTTCTACACTGAATGCCTCAGCGTGATAATTTGCAAACAGATTCTCGCCTATCAAAACCACATCCGTATCTTCAAGATTTGATTTTGCATAAAAACCGCTTCTGTAATCGTTAATATACCCGGTAAGCTTTTCCCAAATATCATCAAATTCATTGTATGTAAAATCAAATTTGCTTGAACTTTCGTTCAACAAAAACTGCCTTTCAAACGCATCGCGTGAAAGTGCTGTGCTTCCTTCGAAGGCTGCAGGATTTGCAATAAAGCATTCTTTATCAATCGGCCATACAAGCTCTTTATTTGAAAAACGACTTGTGTAAAAGACAAACTGATCGTACTTTGCCCTGATTTCCTCGAACTCCTCGGCGGAATACGAAGCCCATTCTTCCAAAGATGTCATCGGCAAATATATTCTGAAATCCGTAGTGGAATATACAGAAAGATAATTCCATAAACACTCATTCATAATCTGCAGGAAGGTAGGCAGCGAATCAATGTCTTTATCGAACCTGTGTGCCTCAAAATAGTTTCTTTCAAGTTCTACCGGATCGATCTGTAAGTAAACCTTGCTTGCGGGATTTTCCTTTTCGAGCGCCGCGCTCAAATACTCCTTCATTTCTTCGGGAGTGGTGTAGCAGGTTACCGGCTTAACAGAATCCATTCCCAAATAATACTCTGCCCAATCGCAAACATCAGTGAAAGAAGGCTTTAGAGGAATAACCGCTGACATATGCTTTTCTTCACGCATCATATAAAGATCTTTTTGCTTATTTGAATAATTTTTTTCTATTACGGCAATTTCTTTTCCGTAGAACTCACGATTATGCTTTGCAACATCACGGGCTTCCTGTTGTGTGCAAATTTCGAGTATCTTGCCAAGGCGGTCGTTCTCTTTCCTTACACTTTCCTGCCTACGGAAAATGTTAAGGACGACAATCACCAACACAATTATTGCTACTGCCATTATTACGCTTAATATACGCGACTTGTCCTTCTTAAAAAAGCTCATACCAAAAACCAAAAACCTTATCTATATATAATGTGTTTCTTAATGCTCTCGTAAAACTCAGCCGTTTTAGGGTTGTGTGCTATCCAAGTACGCACCTTGGAAAGTGTAAGTATCAATATTGCTTTATAAAGAAAACGCTTTACAGCCGGAATATGAGCTTTAGAGGCGCGCTTTGACTCATTTTGCGCCAGCCTCCTGTTGGAAGCAGATTCGGAAAAGCCACCACCCTCATACGCTGCAATAGTTGTATCGATATAATTAAACTTAACGTTCCCGCTAAAGAAAGAATTTAACAGTTGCTCATAATCCGCCCGCAACTTATACGTTGTATCATAAGGCTTTGTCAAAAGAACATCCCTTGCATACACAATTGACTGATGGCAGGGCATATTTCTGTAAAGTGAAAAACCGCTTGCCTTGGGACATGCTTTGGCAACTGTACCATATTGAGCAAAATAGGTATTCCCATATAGAATCGTGCACGGCTCCAACGAATCGGAAGCTGTCAAAGTCTCAAGCACAGTGTTTGAAAAAAACGTATCGCCTGCGTTTAAGAACATCAAAAATTCGCCGAGGCTTTCTTGTATTGCCTGATTCATGGCATCATATATGCCCAAATCTTTTGACTTAACAATTCTCACGCATCCGAAGCCGCATCCTTCCAGCTTTTCGATAGAGCCATCCGTAGAGCCGCCGTCTTTTACGACAATTTCAAAATCGTCGCACGTCTGCTTAAGCACAGAATCAATTGTTTTTTTTAGTTTATCCCCCGAGTTAAAGGTAACTGTAATAATGGAAAATTTCACGTCTTTACTTAATATCCTCGTTATGATCCACAGCAGCCGAATTTTTCAAAGCTGTAATCTGTGCCTCATCGACACCCTCTGTAGCATCGGGCATGAACAGAACTTTTATTGTAAGCAGCATCAGTTTAAGGTCAAGCCATATACTGTAGTTTTCTATATAGCACAAATCCAATTTTAATTTATCGTATGGTGTCGTATTGTACTTACCGTAAACTTGCGCATAACCGGCAAGCCCCGCCTTAACCTTCGTGCGGAAAGCAAACTCGGGCATAGACTCCATGTACTGAGCAATAATTTCAGGTCTTTCCGGTCGTGGCCCTATAAATGACATATCTCCCTGCAAAATGTTAAACAGCTGAGGAAGTTCATCGAGCCTGCACTTACGAATGAATTTACCGACCGGTGTAATTCTGTCATCATTTGCTTTTGCAAGACGGGCAACGCCATCCTTTTCGGCATCTACCCGCATACTTCTGAATTTAACAATCTTAAATTCTTTGGCATCTATGGTACAACGTACCTGCTTGTAAAGAATAGGCCCGCCATCATAGACCTTTACCGCAATCGCAGTAAAAAGCATAAACGGCGATGTTAATACTATTAAGATGATTGAAAAAACAATATCGATTAGACGCTTTACAAAACGTTCCTCAAATTTCATGGAATACTCGCGATTCAAAAGAATCGGTGTATCGAAAAGATGCAATTGCTCTGAACCGGCAAGTATTACATCGGAAATCTTAGGCATAATGTAGACACGTATATTTTTGCCATAGCAGAACTTCAAAACTTCATTGCGCTGCTTAACCGGAATATCCCAGATAACTATAGCATCGTAACGCTGTAATGCTTCAAGGCAGACCGTTTCGACGCCCTTGCTGATATTAATGGTGTTACTGATTATATATTTGTCTTTTCTGGACTCAAACTTCTTAACGATATCGTCGATAGGGCGGTCCCCATGCACCAGTAACATCTGCCTGGGCGGGAAAATCTTGCTGTATATCATATTGGCAATTATCAGCCACAAACTGGTAATAACTACCTGTACAATACTCATCACGGCAAATTCACCAACCGGTATCAATCGCATACACAGCAAAGATAGCTGCAGATAAGTAATTATATTTGTGATAAAAGTTGCAAGACCTTGTGAAAAAACAATTTCAAAATTTTTGGAATATCCGATTTTCAGTGCTCCGTACGTTGCCGAAAAGCACAACAATATAAAAACATACAATGCAATAATTACATAGTAACCACGAAGTTCAGGCTTCTTTACTATCCAGTAATATGCGTATGAAAAGAAGTAAAAATAATAAATATATGTAGATGCGGCCAAACCCACAAGGCCCAAGCCTAATCTTATCAGTCTCTTAAAAGATTCAACCTGTCTCATAAGATTCCCTTCCAAAAAAAGCGTAGCATAACGCAAATATATATTTTATCACTGTTTCTACACATATGCAAACATATGCGCAATGAACTGCGGTTCTCGGTAATCGTTTAATCAGTGTTTGGTAAATATCATATATTCGGCAGTCGAAGCGGTCTTTACAAACCCCTGACTTTCAAACTGGGCTCCCGTATCATCAGGTCGCGCCGGATTGCAGACAATTATCACATTTACGCCCTCAGAAACTGCCCGATTTATAAGTTCCGGGATTTCACAGGAAAGCGTATAACAGTCATAATCTTCAACCCAATCCTGCGAGTAATAGATATAATCTGAAATATTTTCTCCCATACTTTCGAAATCGTAAGCACTCATCATCGGCTGATATACATTTCTTCCGTAAATGACTCGAACCGAGCCGTCAATTCTTCGTGCCTTTGCCATCACATCCTTTGAAGAATACAAAACCATCGGCGCATCGCCCAGTTCGAGCCTTGCAATTTCAATGCATTCGCGAATCTTATTATCCGTTCTTTTTTCTTCGGTTGCTGATATTGCATCATCGCACATCAGGAAACCACATGAAGCAAAAATGATACAACCGGCGCCCAAATAATATGCGAACTGTTTTTTGGAGCCTGTTATTGTATGTCCAAGATTTTCCACCGCATATGCAATTGTTGCCGCAGGGCATAAAAGCATTACGGGTTTAAAAGATATCTTTTTTTCAAGCTTTAACAGAGCAAGAATAATTACAGCGATCAGCCAGATTCCGGCAAGTTTCCCTGATTCGTTTACAACATGAAAAACATTTACGGCGTCCTTTAGAAAGAGAATTGCATAAATATCAACTCTTATCAGTCCCGCAACCGGGATTAGCGTAAACAGTGCCGGCAAATATTTCTTTTCCAAAATGTACAAAAAGAAAAGAGGAAATATCAGTGCAAAGCAAAAAGCATAACCGGCATACCCTTCTCTCAAAAGCGCATAGCCTGTCGTCGTCACGATTCCATAATCGGATATATATGTTCCCGCATACAGCACACACAAGTATGCGCACATAAAAGTCGACCGGCGGCGCATTGATGCCCGGGGCATCAGACACCTTGATACTTCCCACATAATTGAAATATTTATTACGTACAAAAGAAGCGGAACAACATATTTCATAAACACGTAAGGCGAAACATTTGAGGCATCGGCAATTACCGCATAAAACAGCGGCATTATCTGAATCTTTCCCCATATCGGAAGCCCTGCTGTCATTTCGCATCCGGTAAGTGGCGCAAACTTGTACAACTCCCCCGAAAAAAGTGCAGTCTGTACCCTTTCTGCCGTATCATTGTTTGCATAAGACGGTGCCAGCAAAAAGAAACATTCAAGTGCAAGAAGGACAGCCGGAACAATAAAGAACAACATCGAAGAATTAAAATCCGGCTTTTTAAAATCAGACGTGCGGTTTTCTTTTGCCGCTAAACGGTTTTTAAAAAAATCAAAGGAAAATACACCGAGACCTGCGAGCTCGGTTCCGCCAAGGAGGCGCAAAAACCAATCCTTTAATTCGTAAAGGTTCCATTCGAGCTTAAGTGCCAAGAAAACGGTCGCCGCAAATATGCATAACACTGCCAAAAGACCAATCGGATATGAAGATAAAAACGAGCCTTTGCGTTTGCGTGAAATTACGGAACATACAAGCTCCCCACATAAAAACGGCCCGGTCAAAAATACAAATAAAATTATCAGCATTTCTGCCTCCTCGCCTAATAAACCTTTTATATAATAACACGTAAACTCACTGCTGTTTTTTGTTTTTTTATTAAGATTTTCCCACACGAATACACATTTCCGTCATTTATTATTAATCAACTTTTCACAAACTATATATTGTACCTCTTGTCAAAAAATGTTATAGTCTTCTTGTGTGCAGGCAAAATATGTACACTGTGGAGGATTTTTCAATATGGTAAGTCAAAAAGTAGTTATCAAAAACCCTACCGGACTACACCTAAGACCCGCCGGCATCCTATGTAAGGAGGCCATGCAGTTTAAATCGCTAATTACATTTTCGTATCGTGAAAACACATCCAACGCCAAGAGTGTATTAAGCGTTCTCGGTGCATGTGTTAAGTGTGGTGATGAAATCGAATTTACCTGCGACGGTGAGGACGAAGAAGAAGCCCTTGCCAAGTTAGTGGAAGTCGTTGAAAGCGGTCTTGGTGAATAATTCAGATTACAAACCCCATTTCGTGATACGGAATGGGGTATTTTTGCAAGCGCGTACTTTAGTACATTAACGCGTGATTATATGTGTCAGAGGAGGAGACAAAATGCTTAATTATAAGCGCTACCGCCGCAATCCGGTTTTTAAATATCCGGAACGCGAGTGGGTTAACAAAGAAATTATGAAAGCACCCATCTGGTGCAGTGTAGATTTACGAGATGGCAACCAGGCATTGATTGATCCCATGGTTGTAAGTGAAAAAATCGAGTTGTTCGAGTTTATGGTTAAAATGGGCTTCAAAGAAATTGAGGTCGGCTTCCCGGCTGCAAGCCAGATTGAATATGACTTTCTTCGTCAGCTTATCGACCGTCATCTGATTCCCGACGATGTATGTGTGCAAGTACTCACTCAGTGTCGCAAAGAGTTGATTGACAGAACCTTTGAATCAATCAAAGGTTGCAAAAAGGCAATTGTCCATATTTACAATTCAACCTCGGTTCTTCAACGCGACGTTGTTTTTAACATGAACAAAGAACAGATTAAGCAAATAGCAATTGACGGCACACGCATGGTCAAAGAATGTGCATCCGAATTTGACGGTGAAATCATTCTTGAATACTCACCTGAATCGTTTACCGGTACAGAGCCTGACTATGCATTGGAAGTATGTGAAGCAGTTCTCAAAGAATGGGGCGCTTCAAAAGACCGAAAAGTTATCATTAACCTTCCGTCTACCGTTGAAATGACAACTCCCAATGTTTACGCAGACATTATCGAATGGTGCGGCAAAAATTTTGCAAACCGCGAAGCGGTAATCTTAAGTATTCATCCTCACAACGACCGCGGAACCGGTGTAGCCGCAACAGAGCTTGCTTTGCTTGCCGGTGCAGACCGTGTCGAGGGTACTTTGTTCGGTAACGGCGAGCGTACCGGAAATGTAGATATACTTAACGTTGCCTACAATATGTTTTCACAGGGAATCGACCCGCAGCTTGAGCTTTCACACATTAACGAAATTATTGAGATATACGAACGCCTTGTAAAAATGCCCGTTCACCCCCGACATCCTTATGCCGGCAAGCTTGTATTTACTGCCTTCTCCGGTTCACATCAGGATGCCATCAACAAAGGTGTCAAGGCAATGCGTGAGCGCGGCGGTGAATATTGGGAAGTTCCGTACCTGCCCATCGATCCTGCAGATATCGGACGTGAGTACGAGCCAATCGTACGTATCAACTCGCAATCCGGAAAGGGCGGCGTAGCCTTTGTTATGGATACATATTTCGGCTACAAGCTTCCCAAGGGAATGCACAAAGAGTTTGCAAATGTCATTCAGGCGATTTCCGAAAAACAGGGCGAAGTTTCCCCTTCGGAAATCATGGATGCATTTTCGCGTGAATATCTCGAATCGGCGTTTCCTTACCACTTTATCCGCTTAAACGTACAGGATTTCGGTGGCGAGCGTCGCGAAGAATTTGACACGGTTGTTAACCTCACCTTTGAAGACCACGGAACAGAAAAAACATTTGAAGCTGTCGGAAACGGTCCTATCGATGCCGTCAAGCGCGGTCTTATCGAAAATCTCGGTATAGACATAAAGATTCTCGATTACGAAGAGCATGCGCTTCAGGCAGGTTCCAATTCCAAGGCTGCCGCTTATATCCACCTTTTGGATGTAAATACAGGCTTGGTAACCTATGGTGTAGGCGTAAGTTCAAACATCACACGTGCCTCGGTATATGCAATATTCTCTGCAATGAACAGATTATTTAAATAAACATACATATTGCAAAGCAGCCGGTTCAATTTATGAACCGGCTGCTTTTATAATCTATAACATTACGTTTTGTATCAATTCGGCAAGTTTTTCAGCTTCCTGCTGAATAAGTTCTTTATCATTGCCCTCAATCATTACACGTACCAACGGTTCCGTACCGCTCGGACGGATAAGTACGCGTCCGTTTCCTGCAAACTTCTTGGTAAGTGTTGAAATAGCCTCTGCAATTTCGGGATATTCCATGAATGATTCCTTCTTATGATTGGGAACCTTTGCACCAACAAGTGCCTGAGGTAATATTTCAACAATCTTGGCAAGTTCCGAAAGCGGTTTGTTGCTTTCAACCATTACCTCCAGTAAATGTAATGCTGAAAGAAGGCCGTCACCTGTCGTATTATCATCCAGGAAAATAATATGGCCCGACTGCTCGCCGCCAATGTTCGCCCCGATTTCTTTCATACGTTCGAGAACATATCTGTCGCCGACTTTAGTCTGCTCGATCTTGATGCCTTCCCGCTCGCCCATCTGGAAGAATCCCAAATTGCTCATTACCGTTGCAACAATTGTATTAATCTTTAATGTACCCTTGGACTTCATGTAGTTGCCGATAATACCCATAATCTGGTCACCGTTTACAGGATTACCGTTCTCATCTACTGCCAAGAGTCTATCTGCATCGCCGTCAAAAGCAAGTCCTACATTTGCCTTCTCGTATACCACACGCGCCATCAGTTCTTCTAAGTGGGTTGAACCGCAGTTAGCGTTGATATTTGTGCCGTCCGGAACATTGTGAATCGGAATAACGTTAGCGCCAAGCTCTCTTAAGGCCTCTACGGATGTATAGTATGCAGCACCTTCGGCTGTATCTACCACAATCTTCAATCCGCTCAAATCAGAGTGAATTGCTTTAATGGAATGATTAATATATTCTTCCCTTGCATCGGTACGATATTTTATCTTGCCAACGCCTGCGCCTGTAGGAAATTTGACACCTTGCATGTCACTCTTTATTAATGCCTCGATTTCATCTTCAAGTGCATCGGGAAGCTTATAACCGTTTCCGTCAAAAAACTTAATTCCGTTGAATTCAACGGGATTATGTGATGCTGAAATAACTACTCCCGCATCAACTTTGTACTTCTTTGTAAGATAGGCAATTGCCGGTGTGGGAAGAACCCCTACATATACACAATTTGCCCCGACAGAGCATGCGCCTGCCATAAGTGCGTTTGCAAGCATATCACCTGAAATACGCGTATCGCACCCTACCATAATTGTGGGCTTGTGCTGGTTCTCTTTAGAAAGAACGCATGCACCCGCCTGCCCCAACTGCATAGCCAACAAAGGTGTCAACTCATCGTTAGCAACGCCTCTTACACCATCTGTACCAAACATTCTACTCATTCTCTTCTGTATCCTCGATTTCTGCCAGTTTAGTTAATGAAACATCTATAAAGACGGTACTGTACAGCTTAACTCCGTCGGGTAAGTTAACCTCAACAGGTAATTTGTATATTCCGTCATACAATTCGGTCGAACCGCTTAAGCTTGCAAGGTCAACTTTAAAATCCAGTCCGTCCAAATTGATTTTTTCAAGGTTCTGCGAAAGTCCGCAAAGCATTATCTCTACATTTTCGGTTTCATCGGCAAACGTTGCACTGTACCCTGCCGGAATATTCAAAATAGAAATTGCCTTAGACTCAATCGAATACGTTCTCTTTATGATTGGCTCAATATATACGGTAACCGTAACGTTTCCGTTATAATTCGAATCTGCCAGCCGAATATTTTCAAGGAGGTAATCATTTAAGTTAAGTACCACCTTAAGATCGGATGTCTGCCCGGTTAAATTAAGCTCCGTGGATGGAATATATACGTTCTTTACACTCTTGATGGCACTCTTTGAACCGGCAATCAAAACCGTCTCGGGGTAAATATCTACTTCACCGGTAGCCTCATAGCCCTCTGCCGGAGTACCGATGGTTGCATAGAACACGGGAACTCTCTTTGTCACAAGAATTTCAACATCAACCCTTATATTTTCAACATTCAATGTAAGTGCATTAGACTGAATTTCAATCCCGTTTTCATCAAGCAAAACCACATCCGACAAAGTCGAAATGTTTTCGGTAAAGCCACTTATCTGTACGTCAACGACTGCTTTTCCGATCCTGTTAATAACAGATTCGGGGCCGCTTACACGCACCTGATTCTGCGCAAGCTCAACATTACCTATAACGTAACCTTCCTCAATTGTCCCGCTTGTTGTGGTGTAAATCGGAAGTTGAACGGTCTTTCGCGTTTCAATCTTCACCGTAACATTGTCGAGAGTAGGGCGAATAGACTCAACTTTCTCGTTATATTTTGTGGTAACTATCTCAATCGGGATTTGCGTCCTGTCACCGGAAAGTTTATTTAAATCAGCCGTCGCATACAAATAGTCAGCCGTATTTCCAAGTTCCTGAACAACGGAACGCTGTGCCTTCACAATAACCGAAGGGATGACATCTGTTTCATAAAGCACTTCCAGCGTTTCACCGTTTTCAATAATAATTTCGTCGTTTAAAATGTGCACCGGCACATTTTTGAAAGTCTGACTGACAATGGGGTCAGTAAAGTTTACAACTACCATCCAAAACACAATGGCAAGTATCAACGACAAAAGTTTCAGCCCGATATTATTAAAAATCCGCTGCTTGGAGAAAGATTCTTTTACATTTATTGTCATGCTTTACCGCCTTTCCCCACTGTAAAGCGGAATCTTTTCTTTTCCGAAACCTGTTTGTTTTGAACCACTTCCAATTTCTTGCGCAAGGACTCGCTGTCAACATTTCTGCAAAGCTCACCCTCGTATGCTGTGCTTATGCGACCTGTTTCTTCGGATACAATAATTGTAAACGAGTCAGTAATTTCGGAGACTCCAACGCCGGCACGATGTCTGGTTCCGAGTTCCTTACTGAGTGAAAGGTTGTCTGACAACGGCAAATAGCACGTAGCCGCAACTACTCTGTCATGCCTTACCACAACAGCACCATCATGAAGTGGAGTATTATGTTCAAAAATATTGATAAGAAGCTGTTTTGTAAGAACAGCATCGACCTCGATACCTGTACGTTCAACATCCGAAAGCGAATTGTTCTGCTCGATTACTATCAAAGCGCCTGTTTTTGCCTTGGCCATTACCACGCAGGCTTCAACAAGTTCATCAATCGTTTTATCCGAAAACCTCCCGCCTTCATTACGACCGGTATCAAAAGAAAACATTCCGGTAAATATATTACGTCTTCCGATCTGTTCAAGGGCCTTACGAAGTTCAGGCTGAAATACTACGACAATCAGTGTTGCCGCAACTGTAAACAATCGATTAGCCAACCACAGGATTGTATTCATTTCAAGTACTGTAGCAATCAGCAAAAACAGCAAAATAACGCCGATACCTTTCAGTAACGACCAAGCCTGTGTGGTTTTAAACCATATCAGAATCTCGTAGATTAAAAAGGCGATTACCAATATCTCTACGAAATCTGTTCCTGACAGCTCAGGCATATTGAATTTTTCCAAATTACTTCTGATAAATTCAACTATACGTGCCATGAATTATTTCTTTCCAAAAATGATTTGATAAATTGTTTACTGATTGAGCTCATCTTCAGACAATCTTTCAATTACCTTTTGCGGACGATTTGCAACCTCCGCCTGAGCGCGTGCCTCAGCCCTTGCCCTACCTTCTCCCGCAGGTCTGCCACCGCTTAACCCTAACGGTGCACGATGTGCGGCATTTGAAGAAGGACGCTGCGAATGATTGGCGGTCATTGCAGAACGCTCTCTGCCTGTAACAGGATTACCGTTTGCCGAAGTCCTTGCTGCGTGTTGTGAAGGAGCATGTCCCGTTGCGGGCTGTTTTCTGACCAGTGCCGACTGAGCGGATGCGGGTTTCTTTTTGCCCGGGACTTTAATAGTGTTCTTGGGAACAGCCTTGACGTAGTAATAGTACTCATCATCCTCAAACTGAACTCGTTCTGTCCTATTATAATCCAGGTCAAAACAAAAATATTGTAAGATTGTATTAAGAATTATTGAAAAAATAATGCCTAAAAATGCTTTTCCGGCAGGAACACCCGCATCAAGTTTGGCGCTTACAATCAAAAGAACAATAAACTGCAAAATGTTACCGATTACAATTGCAAAGCTCCAGCTGTACTTAATCGGAAGTTTATGAATTAACGAAACCGCAATAACCGTAAAGGCAAATGCGATTGCATACGCAAACATATCCTTGTTGCCCAGCAGCACATCAACCATATCCTTAAAGGTCTCCATCACGGAGCCTTCGGCACCCAGGTTGGCAATGCTGTCAGCATTAACGCTGATGCCCTTTAACAGATAATATGAAATCGTGCCGCAGAAAACAGCCATTGCAGACGACATTGTGCCGCACAGTCCCATTGAGACCGGAACCACATAGGGAACCTTAAAAATAATCGATATAGGCATTAAAAGTGCAGCAACCGTATCCTTTGACGAGAAGCGAAAATACAGCAAAAACATCACAAGGAAAACTGCCAGTACAATAACCGCGCACTCAAGCTTCAACGCATAAGTATGCGCTATTGCAATTGCAGCAATTATTACGATTGTAAGATTCACAGGCAGGAAAGAACCTGCGAGGGCAATAATCAATGTAATCGCCTTATTGGTAAGCAACGACATATATCCCAAATCATTATTTATCCGGTTCAAAATAATGTACGTAGCCAAAAACTTAAGAAGAGGAATAATGTATACCGAATATTTACCGGCAAATTTCTTGAGTTTTTCCTTAATCATCAATAACTGTTTCATTTTTGTCCTGTTTTATCTGTATACGTATCCGATTAAATTTAGCATTTTCGTCACAACAAGGTGCTACGGATACGAGAGAATGTTTTAGGCATAAACGCGCTTATTGCATCTGTAACCTAAAACTTATTTTTCATTTTCCCGATTAATATTCTTTTCAGCGGCAAAAAAAGCATTGAGCCGCTTAAGATTATTGAAATACAACTTAAGGTTTTTCTTGGCTTTTTGAAATTTCACAGTAAAGCCAATGTAAACCAGTACGCAATATACCACCACAAACTCAGCGTAATACTTCAGGATTTTACCTGCAAACTCCCACAAATCGAGCTTATATATCTCGACCATAAAGTTCTCAAAATCATAATATATGTACGCACCAAAAATAATCATAAATGCAATAGTCGCACATATGATTGCCTTAACCACCTCAAGACCGACGTAATCGCTTCTGAAGTGACCGGCGACCTTCTCGTTTTTAGGGCCGTCGGTTGCTTCATATGAAGCCATACGGGTCATCAGTTTAACTCGTTCTTCATTTAGCATAACTCACCTGAATAAAAAATATTCCCCTGAATACCGATTAGCTAAGGAAACGCATTTTCGGGTTATCTCTTACATCTTTCTTTTCAACCGGTTTCGGAGGTTCATGGTTTGAACGGTTAAATCCGTTTACCATCTCATTTTTACACTTATCGCAGAATCTACCGGAACGTATTACAGTACCACACGATTCACATGTCATTGTAACCATTGAATCTGATGAGAACTCAAGACGCTCTTCACGTAACCACTGCTGAATCTGAGAAATTTCAACATCGCACTCTCTTGAAACTTCAGATATGCCGCAATGCGGATGCCCGGCAATATACTCCTTGACCTGCTTGAACTTTTCTTCAAGGTCGTCCTTGCACTGAGGGCAAATGATGGGGCCCATTGCATAGTTAAAAATCTTACCGCATTTTCTACAGTTTCTAACGTTCATAATATACCTCGCCAACACAATATGTGCTCTTTCTAAAAGAATTTGTGAATCAGGTTCCGGCAGCGGATATTGTCAAAAAGAAAACTTTTTGCACACCGTTTGCTTTAAGTTCAAGGGCAACAGCATCAATTGTGCTACCAGTTGTAAAAATGTCGTCAATAACGACAACTACGTTTAATTTTACAACATTTTCCACTACAATAAAAGCCTTTTTCACATTTAATTGACGGCGTTTTCGATCGAAAAGTTTCTGCGGAACCGTATTTCTTGTTCTTATCAAAATGTTTGATAAAACTTTTATTCCCGTAAGCTCAGAAAGCTTTATCGCCAACTCCTGTGCTTGATTATACCCTCTCTTTATTAACCGCTTTTTATGAAGCGGAACCGGAATAAGCGCATCCGGATTAAGATCCTTAAGCCAATCTGCCAGATGCCGGTTAATTTCAATCGCATAGCCTGTTGCATAAGACGGACGATTCATATACTTGAAGCGATATATGCTGTCCGCAATCTCACTATAGGCAAAAAGAAATCGTCCCGATTCAAATTCATGCTTTGTTTGTGCACACTCGTCGCAAAATAATGCTCTTGAAATTACAGGCCTCCCGCATCGTAAGCACACCGGTACGGTTATATAATGGAACTTTTCCAAACATTCGGGGCAAAATCCAAGTTTACCGACCGGGCGGGATTTGTCACATTGCGGACATCTGTCCGGATATAAAACTGATATATTCATAAATGCCTTTCTTCTCCCGTAAAGGCATCACAAAAGCAAATTTTTACTCGGCAAACACTTCGATTATCCGTTCTCTGAGCCCTGAATATCTTAAGTTTTCCTCATTATTCAATATCATGTCGTGAACAGTTTCAGAGCTTCCCAACATAACCAGGCATTTTTTGGCACGCGTTACACCCGTGTACAGCAGATTACGATTCATAAGATGCTTAGGACCGCTCAAGATTGGCATGATTACCGCAGCATACTCACTTCCCTGTGATTTATGCACGGTAAGAGCATATGCAAGCTCCAATTCGTCCAGATTTTCAAAGCCGTATTCAATTCTTCGTCCGTCATCAAAAAGAACGGTGAGCGAATTGTTTATTTCGGATATCTCGGTAATCTTACCCGTGTCACCGTTGAAAACGCCAAGTCCCGAGTCTATGGGGATGTTATATTTCCCCAGTATTTCCCATTCGGCTTTATAGTTATTCTTTGTCTGCATAACCTTATCGCCTTCCCGGAAAATCTGCTCATCATAAATATGCTCGTTCTTCGAAGAATCCTGCGGATTTAACGTAGCCTGAAGGTATCGGTTTAAAGCAACTACGCCGAGACTTCCTTTGCGCATAGGTGTCAGTACCTGAATATCAAAAGGATTCACGCCGACATACGGCGGCAGGTTTTTCGTAATGAGCTCCACAATATTTGCAAGAATTCGCTCAGGATTGTTACGTTCAAGCAAAAAGAAATCTCTGCTCTTATTGTCGGTCGTTATCGATTCTCCATGGTTAATGCGGTGGGCATTAAGTACAATATCACCCGTGCCTTCCTGCCTATAGATAGTGTCAAGCTTTGTGGTCGGAAAGCACTCGCTGTCCAGCAGATCCTTAAGTACCTGGCCGGGGCCTACACTCGGAAGCTGATTGGCATCACCCACCATTATAAGGCGTGCTCCCGGCGGAACCGCCTTCAACAAAGCTCTAAACAAAAACACATCTACCATTGACATTTCATCTATGATTATTGCATCAACATCAAGTGGATTATCCTCATTCCTTTCAAATCCGGCGTCACGCGAATCATCATCCAATACCCCATTTAATTCCAAAAGCCGATGTATTGTTTTGGCCTCATAGCCGGTTGTTTCAGTCATACGTTTCGCCGCACGACCTGTCGGTGCCGCAAGCGCTATATCCAAGCCTTCTGCTTCGAAAAGACCGATTATTGTTTTAATTATCGTTGTTTTACCCGTGCCCGGTCCACCGGTAATTATGGATACGCCCCGCGTCACGGCAAGCTTGACCGCCTGCTTCTGCATATCATCAAGCCTAATTTTATTGTTACCGGCAATCGCATCAATCTCATGCTCCAATGTAGCAACGGAAAGCGACAAATCCTCGAAAAAATCAGCGGTGATATTTCTTAAGATCCCCGCAACCTGCTGCTCTGCATAATAATTTGCCGCTGCGTAAACCGAATCGCCCTTAACTATGAGTTTGCGTTCCATTGCAAGATTTTTAACTTCAGTTTCAATATTGTCTTCGGGAATTTCAAGAAGAGCTGCGGCATTTTTGCGTAAAACGTCAATGGGCAGATACATAAATCCCTGACCCGTTGCCAAAAGCAATGTATAAAGCAAACCGCTTTGTATTCTGTATTTGCCATCGCTTTTTACGCCTATTTTCGCAGCTATATCATCAGCCGTTTTGAAGCCCACACCCGATATATCCTCGGCCAGTCTGTATGGATTTTCCTGCAAAATCTTATATATTCTGTCTCCGTAAAAAGCATATATTTTGATTGCCAGCGCATTACCGATGCCATATTTGCCAAGATAGACCATAGCTTCGCGATAACCGCGTTTTTCCTGCATCATAACGCCGATTTCCTGAGCTTTTCTGAGGCTGATACCCTTAATACGCTCCAGGCATTCAGGCTGTTCTTCCATAATTTTGAATGTATCTTTGCCAAATTCATCTACGATTCTTTTGGCAAGAGTAGGACCTACGCCTTTAATTACACCGGAGCCCAAATAACGGATGATGGAAGCCTCATCGTCCGGTTCAATGCTTTTGTATGAAGTTACCTTAAATTGGTGTCCGTAAATTCGATGTTCGGAATACTCGCCCGTAAGTTCGAGCATTTCGCCTTCAGAGATATTTAGAAAATTTCCAACGACTGTTTCCTCGGCTGTATCTGTCTGAAAAGATATAACCGTAAACCCGCTCTGATCCGGATTGTGATAACGAATTTGAGAAATGTATCCTTTAATTATTTCCATATAGCCCCCGCCTCCGGACAAATTCGGAGAGCGCCGTAACATATATTATATTTCCGTATTACGCTTCATCTGCTCATACAGCATCTGTGCAAGGCCCAACCCCTGTGTCTCTGTGGACTGCTCTGCCATCTTCTGAGCGAAGCTGTCCTTATAATAGTCAAGCAATGTAGACATCGATGCCGATGAACTTTCCTCGGTATTTGTAGTCTTCATCATTTCCTTGAAACACTGCTCAAGAAAATACGATTCAAACTGCTTGCATACATCCATCAGTTCATCATCTGAAGCTTTTGAATAGTCCTTAGCCGCATCAATCTTCGGCGCTGAAGTCTGCATGGCTGTCTGCTTAATATAATCATTGTAGTATGCATTCATTGAATTAATATCGAATTCCATTGATGTCACTCCTGATAGAAAAACGTGGCTGGCTTTTCACATGCAACGCACTCATAGGCCAATGGCCTATTTCGTCGTGGCTGACGCCACATAATCTCATGAGCATGTCAATCATCCTGTGAGCAAGCTCCCGGATGATTGATATGCTCATGAGATTGCGTTGCTTGTAGCTTATCGAAGGTTGTTGGCTTGTTGCATCATTTCGTCGGAAGCGGTGATGGCTTTGGAGTTGAGTTCGTAGGCTCGCTGAGCGGTAATAAGGTTTACCATTTCGTCTACTACTTGAACGTTTGAGCCTTCAAGGTACCCTTGAGTTACTTTAGTAATATCCAACGTAGTACTGCCATTTTCAAGCATCGGGCGCCCGCTTGCTGCGCTTTGTTCAAAAAGGCCCGAATCGTTCTTTTCAAGGCCCGAAGGATTGTTAAACTGGAATATTCCGAAGGTTACTCCAAGGGACTGCGGATTATTCTGTGCATCCGGATAACAGAAAGTTCCGTCAGGCGTTATTGTTATTTTGCTTGCTACATATTCGCTCGAAAAAGAAATTGCACGACCGTTAGTATCAAGGACCGGCAACCCGTCACTTGTTGCAAGCATTATACCGCCCTGGTTATTCAGTGCCCAGTTAAAGTTACCGTTTCGTGTATAATAAGTATTTCCGTCTTCGCCTTGAACAGAGAAAAAGCCGCGACCCGAAAGAGCAAATGCCGAATCGCTTTCACTTGCAAGCAAAGGTCCGTCCGTAAAAATCGAAGTAATGGCGGCATTTCTAACGCCTAAACCAACTTGAGCGCCAACAGGCTTGTTTTCACCGTTTGCAGTCGTTGTTTTAGTCTGCAACGTCTGATAAAGAAGAGATTTGAATTCGTTAACTTCTGTTTTGTAACCGGTCGTGTTAACGTTAGAAAGATTGTGTGCAATAGTGTCAACATTTGTCTGCTGTGCACGCATTCCTGTAGCGGCTGTCCATAAACTTCTAACCATAGGTAGCTCCTTTCATTAACCCAGTCTGCCAATCTGAGTTGCTGCGATTTCCATTGTTTCATCGTAGGCCTTGATAATCTTCTGATTAGCCTCGTACTGACGTGTAATGGCGATAAGATCAACCATTTCCGTAACTGTCTGTACATTGGACATTTCAAGATACCCTGAATAAACTTTGGTGTCCGCTGTCTGATACGTAGCTCCTTCTACTGCGTTATAGAGATTCTCTCCGTATTTCTCCAGGTAATTATAATCTTCAAAATCCACTATCTGAATCTTTGCAACCTGTGCATCGTTCTGATAAATGATACCCTTTGAATCTATTTTCGCATCCTTAGTGGGGTCAAGTTGAATATGACCGTTTTCACCCATCACAAAGTCCCCGTCTTTAGTTACAAGGTAGCCTTCCTGAGTAAGGGTGAAGGAGCCGTCGCGCGTATACTTCGTGGACGTCTCCCCGGCCTTATTGGTAAATTCAATAGCAAAGAAACCGTCACCGGACAATGCCAGATCGTATGTATTATCCGTTATTCTGAATGAGCCCTGTGTATAGTCGGTATAGTTTTCACCGATTTTCACGCCCGGGTTGTTAAACCCAATCCTGCGCGGAATGTTAGGGGCTTCGGAAGCATCCTTAACTTTGTAAGCCAGGACGGTATCGAATGACTGGCTGGTGCTTCCTTCTTTTTTGTAGCCGACGGTAGTGGCATTTGCAAGGTTATTGGTGAGCGTGTCCATACGATGCTGCTCGTTTATCATACCGGTATACGCTGTGTAAAGTCCTTTAAACATTGCAAAACCTCCGTTACGTCAAAAATTAGTATTCATCCCTGTAGTTAGCAAGGAATTCAACATATTTGCCTGTGCCGATTGCGACTGCGGTCATGGGATCTTCTGCCGTCATGGTATTAATACCCATCTTGTCGGAAATAAGATCCTCAAGGCCTCGCAAAAGGCTGCCGCCACCGGTTAATACAATGCCTCGCTCACCAATGTCGGCGGCAAGCTCCGGCGGTGTTTTTTCAAGTACTGTATGAATTGCATCAACGATAGATGCTGTTGTATCTTCAAGTGCTTTACGTGTTTCCTCGGAAGAAATCCTAACGGTTACAGGTAAGCCTGTAACAAGGTTACGTCCGCGAACATCCATATACTCTTCTTCGGCACGTTTGAAAGCGCATCCGATTTTAATCTTAATATCCTCGGCAGTACGCTCACCAATATAAAGATTGTGCTGTTTACGCATATAACGCACAATTGCATCATCAAAGTTATCGCCTGCGACCTTAATGGATGTACTTACTACAGTACCGCCAAGTGAAATAACTGCGATATCTGTAGTACCACCACCGATATCCACTATCATGTTTCCGCAAGGCTTTGCAATGTCAATTCCGGCTCGGATAGCGGCAGCGATCGGCTCCTCAATGATGGAAACCTCGCGTGCACCTGCCTGATATGTAGCATCCTCAACTGCTTTCTTTTCAACCTCGGTTACGCCACTGGGCACGCAGACAGCAATTCGGGGTTTACGATATGTACGACGACCCAATGCTTTCTGAATGAAGTATTTCATCATACGTTCTGTAACTGTATAGTCAGAAATAACACCCGCACGTAACGGTCTGACCGCAATAATGTTACCGGGTGTCCTTCCCAACATAAGCCTGGCATCCTCACCGATGGCCTTTATTTTATTGGTATCTCTGTCAAAAGCTACTACTGAGGGCTCTTTTAATACGACGCCCTTACCACGAATATATACAAGAACTGAAGCTGTTCCCAAATCGATTCCGATATCTGTATACTGCATAGATTACGTCCCTTTCTGTGTACAAAAATTGCAAAGTAAATTATACATTATCGCTGTACTAAAAAAAAGGGAATATATAAAAAATTTTTCTAAATTTATGCAGTCAGTCTTATATTATTTATCGGTCAAAAAGATGAATACTTTACAACAAAATAACAAATCGAGCAGGTATAATGCAGCGGCTTTCCAAATTTCGACCCATAAATCTGTCGTTTGGATATCACTTCATAACCTGCTCGATTTACTATTTAATATTCTTTTGCATGGCCGCACGCGTCTTTTCAATTATGCGACCAACATATTCTCCTGTTGCGGAGCCTTTTACCCTTGACACTTCTTCGGGTGTACCTGTTGCAATGACCGTTCCGCCGGCATCTCCTCCCTCGGGGCCCATATCTATTATATAGTCAGCGGTTTTGATAACATCCAGATTATGTTCAATAACAACAACCGAATTTCCGCCTTCCACCAAGCGGTTAAGAATCTCGGTAAGTCTGTGAACGTCTGCAAAATGAAGGCCGGTTGTAGGCTCATCAAGAATGTAAATTGTGCGCCCGGTCGACCTGCGGCTAAGCTCGGTAGCAAGCTTAACACGCTGTGCCTCACCACCGGACAGCTGAGTTGACGGTTGACCGAGCTTTATATACCCAAGTCCAACCTCGTTAAGCGTCTTGATTTTATCGCGTATCGAGGGAACGTTTTCAAAAAACTTAACAGCCTCCTCTACGGTCATGTCAAGAACATCATATATACTCTTGCCCTTATACAGGCACTCTAACGTTTCGCGGTTATAGCGTTTGCCGCCGCACACTTCGCAAGGCACATATACATCCGGCAAAAAGTGCATCTCGACTTTTATGATTCCGTCGCCCTGACAGGCCTCGCATCGTCCGCCTTTGATATTAAAAGAAAACCGTCCCTTTTGATAGCCTCGTTCTTTTGCCTCTTTGGTGGAGGCGAAAAGATCGCGGATCTGGTCAAACACACCGGTATACGTTGCGGCATTCGATCTCGGAGTGCGGCCAATCGGAGATTGATCTATATCAATAACCTTATCTAACTGTTCTATGCCCTCCATAGAGTCAAACTCGCCGGGGATTGTACGCGCACGGTTCAGTTTCCTTTCAAGATACTTATATAAAATCTCGTTTGTAAGGGAGCTCTTTCCCGAACCGGAAACACCTGTAATACACGTAAATACACCAAGCGGAATTTTAACATCTATATTCTTTAGATTATTTTCGCGAGCTCCGTGTATAGTAAGGTATCCGACGGGTTTGCGCCGTTTGTCGGGAACGGGAATAAATTTTTTGCCGCTCAAATATTGCCCGGTAATCGAGTCCTTCGCTTTCATGATATCCTGTGCGGTTCCCTCTGCGACAAGACACCCGCCGTTAACCCCGGCGCCGGGACCGATATCAATAATATGATCGGCAGCAAGCATTGTATCTTCATCGTGTTCTACCACAAGAACCGAGTTTCCCAAATCACGCAAATGCTTAAGTGTCATTAACAGCTTATCGTTATCACGCTGATGAAGACCGATTGAAGGCTCGTCAAGAATATATGTAACGCCGACAAGACCTGAACCTATCTGAGTTGCAAGTCTTATTCGCTGAGCTTCACCACCTGAAAGTGAGGCTGTTGCACGTGCCAGTGTAAGATACGAAAGACCCACATCCTTTAAAAACGTAACACGTAAAGATATCTGTTCAAGTATCTGCCTGCCCACGAATTTCTGTTGCTCGGTAAGCTTTAAATCCACAAGATAATCTAACAGATTTGTGATGGACAGATTTGTAATTTCATATATATTCTTATCCCCGACAGTAACCGCCAGTGCCTCACGTTTTAAACGCATTCCCTTGCATTCCTCGCAAGGTGAAAATGTCATAAACGATTCATATTCTGCCTTCGAAGCCTCTGAAAAAGTCTCACGGTAACGCATGCGGCACAGTGTAAGTATGCCCTCGAAAGAAATGTCATATGTGCCTTCACCGCGCTGACTTACATAATTTATGCGAAACTTTTCGCCACCGTTACCGTTCCACAGTAAATCCTTTATATCCTCCGGATAATCTTTAAAAGGTGTGTCCATATCGAAATGATACTTTTCCATCATAGCGACCATTATGGCATGCATCCAGCTCTTGGGATCGCTAAGTGACTTAAAACCATTGATGGCGATAGCGCCTTCGTTGAGGCTTAAGCTCTCATCCGGTACAATAAGTTCCTTGGAAAATTCCATTTTATATCCAAGCCCTGCGCATACCGGGCAAGCCCCGAAAGGATTATTAAACGAAAAGCTTCTGGGCTCAATTTCCGGTATACTGATCTCGCAATCCGGGCATGCGAAATTTGTGGAGAAAGATCGCCTGCCCGAATCGGTAACATCAACATCCACAAGACCGTCGGTTAAGTCAATTGCGGTTTCTATCGAATCCGTCAATCGCTTTACAACCCCCGGCTTTACAACAATACGGTCAACCACAACGTCGATGCTGTGTTTAATGTTTTTATCAAGCGTAATTTCTTCGGAAAGGTCAAACATATTCCCATCAACAATCACGCGGACGTATCCGGAGCGCTTGGCCTTATCGAAAAGTTTCTCGTGCATACCCTTTTTGCCGCGAACCACAGGCGCGAGTATTTGAATTTTCGAGCCTTCCGGAAGCGTCAGCACGCTGTCGACAATCTGATCGACCGTCATCTTATCTATAATCCTGCCACACTGCGGGCAGTGCACCACACCGATCCTTGCGTACAGCAATCTGAAATAGTCATATATTTCGGTTACTGTTCCGACAGTCGAGCGCGGATTACGGTTTGTGGACTTTTGGTCAATTGATATTGCCGGGGAAAGACCCTCTATACGCTCTACATTAGGCTTCTCCATCATACCCAAAAACTGTCTTGCGTACGAAGAAAGCGACTCCATGTATCTGCGCTGCCCTTCAGCATATATTGTGTCAAAAGCAAGCGATGACTTACCCGAACCGGACAATCCGGTAAGCACTACAAGCTGATTGCGGGGAATATCTACGTTAAGACTTTTTAAATTATGCTCACATGCCCCGCGAACTTTAATCACTTCGCGGTTCGGTAAAATTTTCTGTACTGCCATAAATTGCTCCATCATAGATTGCCGCCATACAAGCAGCTGTTATACAATCAAAACCCGTCATGCCATATTTATGTATATTCCAATATGGCCTTTTTGAGTTCAATCATTCTGTCACGCAGCAGTACCGCTTCTTCGAAATTAAGTTCGGTTGCTGCCTTCTTCATTTTCTTTTCAAGTCTCAAAACTTCTTTTTCCATATCGGCACGCGACATTGACTCAGTATCCATGCCCTCTTTAATATCGCCGTGAACATTCGTATTTGAAATACGTATAACATCACGAACAGGCTTAACAATTGTAGTCGGTGTAATGCCGTGCTCGGTATTATATGCTATCTGGATTGCACGTCTTCGCTTTGTCTCATCGATGGCAACCTGCATGGAATCGGTAATAGTGTCGGCGTACATAACTACATGTCCTTCACTGTTACGGGCAGCACGACCGACAGTCTGAATCAGCGAAGTCGCCGAACGTAAAAATCCTTCTTTGTCGGCATCAAGAATAGCCACCAATGCTATTTCGGGGATGTCCAGCCCTTCTCGCAAAAGATTGATGCCCACTAAAACGTCAAACACATCAAGTCGCATGTCTCTGATTATTTCGCTTCGCTCAAGCGTATCTATATCGGAATGCAGATATTTCACGCGTATACCGACACCCGAAAGATAGCCTGTAAGATCTTCGGCCATTTTTTTGGTAAGTGTTGTCACCAAAACTTTAAAGCCCTTCTCGGTCGTGCGACGTATTTCCCCTACAAGATCGTCAACCTGTCCCTCTGTAGGCTTTACAACTATCTCGGGATC
Organism: Lachnospiraceae bacterium; assembly: GCA_045617045.1. Classification (GTDB taxonomy): domain Bacteria; phylum Bacillota; class Clostridia; order Lachnospirales; family Lachnospiraceae; genus UBA1258. The sequence continues at coordinate 54,508 of JAZLHV010000024.1, forward strand.
GAGAAGACCTGTGGGCCTTATAATCTGCTCGGCCCTTAAAAGCTCATGCTCGGCCTCGTAATCTCCCGGAGTTGCGGATACCATCATCATCTGGTCAATACGTGATTCGAACTCTTCAAACTTAAGCGGTCTGTTATCCATGGCCGACGGAAGCCTGAAACCGTAGTCCACAAGATTCAACTTACGTGAGCGGTCACCTGCATACATTCCGCGAATCTGCGGCAACGTTATATGTGATTCATCAACAATGATTAAAAAATCGTCATCGAAATAGTCCAAAAGACACTTGGGCGGTTCGCCGGGTAAAGACCCGGCAAGATGCCTTGAATAGTTTTCGATACCCGAGCAAAATCCGGTTTCGCGCAACATCTCCACATCAAAGTTTGTGCGCTCAGATATACGTTGAGCTTCTATAAGCTTATCTTCAGCCTTAAATTCCTTAACGCGTTCATGCATCTCGACTTCAATATCACTGCACGCCCTTGCAATCGTTTCCGGAGGCATTACATAGTGTGATGCGGGGAAAAGCATAACATGCTCAAGTGTACTGATTGTCCTGCCGGTAAGTGCATCCGCCAGGCATATACGGTCTATTTCATCGCCGAAAAATTCAATACGGACAAGATTTTCAGAACCGTTCGAAGGTATAACCTCTATTACATCGCCGTGTACCCTGAAAGAGTTTCGCTGAAGATCCATATCATTTCTGGTGTACTGTATCTCAATCAGTTTACGGATTACATCGTCACGGTCTATAAGCTGCCCTCTGCGCAAAGAAACGCACATGGCCTTAAACTCTTGCGGGCTTCCCAGCCCGTATATGCACGAAACAGACGCTACAACAATAACATCCTTTCGCTCTGTTAACGATGCGGTTGCCGACAAGCGCAGCCTGTCGATTTCCTCGTTAATTGATGAATCTTTTTCAATATATGTATCTGTCTGCGGTATATAAGCTTCGGGTTGATAATAGTCGTAATAGGATACAAAATACTCAACCGCGTTCTCCGGGAAAAACTCTTTGAACTCGGCATATAGCTGACCTGCAAGTGTTTTATTGTGAGAAATAATAAGCGTAGGTTTATTAAGCGCCGCAATAACGTTTGCCATCGTAAACGTCTTACCGGAACCGGTAACGCCTAACAACGTTTCGAACTGATTACCTTCTTTAAAGCCTTCAACGAGCTGCCTTACAGCCTCAGGCTGGTCACCGGTCGGTGCATATTCGCTATGCAATACAAAATGATCCATAATCCTCCCTTTGTGACGTCGAATCGAACATCCATTCGGTAGTATAACATATTCTTATGTAAAAACAACCCCGAACATAATCTTAATATGTTCGGGGTAACAAATGTTAATCAATACCGGTCAATCGGCAACCGACCGATAATCAATAATTATTCTTCCCAAAAGATATCATCCAGCGAACGACCAAGTTCTTTACATATAAGTATGCACAACTTTATCGTGGGATTGTAATCTCCTTTTTCAATTGAATTGATTGTTTGCCTGGAAACACCTACCCTGTCAGCCAAGTCCTGTTGTGAAAGGTCAAGTGCTGCCCGGGCAGCTTTCAATTTAAGGTTCTTCATCCTCGACCTCCGATTCCTCATTCAAGTAATGGTGTCTTTCGCACAATATTAAAAGATATATTAAAATAATGCCTGCAAAAATATTTATGGCAGCACAAGAAACCTTTCCGTCCACTATTATATTTCCGGTAAAGCACGCTACGGCACCAATCACCATGTTAGACGCCCCTATCAGCGCAAAGCTTACAAAAACCTTAAGATAGTTTTCGTTAAGTGCGATATATGCGTCGTTTTCAATTGCTACGGTAGCAAACACACCTATAGCTATGAGTACACCCAAAAAGATTGTAACAGAATCTTCAAAGGGCAATTCGACATCTGCAATTTCAAATACCGTAAGCAATCCGCAATAACCCATAAGCGTAAAGAAACCATATTTGTAGGCACGCCCCCGATGTACTTCCTGACGTTCATCGTATTTGCTTTTTACAGACTTATCATTTTTAATAAGCTTCAACACCAAAAAGGCAATTAATACACCTACCAAAACTCCGCAAATTGTACCTATAAATGCATAAGGATTTCCAATCATATCGTCTTCTCCCAGCCACTTAATGCCTGTGCTTTTAAAGATGCAGGCTTTTGTACCAATAGCATTAAGCATTAAACATTATTTTTTCGCTCTTGAACACTTTAGCCGTAGCAAGTGTCAACACAATACTTAACACAAGCGTACCACAAAGTGATGCAAAAAAGTTAACACTTTGAAGACTAAAATCACAAATATCGCTTATAGCAATTGCGTTACCGTAAATCGGGATAAAATATCTTGCCAACGGTACCTTTGCAGAACCGCTGAACATACTCATCATTGCCAGGGCGATAACCACGAAATAAATAGGTGACACATATGTTGATGCAGACTTTGTGTCCTTGGCTATAGAAGCTAAGAACGAAATAATTGAAATATAAAGATAAGTAAGCACTAACATAGTAACAAAAAGTTCAAGCACCTGTACGCCGTTAAATGAAATGCTGCCGAAGCCCATATCTCCGGAGTCACCGGTAAGACTTGTCATTATTGGCATTGAAAGAACCATTGATGCTGCATAGCAAATTGAAGAGATACCTGCAAGAATTGTCATGGAAATCAACTTGCCCACAACAATTTCAGTTCTTGATAAAGGTGTAAGTAACATACTTGCAAGAGTACCGCGTTCCTTTTCACCGGCGATTGCGTCAACACCTACACTCATGGCGCTTGAGAACAAAAGAAGCACTATCATGTAAGGAAGCATCATTGAAATGAACTGGGTATTTACCTTTTCCTCTTTGACAACAAGCTCTTCCTGCTGGTCAAACACTGTAAGAAGCGACAAATCACCGAATCTTTTAGCCATCAGGCTTGTACGGTAATTTTCAAGAACATATCCCTGGAACTTCGAATATGCCTCTGTAGAATAGTTCTCGGTACTGTTATATAAAACCTTGATGGACGGAAGTTCATCGCCTACACCGGTGTAATTTGCAAACTTTGCATCAAAGGATGCGTCCTGGATTACTATAAGGTCAAGGTTTCCGTTCAACAAATCTTCCCTGTAGCCGGCTTCGCCTGTTGCAAAAGAAGCTCCGTCAAGGTATTCAATGTTTGAAGCATCGCTAAATCCGAACCGGTTAATGGTGTCCTTAATGTCGTCGTTGGCATCCACCACCATTACATTTGCAGGATGCTCTACAATATCACTTTCCATAGACCCTGCAAGCTTACCGACAAGGCCGTAAACGCCTACCATAATCAGGCAAGGCAATATAAAAAGGCTGAAAATAAGCTTGCGGTCACTAAAAACGCGCTTAAGCTCTTTGCTTACAATAACATTTATATTTTTAAGTTTCATTTCTCGATATCTCCCTCATTGCTGTATCTGGTATAAAGTTCAAAGAAAGCATCCTCAAGATCACCTGTACCGGTTGCCTCACATATTTCCGCACGTGTGCCCTCAATGACCTTCTTGCCGCTGATAATAATACCTATACGGTCGCACAGTTTCTCGGCCTCGCTCATAATATGGGTGGAAACGATAACTGTCTTACCCTGCTCCTTTAATGTCTTAAGGTAATCCGTAACAACTCTTGCGGTAATAATATCAAGACCCGATGTAGGCTCGTCGAAAATAACGACCTTGGGGTCGTGTACCAGGCTTACGGCAATTGCAGCTTTCTGCTTCATACCGGTTGAAAGTTCTTCGATTTTCTTGTCTTTGAAATCGTTGATACCGAATGCGGTAAACAACTCATCCTGACGTTTTGCCAAAGTATCCTCGTCAAGACCGTGAAGGCGTCCGAAAAACTTAAACATGTAATCGGGACTGAAATGTGGGTCAAGCTTAATCTCATTCGTCAAAAAGCAGATGCTGTCTCTAACCTTTTTGTCGTCCTTAACCGTATCAAAGCCGCATACCTTAATATCTCCCTCGGTGGGCTTTAACAATGTTGCAACGCATCTTAACGTTGTAGTCTTGCCGGCACCGTTAGGACCCAGCAAGCCAAAAATTTCGCCGGGCTTTGCAGTTAATGAAACACCGTTAACTGCAACTTTAACGTTCTTGCCGGTCTTAAGTTCCTGCATTTTCTTCTTACTAAGCTTATAAATCTTGGTAAGGTTGTTAATTTCTATCAATTCTATCTCCTCCTTCATAGTGACACCGGGCTGTATCTAAAATGCCGTGGCGCCTTTACAAATCATAAGATAGCACCGCCACGACATTTTGTCAACTATATTTTACATTTTGTTGTATTAATTTTTCTTTTTGTAATCAATTCGATGATGAAGCGGCGGCTGCACATGCCGTCGAGCATATTATCATCATAGTAACTCCAATAGCTATATTAACCGCAATACTGCTACTGATTGCCGCTCCCGTGGCAGATACATTTGCAAAATCACAGCTGCTTAACACCATCTGTGCTGCAAACATACGTCTTTTTCCCTTGCCGAGGGTAAGATCGCCAAAGCCCCTGCAACCTTTAAGATAATCATCCGCTGCGGCAATTGCCTCCACAATTTCTTCATCCGAACTGTCAAGCATGGTAAACCCCGCAAGTATCGCCATTGTAGTATCTTTTGAAAATCTGTGGCCCGAAGCTTTGAGTTTTTCAACCAGCCTCTTAAGGCGCTCGCATTTTTCTTCAGATGTTTTATCACAGAATGCAAGTGCGAATGCAACTGTCTGCAAGGAATTTTTAGAGGCCAAACCATAATCCGATTTTAAAATATCAAAGCATCTTTCAGCTTCGTTCATAACTTTCGATGCATCAAGATTGTTGATTGCCATCAGCATCGCAAACGGATAATCTTCTTTTGATGTCAGAAACGGGTGATTCTCCTTCATCATTGAATATATTTCTGAAGCCTTTTGCGAATAGCTTTCAAACTCGTATTCGTTTTTGCCGGCCGCAAGTTCCACAGCCGCAAATGCAAGATAGTCATCCTTATTGAAAAAGAAATTTTCACCGATGGCTCCAAATGCTTTCTTTACTTTAGTTACAAAGCCTTCCGGATCGCCACTTGCAATCATATTAGTTACAATCGACATTTCAGAGAAACCTCTGAGTGTCGAAAAGATACTCTCACTTTCCCTGATTATCGACCGGCACCTTCGAAGCATTTCCCGGTCTGTTGTTTTGCCCATACCGGCAAGCTCTGCTGCGGCTGCGATGTTAATAATATCGTACTGTCCGAAAAACACTTTGTTGAAAGCAGTTTTATTTTCAACAAGCAATTCACAATTTTTAATCACTTTATCCTGCATAAACTCCTCCTTGTCATTTATCGGTTACGCGTTTCATATACCACCATTATATGCATTCGGACTAAAGAATACATATCTGCCGAAGCAGATTAAAAGCAATTATTTTGTCTCCAAAAGCAAAAGCGGGATTGCAAGTGCAATCCCGCAGAGTAAACTTTAGTTTCCCTTTATCAATGAATTAATTTCTTTACCAGAAGTTTTCCGCACATTACACCCACCAAGCAAAGCAGAAGACTAAGCATTGCATATGTGGCCGACAAGCCATACTTCTTTGAATTCCATAGATTAAAGGTTTCCAGTGAAAACGTAGAAAACGTTGTAAAGCCACCGCAAAATCCGGTTTTCAGGAAAAGAATCAGATTTGAGTTAACTTTTGAATTTTCCTCGGCAACGCCAACCACGATTCCGATAATAAACGCTCCCAGCAAATTTGTTACCAGCGTTAATATCGGAAAGCTTCCCTTATATGGAAGCAGACTTATTAAGTATCTTAAGACGGCCCCCAGCGCTCCGCCCAATGCGACATATAAAAAATTCATGACCTGCCTCCGGATGGTTTCAGATATTCTTTCCCTCGATAACGTCAATAATAAACGGAGGTCTGTTACGGGAAGCATCCAGTGCACGCCACACATACTCACCGATTATGCCCAGCATCAGCATAATAAGTCCCAGTCCAAACAATAACACGCACATAAGCGAAGCCCAGCCGGTTATCGGGGTTCCGATTGTGAACTTTTCGACTATAACCGAAATAAACAAAATCAATGCCAGGACATCAAACAAAAATCCCGCTCCGATCATCAATCTTAACGGAGCATATGAAAAGCTTAATATAGAATCGACCGCAAGCTTTATTTTCTTGGAAAGCGTCCAACGTGATTTACCCTTTTCGCGATCTTTTCTGTCAAAGTAAATCATGTCCGTCTTAAAGCCCGCCCACATAACCTGCAAGGTTAAAGAAGAATTCTTCTCGTCAAGGCGCTCCAAAACTTCAATTACCTGACGGTCAACAAGATAACAGTCGCAACCGCCTGCCGGCATGTTCTTGTTAACAAATTTACGTACAAGCGCATAATATCTGTTTGCCAAAAATACTTTTACGCGATTTTCATCGCGGGATGCCCTTACGGCAAGCACTACTTTATTGCCCTTCTTCCAGCTTTCATACATTTCAAGAATCAATGTGGAATCTTCCTGAAGGTCTGCCTGCTTGGTAACGGCGCAATCACCCGTGCAAACGGTTAACCCTGCCAGAAGCGCTGCATGCTCTCCGAAATTGCGGGAAAGCCTCACACACTTAATATTTGAATCCTGCATGCGGAGATTATTCATTATCTCCCACGAATTGTCCTCAGAGCCGTCGTCTACGAATACTATTTCGTAATCGCCTATCTTATCAAGGATTTTAGCCTTCATGTCGGCATACAGGTCCTCAAGAGTATCTGAATTAAAATAAACCGGTACAACAATAGATAATTTGCTCATAATCATAACACCCTTCATATTTGAAGCATATTTTTTAAATTGCGCTTTAAAAATTATAGCATAAGGCCTTTATTAGCGCATCTTAATTTTACCTTAAACATTGACACAAATATCTGTGACTGTATAATTAACTTACAGTGTTTTCACTGAAAATGTATATGGGAGTGGGCTTTGTTTTTTGCCAAGCCGAAATGTGAAATGAGTGTTATTAAGTCAGTTCAAATGCTTGAATTTGTAGATAAAGGCGACGAGCGCGGTCGACTTGTGATTGTCGAAGGCAACCAGGATATTCCTTTTGATGTCAAACGTATATTTTACATATACGGTTCCGATGACACAGTAGTACGCGGAAAACATGCCAACAGAAATTCCGAATTCGTGCTTATTAATGTAGCCGGTTCCAGTAAGATTAAAGTCGATGACGGTCGCGGCAACGAAGCCGTTTACCATTTAAACCGTCCAAACACCGGTATATATCTTCCCAAAATGGTCTGGAAAGAAATGTATGAATTCAGTTCGGATTCCGTTCTTTTATGTCTTGCAAGTGAGCATTACGACGAAGCGGAATATATCCGCAATTATGATGACTATATAAAGATTATTAATAAATAATCCAAACCGGGAAAGGCAATTTATGGAAAAAATAAGTCCCAACCGCTTAGATCGCGGTTTTTACAAATACCAGCAGGAATTCGAAGCAAAGGCTTTGGAAGTGCTCCGCTCCGGATGGTACATACTCGGCAATGAAGTTAAATCTTTCGAATCGGAGTTTGCAACGTACTGCGGCAGCAAATACTGCGTAGGGCTTGCAAGCGGCCTCGATGCGCTGTGGATTGCTTTCAGAGTTTTGGGTATCGGCGTCGGTGATGAGGTTATCGTACAAGGCAACACATACATTGCAAGTGTCATGGGTATCACCATGAACGGCGCAACCCCGGTTTTTGTGGAGCCCGATGAATACTTTAACATTGATGCATCGGCAATTGAGTCCAAAATTACAGAGCGCACCAAAGCGGTTTTGGTAGTTCACTTATACGGTCAAGCCTCCAATATGGCTCCTATAGTTGATATCTGTAAACGCCACAACTTGCGCCTTGTCGAAGACTGTGCGCAATCTCACGGTGCCAAATTTAACGGTAAGGCTACGGGTACATTCGGCGATATCGGCTGCTTTTCTTTTTACCCGTCCAAAAACCTCGGGGCATTCGGCGATGCAGGCGCAATCGTGACAGACGATTCCAAGATTGCCGAAGACTTTCGCGTTTTCAGAAACTACGGAAGTGAAAAACGTTACTACAACAAAGTTGTGGGCACCAACTCCCGTCTTGATGAAATGCAGGCCGGTCTTCTGCGTGTGCGCCTCAGTCACATGGCCGAGCTGGAAGCCGAAAAAGCCTCAATATGCTCACGTTATCTTAAAGAACTTAACAATCCGTTGATAGAGCTACCCCGCATTCGCGATGGCGCAACACATATTTGGCACCAGTTCGTAATTCGTTGTGAAGAACGTGACCGCTTGATTGATTACTTAAACGACAACAACATCGGTACAATTATTCACTACCCGATTCCGCCTCACCTTTCCGAAGCATACGCTTACTTGGGGCTCAGCGAGGGCGCGTTACCCATTACCGAACACTATGCAAAAACCGTTCTTTCCATCCCGCTTTACAATGGAATGACAGCCAAGGAACAATCATACGTAATTGAAAAGATAAATTCATTTAAATAAATCAGTCGGATACGGAAAAACAACGGCATCGATGCTTCGCTGAAAATCAGCCCAAAAGTATCGATGCCGTTTGCTATACAAAACTATATAAAGTTATATAAAACTATATAGAGCAAAACTATGCGCGGTAATGATTAATTATCGGACTTTATTTTTTTGTTCCTGCGCAATGCATATACGGCTGCGCCGGCACCGCAAAGAACCGCGCCCGCAACAGCAACGATTGCTATTGTGTTGGCTTTCAGCAAATCGTAATATTTTTCTTTTTATCGGACGTTTCAATCAATTTCATTTCGAAATCCTGACGATTCTTTTTACCCATAGTTTCCAGCACAAGTCCGGAAAAGAAAGCCTGTATGGATGCAATAAATGTAAATCCACACACAATAAGTGTCGGGAATTTAAGCACCAGCCCTGTTTCAAAATACTCAATCAATACCGGAATAAAGAAGCCTACCGCTATCAGCGCAAGCAAAAGACTTATAAGGCCGAAAAATTTGAACGGTTTATAGGTCCTAAAGAGTCTTAACATGGTAACTATTACCTTAAAGCCGTCGGAAAATGTGTTCAACTTGGACTCGCTTCCCTCCGGACGGTCTCTGAACGGAATAATCACGTTTTCTACCTGCATATTCTTGTCAATTGCGTGAATACTCATCTCAGTCTCTATTTCAAATCCCTTAGAAATAACCGGGAAGGTTTTTACAAATTCATAACTGAAAGCACGCATGCCGGTCATTATGTCTTTTATCTCACCCTTAAACAAGGTATTGACGCCAAAACGCACAAACGAATTTCCGAAATTGTGAAAAGGACGTTTATTTTCCGTAAAATATGTGGATGAAAGTCTGTCACCTACAACCATATCAGCATTGTGCTTCAGCACAAGATCGGCCATTTCGCGGGCCGATTCAGCCGGATATGTGTCATCTCCGTCAGTCATAATATAGCACTCGGCATCGATTTCGCGAAACATTCTGCGCACAACATTTCCTTTGCCCTGAATATATTCATGACGTACCACAGCACCTGCGGCAAGCGCCCGCTCTACAGTTTTGTCCTTTGAATTATTGTCATATACATATATCGTTGCCTCGGGAAGTGCAGCTTTAAAATCGCTTACAACCTTTGCAACTGTCTGTTCTTCATTATAGCAAGGGACCAATACGGCAATTTTGTCCATCTGTATCTCCTTTCCTTCTTTCACGGAATACATCAAAAACCTATTTCACATATCCTAATTTATTGAGCACCATTCTGGCTCTTTCCAAATCATTGGGCCGTTCAACCGGCTTACCCATCGTCATCATGTAGCGTTCCGCGCCTTTTCCCAAAATCAAAACCGCATCACCGGGACGTGCGTCAGACAGTGCTTTCGCGATAGCCTCATCACGATCGACGATAAGTTCATAATTTGTGGCATCCGGAACTGTTGAAACCATTGTGTCTACAAGCATCCGGGGATCTTCGTAGCGGGCGTCCTCTATCGTAAAATAATTGTAATCCGCAATTGCGGTACAATACTCCGCCATGTCTGTACGCCTATGAATGTCACGTGATCCGCCTGCACCTACAACAACCCTCAAATAGCCATCGGTAAGCGTAGATTTAATATATTCGGTCAGGTTACGTACCGCGTTGGCGGTGTGCGCATAATCAACAATGACCTTAAAAGGTTGTCCCTCATCAATAACGGTCTGCCTTGCCTCTATAGGCTCAAGTTTTGAAACCGCCTCCACCAGAACGGGAACCGAATATCCGAAATGATTAAGACAGATAATGACGGACATAATATTATATACGTTAAATATTCCCGATAAGCCACACACAATATGGTGTGTGCCAAGCTTGCCGTTCATGGTAAATTCAAGATGTCTGTACTCGATTTTTATGTCTGTTGCATATACATCCGCCTTGTCGGCACTATCGATTGCATACGTCACAACAGGCGCATTTGCAGCTTGCTTAAAGATTTCGGCATATTTATCGTCATCGTTTATAACACATATTCCCGATGTTTTTGTATACTCCATAAGCTTTGCTTTGGCAGCGCCGTAATTTTCCATTGTCTTAAACAAATCCAATGCATCACGTGTAAGATTTGTGAAAATCGATGCATCGAACGTTACGCCGTCGAGTTTTCCGGTGCCAAGTCGCTCACCGGTTGCTTCCATGGAAACATATTTGCAGTTATCGTTGCAAAGGCCGTTCAGTGCACGGAACAAATCCTCCTGAAGAGGCGTTGTATAATCATTCTCCTGCGAATAGTGCTCGGACCTTATGCCATTTGTGCCTATGTACCCTGTCACGACACCCAGCATATTTAAAATCTGGTACATCATCTCCGAAGTTGTTGTTTTGCCATCGGTACCGGTAACGCCTATGAGTTTCATGCGTCCGAGAGGATTTTCATAAAAACGGTTAAGTATCCCGTTCATGGCACGCTGTGAATCTTTTACAACAATCTGCGGGATATCGTCGGCAACACCTTCTATCAAGTGCTCACACACAATAGCGACAGCGCCGTTTTCAACAGCTTTAAGTGCAAAAGAATGGCCGTCGACAGTAAGCCCCTTCACACACACGAACAATATATTTTTGCCCTTGGTGCGTGAATCATCGGTAACTTTGTCTATGTCGATTGTATAATTACATTCTATCAATTCGTTAAGTTTCATAAATCAATTACTTTCCCAAAACTTTACCCGTGCATTTAAGGATAATGTTAAGTCCTTCCATAAGCTCCGCATCGGAAATTGTGAGCGGAGGAAGAATTTTAAGCACCGAATCACCTCTGCCGGCACGTTCAATAATCATTCCGTTTTTAAAACATTCGTCGGCGATTTTATGTGCAATCTCTCCGCCATTTTTGAGTTTTCCGAAATCAATGCCCCAGATAAGGCCGATTCCGCGAAGCGATATATCCTTGTCAAACGATAGAATATTAGCTTCCGCAAAGTTCTTTACAAGCTCGCCTTTACGTTTGACCTCATCGTTGAGATTATGGGAAACGTTAAACTCAATTGCTTTTTTGGCTGCCACAAAGGCCACCTGATTGCCACGAAATGTACCGTTATGCTCTGCAGGTTTCCAAATATCGAGGTCGTCTCTTATAAGCAGCAACGACATCGGGAAGCCATAGCCGCCGATAGATTTACTTAACGTAACCATATCGGGTTTAATGCCTGCACGCTCAAATGAAAAGAACGTACCGGTTCTTGAACAGCCTACCTGAATATCATCAACTACTAAAAGAATATCATTTTCGTGGCAAATTTTTTCGAGTTTTTTAAGCCACTCAACGCTTGCAACATAAATACCTCCCTCAGCCTGAACAGTCTCTAAAAATACTGCTGCCGGTTTCTCTACGCCCGAATGATCGTCAAGTAAAATGGTTTCAAGATAATCAAGTGAATCAAGCTTGGTGTGGAAGCCGCTTTCATAGGGTATAAATGTAACGTTATCGAGCGACACGCCCGCCCCGTTACGGCTGGTCTCATCGGTGGTAAGTGCAAGACTTCCGAGAGTCATGCCGTGAAAGGCACCCATAAACGCAATGATATTGGAGCGCTTTTTATTCTTCCTGCAAAGTTTTAAAGCAGCTTCAACAGCGTTGGTGCCTGTCGAACCGCAAAACATAATCTTATAGTCAAGATCTCTGGGCTTAAGAATGTCACGCTCAAAAGTTTCGATAAACTCGCCCTTTGCAACAGTGTACATATCCATTGCATGCGCTATGTTGTCGTTTAAAAGATAATCAATTACAGCGCCCTTGATTTCATCGTTGTTGTGACCATAGTTTAATGCACCGCACCCTGCCAGAAAATCAAGATATTTATTGCCGTCCTGATCGTAAATATACGAGCCCTTAGCCTTTTCAAACACAACGGGGTACTTTCTGCAGTAAGAACGTACCGCGGATTCATTCTTTTCAAAGACAGAATTTTTAATTGTCATATTGCTCCTTTCCGCCTATACATATGAAGGTTTGGCGGGAACCTCATTCTTAATAAAATATATTTCGTACCAGATCAGAAAAGCATAGACCGTATAAATGCGGCGTCCGTAATTCCAGTGACCTGCCTTGTGATCATCAAGTATTTTCATAAGTTCTTCTACGTTAAAAAACTGTTCAACCCATTCCTTTTCAAACATTTCTTTAACCTTTGCATACCACTTGTCTTCTTTAATCCAGTCTTTGAACGGCACTAAGAAGCCAAGTTTCTTACGCTTTGCCCACTCAGCCGGAATAGTCTTGTTGGCAGCGGTTCTGAAGGCAAACTTTGTCTGAAAATCGTGAATGATATATTTGAGCGGAACTTCCTCGCTCACCTTAAACACTTCTCTGTCCAAAAACGGTACTCTAAGCTCGAGCGCATTGGCCATTGTCATCTTATCGGCTTTTAAAAGGATGTCATAGGGAAGCCATAAATGCATATCCAGATACATCTTCTGTAAAAGATCCGGCTTGTCCTTTATCTCGTCGAATATCGGTTTTGTAACCTCCTGATAGAGCTTTCCGTTTCTGTATTCGGGTTTCAAAAGTGCATCGGCTTCCTCGTTGTTCATTATGAACGCCTGTCCGATATAAGATTCCTCTATTGTAGAGCCTGCTTTGATTAAGAAATGACGCCCCTTCATGTTCGGAAGCTTTTCGGCAACCTTCTTTATGCCGCGGCGCATCCAAAACGGAAGCTTTTTGTATCGTGCATATTCCGGAGGCGTTTCATATTCGTAATATCCGCCGAACAGTTCATCGGCACCTTCTCCGGACAACACAACTTTAACTTCCTTACTTGCCATGTTGGCCAGATAATAAAGCGGCACTGCCGACAAATTGGCGTGAGGCTCGTCGGAATGATACTGAACCGTGGGCAATATATCAAAAAACATGTCCGCGCTTATATTTTTCTGTTTATGCTTCATGCCGAGGATTTCACACAAATCATGCGCGTCGGCAGTTTCGTTAAATCCGTGTTTAAGCTGCTCCTCGCCCTCAAAACCGACGGTAAATGCCTTATCGACATTGGCATTGGCAACTATATAGCTTGAGTCAACTCCGCTTGATAAGAACGCACCGACTTCAACATCACTGATTTTGTGATACTCGACGCTTTCCTTCATGATATTGTTGATTTTGTCTACGCATGTATCAAGGTCGTCATTGTTATTGCGATAATCAATCTTAAAATAGCGACGGATTTCCATAATGCCGTCCTTGTATGTAAAGCAATGACCCGGGTTAAGCTTGTGAACGTTTTTGAAAAAAGAATCCGTCGGAACCGAATACTGGTACATAAGATACGTTTTCAACGCATCCGGATTGAGCTCCTTTTTAAAGTTCGGGTGGTGTAAAAACGACTTAATCTCAGAGCCGTATATAAACAAATCATCGGTTATATAATAGTAAAACGGCTTTATGCCGAAAGGATCGCGTGCTGCGAAAAGCTCTTTCTTTTCTTTGTCCCAAATTACAAAAGCAAACATTCCGCGAAGTTTATCGACAACATCCGTGCCGTATTCCTCGTATGCATGCACAATTACTTCCGTATCACCGTTCGTGGCAAAAACGTGACCCTTCTTAATAAGTTCCTCACGAATTTCACGATAGTTATATATCTCACCGTTAAAATTAATAACCAAAGATTTGTCTTCGTTAAACAACGGCTGATCTCCGGTCGATAAGTCAATGATGCTTAACCGTCTGAAGCCCATTGCAATATTTTCATCTTTATAAAAGCCCTCTCCGTCAGGCCCTCTGTGAATAATGGAATCACTCATTGCCTTAATAATCGGGGTTTTCTGTTCAACTGTCAGGTTATCAACAAATCCTGCAAATCCGCACATACTATGCTCCTCTAAATTGTATGTTTATACGTTTTATATTTCTTTTTGTAATTTACGGCCCTTAAAATCAAATACATACGATGCTTAAACGCATGATCGTGCACATAATTCAAGGGATCTGTTTTTTTGTGACGATGCCACAGCTTAATTGCCTCGGCCTTGTACTCACGATTTGCGATATGTTTCTTGATTACGCTCTTGGGAACCATCGACAAAAGAATTTCTTTGGTCAAAAGTTCAAACTCATGCTGTTCACCGCCATACACATCGTCTAACAGCATCGACAACAGGTTGTGCCCCAATGCCGCAATATAGTAACTTGAGCGGGCCTGGCGGGGATTAATTTCCATAACCTTAAAATCATTGGCGCGGCTGTCATATTTAAGGTCAAATTCCGCAAAACCCGTGTAATGAATGCTTTCCAGAAAATCTTTAAGTTTCTTAACCGTTTCCTCGGTATTTCCGTACTGATTGTAACCATTGATAAGAACGGTGCAATTTCCGACAGCCGAAGGAGCATGTTCCTGTAAACCTATCTGTGCGAATGTTGCAAGCTCAGCTTTACCTTTTGAATTAACATAGAACACACAGTCAAAAAGTGAACTGTCATCACCGGGTATAAATTCCTGCACCAGCAATGTGCCTGTATATCCCGAAGCTTTAACCTTGTCAATGAATGCAACCGCGTTATCCGGAGTGGTAGCCTTGAACACCTTGGGCTGTCCTTCAAAATGATGTTTGCCGTACTCTATCGCATTACTCGGCTTAATGATAAGCGGATAAACTATATCCTTGGGCATCGGTGCGGTTTCTTTCAGCGAACAGTCATAATACTCGGTTCGCGCAAAATTAAGCCCTGCATCAGCATAAGTCTTGTAGAATTTTTCCTTAATAAGAAGATTGTCGACTATTTCAAGTGAAGGACAGTTATACACATAATACGGCTCCAAAGCCTCAGCGTTTTCAACTACCAGCCGCACATAAACATCATGGCAGGGAATAAGAAGTGTCTTTCCCTTTGAAATGTGAGCTTTACCATATTCGGTAAGAGCATTCACAAAGCCTTCTTTTGTCCTTAAATCACTGTGATACTCAATATTTACGATTGAAGAATACTGCGTGAAGCGAATAGGTTCGGTAGCAATAACATCGACAGGTTCTTCGTATTTCTCGTGGTAGCAGCGAGCCATATAATATACATTCATGTCCGAGCCCAAAAGCACTACATTATGTCTCATATTCAAACCTCCGGATTATTTGTATAGATTCTTGGAATAATCGTATCAATTGCCGTCATTGCTTCATAAACGGTTGTGTTAAGTGCAAAAGTCACATCCGTTATTGCAAGGTCACCGCCGATTACGGTTACAAGGTCATGACGTTTTACGGTTTCATCAACAATAACCTCGCACATACCCATGCCGACATCTGCGACAATCTTGTATTTTCGACCGTTAATCGCCACATATGAATTATGGCGGCGACGGCCTATACCATCTGCATAGCCGATATCTATTGTTGCCACATATTCGAAGTTTTCAGCCTTATGGAACAATCCGTACCCCACATACTCACCGGGATTAACTTTTTTGACCTGTAAGACTTCGGTGACGAGTTTATAAGCCATCTTAACATCGGGCTTTACAATCGGTCTGCACGGTTTTACATGATTCTTTTTATTTTTGATGTTGCGCTGAATTTTGCGGATGCGCCCTTTCAAAGTATTCGGAAAGTCGCTTACCGTCGTAAATCCAAACAGTGCAATTCCTATACGTGCAGCATTTGCAAAAGAAGGCGTCTCGTGAAGTATTGCTGTCTGAGTACGGTCTACATGAACAATCGGTATTTGAGATAAGTCGATGTCGCGAGTCAGTTCACAAAACGTATTAAGATTGCGCTCATACTCCGTATCCTGTACGCCCGATGTATGAAAATGCGTGAAAATGCCTTCCAAATACAGGTTATCGCAGGCTTTTATTTTCCGATAAGCTTCGCTAAGCTCATTACGATCTTTAAATCCCAGTCGATTCATGCCGCTGTCAACCTTTATGTGAAGCTTAAGCGGTAAATTGCATGCAAGTATCTCGTCTAAAGTTTCGATATCGTTAACGCATATCGAAATATTATTGTCACTGCATACTTTCAAACAGTCGCAGTGAACAGGCTGCAACATAATTACAGGATAATCTTTATTATATTTTCTGACTTCCAAAGCTTCCCAGAGTCTGGAAACGGCAAAAGCATTCATGCCACCACGCACAAGTGCCGGAACTACCCCATATCCGTGACCATACGCATTTCCCTTGATAACAGCAATATTTACCTTATGCGGAAATGCTGTAACCATGGCCCTGGCATTTGCTTCAATTATTTGATTGTCAACCTCTACGTATGTATTGCGGGTTAGTTCCATCCTGACTCCTTTTTACTCTAATATATTACCAAACATGCCCTGCAAACAAAAGCACTATTTGTGCTCTGTATAGTGCAAAAAGTGCCCTCGTCGATACAAACGGGGGCACACTCCATCAATTCTTTTCGTTAAGCTTTTCCAACAAATAGTCAATCGCATATTCAAGCTGATTATCATATGCCTCGCTTGAATAATAGCGTTCGCCGTCGAACTCGATTTCTATGTCCGGAGCAAGCCCTGCGCCATGAATGCATACGCCGGACGGTGTGAAATACCTACTTGTAGTATACTTAACACCGCTTCCGTCCGAAAGCGGATATATCGTCTGCACAATACCCTTGCCATATGTATTCGTGCCAATCAGAACACCGAGACCGTAATCCCTTATCGCACCGCTCAAAAGCTCTGAGGCGCTTGCCGTATATTCATTTGTGAGCACTGCAAGCGGAACTTTGATGGGGGTATCACCCTTACTGCTAAACGTCTCACGATGACCGTTCTTATCTTCAGTGTACGTAATGACTCCGCTCGGAAGAATCTGTGAAGCAATATCCACAACCGTATCGAGATTACCTCCGCCGTTTGAACGCAGGTCGATAATCAGGGCTTTCATCTTCTGACCGTTTAAGTCTTTATAAGCCGCTTCAAACTGCCCGGTCGTAATGTCATCAAACTCTGTAATCTGAATGTAGCCGACACCATCGTGCTTCATCTCATAAACTACTGTGGGTGACTCTACCTTGCCACGTATAACCGTCACCGAAATGTAATCGCTCTCGCCGTTTCTGACTATTGTAAGGTCTACGGGAGTATTTTCGGGACCCTTAATAATGCCGGTAACTTCAGTAAGCGTAAGACCATACACATCTTCGCCGTTAACCTTGTAAATTATATCTCCGTCACGCAATCCTGCTTTACTTGCGGGTGAATCTTTGAAAACGCCGGTAAGTAACGGATATCCGGTTACCGCATCCATCGAAACATAAGAACCGATTCCGTAATATACGCCCTCCGATTCCGTAAACAAATCTATAAGCTCCTCGGCCGTATAGTATTCCGCATACTTATCGCCAAGTGAATCAATAATCCCCCTATAGATGCTCTCACGCATATTTTCTACATCAACATCACTCTCAAAATAGAACTGGGAAATAATTTTGTTGTAGATTAAATCAACCTTCTTAACTACCTCATCGGTAATGACCTGACCGCTCGATACCGAGCCGGAATTTGATGCATATTGCAGTGCACTCTCATAGTCTTTGGCGAAGCCCGAAATCTTCTGCGCCTGTTCCAAAAAAAGTATCACGAACACCATTGTAAGAAGTATTCCCGCTATTAACACACCTGCTAAAGCGCCTTTCCAAAAAGAACGTCGCTTTTGTGTTTTTAATTCATCCATTCTAAACCTACACTCGCAGCCGTTCAAATTTAGCCGCTCGCCATCAAAGGTAAGCTGCTACGGATGCGACTTTATTTATTCACGCCGAAATACGGCCAAGGGCTTACGTATTTTCCGTTTAAACGCACTCCGAAATGAAGGTGGTTACCGGTTGAACGTCCGGTCGAGCCGACATTTGCAATATGCTGCCCGCGTACAACAACCTCGTCTTTCTTGACAAGAAGCTTGCTTGAATGCATATATATCGTGTACAGACCATTGCCGTGATTAATCATGACATAGTTACCCATCGACCAATCCCAGGCCGCTGCCACCACAACACCGTCATACGCTGCCAAAATCTTGGTGCCGCCGGCTGCGCCTATATCAATACCGCTGTGATAAGAAATCGATCCGTCGAAAGGATCCGTACGATATCCGAACTCATCCGTGATTCTTGTATACGAAGGTGTGGGCCACGTAAACTCACCACCGTCGTATGTCACAACAGCCTTTTTGGCTTCAAGTATCTTTTTCTGTTCGGCTAAAATCTCCGCTTCAAGCGTTTCAATAACCGTTGTCTGGGCCTGTAATTCGGCTTCGTAATCTTCTATCTGCGACTGTTTACGCTTTATGCTGGCAGAATAATTGTCAAGTTCTATGTTCTTCTCGGCAATCAGCTGCTCCATCGCAGCTTCTTCTTCCTCCATAGCCCGCTCAGCTTCCTCTAAAACCTCCTGCTCGGCTTCCAGAGTATCTTTACACAATTGCGTCCATTCGCGGGTATCTTTATATTCTTCAAGCATTTTGCGGTCATACGCTTCAAGCTTTTCAATATAATCCGCTTTAGTAAGCAAATCTCCGAAACTTGCGGCGTTCATAACGATTTCAAGGTAGAAATAATCTCCTTGCTCGTACATGAACTTAATGCGCTTTTTCATGGCCGCATATTGATTTTCTTCGTTAATAACAGCCTGTTCAAGCTCCGCGGTTATCTCAACTATTTCAGCCTTCTTGTCCTCAATAAGCTGCTTGTAGTTTTCGATGTTCGCCTGAATATTGGAAAGTTCGCTATCAAGCCGTTTCAAATATTCAATCAAGTCGCTCTTTAAACTTTCAAGCTCTTTCTTGAGATTCTTGGCATCGGTGATACTGCTTTTAATAGTCTTTTTTAAAGCTTCCGATTCCGAAATCTGTTTCTTTTTCTGTTTAATGCTGTCACTTGTAATGTTGGAAAGAATGGTATCCCCCGCATATACTTTAAGTGAAGGCCCTACTGCTGCAAAAAGAACGAGACAGGAAAGCAACATACACAACAAGCGTTTAATCTTTTTCATGCAGGTCTCCTTTCTGTCTCTACCATAAATAATAATAAACTATACTCTTAAATGCTTACGTACTGTAACAAAGCTGCCGATAAAACCGATTCCGACGCCTATCGCCAATGAAACGGGCTGTAAAATTTCAAAGACCGTCTCAACCGGCAGGAAATTCAAAAGTGTTGAAAGCACTGAAAACTGGCTGTTTAAAAACTCAGAGGCTTTAATGTAAATTGCATAAATAATGCCAAGCGGTATAACCGAACCGATTGCGCCGATAATAATACCCTCTATTACAAACGGCGCTCTTACAAAGAAGTCGGTTGCCCCGACATATTTCATTATCGATATTTCCTCGCTTCGAACCGAAATTCCGATTGTGACGGTGTTGCTGATAAGGAAAATCGATACAGCAAGCAGAATAATTATAATGCCGATTGAAATATAACCTATCAGCTTATTGGCATTGCTGAGGGTAAGTGCCGTAAGCTCGGACCGCTTAACCTCCCGCACTCCGTCAATTGCTTCAAGGTATGTCACCAATGCATTCTGCATCGAAACATCATTCAGGTAAATCTCGTAGTTTGAAGAACCTTCCAACGGGTTTTCCAAAAATCCGTCGCTGTACTCGCCCAAATAGTCTTCCTTAAAGGTTTCCCACGCATCGTCTGCCGACACGAAATTAACCTTAGCTACCTCAGCACGTCGCTCTATCATCTTACCGATATCTTCAATTCGATTGTCCGCAATCCCTTCGTCAAAGAAAACGACAACGCAGACACCTTCCTCGGCAGTTTTCACAATGTTTTGGAAGTTTGCGAGAACCGAATAAAACAGGCCAAACAAAAACAGGCACGCGCTTATCGTTGCAATGGAGGCAAGCGAAAAGACGTAATTTCTGAAAATGTTCTTAATACCCTGCCAGAGAGTGTAAAAAAGTGTACTAAGCCTCATCGTAGTATACCCCCCTCTCCTGATCGCTTACGACAACGCCCTTGTGAAGCGTAATTACACGTTTCTGCATGGCATTAACAATTTCTTTGTTGTGCGTAACCATGATAATTGTGGTGCCGCTTTCATTAATCTCCTCAAGCAGGCGCATAATTTCCATGGACGTTCTGGGGTCAAGGTTACCTGTAGGCTCATCGGCCAAAAGAATGGAAGGTCTGTTCACCAATGCTCTGGCAATGGCAACACGCTGCTGCTCACCACCCGATAACTTATCGGGACGCACACGATATTTGCCCGCAAGACCTACCGTTGCAAGAATACGCGGAACGTTCTTGCGAATCTGCTTACCGGGAACCTGAACTATTCTCTGCGCAAAAGCAACGTTTTCAAAAACGCTTCGATCCATGAGAAGTCTGAAATCCTGGAACACTACTCCCAGCTTACGTCGAAACTTCGGGACCTTGATATGCGATAGTTTCTTGAGATTGTAATTTAATACGTAAATATTGCCCTCGGAGGGAACAAGCTCGCGCAGCAACAGTTTAATAAACGTTGACTTACCCGAACCGGAATCGCCTACCACAAACACGAACTCGCCGCGTTTAATGTGAATATTTACATTAGATAAAGCCTGAACGCCGGTGGAATACGACTTGCTGACGTTTTCAAGAACGATTACCTCGTCCTCGGCCATTAATCTGCGCTTTTTAGGTTTTTTTGGCATTTCGTAACTCCTTAAGTAATTACTTTAATACTCAATGCTCTCCATGTAATTCATGTACTTAACAACCATCAGAGCAATCTTAAACGTAATCGCATCTTCAAAGACTCTAAGGTCGAGCCTTGTCGATTTCTGAAGCTTATCAAGTCTGTACACCAAGGTGTTGCGGTGAATATATAACTGTCTGGATGTCTCGGAAACGTTAAGACTGTTTTCAAAGAACTTGTTAATTGTTGTAAGAGTTTCCTCGTCGAAATCATCGGGGCTCTTTCCGCCGAATATCTCGCGGATAAACATCTTGCAAAGCGGTATGGGCAACTGGTAAATCAGACGACCTATTCCAAGCTCCGAATAAGCAACGATATTGCGATCGCCAAAGAAAATCTTTCCTACATCAAGAGCCATCTTGGCTTCCTTGTAAGAACGGCTTACTTCCTTAATCTCCCCGACAGCAGTACCATAAGAAATCCTTGCGTTGCCGACGCCTTCTTTTTCAAGAAGACTGATGATAGCGCTTGCGGCGTGCTCAACTTCCTTGGTGAAATCCGCCTCTTCAAGTTCCTTGACAACTATTACGTCCTTCTCATCTACAGCCGTAATAAAATCTTTATTATTAGTGCCGAAATGTGTGCGTACACATTCCAGAATGTTATTGTCCTTGCCGTCATCTGCCTCAATAATCATGGCAACACGCTTAACATCCGTAGCGATGTGCAGCTTCTTGGCGCGACTGTAAATGTCTACCAAAAGAAGGTTATCCAAAAGCAGGTTCTTAATGAAGTTATCCTTATCAAAGCGCTCCTTGTATGCCACAATGAGGTTTTGAATCTGAAAAGCAACCATTTTACCAACCATGTAGACATCTTCACCTGTACCGCATGCAATCAGGATGTACTCAACCTGAGACTCATCGTAAATTTTAAAGTACTGATAACCCTGAATTTCCTGGGAATCGGCAGGTCCGAGTGCAAACTCTTTGGCAGCTTTAAATACGTTAGGCATATGGCCGGTTGTCGAAACAACATCCTTGCCCTCAG
Organism: Lachnospiraceae bacterium; assembly: GCA_045617045.1. Lineage (GTDB taxonomy): Bacteria > Bacillota > Clostridia > Lachnospirales > Lachnospiraceae > UBA1258. The sequence continues at coordinate 76,741 of JAZLHV010000024.1, forward strand.
TATCCACAACGCAAAGCTCAACTCGCGAAATAGCCTTAAGGCCGTCAATAGTGGTTTGTAACGTCTGATTAGATATCATGATACCCTCCATTAAGGTGAACGAGGCACATATGTGCCTTACTTAAAATAATGTATGTAGCCGTATGTGACTGTATGTGCAACCTGCAATTAGGCATTTTCACAACATTTAAATGCAGGTAATAAACCTCATTATTGCAAGCAATTCTTATTTTATAACGTTTTACTCAAAAAACCAAGTCCCAAATGAATGTTTTTTATGCATTTTTTCATTCATTTCTTCCCCTTTAGTGCACTTTTACTAAATAAATTTTTACCAAATGCAATATACAGTATTTGTAAGCGCTTTCACGGATACACAAAACCATCTGTTTGAACCCCTTTTGAGAGTACAAAGAGCGCGACAAAACTTTTTTAAAAAAGTACTTGAAATTTTCAAATCTTTACATTATACTAACCTAGTGCAATCGCAAGGGACATCTCTTTTGTCTTTGCAATTTACCATTGGGGTATCGCCAAACGGTAAGGCAACGGACTCTGACTCCGTCATTTCAAGGTTCGAATCCTTGTACCCCAGCTATGAGACATGGATCTACGATTCATGTCTCTTTTGTTATCAGGATAATCTGTTATGCATTACGAGGAAATACAAATGTTCAATTTGGCTACAGTTCAAACTCTATACATGGAAAAAGCAGTCGATTTCGGTGTATACCTTGTTCCCGAAGAGTTAAAGGACAAAAGTGTCCCTGCTTCCAACGAGCACGTTCTTTTGCCCAAGAAGCAGGTACCGTCCGGTTTAAAGCGCGGCGATGCCGTTGAGGTATGTGTGTACCTTGATTCAAATGACAGACCGATTGCCACCACTACCGTTCCCAAGCTTACACTCCACAAAGCCGGCCTTTTGACTGTCAAGGAAGTGGGTAAGATTGGTGCATTTCTGGACTGGGGACTCGAAAAAGACTTACTGTTACCTTTCGCCGAGCAAGCCTACAAGGTTCGCGAAGGTGACGAAGTTCTGGTGGCCATCTACCTCGATAAATCAAACCGTATTGCGGCAACCATGAATGTTTATCCGTATTTGGACAGCAATTCCCCCTACAAAAAAGGCGATCGTGTAACCGGCACCGTTTATCAGTCCAGCGACAATTTCGGCGTGTTTGTGGCCATCGACAATAAATACCAGGGTCTCATCCCCAAGCGCGAGCTTTTCGGCAAAGTAAACATGGGTGAAACAATCAATGCCCGCATCGTAAGCATTCGCGAAGACGGCAAGTTAAACTTAAGCATCCGCGATGAATCTTACAAACAGATTTCCAAAGACGCTGACTCACTGGTTGAACTTATTAAATCCTACGATGGTATTCTTCCGTTTTCGGAGAAGGCCTCGCCCGAAGTAATTTCCCGCGAAACGGGTATGAGCAAGAATGAATTTAAGAAAGCAATCGGAAATCTTTACAAAAACCGCATTATCACGATTTCCGAAGATGGAAAAATAAGACTTAACTAAGTGTATATATGAAACATCAAAAAAGCGCCGTATCCCGGCGCTTTTTTAATTGCTATTATGCATATACATCAACATTTCCGCCAACAGCAGGGTTAACGCTTCGCTCCATGCCTGCGCTGTCTATCATAGCGACAATTCCGTCGCCCATCGTCTCGTTTAAATCCATTGCCTTGCTTAAAACAGCAGTGCCAACCTTGGTCTGTGTTTCTATTTGGGCCATTGCCATTGATACGCCTGCGATATCCATATCACGTACCTCCTGTTAATTAGTAAGCCTATATTATGTCGCACTTATTAATGCCCAATTAATCGATAATTAAACCTCATTCATTGGCGCTGTAAACTCTCTTTGCAAGCTCGGGCGTTCCGAAATCAAGAATCGTCCAGCCGTAGTTATAACCGATTTCGAAAGAAGAATCTTTGAACTTGCGGTTTAACCGGAATGCAAAATAGAAAGGATGGCCTGCATACAAACCGCCCTTTGTGCTCAGGAAATTGATAAAAGCAGCGTTCTCATCCTCAAGCGCCGGATTGGCATAGCCATAGTAAAAAGCATTCCATTTGGCATCAGTCCAGTATTCATAGCGGTCCTGAACCCAGACAGTCGTTTTGTAAAGCTTATTTTCCTCAACCGGAATATCCGAGGGAGTACTTCCGTCCTGATTGTTCCAGTAAATCATAATTCCCGCGTCATCCGAAAGCTTTGCCTCATCCTCGTAGCGCCTCATGAGCACAATTTTACCGCGTGCCTCGTCAAGCGTTGGGAATGTACGCGTAAGCAACCATTCATCGATATCTTTCTTCACATACTCATCAAGAAGCTTCTGAAAGTCCTCTACGGCATCGTCTCCATGCTCCTGCTTTACCGCAAAAAGAATGGTCTCATCGGGATTCTCCGCCAAAAAGTCGTAACAATCATTTAAAACATCTTCAAGGTAAAGATTCCCGGCCCACGGCCAGGGAGACTTTTTGCACGAAGTAAATCCGTGCATTAATTTCATGCGCTTTTCACCGGTATCCGTGTCGGTTTCGACACTTAGGCGGATATCCAAATATCTAAAACCGGCTTCGAGCTGTTCTTTTATGGTAAGTGTCTGACAGTTAGCCATAAGCGGAAGCTCAACATATGTGGTTGCACTGTCATGGGTACCCGGTATATTTATCTCATTAAGTTTTAAATTTCCGTCAAGTTTGCTCATCCAATTTGTGGCACGCTTGCAGTTGTCATATTCACCGGGCATCTTTATGTATTTTAAATAATGGCTCTCGCCGACAGGCACCAGATACATTAAAACCACTGCCAGAATAATCAAAGTAAGAACAGTTTTGCCAAGTTTAGCAAAAAAACTTCCCATCACAAGCCCTCTTTTCGCCGCAAATTTGTGTGTATATTTTATCACAAAAACGCCCGCAGTTGAATCACTGCGGGCGCCAAATTTTGCAAAAGCAATCTTTAAATTAACTATCAAGCCTTGCCGTCTGAGCCAAGAACATTAACGATCTTGTGAGCAACCATATCCTTAACAGCCTGACGAGCGGGCTTTAAGTACTGTCTGGGATCGAAGTGATCGGGATGCTCAGCGAAGTACTTACGGATGTTACCTGTCATTGCAAGACGGATATCGGAGTCGATATTAATCTTACATACAGCAAGTGTAGCAGCCTTACGAAGCTGTTCTTCGGGAATACCTACAGCATCGGGCATATTGCCGCCGTACTGGTTAACCATCTTTACGAATTCCTGAGGAACCGAAGATGAGCCATGAAGTACGATCGGGAAGCCGGGAAGACGCTTAATGCACTCCTCTAATACGTCGAAGCGAAGCGGAGGGGGAACTAAAATGCCATCGGCATTTCTGGTGCACTGTGCGGGTGTGAACTTGTAAGCGCCATGTGATGTACCGATAGCGATTGCAAGAGAGTCACAACCTGTACGGCCTACAAACTCTTCTACTTCTTCAGGTCTTGTATAAGATTCCTGACCTGCTTCAACCTTAACTTCATCCTCGATACCTGCTAAAGTACCAAGTTCAGCTTCAACTACAACGCCATGAGCGTGACCGTACTCAACAACCTGCTTTGTGATTGCGATGTTCTCTTCGAAAGACTTGGAAGAAGCATCGATCATAACGGAGGTGAAACCGCCATCGATACAGGATTTGCAAAGCTCGAAGGAATCGCCGTGGTCAAGGTGTAATGCAATCGGGATTTCAGGATTCTCGATAGCGGCTGCCTCAACTAATTTTACAAGGTATGTGTGGTTAGCGTATGCACGTGCACCCTTTGAAACCTGAAGAATAACAGGGCTCTTTAACTCGCCTGCAGCTTCAGTGATACCCTGTACAATTTCCATGTTGTTTACGTTGAAAGCACCTACAGCGTAACCGCCGTTATATGCCTTCTTAAACATTTCAGTAGTGGTAACTAAAGACATTTAATTGTCCTCCTTGTATAAATGATAGATAAAATATTGTATTAATAATGCGCCCATAGCACATTAAAAATCGATTAAACTTCAAACATAAGGTCAGCATATGTCGGAAACGGCCAATACTTTTTGTCGACAATCTTCTCGAGTCTGTCGGCCGGAGCACGCAACTCATTCATTGCCGGAACTACATGCTCACGGAAGTAAAAAGCACGTTCTTTCTGAGACCGGATGGAAACGGCCTTTTTGCGATGTTCCTTCATGGTATCCAACGCATCCTGCATTGCGGTAAGGTTCTCATTAACCTGATTAAGAAGTCGCTTGGGAACCGCAGGATTCACAATACCCGCATCCTGCATTGCCTTAACCGTAGATGCCAGTTGCCCTGCATAAGCGATAGCAGCTGGGATAATCTGTTTGGAGGCCATAGCAGTCATCGTATGCGCTTCGATATTTATGGTCTTTGAATATGTCTCATACAAAACTTCGGCACGGGATTCAAGCTCGGCCTTTGTGAAAATACCGAATTTCTCGTAAAGTTCAATGGCCTTATCAGTTGTAAGTGTCCCGATTGCATCAACCATACCCGCATAATTGGGAAGTCCGCGACGCTTTGCCTCTTCAACCCAATCCGATGAATATCCGTCGCCGCTGAAAATGATACGGTTGTGCTCCGAAAAGTATTTCTTTATCAAATCGTGAACTGCCACGCTGAAATCAGACGCATTCTCCAAAATATCAGCAGCGTCGGCAAATGCTTCGGCAACAATTGTATTGATAACCGTATTGGGACTGCCGATCGAGTCTGAACTGCCAACAGATCTGAACTCAAATTTATTGCCGGTAAAAGCAAACGGTGAAGTACGATTACGGTCGGTAGCATCGCGCTCAAAATCGGGGAGTGTCGAAACACCGGTCTTTAACTTACCGCCGGCAATAAGATTAGCTGCCGAGCCGGTCTCTACAAGCTGTCTGACAACGTCTTCAAGCTGAGCTCCCAAAAACACCGAAATAATGGCAGGCGGAGCTTCATCGCCACCGAGTCGCAAATCATTACCGGGGCAGGCTGCGCTCAAACGCAAAAGGTCTGCATGTGTATCAACAGCTTTTAAGATGCAGGCAAGTACCAAAAGAAACTGAACGTTATCATTAGGTGTTTCGCCCGGATCCAAAAGATTAATGCCGTCATCCGTGTTAAGTGACCAGTTATCATGTTTACCCGATCCGTTAACGCCCGAAAAAGGCTTCTCATGAAGCAGGCAGGCAAGTCCATGACGATTTGCGACTTTCTTCATGATTTCCATGGTAAGCTGATTATGGTCCATGGCAATATTTGCAGTTTCATATATAGGCGCAAGCTCGTGCTGAGCAGGTGCCGCTTCATTGTGCTGTGTCTTGGCGGTAACTCCCAGCTTCCACAGCTCAATGTTTAAATCGTTCATAAACGCACCGATTCTCTCCTGAATGGTGCCGTAATAATGATCATCAAGTTCCTGGCCCTTGGGCGCGGGGGCTCCGAAAAGAGTACGACCCGCAAAAATAAGGTCCTGCCTTAATAAATACTTTTCGCGATCGACAAGGAAATATTCCTGCTCGGGGCCAACTGAAGCAACAACCTTGGTAGCGGTTTTATTGCCAAACAGTCTTACAATACGAAGAGCCTGGGCACTTACGGCTTCCATTGAGCGTAAAAGCGGTGTCTTCATGTCAAGTGCTTCACCCTTATATGAGCAAAATGCCGTAGGTATGCACAATATGGTGCCTATAGCATCTTCTTTAAGGAAAGCGGGAGAAGTCATATCCCATGCAGTATAGCCGCGTGCTTCAAAAGTGGCGCGCAAACCGCCCGAAGGAAAGCTTGATGCATCCGATTCACCGCGAATAAGCTCTTTGCCCGAAAATTCAAGAAGGCAACGACCTTCTTCATCGGGGTGTTTAATAAATGCATCGTGCTTCTCGGCTGTAATACCGGTAAGCGGTTGGAACCAGTGTGTGAAATGTGTTGCACCATTCGAAACCGCCCAGTCTTTCATGGCAGTTGCAACAACGTCAGCCGTTTTCAGAGGAAGCTCGCCGCCCTGTTCACGAATTGTCATCACTTCGTTAAACACGGCTTCCGGCAAATACTCCTTCATCTTACCGACGGTAAAAACATTTTTAGCAAAGATTTCCTCAACATTAACCTTTGTGCTCATGTCGGTTCCCCTTAAATATACTTTATCTTTAAAAATTTTACCCTAATATCACATGAAGGGCAATATCCTTGTTAAATAATTCTCAAAAGAATTTAGCCTAAATTTTGTTCAGAATTATCGCGTCTTAACAAATCATATTTCGATGCAGGCTGTGAAAGCGTCACAAAAAGTTCCTGCCTTGAATGAGGACACGATTCCTGCTCATTACCGTCGATATCCTTTATGGAAAGAACCTTTACCGGAACATTCTCACCGTCAGGCTTCATAATTTCTATGTCATCGCCTACGCAAAACTTGTTCTTTTGCTCAATCTTGACCGTATTACCTTCAGCCTTTTCCACGCATCCTAAGTATATGAACTCGTTGATATATGTATTTTCATCGTAAACCTGAGAGTTTTCATCGGGCTTTCCGAAATAAAATCCGGTTGAAAACTGTCTGTAGGTACACTTTGAAATTTCTGCCCTGTACCATGCCATGTTTGCGCGATACTTATCGGGTGATTCCATGTAATCATCTATAGCCTTGCGATATGTGCGGGCAACCGTTGCCACATACAGAGCCGTTTTCATGCGACCTTCTATTTTGAAGCTGTCGATACCGGCTTCAATAAGCTCCGGAATATGCTCTATCATGCACAAATCTTTGGAGTTAAAAATATATGTTCCGCGTTCGTTTTCAAACACCGGAAGATACTGTCCGGGGCGCTCGGATTCCTCGATAACCGCCTCGATTTCATGCGGCTTGGTAAAATCGGTAACTTTATATTTCCAGCGGCACGGATGTGTGCACGCACCATGGTTGGCATCACGGCCTGTAAAATAATTGCTGAGCAGACATCTGCCCGAATAAGATATACACATTGCACCATGTATAAAGCATTCTATTTCTTTATCGTCCGGAATGTGCTCTCTTATTTCGCGTATCTCGCCCAGCGATAATTCCCTTGCCGCCACAACTCTCTTGGCGCCAAGTTTGTACCAGAAATTGTATGTATCGTAATTAGTGTTATTGGCCTGTGTGGATATATGAATATCTATTTCAGGGCATATCTCGCGAGCCATCATGAACATACCCGGATCTGCAATAATCAAAGCGTCCGGCTTGAGTTCTTTTAACTCATAAAAATACTTGCGTGCGCCTTCAAGATCGTAATTGTGCGCCAGAATATTAGCCGTTACGTGAACCTTTACGCCGTGCTCATGGGCAAACTTTATGCCTTCTTCCATATCATGCGAGGAAAAGTTCTTGGCCTTTGCGCGCAGTCCAAACGCTTCACCGCCTATAAACACCGCATCTGCGCCATATATAACTGCTGTCTTTAACACTTCAAGACTGCCGGCCGGAACCAGCAATTCAGGTTTCTTCATAAATAACTCCGTTCATTGAATGATTATTCGCTTTTAATACTTACGGTAACGCCGTCGCCTATCGGTAATATTACGGTGGTAAGCACAGGATTATGGGTTATCTTGTCAAGATAATCCCGCATTCTTTTGTATATCGTGCGATTGCGGCGCTCCACCGCAAACTTTGACTCCAAAATGTCACCTTCCTGCATAACGTTGTCGGAAAGAAGTATTCCGCCGGGTGCCAGCAGTCTTAACACATCCGGAAGAAAATTTATATATTGGGCTTTTGCCGCATCCATAAATATCAAATCGTACTGTCCGTCAAGGCTTGCCAGAATTTCGGTTGCATCACCCTCCAAAAGCGTAATTTTCTGCGCGTACCCGAATTTTTCAAAGTTTTCTTTTGCAATCGGAATACGTTTTTCATACTTTTCGATAGTCGTAATGTGTGAAGTTTCGGGAAGATTCTCAGCCATTAATAACGCCGAAAAACCAATGGCGCATCCTACCTCCAAAACATTTGAAGGGCGCTTGTCCTTTAGAATAAACTTCATCAAAGACTGCATTTCCTTACGGATGATGGGCACATTGGTTTCTATTGAAAACTCTTCAAGTTTCTCGAGATCATCGGAGTTTTTGCAGGCAAATGAATTTATAAACGCTGTCATTCTTTCGTCTGCAATCATTCCTCGTCCCCCTCGGGCGGTACCATAGCTGCAAGCATTTCCTCGGTAGTCATTGCCGTTGTAAGTGTGTATACACCCGGCACGATAGCTTCTCTGTACTCCGAGCACAGAATCTGGGCAAAAGCAAGGTTTTTGTCGCGCACTAGACCCTTGTCGTAAAGAATCTGTGCTATTTCCATATTGGACTTGCCCTCTGTAAACGCAACGGTAATCTCGCGTCCCGGTGCCGGGGAAATAGCTTCTTCTGTAAAAATTCTGTACCCAAAATCATAAATATCGCCGGTTTTGGTAACTATAAAGTTGATAATCCATATCGCCACGGCAATTTTAACAAGCCCTGCCAATACTACGGCGAAAATCTGTCTTAAATTCATCAGTCAAACTCCAGTCCTTCGGTAAGTTCATGCATAAAACCCTGCACAAGGCGGCAATATTCTGCTTCGAAGGATAAATAATCGCTTACCGTTGCATTATTAATAACATCTTCGTATTCATTAGTCAATGCATCCATCAAATCCATCAAATCTTCTTCATTGCTTTGCTGGATGGAAAAGTTCTTTTCCCTAAGCTCCATAAGGCGGGCGTAAAGTGCCGGATCTTTCTTTACAACCGCACTAATGGCAATGTAGTTTTTGTATTCTTCGGTTTCCCTGATTGCATCAATAACTGTTTTTTCTAAATTTGTAAGATCTGTCATAATATTTTCAACACACTCTAAACGCAACTGATTATAGGTACTATGACCGGACGACGCTTGTTCTTTTTCCAGAAATAGTCAGAAAGCGTATCCTTCATAATCGTTTTTAACTTGCCCCAGTCAAATATATTGCGGTCAAAAGCAGATGAAAGTGCTTTTGTAAGTTCTTTTCTGGCCTCTTCCAAAAGCTCCTCGGATTCCTTTTCATATACGAAACCTCTTGTATATAAATCCGGCCCCGAAACAAGTGCACCCGAATATTCATCAACCACTATGCTGGCCACAACCACGCCGCTTTCAGCAAGATGCTGGCGGTCACGAAGAACCGTGCTGCCTACATCACCGACTCCGAGTCCGTCAACATATATCGGCTGACACGAAACCTTTCCGGTAACGTTTGCACTGTTTTCATCAATTTCAAGGACATCTCCCGAACGAAGGATTTTGATATGATCTTTATCAATTCCAAGTTCACCGGCAATCCTTGCCTGAGCCACAAGATGCTTATATTCTCCGTGAATGGGAATGGAATACATGGGCTGTACAAGCGAATATATAAGCTTGATTTCTTCCTGGCAGGCGTGCCCGGATACATGGGCATCCTGGAAAATAACGTCAGCCCCCTTCAGCAAAAGTTCATTAATTATTTTGGTGACAGCTTTTTCGTTGCCGGGTATGGGATTTGACGAAAAAATAACCGTATCACCCGCACCGATTGACACTTTCTTGTGCGTTCCGTTGGCCATTCGCGCAAGCGCTGCCATGCTTTCGCCCTGAGAGCCGGTTGTAATAAGAACCGTTTTCTCGGGAGGATAGTTTTTAAGCTGCTCAACATCTATAAGCGTATTTTCGGGAATTGATATTCTGTGAAGGCTCTGCGCTATATCAATAGTGCTTACCATGCTGCGGCCTTCAATCACAACCTTGCGGCCGTAAGTGTTTGCCGTATTGATAATCTGCTGAACACGGTCAACATTTGACGCAAATGTTGCAATAACGATTCGCGTATTACGATGCTCGTTAAAAATAGTGTCAAAAGTCTTGCCGACCGTTCTTTCAGAAGGTGTAAAGCCGTGACGCTCAGCATTCGTGGAATCAGCCATGAGCGCAAGTACACCCTTTTTGCCAAGACTTGCAAAACGCTCAAGATCAATCGAATCGCCGTATACCGGGGTATAGTCAACCTTGAAATCTCCGGTGTGCACCACAACACCGGCAGGCGAAAATATGGCAAGGGCGGCCGCATCTACAATCGAGTGATTCGTTTTGATAAACTCAACGCGGAACCGGCCAAGGTTTATGGATTGACCGAATTTAACAACTTTACGCTTTGTTTTCTTAAGAAGATCCTCATGCTCTTTAAGCTTATTCTCGATAATACCGATTGTAAGCTTTGTGGCATATATCGGAACATTTATATCTCTTAAAACATAGGGGAGCGCCCCGATATGATCCTCGTGACCATGCGTAATCACAAATCCCTTTACGCGGTCAATATTATCTTTAAGATAAGTTACATCAGGGATTACAAGGTCGATTCCCAGCATATCGCCTTCGGGAAAAGCCAAACCGCAATCCACAACAATAATACTGTCTTCATATTCGAAGGCAGTAATGTTCATACCAATCTGTTCCAAGCCGCCTAAGGGGATTATCTTAAGCTTTGAAACATTCTGTTCATTCTTTTTATTCAATTTATCTCCTTAAATTATGTCTGTGTCCTCCAAAAGTGCTGCAAATACCTGACCTACGGCATTAAGTTCGCTCTCGTCATCGACTATCTCGTAAATACCTTCCGAGTCTTCAGTCTTTGAAAGATCCTTAAGCACATACGCGTCAGCGTCATCTGCCTCGCTCTCTGTGACTAACATATAATCAACACCCCCGAGGGTTGTTTTTTCAACTACATAAAATTCAATTGCGTCTCCGTTATTGCCTGCAAAAGAAATCTTTTCCATAAAATACCTCTATTTATCGTTGCGCCCATACTCCATATAGCCTTCCAAAATCAGCTGGGCAGCAATCATATCCACATATTCCTTACGCTCTTTGTATTTAGTAATACCCGCCTCGGCCATAATATTATCGGCTTCGACGGTTGTAAGACGTTCATCCCACATTGTAACCTTAAGCCCGGTGCGACGTTCAAGCTTATCTTTAAATTCGAGCGAAAGCTTTGCACGTTCACCCTCAGAATCATCCATGTTTTTGGGCAAGCCCAATACAATTTCGGTGACACCGTATTCTACAATAAGTTCCTCTATTCGGGCAAGCGTCCGTCGAAGTTTATTTTCTTCCGGGCGCCTGATTATTTCGATTCCCTGGGCAGTAAGCAACAGTGGGTCGCTAATTGCAACGCCCACTGTCTTGGATCCAAAGTCAAGTCCCATTATACGCATTGATTAATTCCATCCGTTAGTACTTACGTAAGTCTTTAAGAGTTCCTCGATTATTTCATCTCTCTCAACGCGGCGCACAAGCTTACGCGCATCGTTATGAGAAGTAATAAACGTAGGGTCATCTGAAACAAGGTATCCCGTAATCTGGTTAATGGGATCATACCCCTTCTCTTTATTGGCGTCGTAAACTATTTTTAAAATCTGATCGGCGCTCATGGGGCGTTCCTGTTCTACTTTAAAAAATTGAGTATTGCTGACATCTGACATAGCATTATCCCCCTTGTCTTAGGATATATTGTATCTTAACATTCTTTTGTTTTCAAGAAATTATAAGCAAAAGGCTACTCGGCTAATACAATATCGTTTGTCAAAAGACTCTTAAGCACACACCTTCTGATTGAATTTTCCGCATCTAAAGATTCTTTTACGGCAACCTTAATATACTCGGGAGTGTGCCCGATACGATATTTAGTTCCGCCGATTGTTTTTTCTTCTTCAAAAAGAATATTTGCCTTGCTGTTAAGGTGACGCTTTCTGTATTCCAACGACATGCTGTTTCCAAGTTCAATCATCCTGTCGCTGCGGATATCTTTTATTTCATCGGAAACCTGGTTGGGAAGTTTTTCGGCAACCGTACCGCGACGCTTTGAGTATTTGAAAATATGCATTTCGTAAAAGCCTGCCTTTTTTGCGAATTCAAAAGACTCTTCAAATTCCTCGTCGGTTTCACCCGGAAAGCCTACGATAATGTCTGTTGTTATCGCGGGATCGTCAAAATATTCCCTCAAAAGCTTTATGCCGTTAATGTACTGTGCGGGGGAATAATGACGGTTCATGCGCTTAAGCGTAGCCTCGGCACCGCTTTGCAACGATAAATGAAAGTGTGGACAAAGCTTATCAAGCTTGGAAATGCGCTTCACAAAATCTTCAGTCACCACGCGCGGTTCAAGCGAGCTTAAACGTATACGCTCAACCGTAGGAATTTTTTGAATTTCTTCAAGCAAATCGGCAAGTTTGTTTTGTGATAAATCATTCGGAGTTGTAATTCCGTAAGAGCTTACGTGTATACCGGTCAGTACAACTTCTTTATAACCCTTCGCCGTAATTTTTGATATTTCCGCAATAATATCCTGTACATCCCGGCTGCGCACGCGTCCCCTTGCATACGGAATCAGGCAGTAAGAGCAGAACTGGTTGCAACCGTCCTGAATCTTTATATAAGCCCGCGTACGATCCAGTGTACCTTCAAGCATCATATTTTCATATTCCGAAGTATGATTAATGTCTATAACTGCGGCATTTTGTGTATTATCTTCAAGATAACGGTTTAATATATCAACAATTTCAGACTTTTTGTTGTTCCCGATTGCAATATCGACGGCCTCATCTTTTAAGACCGCCTCTGTTGCCGTTTGAACGTAACAACCGACCGCAATAACAATTGCTTCGGGATTCATGGTACGCGCTTTGTGCAACATTTGACGGCTTTTTCGGTCAGCCATATTTGTGACTGTACACGTATTTATGACGTATACATCCGCTTTTTGACCAAAAGGTACAATTTGGAAACCGTTTTCCGAGAATTTTTGGTGCATTATATCGGTTTCGTAATCATTCACTTTGCATCCCAGGTTATGAAATGCTACAGTTTTCATTTCTATCCCTCAAATCTTTGTTAAAATATTGGCATTGACAAAAACAAGTCTTTTTCTTATTATTAAGGCGAAGGTTGAAGTCACTAAAGGAGGTATACAACATGAAGACAGTACAGATTTCTTTAAACTCAATTGACAAGGTTAAGTCCTTTGTTAACGACATTACCAAATTCGATTATGACTTTGATTTAGTATCAGGCAGATACGTAATCGACGCTAAGTCCATTATGGGTATTTTCAGTCTTGATTTATCCAAGCCCATCGACTTAAACATCCATGCAGAAGACGGCGCTGATGAAGTTTTGGACGTTCTCAAGAGCTACATGATTTAAGCACTGCCTGAGATTTGAAAGCTATATGATTTAAAAGGATTTGCTTTTACAGATGGGGCGCCTTAAACGCGCCCCAAAATTTTTAACTATCAGCAACTATTAGCAACTATTAACCAATCTTCAACCTTGGAAGCATAAGCTTCTTTTTTTTTGCCCTAATTATCGGCACTGACGATTATTGTTTCTTTTGAATCGATTGCAGTCTTTACCAGACTGTCAATTTTTTCTTTAAGATTTTCCTCATGGCGCTTGATAATTCCGAGATTAGGCTTTGTGACCGGATGTTTTGCCACAAATATAGTACAACAGTCTTCAAACGGAAGAATACTGGTCTCGTAAGTATCAATCTTCTTGGATATAGTAACAATATCTTCTTTATCAAAGCCGATTAACGGTCTGAATACCGGAAGTGTGCATACCTCATTGGTAACGGCAAGCGAATACGTTGTCTGGCTGGCAACCTGTCCGATGCTTTCGCCGGTAATAAGACCCTGACACTCCGTTTCTTTGGCAATCTCTTCTGCAATTTTCATCATATAGCGACGCATGATGATTGTAAGTTCCTCGTGCGGGCACTTTTCATAGATATAAAGCTGAATATCCGTAAAATTTACCACGTGAAGATAGATGGGGCCGCTGTATTTTGAAACAAGCCGTGCAAGATCGACAACCTTCTGCTTGGCGCGTTCACTTGTATACGGGGGAGCGTGAAAATATACCGCATCAATCTTTACGCCACGCTTTGAAATCATATAGCCTGCTACGGGCGAATCAATGCCACCCGACAAAAGAAGCATGGACTTTCCGTTTGTGCCTACGGGTAAGCCTCCGGGACCGGGTATTGTTTCGCTGTAGATTAAGATTTTCTCACGCACTTCAACTACAAGTGAGATTTCAGGTGTATGTACGTCAACCTTAAGCTCCGGGAACGCATCCAAAAGCTGACCGCCGATTTCCATATCAAGTTCCATGGAATCAAGGGGATATCCTTTGTTGGAACGACGTGCGCACACCTTAAACGTTTTGTGCTTATCAGGATATGTTTTGTCAAAATATGAAATGACATCGCGGTAAAGGGCCTCCGGACTTTCCATGGGAAGACATACCATAGGGCTGATACCCGAAATGCCAAAAACATGCTGCAAGCGGTTTACAACATCATCGTAATCAAATTCATCTTCGAAATCCAGGTATATTCTGCCGGGAGTTTTTGATACTCTGTGATGTGCTTCTACACCCTTTAAGGCATATTTAATCTGGTGCACAAGCGCATCTTCAAAAAGATACCTGTTCTTTCCCTTTACACCGATTTCCGCATACTTAATTAAAAAAGAACTGAACATTAATGTTTACTCCTGTTTATTTCCTTACAAATTTGCCAAATACAGTAATAACTTCTTTAAGGCTTTCGATTGCATAATCTATATCTTCCATCGTAGTAAACTCGCTCATGCTGAATCGTAACGCCCCATCCATTGACTCAGCAGACGCGCCCATGGATTTAAGTGTGGAGGATTCCTTTTTGGAATGTGATGCGCAGGCACTTCCCGCAGATACATAAACGCCGCGTTCCTCAAGTGCATGAAGCATAACCTCGCTGCGCAAACCGTTTACCGATATATTCATAATATGCGGTGCGGTTTCATACACCATAAATTTCGCGTCATCACCGACACGGCATCCGTTAACCGAAACTCTGTCAATCTTTGAAACCTCAGTCAGGAAATGATCTTTTATTGCGTAAAGATTATCACGCTTTGCGCTAAGCCCCTCGGTAATCATAGTGGTGGCAAGCCCGATACCTGCAATTCCGGGAACATTCAAAGTGCCGTTTCTCATGCCGTTTTGCTGTCCGCCACCGTACGATATTGGCTTCAGCTTAACTTTACTGTTTACATATAAAATTCCGATACCCTTGGGACCGTGAATCTTATGTCCGCTAATTGACAACATATCAATATATTGCCTGGTCGGATAAATTTCTGCCTTTCCAAAGCCCTGAACCGCATCAACATGAAACAACGTATGCGGATTAAGCTGCTTAATAAGTGCCCCCAATTGGGCAATGGGCTGCACCGAACCCACCTCGTTGTTGGTGTGCATGACAGATACCAGAATAGTGTCGCTTCTTAACAACGATTTAAGTTCTTCGGGATTTACCAGACCATACTCGTCAACACCTAGATAGTCTATCTCAAATCCTATGCCTTCCAAATATTTTACTGTGTTTAAAATCGCCGGATGCTCTATTTTAGTGGTAATAATGTGCTTACCGGCACGGGCGTTTGCATTGGCAGCACCGATAAGTGCAAGATTGTCTGACTCTGTTCCGCCGCTTGTAAAAATTATTTCTTTTTCGGAAACCTTCAAAGCCTTGGCAATGCGTTTATAAGCTTCGGTTACATAGCGCTCGGCCTCGACACCTTTTAAATGCATGCTCGAAGGATTTCCGTAATCTTCAAGCATTATTTTGTTCACAAGCTGTGCCACTTCCGGATACACCTTAGTGGTTGCCGAATTATCCAAATATACCTGTTTAACCATTTCAGTTCTTTCTGGCGGTAATACCTACCCACTCACCCTGATGATCTATGTGAAGAATTTCAAGTCCTGCTGCCTCTATGCAGTTCTTTACTTCGGTTTCTTTTGTGTTAATGATGCCGGACGTAATATAAACGGCGCCTTTCTTCATCTGATTAAGAATTACAGGCGTCAACGGTTCCAAAACATCTGCAAGAATATTTGCGACAACGATGTCATAACAATCATACCCGA
This sequence comes from Lachnospiraceae bacterium, assembly GCA_045617045.1. Lineage (GTDB taxonomy): Bacteria > Bacillota > Clostridia > Lachnospirales > Lachnospiraceae > UBA1258. The sequence continues at coordinate 92,788 of JAZLHV010000024.1, forward strand.
CTTCATCCTGTACTTCCCGCTCGGAAATAATGTTACCTATCAAAAGTTTAAACTTATCTGCGGGAATGTTGTTGGCCTCCATGTTTTCACGAACCGCATCGATTGCGCAAGGGTCCAAATCGGTTCCAACGGCTGATTTGGCGCCATACATAAGCGATACAATCGCAAGAATACCCGAGCCTGTACCGACATCCAAAATAGTGGTCTCAGGTGTCAGATATTTTCTGATAGAGCGTAAGCACAGCTGCGTAGTCTCGTGCATACCCGTTCCGAATGCCGTACCCGGATCTAAATGAAGAATCATCTTATCTTTGTCTTCCGGCTTGACATCCTCCCATGAAGGAATAACCAAAAGATCGTCAATGTAAAACTGATGGAAATACTGCTTCCAGTTGTTAATCCAGTCAAGGTCTTCCGTTTCGGAAATTTCAATCGTACCTTCACCGATTTCCATATATTCACGGGTTTCATTCAAAACAGCTTCAATGTCTGCTCGAATTTTCCCGGTATCGAGATTATCTTCTTTTTCCACGAAGCAGCTTACGTATGCAACATCATCGTATTCAGGCATGTCCGGAAGAATATCCACAAACATCTGCTCCTTTTCAAGTGCTGTAAGCGGAACCTTGTCCTCTATCTGAGCGCCTTCAAGGCCAATATCGTAAAGATTGCTTACCAAAATATCCTCGGCATCGGTAATTGTTTTAATTCTAAATTTAACCCACTTCACTGTTTTGTCTCCTAACTTTTCATTCCTATGTTCCAATAAGACGACTAATGATAGCACATATAATTTAACTATATCAACGTCAAAATCAATATTTGCTTTATCTATTCCTTAGAATATGAATCTATTAACGCGTGATATTTATCCAAGCAATCCTGTGAAAAAGAATTGTTTGAAGAAACGACATCATAATTATTTGAAATATACATTCCAATAAAGTCAGTAATATGCGATGCCCCGTAATAATTACAATGCCTTTCATCCGCTGCAACGGAAAGATTTTGATACACTCCGGATTCCTGTTGCAATGATTCACAGTTAAAATCAAAGAACGGAATAGCATTTTCCTCGCAGTATTGTGCTAATACATTATGATATCCGGTACTCCATCTGTTCACGTTTGGATTCGCGATTGGAGTTTTCATCATAATTAAACTAATACCGTTCTTATCACAAAATTCCTTAATCTTATCCAAGTAAGGGAACTTTAAATATTCGGTAGTAACTGTATCATTTTCATCAACAATCTGAACAATACTGTTTTGTGAAGCCGTTGTCATAATGGGTACATAGCCACGCATAGCGTCTCCATCTGTGTACACATCCTTACTAAAATTTTCAATTTTAATATTTTCCCAAGACGAATGAAAATCAATAATGGGAAAAAGAATTCTAAGGCACCCTCTTTTATATGTTTTCATCAGTTCAAAATAATGTGAGGAAAGACCCATGCTGTTTAATGAGCTAATATCATTCTTTATATTACCATGGGAATTTGGTACACTCATTGCCTCTATTACAAGCACCTTGAACTTTTGCGTTTCATAGGCTTCCTTTACCCACAAATAATTTGCCAACATAGATTGATTCGATGTTGAAAGATTGTACGATGAAATTCCATACTTTTCATAAAATTCTGCAGGAATGAATCCGCAATATGCATGACTTGCCCCCACAACCAGCACATCGATACTGTTTTCCGGCAACTCATAAAAATAATCATGATTAAACTCATGTGAACCCCTTCCATGAAGGCTCAGTAAGGTCCATCTTGAAACAAGAAACAGTATTAAAATTATCAGAATAAAAAAACTGCAAAGTTTTAACAAATCTTTTTTATGCATTCTAACTCGTCACCTTTAAAACACAAAATAGATAAATTCGGAAGCTGTGTCACCATATGCACCGAAAAGAAGTACAAAAACAATTAGGAATATGTAAATCGAATAGCGAACGCATATGTTCTTTTTCTGCAATTCAATCCACACATTAACATTGTTATACTTAAAGATATCAACAATTAAAAGAAGAACCAGTGCAATTAAAAATACGATAAACGTTTTTCCGGTGAAACCGGGTACAGCAAACGTTCCTCTGCTTTCACCCAATGTATATTTCGTAAACAAAGAAGCAATAATACTCCACGCTTCGCTTAGACTTTGTGCTCTAAAGAAAATTAGTGAAAAATCAAACAACATACTTACGAAAAGACTTTGAACAATATGTACACAAATTCCTGCAAATTTATTAGCGTTTGAAATTTTATCCGTAAGTTTTGACCGGATGTTCTTCAAACAGCTGCCTACAATCTGGTACATTCCATTCAATAAGCCCCATATAACAAAAGTCCAGTTCGCACCATGCCACAAACCGCTAACTGTTGTAACAACCAAAACGTTAATATACTTTCTTAATAATCCTTTTCTGCTTCCCCCCAATGGAATGTAAACATAATTTTTAAACCAGTCATATAGGGAAATGTGCCAACGACGCCAAAATTCTGAAATAGTGCGTGAAATAAAGGGTGCCTGGAAATTGTCGGTCATCCGAAAACCTAAAACCATTCCTGCACCTACAGCGATAGTCGAATAACCGGCAAAATCGCAATAAACCTGAACAGAAAACAAGACGGTCGCTATTACCCACATAAATCCGGTATATTCCTGTATGTTACCATACACAATATCCACGCACATGGCTGCACGATCTGCGATAACCATTTTCAAGAAATAGCCCCATAGCATCGTTACAAGGCCGGTACACATAAGCTTATAATCAAACTTGTGATTTTCCTTAAACTGTTTTAAAAATGTGCAACTTCTTTCGATAGGTCCGGCAACCAATTGGGGAAAAAACGACACATAAAGAGCATAATCCACAAAACTTCTTTCCGCTTCTATAGTTCCCTTATAAACATCAATCAGATAACTTGAAATTTGGAAGGTGTAAAAAGAAATTCCAACAGGCAAAACAAGAGAGAAACGTGCATTAACAGCCCTTGAACTTCCGACAATACTATTTATTGTGTCAACAGCAAAATTGAAATACTTGAACACAAAAAGCACGCCCAAAGTCATTAGAAGGGATACGCAAAATACAACTGCCGGCTTTTTCCCTGCTTTATTAACCTTATCAATGCATCGTGCGAAAAAAAAGGAAGCTCCGGTCATTGCTAACAGCAAAAAGCCATAGCTGACATCCCAGCACATATAAAACAAATAGCTTGCTAAAAGTAAAAATAGATTTTTTATTTTCCTTTTGGGAAAAATATAATACATCAAGCATACAATTGGGAAGAACAAAAGAAATCTTGCCGAATTAAAAAGCATTTAATTGTTCCTTTCTATATTTTATGCGCTCTCTTTTTATTGTTAAATTATACTTTTTTCGCATAAAAAAGCTTACTCAATATAAACGAGCCGGAGGCATCGGCCCCCGGCTCAATTGTATACTTTATCCGTTCAATTTGCAAACAAAGCATTTCCCGTTATATAACAATTACATTAAAGGGAATACCTCAACCTCAACGTCGCTTAATGCATAAGTGTTGCAAGGATGTATCCAGTCAAACTTCTTGTCGGCAATACGTCTTCCGTCTACAGACTTCGGCACAAAAACTTTACCGGAAATAAGTCTTGAATGACACCATCCGCACTCACCGCTTCGGCAATCCGAAGGAACCCGAATTCCGGCTGCTTCCATTGCTCTTAATAAGCTTGTCTCGGCCTTGCAGGGAACTTTTTTAACGGTACCGCGAATGTTAACGGTAATGGTAAATTCCTTGCCGATAGCATCCTTAGGATACTCGGGATCGTTAGCAGGGTCTCCATACTCGCCGCTTACTTCAAATCTTACGCGACGCTCGGGAAGGCCTAATTTAGCAACTTCACCTTCCAAAAACTTGTACATAGCCTTGGGGCCACATACGAAGATACTGTAATCACTAACTGCATACTTTTTGATAAGCTCTGCCGTTAAGAAGCCATGCTCGTAGCCTTCAGCTTCCTCGTCACTTAATACGTGAACAACCTTGACCTTACCGGTTGCACGTTTCTCGATTTCATCAAGTTCATCTTTAAGAAGGATGCAATCCTTGTTGCGGCTACCGTAAAGAATTATAAGGTTGAAATCTTCAATACCATCGGCAATTGCAGCAGCCATTGAGTAGAAGGGTGTAATTCCGTTAATATCAAGGGAAACACTTATATACTGACCCGCGCGGAAATATGCAAGTGATTTTGTGCCGTGTGCTTCATCGGGAACAAGTATAAACGACTTGGCATCGCCATGGTCTGTAACCTTTGAAACCTTTACATACTGACTTCCGGGATGAAGCGCTTTGGCAACTTTATTGGGATTAAAAATTGAGTTGGGTATCGTAGCTTGCGAAGCCTCGATATGTTTAACGCGTTCTTTTACCTCTCCCAAAAACGCTCCGGGAGTAAGGCCTTTAAGGGCCTTTCTGTCGTAATTATATTTAGCCATACTATTTACCTCCCTTCATTTCAAGGAGTGCATATCTTGCCTGCTCCTTACCCGACAGATAAGCCTGCGAGTAACCATCCATCTGCGTACCATGACCACCGCAGAAGCGAAGACCCTTTATCGTATAGTCTTCCTTGTGACCGCACTGTACGCGAGGGAACATTCCGTCCCAGAGCCTCGGATAATATCCGTAAATATCGCCCTTGGGAGTTCCAAGATATCTTGCCCAGGTCATTGGAGATGCAATTACAATTTCCTCAATATGCTCGCGAATCTTGCATCCTGTAACCTCTTCGTATCTGTCGATACAGGAGTTTGCAATTTCGTCCTTCATCTTAAAGTACTGTTCTTCGGTAATGTTTTCAAAAGCATCGCCGTCATAGAACTTACTGAACTGAAGGCTGCACCTGTTGCCGCCGTATGCATTGGGATCTGCTGCGCAGATATTTGTAACCGTAATATCACGGTGGGTTTCAATCTTGTTGGAAGACTCCCACTGATGACGGTTGTTGGGGTCGTAACGCATGAAGGTGTCGTAGTTCTTTAAACCGATTTCCTCGGCACTTGCGTCAAGTCCCAGATAAACGGTAAAGCAGTTCTGCGCCAGTTTCTGGGCATTCATCATCTTTTTGTTGTATTCGGGAACCTCTGAAGGGTCAACCATACGGTCAAATACAACTGTAGGCATAAGGTTTGCAATTACGTATTCAGCCTCAATATATGTGCCGTCAGCAAGCTCTACGCCCTTACATTCACCATTCTTAACATCAATCTTCTTTACTTCGGTGTTGTACCAGATATCGCCGCCAAGTTCACGGATTCTCTTGTCAAAAGCAAGCGAAATCTCGTGACTTCGGTTTTTGGCAAACCAGGGTCTCTGCGTGATATATGTATATGTCATAAATGTATATACTGCAAAGCTCATCTCTGTGGAATCAGACGCAACATATGTCCAGTATGATTCGAATATGCGACGGGCCTTCTCGGGCACACCGATTCTTATAAGCATTTCCTCACAGGGAACCGGTACTACACGCATTAAATCGTAATACTTAAGAAGCATCACAACCTTGGCGGGCGGATTGGGCTCATTGTTGTGAGCTGCAAGCCACTCTACACCGTCACAAAGCATGCGGCCAAGTTCCATAACGGTAGTCATGGATTCACGTGAACCGGGAACCTGACGTTCCATTTCATCAATAAAATTCTGAACGCCTATGGGCATGCTTACATTGAAACCGTCTTCGTTGGTAGCAACAGAAGCAAAGGTTTCCTCAGCTGACATCCACTCAACGTCGAGCTTATACTCTTCGTCAAGAAGTTTTCTGACAGCGCCAAGCGGCCGGCCTTCTTTGCCGTCACCCATCTGACACAGTTCGTGAAGCGTAGCCTCAAATTCAAAGTTGCCGCGTCTGAAAGACGTAGCGCATCCCCCCGGAAGGTTGTGTTTTTCAAGCACTAGAACCTTCTTGCCGGCGTTAGCCATATATGTAGCAGCACTTAAACCACCGCAGCCCGCACCGACGACAACTACATCGTATTTTGCCATAAATACCTCCTTAAAGTTTTGTGATTTAGCCCAATACCCGCTTTTCTTTTTACCCTCCGGCGTATATAATAAAGCCGAAAATGCAAGGTATTATAACCACTTAAAGCCTTAAGGAAATCAAGTATGTATCATTTTTTTGTAGAACCGGCAGCAATTGTAAATAAAGAAATCACCATCACCGGCAAGGACGTAAATCACATCAAAAACGTTTTGCGCATGAAGCCCGGCGAGGAAATCTCCGTAAGCACCACAGAATCGAGTGCCGAATATCGCTGCATAGTCCGCTCGCTTTCCGACGAAGCCATAATATGCGACCTTGCCTTCATCAGGGAAGAAGGTAACGAACTCCCCTCTAAAATATATCTGTTCCAGGGACTTCCGAAATCTGACAAGATGGAGCTTATAATCCAAAAAGCCGTTGAACTTGGTGCTTTCAAAATCATTCCTGTTGAGATGAAGCGCTGCGTCATGAAAATAGAGCCAAAGAAAGCCGACGCCAAGGTTGCCCGTTGGCAGGCAATTTCCGAAGCTGCCGCCAAGCAGTCAAAGCGCACAATAATTCCCGAGATTTCAAAACCTGTATCGTTTAAAGAAGCCGTCAAAGAAGCCTCGGAATGCAATCACAAGTTGGTTCCCTATGAAATGGCCGATGGTATGGCGCACACGCGCGAGCTCATAGATTCGGCTGCACCCGGTCAATCTGTTGCAATCTTCATCGGGCCGGAAGGCGGCTTTGATGAATCCGAAATCAACTACGCCCGTGAAAACGGCTTTGAAATTATCACACTCGGAAAGCGAATACTTCGCACCGAAACAGCCGGCATGGTCGTTATAAGTCTGCTGATGATGAAACTGGAACCCTAACAGGGTGTCACCGTGGGACGGGGTCAAGGTGACATTTTGTGAAGTACCAAAATGTCGCCTTGACCCCGTCCCTACTTACTTCTTTTTCACTCGCCAAAAAAAGAAACCTATAACCGCGTAATACAGTAACACTACCGATACCAATAAAGTTCGCTTTACATGATATTTCATGTTTGTGCCGGCATATACCAGCAGAAAAAGTACGCCTGCAATCAGAAATATACTCAAAACTATTTCTGCTTTTTTATTCCTTTTTACCCTGTCAGCATCGTTGTCGCATATTTGAAAACTACTAATCGGAATGCCTAATATTTGCGACAATTCATTCCAAATAGTTACATCAGGATAACACTTTCCACACTCCCACTTTGACACCGCCTTATCAGTTACGTTCAAAGCCAACGCAAGTTCCTTTTGCGTCATTTTCATGGCAGTTCTGTGTTCACGTATTAACATTCCCATGTTTTCGCAATCAAGCATTGCCTTTAGCTCCCCACGATTCCCAAATTCAGATAATTCTCAAAATAATTACCATAAGCATATTAGCAATTATAAATTTGCATGTAAAGTACCGCTATAGAAAGCAGTCGTAGTTTTGTCCCATAAAAAATTGTCAAAAAAGTATGACTGCAACCACAATGTTCCTCATTTTTCTTTCCCTTTTCCCACTGTCAGAACCATAGCAATCGCAAAATACAAAAGAACAGCAAGTAACAGCATGCTCCTTTTTACGAAAAACCATGCGGAACAGCATAACCCAATCGTCGTCAAAATCAACCCTACTGTCAGCCAGCAAATAATCGCCAGCGTGTGCTTACTCCATTTAATATTAGCCATAGCAGCCTCCTTTATTTTTTGATGGAGTAACAGTATCACTAAATGCAGGAAAAAGTCACTCTACTTAAGGTAGAATTACGTAACACGCAAAGACGGGGAGCGGGTGACTTTTGTTCATTACAAAAAGTCACCCGCTCCCCGTCTCTTAATATCACCTGTCGGCAACCCACGACATTATTTTACAAGGTCGTTTATCCATACGCGCTTCTTAAGAAGAACCGCTCCGAGTATTACCTTTATAAAATCAAGCGACAGTACTATGAAATATAGCGGAATAATTGAAATATCCGTAAAATAAGTCAGTAATGCCGCAACAGACCACGAAACTGCCCACAAAAATACCGAATCAAACAAAAACGTTATAAAGGTTTTACCACCCGACCTTAAAGTAAAGTAAGTTGCATTTAAGTACGAGCCTACCGGCATAAATAATGCGGCAACCCTCATAAGGGTAGCAGAAAGCTCACGTATGTCATCCGTTGTGTTATAAAACTTAGGAAAAATCGGAGCCATCACAAGCAAAAGCCCGGCCATAACGCTTGCGGAAACAACTGACAGGAAGATAAGCTTTCTGTCGGTATCGATAACACCTTCCATGTTTCCGGAGCCAAGCTCCTGTCCAATAATAATTGCCACAACGTTACCCATCGAAATCAGTACTACATTAAACAGATTGTTGATGGTATTTGAAATATTAAAAGCTGCGATAACCTCAAGGCCTCGTGTAGAGTAGCAACGTGTAAGGGCTGTCATTCCCAGAGACCACATAAATTCATTAAAGAAAAGCGGCAAGCCCGTCTTAAATATTTTCCACATGAGGTCCTTGGGTATATAAAAGTTTTTGTAAAGTCCTACGGCAAATGGTGCACGTTCGTGATGTCTGTGTGTCCACGCCACAACTACCATAAGCTCAATGAAACGCGAAATAACAGTTGCAATTGCAGCACCGACTACGCCAAGACACGGAGCGCCAAAATGACCGAATATAAGCACATAGTTAAGGCACAGGTTAACGCCTACCGCAATTAAGCTTGCATACATCGGTACTTTTGTTTCGCCGGACTCTCTAAGCGTGCCTGCATATGCTGAAGTAACGGCAAAGGGCGCAAGTCCTATCAACATTACCCTTAAGTAATCACGTGCATATCCAAGCGTGGCATTTAAATCCAAGCCTTCTTTACCTTCCGTCAGGAATCTTTCAATAAAAGGTGTATCAAAGAAATAGAAAAGAAGGATTCCGGCAGCCGCTATAATACCGCACAAAATTAATTTGAATCGCACCGTATGGCGCACGCCTTCATCGTTCTTTTGACCCACGTACTGTGCAGTGAAAATGCCGGGGCCCGAAACGGCACCGAATAAAGCCAGGTTAAATACAAATATCAACTGGTTAACAATTGCAACGCCTGACATCGGTTCTGTACCAACCTGACCAACCATAATGTTATCAAGCATGTTAACAAAGTTTGAAATTGCATTCTGAATAATAATAGGTACCGCAACCGCGAGCACCCTTTTGTAAAAGTCTCTGTTTCCAATCAATTTTTTCATAGCAGTTGATAATCTAACAAATAAAGCGGGATACGTCAAGCAAATATTTGACGTATCCCTTATTAATTATTTCCAAAGTTTTTTCTTTTTTCCGGAACCGTTTTCATCGCTCGTGCTGTTCTTAACAGCGTTAAGCGAATCACCCGTCAATGCATCAAACTGTCTTAACAAATCCTTGGCATCATGCGAAAGATTCTCGGGAGTTTCAACTACAAGCGTTACGTAATGATCGCCTCGAACATCCTTGTATCTTAATGACGGAACACCCTTGCCCTTAAGGCGAATGCGCGTATCGGTTTGTGTGCCGGCCTTAACATTGTAAACCACCTTGCCGTCCACGGTATCTATATAGATTTCGCCGCCCAATGCAGCAATTGCAAAAGAAATCGGAACCGTAGAATAAATATTCATGTCCTGACGTCTGAAAATCGGATGGTCCTGAACCTGAACCTCAACCATAAGATCACCGCGGGGACCGCCGTTTACACCGGGCTCACCCTTACCGCTTATGCGCACACGCTGACCGTTATCGACCCCCGCCGGGATTGAAACAGCAACCTTTTTGCGGCTGGATGTATAGCCCGAGCCTCCGCAATTGGGGCACTTTTCCTTGATGATTTTACCGCTTCCTTTACAATCGGGACACGCCTGAACGTTACGTACCGTTCCAAAGAACGACTGCGTTGTATAAACAACCTGACCTTGTCCCTTACACTTAGGACATGTTTCGGGCGAGGTTCCCGGCTTGGCACCTGTTCCATGACAGGAAGTACACTCATCTTTTAAGTTAAGCTCAAGTTCCTTCTCACAGCCAAACACAGCTTCCTCGAAGGAAATGCGTATGCTTGTACGAAGATTTGCCCCCTGCATGGGACCATTTGAGCGTCCGCGTGAAGAAGAACGTCCGCCGCCAAAGAAATCGCCGAATATATCGCCGAATATGTCTGTAAAGTCCATTCCGTTAAAGTCAAAACCGCCGCTATATCCGCCGCCGGCGCTTCCGTCAAAGGCCGCATGGCCAAACTGATCGTACTGTCTGCGCTTCTCTGCATCCGATAACACCGCATAAGCCTCGGATGCTTCTTTAAACTTTGCTTCGGCGTCCTTGTCACCCGGGTTCATATCGGGATGATATTTTTTAGCAAGCGCTCTATATGCTTTTTTAAGAGTGTCGTCGTCGGCATTTTTGTCAACGCCGAGCACCTCGTAATAATCTCTTTTTGAATCTGCCATGGTGAAATCACCTCAAATAAAAATTCATGAAAATGTAGGGGCAAGCATACACCTGCCCCTACAGCCTATTCAGTTAACTGATTATACTTCGCGGAAATCTCCGTCTACAACATTGTCATCATCAGCGCTCTGGTTAGGAGCTTCCTGGTAATTACCCTGGAAACCACCCATATCAGGACCTGCACCCTGTGCACCCTGTGCCTGCTCGTAAACCTTGGCAAAAAGTGACTGAGCAGAGTTCATAAGCTTTTCTTTGCCGGCCTTCAAATCATTAATCTGGCTGTCGGAAAGTTCCTGATCCTTAGTGGACTCAAGTAAATCCTTTAATGCCTTTAAGTCTTCCTCGACCTGAGCCTTCTGTGAAGGATCAACCTTGTCACCGACTTCCTGAATTGCCTGCTCGGTCTGGAACACGAAGGAGTCTGCATCATTACGTGCATCAATAGCTTCCTTGCGCTTCTTATCCTGAGCTTCAAACTCAGCTGCTTCCTTAACTGCGCGCTCGATTTCATCATCGGACATGCTGGAGCCTGCAGTAATTGTGATGTGCTGTTCCTTACCTGTACCAAGATCCTTGGCGGATACATTTACAATACCGTTAGCATCGATATCGAAGGTAACCTCAATCTGAGGAATACCACGACGTGCCGGAGGAATACCGTCAAGTCTGAACTGTCCGAGTGACTTGTTGTCACGGGCGAACTGTCTCTCACCCTGTACTACGTTAATGTCAACTGCAGTCTGGTTATCTGCTGCCGTTGAGAATACCTGACTCTTCTTTGTGGGAATTGTAGTATTTCTCTCGATAAGTCTTGTAGCAATACCACCCATTGTTTCGATGGAAAGTGATAACGGTGTTACATCCAAAAGAAGGATTTCGCCGGCACCTGCATCGCCTGCAAGCTTACCGCCCTGAATGGAAGCACCGATTGCAACGCATTCATCGGGGTTAAGTGACTTGGAAGGCTCCTGACCGGTTAACATCTTAACCTTTTCCTGAACAGCGGGAATACGTGTAGAACCACCTACAAGTAATACCTTGCCAAGGTCTGAAGGTGTTAAACCTGCATCCTTTAAAGCATTCTGAACGGGGATAGCTGTTCTCTCTACCAAATCATGTGTAAGTTCATCGAACTTAGCGCGGGTTAAATTCATATCGAAGTGCTTAGGGCCATCGCTTGTTGCTGTAATGAAAGGAAGGTTGATATTTGTGGTTGTAGCACTCGAAAGTTCTTTCTTTGCCTTCTCAGCTGCTTCTTTTAATCTCTGAAGAGCCATCTTATCGTTGGAAAGATCGATGCCCTCTGCTTTCTTGAACTCCGAAAGCATCCAGTCTGTAATCTTTGCATCAAAGTCATCGCCGCCTAAGTGTGTATCACCGTTTGTAGCCAAAACTTCGATAACGCCTTCGCCGATATCAATGATAGATACATCGAATGTACCGCCACCTAAATCGTAAACCATGATTTTCTGTTCTTTTTCATTATCAAGACCGTATGCAAGTGCTGCAGCTGTAGGCTCGTTGATGATACGCTTTACATCCAAACCTGCAATCTTACCTGCATCCTTGGTAGCCTGACGCTGTGAGTCGTTGAAGTATGCGGGAACAGTGATAACTGCCTCGGTAACCTTCTCACCCAAATAGCTCTCAGCATCTGCTTTTAACTTCTGTAAAATCATTGCGGAAATCTGCTGAGGAGAATAATTCTTACCATCGATGTTACGGCCGCGATCTGTACCCATATCACGCTTGATGGATGAAATTGTCTTTTCAGCGTTTGTAACTGCCTGACGCTTTGCAGGCTCACCGATTAATCTTTCACCGGTTTTTGAAAAAGCAACTACTGAAGGGGTAGTACGTGCGCCCTCGGTATTTGCGATAACAGTGGGTTTACCACCTTCCATAACTGCTACGCAGCTGTTTGTTGTACCTAAGTCGATACCAATAATCTTTGCCATTTTGTGCCTCCTGATATGTAAATGTGATTGTTTACTGTACAACCGATACCATACTGTGACGTACTACGGTATCGTGATATGTATAACCCTTTAATAAATCTTCAGCTACGGTTCCGCTCTCAAGCTCGCTGTTCTCAACCTGCATTACTGCATTGTGGAACTCAGGATTGAACGGTGTTCCCTTCGCTTCAATGGGTTTAACTCCAAGATTGTCAAGTTCTGTCATTAACTGCTTGTATATTTTCTGCATTCCCTCTGCAAAAGCAGATTCCTTATCGGCCTCGGGGATTGATGCAAGGCCACGCTCGAAATTATCAACTACGGGGAGCATCTTCTCGATTACGCTCTTTGCTCCCATATCAAACATCTGAGCTTTCTCTTTCTCGGTACGACGACGGAAGTTTTCAAACTCAGCCATCTGGCGAACTCTTATATCCTCAAGCTCGGCTATTTTTTCTTTCAATTCTTCCTGCTTACGATCAGCCTTGTTTTTCTTCTTATCTTTCTTTTCTTCTGCGGCTTCTGCATCCGGTGCCGTATTATCTGCCGCTTCCTTAACTTCCTCGGTTTCCGAAGTCACATTTTCGGCAGTATCCGCAGACTCGGAAGCTGTTTTCTCTTCCTTGATGTCTTCTTCGTTAATCACTTCATTTATCCTTTCTGTATAAAGAATCGAGCTGACTCTTTAAATTCTTTAATGCCCCTACAACTTTATCGTAGTCCATACGCTTGGGACCTACGATTCCGATTGTGCCCTTCATGCCTTCATCGAGCTCGTAAGTTGCAGTAACAACACTGCAGTCTTTGAGGCTGTCGATCGGAGCTTCATCGCCGATGTAGACCTTAATACCGGTCTCTTCCGATGAAAGGTTGGAGATTGCAAGCTCGTTAAGAGGTTTCTTCTCCTCGAAGGTATGTATAAGCTCACCGGCATGCTCATTATCGGCAAGCTCGGGATACTTCAAAATATTGTTGGTACCGCTTGTGTAGATTTCCAAGTCCTCATCGGAGTGAATAGCTTCACCTACCGCATCGATAACACTTCCGACTATATCCGAATGAATGCCGGCCTTCTTTTTGAGTACGGAAATCATTGCAAGATTTATTTCGTCAATGCTGAGGCCGTTAAGATGCGTGTTAAGCAAAATGTTTAGCTTAAGCATCGTTTCATCGTCAAGGGATTCGTCAACCGGCAAAATGTGATTTTTGATCACGTTACCTTCCGTAACGATAACGGCAAGAAGCTTTACATTATCAACACGCGTAAGCTGTATAAATTTGAGCTTGTTGTGATGATACTGCGGAGCACTTATCATCGTTGCATAATTGGTGTTTACCGCAAGAAGTCTGGCTGCCTGCTTTAAAAGGTTGTCGATCTTATCTTCCTTTTGCAGCAAAACTTCCTTCATTTCCTCGACTTCACGTTCTTTATCCTCAAGCATCTTGTCGACGTAAAGTCTGTAGCCTTTGTCGGAGGGAATACGGCCCGCAGAGGTATGTGGCATCATAATGTAACCCATTTCTTCAAGGTCAGCCATTTCGTTACGAATGGTGGCCGAAGAAAGGTTCAAATCAGTATACTTGGAAATTGTACGGCTGCCGACCGGCTCGCCTGTTTCCAAATAGTTGCGAACGATTGCCTGTAAAATTTTGAGTTTACGCTCGTCGAGTTCCACTGCATCACACTTTCCGGGTAACATGTTTGCGGGTTTGTTAGCACTCATTTAGGTCGAGTGCTAACATCTAAATGATACAATATACCCACGTTCGTCAAAAGTCAACAAATAATCAGCGCATAAATTATTAAATAATAATAAAACGGGCAGGGAATACCGCGTGTCTTAAAAGTCAGATTATGCATCCGACAATTGAAAGAACTATAGTAATCCCTGCCCGGAAATTTTTATCTGTAATTTCAATTATTTCTATAATTACTGTTTATAATTGCTTATAATTCAATACAAGCTCATTCCGTTCAATCATTGACTGTTTTTAATGCTTCGACAATCCGGTTCCCCCGCAAATGCGAGAAATCAAAATATGTGTCCGAAGCACCGATGCTTTCGAACAGTGCCTTAAGATGTTTACCCTGAGCCACCTGATTATCACCCGCATCGGGATAGCATCCCCACTCGCCCACAAGCATGGGAACGTTAAGTGCTTCGGCGCGCTTATTGTGAGTCGCAAAAATAAGCTCAACTCTGTCATTATCCGTATTTTCATACTTGTCGGTATCTACAAAAATATCGTAGCCGTGCGGTGCATATACCTGATTCTTAAACACTTTTCCATCTTTGGCGGCAAGCTTTACATGTGACAAAATTGCCGCATTGCTGAAGTAATTCGCTTCAAGGAACGCTATGGATTCGGGGTCCTCTTTACGTACGGCTTCAATTATACGTTCATAGAACGGATTGAGATATTCTTCCTCAAACTTTGCCGTAACAGGTTCAATCGCTCTGATAGCATCCAGCAAATCGTCCATCGTGGCAGTCTGAGTATCCAATTTCCCCGATACTTGTGCAATAACCGGTAAAATCTCGTTAACCGCACTTCCCGGGAACGGCTCATTAAAAAAATCATAACCTATAACAAAAGATTCGTTGGCAAAATGCTTGGCAACATATTGCCATGCCGCTATGAAATGATCCGTAAGCCCGATTCCGTCGGAGGCTGAAGTGTTATTCCAAAAATTGTCAAAAGAAGCTTTAACCGCATCGCTCAAAAGATACGATTCACTCCAGAGTTCTGTTCTTATATGTTCCTTGCCATCGGTAACTGTGGCCCATTTTGGCGCACCGTCTTCAAAACAGCTTCCGTACAAATCCTGATGCATATCCAGGAATACATAGATTCCGTTTCTTTTTGCCATGGCAACTATTTCATCGAGTTTATTAAGATACGTATCATCGTACTTGCCGGGAGAAGGTTCGACACTTTCCCAGAATATGCCAAGCCTTACCGCATTCATGCCAAGTTCTTTTAAATATTTAAAGTCTTCATCGGTATAGTTTCCGATATGATTCAAAGCCTTGTCCTTACATACCATATTCACACCCTGAAGACGTACTTTGTTGCCATCCTTATCTGTAAAGCATCGGCCCGAAACGCTTATTTCCTTGGCAGCCTCCGATCCGGCACTTCCATGCCGCGACAACATATACTCGGATAATTCCTGCTCCTTTTTGCGCCCAATGGGGAAGAAAAGCATAGGAATCAAACCGACAACGCACATTGCAAGCGGAACGGCACCGGCACCGATTCTGATACCCTTTACGGCTTCGGCTGTCTGTCTTTCCAGTTCACCGTTATATCCGTATGCGCTCAAAACATTTGTGAATACCAGCTGCTGCAGACCCGTAAGCGACGTTGCCAGTAAAGAGAAAACCCCACCGTACAAACCGGTTTTGCGCACTCCGGTTCTGCGCTCATCGTCGTCAATAAGGTCGCCGTTTAATACGACACCGGCACGCTGCACAATATTAAGGGCAAGCACTATAAAGCAGTAGCAGATAACCGCCTGCCACGCGCTCGTAATAAACAACAGTCCGCTGAATCCGATTGCCGCGGGAACAAGTGAAAAAATTGACATTGCCTTGCTGCCGTACTTTTTAATCTTGTTACCGAAAATCGGTATAAGAATAAGCATTATTATACCCGGAACGGTATCGGCAATCGTAGCTACTATTCCCGTAGATTCCAGTACATCATCCATAAAGTACAAAAAAGGTGTGTAATAGTATTCCATTGCCCCGCGAGCGGTAATATAAAACAAAAGATATGTGATAAATGCAGGCCGCCTGATGATGGCCCATGATTCCCGTACGGTTTCGCGAAAAGGCTTATGGTCATCATGCACTTCATTTACATATAACTCGCCTTTATCTTTAAGCGTCCTGAATGCTATTAAGTAAATAATCGCATTTAAAGCCACCACTGCCGACAAAGCGGGAATTACAAGCGCACGCTTACCGTTCCCCACCATTAACAACGTAGGGATAATTGTAGTGATGCATCCGACCACATTTCCCAAAAAAGTTCTGATAATATCTACGTCAACACGTTCTTCCTTGGAAGGAGCCGCAATCAGGAAATACGACTGATAAGCAACCGAATAAACCGTATATGCCGTATCAAAAACAAACAATTCGGCCAGGAATGCAAAGAAGATTGCCCAATCGCCCCATGACGGAGATGTCAAAAACATTCCGATTGTCGAAAGCAGCATAAACGGAACCGTCACCTTCATAAGGTAAACGTATTTACCGCGTTTTTCGCTGTATTTCATCCTATCGACCCACGAGCCTAAAAGGGGATCGTTTATTGCATTCCAAATATTGTAAATAATATATATCCAGCCTACATATTTGGGATCTATACCGATTATATCGGTATAAAACTTTATCATGGCGTTGTGGATAATTATCGGACCGATAACCGATGCCGGCCCCGGCAATGCAAGTGTAAGCTTTTCCCGGAAAGTACTTCCGGTATTGCTGAATTTGTACTGCTTGGCAAGTTTTTGCAAAAGCTTTCCCATAGTATGATGTAACCTCCTTTTGAACATGTAACTCCATCGCATCCGCCCGCGCCGAGGGCGCATCCACACGGAGCGTTATTATATAGGGAACCTTCGAAAGTTCCCCTATATAGTAAAAATAGACCTTGGAGTAACTCCAAGGTCAATAGATTATTCTACAGGAATATAAATTTTAAAATACATCGTCGGATTGAACGGATTTCCCGAAAACAGGCTTAAAATATTGCTTTCAACCGCATCCGCACATATTGTCAGATTATTGCTTTTTGCATACTCAAGGCACGCTGAATATATTGCATCAATCTCACTATGCTCCGGGGAATTGACTTTTGCGTTGCCGACTATGCAGCGACGCGACGGAATAATGCTTAAATAATCGCTTTTAACCTCAATCGGCATTTCAGACAAATATCCGTATCGGTCATATGTGTGAAACTTATGTGCCAGCAAATCCTTCTTTTTGATGGTGGAGACAATGCTTGCATGCGTTGTCCAGGATTTACGCGCCAACTTGTTTACCGAAAGAATGGAATCGATATCGAGTTCATCCTTATCGCCAAACGGTTTTGAAAACATCCACATATCCGGCACGGTTTCAAGCCGTATTTCATCCACAAAGCAAACCTCGTTAATATTCTTTTTTAACGAAGCCGCTTCTTTTTTAAGGTTCTCAAGCTTAAGGATTTTCTCGTCAACATTGCGGACATAATTATCAAGCGCATCGATAATGCCTGCCGGTGAAGAAGAATTTACCGCCTTTACCATATTCGCAACCGGCGTTCCCATTGACCTTAACACCATGATTGTCGAAATAGTCTCAAATTGCGCCTTCGAATAATATCTGTATCCGTTTTCACCGATATACCAAGGCTTTAACAGATTTATCCTGTCATAATATCTCAGCGTGTCGGTTGAAACGTCATATATTTTGGATATCTCGCCAACAGTATAAAACTCTTTCATATCGTTTCCCGGTTAATGTAAAAAGTTCGACATCAAAATCCGAACGTATCCTTTGGATTTGTCATGTTATCTTTAACATTCGGCGAAATTGCTTTACCGCCAATACTGCCGGGGCGCTTCGTGAAGTTAAAGAACAATTCCTCTGTTGCAAAATAAATCTTTGCAGGACATACCGCAGGGTCTAAAGAGTACAAAAAGTAAGTATCGCTCAACGAACTTATTGAAACAGCATCAAGACCTGTCTTGTGGAAGTTATATTCAACATGGCACGAATAGTTCTCAACCACCTCGTTGGCGATGTCTATTTTGCCGTATTTGCTGTCAGAATCGACTTCAATATGGAAACCGTTATAATCATGCACAAAATCGCCTTCGCCGAGTTTAACGTAACCCTTCTTGCCCGGACAGTCATCTACGCGCACTCGTCCTTTGGAACAATAAGTACCTGCCAAAACTTCCTTGTGAACATTGGAGCGCTCCCAGTCAAACCAGTCGGGAATCTTTGAAAACTCGGTTGCTTTCTCGTCACCGGTTAAATCCGTATCGCCGATGCGAAGTGCTCTAAGCTGTCCGTATTCAGTCATTTCCCAGACTTTTCCGCAGGCATTGCACATAAGCTCGGTGCCCTTTGAACTCATTTTAAACTCGGTATTGCAATGAGGGCACTGATACAAAATTTTGTGAAGTCCTTCTGCGCGCCATTTCTTTTTGCACTTGATACCGTGCTGCAGCTGCCACTCGTAATCATTGTAGTCAAACTCGTCGCGCAGCATCTGGTTAATCTCGTCAACCGTCGCCTCTTCTACCTGCTCAGCCGTAAGTAACAGTTTAATCTCACCCTGTGGGTGCTTTAAGCCACGCTTTTTTAAATTCCACAAAGGCTGGGCAATGTGATTGCCATGCATTACAAGCGTAACAACCGGAACCTTTAAAAATTTCGCAAGCTTACCAAGTGACGGCGGAAGCACGCAGGGAGTGCCGGCAAAAGAATATCTTGCTTCGGGATACATAACAGCAACATCGCCGTTATCGATTACTTTCTTTAAACTCTTTACAAGCTGAAGATCGGTTGTAAATTTACGGGTTGCGATACCGCCGAGTCTTTCAACAATCCAACCGAGGCTCGGGTAAATATCTATTGAAATTACGTAATTTGCACGATGTGGGAAAATAGCTGCCGTTGTCATCTGAAAATCCGCAAAGGAATTATGATTGCACAAAAGAAGGTACGGCGGCTTCAAACCTTCCATATTCGTCTTTTGAATATGACCGCGCGCTTTCCAATAAGGCAGAAAAGCCAAAATCCAGGTAAGCGGTCTCAAAATATGCCACTGTCTGGTAGGTGTGCGCTTCATGTTATATCGCTTCATTGCTTCAAAAGTTTTGGGTTTATAGTACTTTGTCATAAATTCCTCTCATGGTATTACATTTTGCGTTGTGATTTTACCATATTGCATTATTTGTGTAAATAAGCAGAAATGCACAGTTATTATAACTGTGCATCACTTGTAAAATATGATTTCATTTTTTCGAAAGAAGCCTCCGCATCGTGATAACCGGCTTCATATAAACGCTTCAGTTTCGATTCATCTTTTTCCAAACGCCCTATGCTTTCAGTATATGAAGGTCTTATCAAAATAATCTTTCCGCTTTCGGCCGCTTCTTCAATGTACTCAACCGTTTCGTTGTACGCTTGCGTACGGTTTTTCATAAGCTCATACACTTTCGGATGTCTTAAATATCTTGCCTTAATGAGCGGAAGATTTTTTTCGGGCTTTCTGACATACCCGGCGGGCTTAGTCATTACCACAACATTTTTGTGATTGCCGTCTTTGATGCTCTGTTTAAGCGGGATTGAATCGGCTATGCCGCCGTCAAGATAAAGCTTACCGTCGATGCACACATTACGTGAAACAAGCGGAAGCGAGCTCGATGCACGTATGTATTCAGACTGTGCCTGCATGTCCGAAATTTTTATGTACTCAGCCTCACCGCTGTCAATATTGGTGACAACAGCATATGCATTTCCCTCAAAACCGTTAAATGCTTCAAAATCGAAGGGATTAAGGTAGCGCGGCACAAGTGAAAAATTCATTGTCGCGTTAAATATATCCCCGGTCGTAAGCAAGCTGTACGCTCCCATGTAATGCTTGTCTTTAAGGTAATCGACCATTACCTCGTATGCCCTGCCGCGCTGCCTTGATACATAGCTTGACATCACACAGGCACCGGCGGAAACCCCGTATATATTTTTAAAAAGCAATTCTTTATCGAGAAAGAAATCAAGAACTCCGGCGGTATAAACACCCTTCATGCCACCGCCTTCAAGTACAAGGCCTGCATCTACCATACTAATCTAACCTAACCTTTCCCCCTATCTGTTTGGGTATTCGGTTTCCACAAATCTTCTGAGGTTAACCAGGGAACGCTCAACCTTCTCGGTCTCAATACAATAAGCCATTCTGAAATAACCCGGGCATGCAAAAGAATCTGCCGGCACCAGTATAAGGTCGTAAGCCTTGGCCTTATTGCAGAAAGCCATAGCATCATCCTCAAGTGCCTTCGGGAAAATGTAGAACGTTCCGCCCGGCTTAACTACCTTAAATCCAAGTGCGGTAAGTTCTTTATACAAAATATTCATGTTCCTTTCATAAACGGATAAGTCCGAAGTCTTATCGATTACAGCCGCAACAGCCTGCTGAATAATTGAAGCGGGACAATTGTGACCTGTTCCCCTTGAAATCTGACCGCACATAGTTGCAATCGTCTCTGCGTCAGGGTCGGCAGGATTGCATGCAACATATCCTATACGCTCGCCCGGAAGCGACAAAGACTTTGAAAAAGAATAACATGAAAGTGTGTAATCGTAATATTTTGAAGGGTACGGACATTTAACGCCGTCAAAAAGAATCTCTCTGTAAGGTTCGTCGGAAATCAAATAAATATTAAACCCGTACTCAGCTGATTTTAAGCGAAGAATTTCAGCCAGACGTTTAATGGTTTCCTCGCTGTATACAACACCGGTAGGATTGTTGGGCGTGTTAATCAAAACAGCCTTAACATTTGATGTCAGTAAATCCGTAAACTTTTCAAAATTAATCTGGAACGCTTCGGTATCCGCGGGAACTACCACAATATTGGCACCCGTCCCGGTAACATACGGAATATACTCGGGAAAGAAAGGCGCAAAAACAATAACATCGTCCCCCGGCTTCGTGACAGCGCGAAGTGCATGCGCAATGGCGCCTGCGGCACCTGAAGTAGGGAAAATATGCGAGGGAAGATAATTCATGTCGAATCGTCTGTTAAGAGAATCCGCAACAGCCTTCTTAAAGTCCGGATTTCCAAGGCTTGGACTATACCCGTGAAGATCCATGGGGTTACCGCTTTTGAGAAGATTAATCATCGCATCCGTAAACTCGCCCGCAACCGGAACCGACGGATTTCCAAGACTGTAGTCAAAAACATTCTCATACCCGATTTCGGTACCACGCTTTGTGGCAAATTCCGAAAGCTGTCTGATAACCGATTTTTTGCCAAGCATTGCTTTGTATTCTTCGTTAATCATATTATTGTACTGTCTCACTTTCCGAGGATTGGGGTTTTCTGATTATTATATCACCATCCTGTATATCTATAGTAACCTTATTATCCGTAAGCTGCAACTTATTAAGCATTTCGCGAGGAATCTGTACACGTCCGTTACGGTCTACAATCGCATACTCCTCCTGAGTATCCTCGTTGTGCCAGTCAACATTCGCATCATGTGCTTCTTTAAGGCGCTCCGCATAGTTTTCTTTAAGTATTCTCTCACTTTCAATCTTTCCGTCCCTGATTGCCGCAACACGGCTTACCTGCTTGGAAAGTGAAACATCATGCGTAACAATAATAATTGTCTGCCCATACTCTCTGTTAAGACGTTTAAAAACGTCCAAAATATACGCGGATGTCTTTGAGTCAACCGAACCGGTCGGTTCATCGGCCAAAAGAACCTTTGGATTATTTGCAAGAGCAATTGCAATTGCGATACGTTGCTGCTCACCACCCGATAAAGATTGCAGGCGGTTATTCTTTTTATGAGACATACCCACAAGGTCCAAAAGTTCGTTGGCGCGCTCCTTCTTATGCTTTGAAGAAGCAATTGTCATAGGCATCATAATATTTTCATAGGCCGTAAGGTACGGAAGAAGATTTCTGGCATTATTCTGCCACACAAAACCTACCGTACTGCGCTTATAGGTATTAAGCTCCTTGTCATTCATGGTAAAAAGATTCTGCCCGTTAACAAAAAGCTTACCGGCACTCGGGCGGTCCAGCCCGCCGATCATATTCAAAAACGTAGACTTACCGCTACCGGAGCTGCCTATGATTGCCATGAGCTCACCGGCCTCAACGCTTAAGTCAAGTCCCTGAAGCGCTACGACTTCTATTTCTTTTGTTTTGTATATCTTTACCAGGTTATCTGCCTGCACCATGATATCGCTCATGTCAGTTTTTTGTCTCCTTTATAAGGTTGCCGTCCTCAAGTTCATAAACATAGTCGCCTGCCCCCATAAGACTTGTATCGTGAGTAGTCATTACGATTGTGACCTTTTCTTCCTCTACAAGTTTCTTAAACAGCGAAACCACGGAAACCGCTGTCTGTGAGTCAAGCTCTGCCGTCGGCTCATCTGCAAAAATAATGTCCGGCTTATGTGCTACTGCCCGGGCAATTGCAACACGCTGCTGTTCACCACCGGACAATTCTTCGGGCATATGGTGCATACGATTGCCTAACCCCACCAGCTTTAAACATTCTTCGGCACGCTCTTTACGTCCCTTTTTCATGCCCGCCATCCTAAGCACAAACTCTACGTTTTCGTAAGCTGTCATCATGGGAATCAGGGAAACCGACTGAAACACGAACCCGATCTTTCTACGTCGCAGTTCGTCTCGCTTTCTTTTGGACATCTTTGTGATGTCATTCCCCATGAAAGAAACTGTTCCGAATGTAGGCAGGTCAAGTGCACCGATTATATTTATAAGCGTTGTTTTTCCCGAACCGGATTTACCGCGAAGTATTGTAAGTTTCTCAGCCGGAATATCGAGTGTAATTCCCTTCAAAGCTTTAAAATCTTCGCCGCCCGGCACCGGAAAAGCCCGCACGACATCTTTAACTGTAATAATGTTATCCATAAATTCTCCATTCCGCGACATTATCTGAAACGCGTGATGCTGTACTCTCCTAGAAAAATCAGTCTTCGCCAAGCTTCAATGCATCCGAAATATTCATGTGGGAAACAATTCGACCGATAACTGCAAGGCACAGAATCATTACCCCAAGAATGACTGCGAACAATCTGAGCAAATCGTTTGTCGATGTTGTAATCGCAAGCGGAAGTACCTGATTGTCTGCCGCATAGGCGCCCTGCACAAGAGGCACAAACAATTTTGCGGAAAGAATACCCACAAATGCCCCTGCCACTATTGAATACAGGCCGCAGAATATCTGCTCGATTACAAGCATTCCGGTAATCTCACCCTTGCGCATACCCATCGCACGCAATACACCAAACAAAAGCTCCCGCGATCTTATAGACATTATCCAGTAAATCAGATATCCGACCGCACACAGCAAAAGAACGATAATAAAACTCATTGTAAGAATACCGTTCGTGCCCTGGAAAAGAGTATCTGTCCTGATATCTTCTTTAATGAGACCCAAATCCTTAAACTTTGAAAACTTAAGGTTATTGCGGCTATCGATAAATTCATAAAAAGGTGTTGTATCTGAGGTTTTTACCCAGACTTCATAGGGTGTAACATCCCATTCGTTCTGAAGGTACGACAAATTTGTAACAACCATATACTGGTCAAGTTTGCCTAAACTTCCGTCCCTGTTCAGCAAATATGTTTCGGGCTCATATGAAGGCCAGTAATCAAAAAATCCCATTATTTTTACGGTTGTACGACCATAATGTGACTCGCTAAAGGAAATCGTATCACCGATTTTAAGCCCTAACTTCGTCATCATATTCATGGAAGCCAGCGCACCGTTGTCAACCGCAGCCAAAACATTCAGATAATCGTAAAAATCAAACATATTAAGCGAATCATCCAAATCGGTTACTTTGGCAAAATCAGCCGGATTGACACCCATCAAAACACCGCTTGCGTTCTTAACGCCGCCGAACGAAGTATTCTGATTTCTTAAAACCTTAGCGGTTGCCTCGACACCGTCTATTGTTGAATATTTGTTGTAATCGGGCTCGTAATATTTAAATTCGATTTCGGGATCCATCTGCACCAATGTTCCGTTATCCGCCCAGGATTCTTTAAGTACAATGTCTGCTCCGTAAATGTATTCGGTATTATTCTCGGCATTGGATACTATTGTACGGGCAACGGAAGCGTTAAATATACCCAAAGCAACCGTCATAATCATAAAAATCATTATGAATTCCTGTTTACCGCCCGAACGTATGGTTTCAAGGAAAGAAGCGTACGGTGCGGGGCGCATGCTGCGCTTTGTAAGCATATATATTAATTTAACAAGCCAAGGCTGAATTCTCAGCAAAAGAAGACCTGCTCCCAGTATAAACAACGATGAACTGAAATAAATCAGCGGATCGAGCGAATCACCCGTAAGTACTGCTGCGGACACACTGGCCGAATTATGGTTAAAGTTATAAAAGCCATACATTGAAACAGCAAGGCACATTATGTCAAGGCACATAACCTTCCACAGCGAACGCTTTCTTTTGTGCTTGCCCTGTTTTAAATTAACAATACCAACCTTGCTGTAAGAAATTACGGGAATAACCGTCATAAGCACACCGGCCAGCAAGGCACCTGCGGCGTAAACAATAATATCTTTTGAGTACGTAACCTCAAGTTCACGTGTCGATGAAAATTCCAGAAAATCACTCGCCGAGCCCAAAATAGAGCACATCATTCTTCCCAACGGCAACGCAGCTACCAAAGAAACAATTCCCAGCAAGAGGCTTTGCATAAAATAGAGCCCTATAATCTGACCGCGCTTTGCGCCACGGCTCTTCATAAGCGAAATCTCGTTTTGCTCCATGGAAAGCATCTGACCGGATATCATATACAGGAAAGCACACAGCAAAAGCAATGCGGGAACCTGCAAAATCAAAAGCGTAGCCTCGACCTTTTTAGCCTTATTGCTGTAATTCCCGAGAAGCTTTTCGTAGTTGTTGGCCTGCACCAGTTTTCCCAAAGTCTGCGTTTCCTTAACGCTTGCGGTTGCGGCGATAAGATGCTTAACATCCTGGGGCTTTATACTCGAATAGTCCCAAATGTTATACCAGTTAAGGTTAAAGGAATAGTATTTTTGCTTATCCTCCCCATCCATAAACAGGTCTCTGAAGGTCTGCTCGGACACAAATCCGTCTTTGTTGAGCGTAAGCGACGAATCCGACCAATACGGATCGGTTGTATCTGCCTTCTTAAATATACCAACCACGCGAATCTTGAACTTGTCGCCGTTGATATCCGAATAAGTGGTACTTGTATACTCTTCGTCGAGCATAAGATCCTGCACCTGCTCGGCAGTTGTGGATACAATAACTTCTATGAACCCGTCATCAACGATTCCCTCTTGAGGCATACGTCCGCTTACCATAATTATGTGGTCTTCAAGATTGGTCATTGTGCTGATTTTTATCGCACGACCAACATTCTCGTCTCGCATTACCAACGGTTCAACCTTGATTTCGTTCATGGTGTAATACAAGGCCTTTTCTTTAAGCTCGACGTCAAAGACTTCATTGGCTTCAGCTATGAAGTTTTCCAGCGTAGACACGCTCAAGCCCGTATTCTTGCCGGCTTTTCGATAATTGACCGAAAAAACGGTAGGCCATTTGCTGTACTTCTCCTCATATGCCTTAAACTCATCGGTAAGCATTCTCTGAAAAGAAGATGTCCTGTACATGGGGTGGCAAATTGCTACTGAAATCAGCAGAATATAGCCTATCAGCAGACAAATTACCATCCATTTTTTGTGTAGTAATTTTTGAATAATCAGTGAAAACATTCTAATCCTGCACTCGCATCCGATTGGATTTAGCGTAACGTTATCGATATGTTCCGCTACGGATTCGACACGTAGTATCTTGCAAAAGCATTTTTACCAACTGCAACTAATTGACAATAACCTTCATGCCGGCTTCAAGACCGCTTATTACCCAGTAGTACTCGCTGTTGTTACCGCCTGCGATAAACGGAGTACGCACAAGGCTTCCGTCATCTTTCAAAACCGTTGTATAGCAAACATTTTCCCCGGCCTCGACAGCCTGTTTGGGAACCAAAAGAACATTTTCGATATGTTTGGTAATACCATGCATATAAATATTTCCGCGGTAAAGCGCATCGGCCATCGCCGAAATATCGTTAAACTTTAAATATGCTTTCCCGTCATTGAGTTCCAAATATGTTGCCCTGGAAGGAGGACTGATTATAGTGGCATCATAGGTCCTGTTTGTGGTTCTGTTTACTCGAACCGACAGTGTCATATCCATGCCGTAAGAAAGTGTTTTATTGGCGTCAATTGCCGACACATAGATACCATCCGCCGGAACTATGGCAAGCAACGCTTCATTCTTTTTAAGCTCCTGACCCAGTTCGAAGTCACCAAGTTCCATTACCAAGCCCGTAAAATTGCTCACTACTGTGGTGCGTGCGGCATTTTCTTTAAGCTGCTTTATGTTGTCCTCCGCACTTTTGATGCGCTCAAGGTAATTCGTTTCGGTCTGTAACCACTTTAAATCATTTATGTACCAGCCGATATGCTTAAGCTGCTGATGATTTTCATCAAGCCCTTCGAGTTCATCGTAACGGTCCTCATTAGCCTCGGTATAGCTGTCTTTGGCATCCTGATACTGGTTTTTAAGTCTCTCAAGGCTAAGCTCAGCCTCTTTAATGGTAACAGCATCGGTCTTCATGGTAATTTCGGCTATGGGATCTCCCGCCTGAACATACGAATACCTTGAAACCAGAAACTTCTGAAAGTACATTTCACCACTGTCAAATTCAGCGTTTACCGAATACACAATCGGGACATAAATGTTTACCTTCTGATCGGATACACTCGTTTGAAAAGTATCGTACTTAAGCTCATAAGTATCGTAAACGCTTGTGGGATTCAATGTTTCATCATCGGATTCCAAAATGTCCAGTGCCAGATAATCGTTCCTGTTAAGGTCAAGCTGCGCATTGGAACCCGATTCCGTCCGCAAGTTTAAATTTAAGCCGCATCCCTGCAAAAGAAGGCTTCCGGCAAGAAATGCTGCCGTTGCAATCCGCTTTATGCATTTGGATGTTTTCTTTTTACAATTTCTAATTTCCTGCATACACAACCTCCCCATCCGAAAGGCCGCTGACAATTTCGGTATATGCGCCGTTTGTAATTCCGGTTTCAATGTAACGCTTCTCCTTGCCATCCTTGCCTTCAACATACACGAATCGCTTTCCGCCTTCATTCATAATAATTTCCGCGGGAATTGAAAGAACGTTCTCTGCAGATTTTCTGACAGTAACCAATGTTGCATAATCGCCGGGCTTAACGCTACCGTCGGAATCGGTAATTATAAACGTCGAATGTATTTCCGCATCCCTTGCTTTCAAAAGCGAATAGAGGTTTTCATCCACGGGCACATACTCGACACTGTGCTTTTTGCCGTTAATCAATATGTATACTTCTTTATAGCTTGCCAGAAACTCTGCACTCATGAAATCACACGAAACGCACAATACATCCGGATTCGCAACCGCAATGTAGAAAGATTCGGGATCTACATAGTACCCGCTCTGGATATCTTCAACCGCAACAACAATTCCGTCAAACGGCGCTTTAATGATATTCTTGCCTGCAGAATCTTTTGCGGTTTTAAGCTGATCGTAATAATACGGATATTCGTAGTCGTAATCTTCCTGCATCTGCTGAATTTCAAGCTTTTTGGTCTCAATCTGACGATACTTACGCCCGGCTTCCACACACTTTGCCGTATACTTATCCGAAGGATACTTTAATTTTTCAAGCTCGTCGTAAATAACTTCAAGCTCCAATTCCAGTTTCTGAAGTTCAAGATCCTTAATCAGGGAATTGTACTCATAGTTTTTCTTTAAACTGTCAACGCGTGACTGCAGACTTTCTATCTGTTTGTCGCTGACGG
Source organism: Lachnospiraceae bacterium (assembly GCA_045617045.1). Taxonomy (GTDB): domain Bacteria; phylum Bacillota; class Clostridia; order Lachnospirales; family Lachnospiraceae; genus UBA1258. The sequence continues at coordinate 120,948 of JAZLHV010000024.1, forward strand.
TTGTTTTGGACGTTGCCAAAACCTGTCCCTCTTTGACATTATCTCCGAGATTTACTGTGTAGTTATCGAAATTGCCTTCTGTAGGGAAAGAAAGCTGCTCAAGTTCATAAAAGACCTGCGCATCATAGTACGTTGCAACCTCGATATTGCGTCTCGTGACTTCAATCGTCTGTGGTTTTGCCTCTAAGGTTTCCCGTACCTTTATTGTTTTTACAACTTCCGTTTCCCCGCAACCGGTCATTAACATAACCGTTGCAAGGCCTATTGCGCCAAAGCGCTTAAATAATTTCATATCCACGGCTCCTTTTATTTAAGGATTATGTATTCGCCTTCCGAAAGGCCCTCGACTATTTCCGTATACTCTTTTCCCACAAGACCGATTTTAACCCACTTCATGCGCTTGACTCCCTTGTCGTCAAGATAGTAGACATATCGATCTTTACCTGATTTGTGAACTGCGCTCGACGGAACACTTAAAACATTTTCTTTCTGAGCCGTCACAATTGTAACCTTGCCGTAATCACCTACAGCAATGGCAGATGTAGCCTCAACCAGGGAAAAATAAAGCTTCTCGCCCCAATCCTCAAGATTGCACGGTGTAACCGTATATAAACGTTCAGCCGAGCCGGTACCTATTTTCATCTCATAATTGACGCCTTCTTCAAAGTATTCGGCCATATCCGCATTTGAGCTGATAAGCAGACACGTTGAAGGCTCGTAAATTCTGATAACCTCTTCGCCGACATTTGCGATATTTCCCTCGAGCGTTGTCTTGCAGAAGGAAACTATTCCGTCAAAGCCCGCCACAAGTCTCGAATCTTTATATTCCTGCTCCACGTCTTCGATTTTCATTGTGGTAATCGTAATCTGATCTTCAATTGATTTAATGGTAGACTCATAGCTTTTGTTGATGCTTTCGACTGCCTCGTCACGCGCTTTCGTATCTTCATCGGTCATTTTTGTGTAAAGATACATGTATTCTTCGGTTTCGATAGCATTATCGCGGGTTTCTATTGTGTGCTTAAGATTTAACTGTTCACCCTCAAGCTCAAATTTCAAATCCCGCAGCTTACTGTCCAAATCCTCGCTTTCGAGAACGGCCAGAACATCGCCCTTTTTAACCGTATCGCCTTTTTTTACATACACAAACTCAACAATCTTATTCTTTACGGAAAAAGAATAGTTCTCGCTCTTTGTGACGCTGTATGTTAAAGAAGCGGTTAACTCCTCGCGGATATCCTGTCTGGAGCAATCGACAAGTTCGTAGCCCTTATCGTTTGTTTCAGCAGCATCAATCTGTACTTTCTTTACCTGTTCCTCGCTGCTGCATGCTGTCAAAAGCAGCAAAAGCGCAATTGATAATAATGAAACTTTCTTCATAAACAAATCCTCTGAATATTTAACAGTTTACGCAGAAAAAAAGGAGTGCATTGCTGCACTCCTTGAACTAACACCATCAATCCGTGTTAAGTATTTCTCCAACTCGCTGCAGTAATTCCTCACGGGATATCGGCTTAATGAGATAACCCCGAGGATTAAGAGCAAGACACTGTATAATCTTGTCGCGCTCTGTGACAGAAGTCAGGAACAACACCGGCATATTCTTTGTTTCTTCACGTTTTCTGAGAATTTCCAGAACATGAGGGCCATCGAAAAGTGGCATCATATAGTCAAGCAACATAAGATCCGGTGTATGCTTTACCACATACTCCAATGCCTGTTTCCCGGAATCGACAATCGTAACCTGATAGTCATCTGCCAGAAACATCCTAAGAAGCTTCAACATATTTATGTCATCATCAACGATAAGAATATGTTTTTTGTTGCTCACGAACCTGATACACTCTCTTTCTAACATATAGTGTGAAAAATCTGTTATTTTTCACAAGTAAAATGAAAGATTACCCATAAAGTATCTCGCCCATGTACGAATCGAATTATAGCACACGAATTTTGATACTTGCAATGGAGATATTTGAAACCCATTTCATTTTAACAGATTGTTAACATTTGTACATATTATATTCACAGTTGTTAAGTAACAGTCTCGAGTCAAAAGAAAACCCAAGTTTACTTAATAATCTAATTGATTGTACATTTTCGGGCATTACCAATGCATTAATAACACCAAGGTTATTATCACGGGCAAATTCCATGACTGCACTTACCGCCTCAATTCCGTAACCCTGATGCCAATAATCGGCGCCTATCACAAAGCCGACCTCGTAATTGTCAAACCCCGCACGTGCCGTAATTCCGGCTCGTCCGATAATGCGCCCGTCAGCTTTGCGTATAACCGTCCATATGCCGTAGCCTCCGGTTGCGTATACGGTTTCACGGTACATTGTTACATACTCGCGTTCCTCGTCAGGATTACCATATAAATTTTCGGTATATCTGGTGACTTCGGGATTGCTGTATATCTTTACAAACTCATCCACATCGGATTCAATGGTTTCCCGAATGCGAAGGCGCTTTGTTTCAAGAATTTCCCAGGGAATATTTTTAATGCGCCTATATACTTTATCAAAATAATCGGGTTCGGTATTTTCGACATCCATCACAAAATACTTAGCACCGGGAAAGTTATCCATGTCGTTTTCTTTTTGAATACAAATCAATGTCTCCACACCGCGCTTCTTTAACCCGTCGTAGGCAGCGTATGAATCGACAATCACAAGTGTATCTTCCGAAATATCGGTCAGAAGCTCAACCTCGTAAAACTTCTGATACCATACATATATTCCCGCCCTACGCATTCTGCGTATAAAGGCATTTGCTTTTAAAAAGCCCGTCTGCTTTACCATCAATAATAATATTTTATTCATTTACTTTCCTTTAAAGATATTTTATCATAATGAAAAAGAAATAAATACAAGGAGTGATAAAAATGTCTAATCCCATAGTTACAATTAAGATGGCAAACGGCGACATCATGAAGCTCGAGCTTTACCCCGATGTTGCGCCGATTACAGTTAAGAATTTCGTGGAGCTTGCCGGCAAAGGCTTTTATAACGGTCTTATTTTCCACCGTGTTATCAACGGCTTTATGATTCAGGGTGGCGATCCCGAGGGTACCGGTTGCGGCGGCCCCGGTTATTCCATCAAGGGCGAATTTTCCGGCAACGGCGTTAAAAACGACTTAAAACACGAAGCCGGTGTTATCTCTATGGCGCGTTCCGCAAACCCCGATTCCGCAGGCAGCCAGTTCTTTATTATGCACAAAAATGCACCCCATTTAGATGGTCAGTACGCAGCCTTCGGTAAGATCATTGAAGGCATGGATGTTGTCAACAAAATTGCCACAACCCGTACCGACTGGTCCGACAGACCCCTCGAAGACCAAGTTATGGAAACCGTTTCTGTCGAGGCATAAATAGATTTTGCAACGTTAATTCATTGTTAATATCTTAAGATTGTTTTAATTGTCTGTTAACTTCAGGTTAATAAATGCTATTGCTACGCAAGGTGGTTCAATTCGAACCACCTTTGTTCATATTTTGTTCACATTTTGTTTCCGATTTGTTAATTTACATAACATTAAATTGTCACGATTATAGATTATAGTAATATCATAGAAAACAAAAAAGCCTATACCAAAAGTTGATAAATACTTAAAAACTTTTTCATAATAATTGCCAGGTAAGTAACCTTACCTGGCATCCTCCCTTTTTATGGGAGTTTTTTTTATAGTATTTTGACCTTATTGTAAAAGCAAAAAAATTCCCGGCAAAAAAGCCCGCGACATATATCGCGGGCTTTACTGAACTATTTTATTCCTCGCCGTTTAAGAACTTTGTAACACCTTCAACAGCTTCTTCTTCGTCATTACCATCGGCAATAACAGTAACTTCCGTACCTGCGTTTAAGCCAATGCTCATCATACCCATAATACTCTTGGCATTAACGTGCTTGTTTTCCAATTCAATATAAACTGAACTTTCATACTGGCTGGCAACCTGTACAAGCATTGCTACCGGTCTTGCCTCAATTCCACCTGTTAATTTAATAGTAGTGTCTTTTTTTGTCATTCCCGTTTCTCCCTTTCCTTACGTAAGCTCTCAGCATAGTCACACAACTTTCTGAGTCTGTGGTTTACCCCCGACTTGCCAACCGGCGGGTCCAAAATTTGCCCAAGCTCTGTTAAAGAGCTTTCCGGATGCTCGAGTCTTACATTTGCTATTTCCATAAGAGAATGTGGCAGATTGCCAAGGCCGACGGTATTGGCTATATATTCAATATCTTCAATCTGTCTGCCGGCGGCATTAACTGCTTTGGTAATATTTGCCATGTCACAATTATTGCGACGATTTATATCGTTTCGAACGTCCCTTACTATTCGCGCTTCGGCGTAACCCATCATAGCCTTATGCGCCCCCAGAATATTAAGTACATCCGAAATAGATTCAAAGTCTTTAAGATACGTAACAAAATATTTCTTACGCATCACCTGCTTGGCATTTACGTCATAGTTCTTAAGAATTATATCCGTAAGACGTGCAAACTGTACATCATCCGATACAATTTCGAACTGATAACCTTTACCGGGATCGCCTATATACCCTGCTGCCAAAAAGGAACCCCTTAAATATGCACGCTTACAACAGTCTTTGTCAAGCAGTTTCAAGGGATTATCAACGGAAAGAGCATAAAGAAAATCCGTTGTAATGCCTTCCCGATCCGTAAATGTAACACTTACGGGTCCATCCTGACATTCTTTTTCAAAAACGCCAGTATTAATATTATATGTTTTGTTAAGTAATGTAAAGCATTTTCTGACAGCATAAGCATTTTCGCTTTCAATTGTGAGGCTGCACTCCTCATAATTTAACCTTCCGATACACTTCACCAAGGCCGAAAGCTCTGCAACTTTGCAATGTTTCTCGTGCGGCAGAATCTTAACAAGTTCTTCCTTAATATCAGTTGCAAAAGACATAACTCACCTATCTCTTTACATCTCTGTGAGAAAGCGTTAATCCATAGTTACCTATCTGTCCCAGGTGCTTATACAATTCAGTTGCCAGTGTAACACTTCTGTGATGTCCGCCTGTACATCCTATTGCAATTACCAACTGATATTTTCCTTCTTTAACATAGTTAGGCAAAAGAAACTTAAGCATATTCTCCAGCATATTCATAAAAGTTTCCGTCTCGGGAAAGCTTTGCACATAATCCTGTACAGGTTTATCGAGACCGGTCATTTCTTTAAGCTCATCGATGTAAAACGGATTCGGCAGGAATCTGACGTCGAATACAAGGTCGGCGTCCTGCGGGATTCCGTATTTAAAGCCAAAGGAAACAATATTTACCATAAGGTTATCGAACTTTTTATCTTCCACAAAAATTTTATCAAGCTCGACCTTAAGCTCCCTTGTAAGCAAATTTGAAGTATCGATAATATAATCGGAAATGTTCTTAATCTCTTTGAGCACTTCACGCTCGGCCTGAATACCATCATCAACCCTGCCGGTAAGCGCAAGCGGATGCACACGACGCGTTTCTTTGTAGCGTTTTAACAAAACATCATCAGAGGTTTCCAAAAAAAGAATTTCCAGTTTGAAACTTTGAGATTTACGGGCACCGTTTAAAATCTTTACAACCTTCTCAAAAGGCTGATCGGAGCGCGCATCTATTCCCATGGCCACCTTATCAAGCTCTGAGCCCTTACCCGATACAAGGTCTATGAATTTGTCGATAAGCATAACCGGAAGGTTGTCTACGCAATAGTAGCCGACATCTTCAAGCATCTTCATTGCGGTACGCTTTCCGCTACCACTCATACCCGTTACTACAACGATTCTCATTTCAAACTCCGTTCCGTCTGTTAAAAGACGTTATTAACATTCATCAAAAGAACCTACTTTGATAACTTCAGCTTCAAGCTCCACACCGAATTTTTCACGAACGGTATCGGTTACCAGACTCATGAGTCTGTAAATATCGGTTGCGGTTGCATTATCATCATTTATCACAAATCCGCAATGCTTCGGTGACACACAGGCACCACCGACACGGGCGCCCTTTAAGCCCGAATCTTCAATAAGCTTGCCTGCATAGTAACCGGTCGGGCGTTTAAACGTACTGCCCGCACTCGGAAACTCAAGCGGCTGCTTGGATTGACGACGCATCATAAAATCATTCATTTTAGAAGATATATCTTCTTTTGAACCGTTTTTAAGCCCGAATACGGCGCTCAAAACAATGTACGGCTTATGCTTGACAATACTGTCACGATACCCGAATTTCATATCGCCGTTTGACATATCAAGCACACACATGCTGTCAACATCGAGCACTTTTACACGATTAACCACCATGGACATTTCGCCGTCATAGGCTCCCGCATTCATAACCATTGCGCCGCCCACAAATCCGGGAATTCCATATGCAAACTCAAGACCGGAAAGTGCATTGTCACGTGCAGCTGTGCATACCGCAAAAAGCCTTGCCGATGCACCCGCCTCTATTGTGCCCCGGCAGACACTGATATTTTTAAACTCGCCCGTGAGCCTTATTACCACACCGTCATAGCCCGAATCCGCCACCAAAAGGTTACTGCCGTTTCCCAGTAAAAAGAACGGTACATCGTGCTTTTTAATAAGTGTCAAAACATTAATGAGCGATTCCTCTTTGTCAACATCAACCATCACTCTCGCAGCCCCCCCGACTTTAAACGTCGTATGGTTCTTCATGGGCTCATGTTCACGAATGTTTGCCGCCTCTATTATATTGTAAAGATCAGTCAAAAAAACATCGTTCATTTAATTATTCCAATACAAGCTTTGCGGCGCCGTACATTCCGGCATCATTGCCAAGGGTAGCGAGTACCATTTTGGAATCGCCTGCACCGCTGAAAACATACTTTTTGAAGGGCTTCACAAAGTAATCCATAAGAACAGGACCTGCCTTGGATACACCGCCACCGATTACAAAAGCCTCGGGATTAACGGTCGAGGCAATAACTGCGAGGCCTTTACCCAAATATTCACCGAATTCCGTTGCTATTTCAACAGCCAGTTCATCGCCCTTTTTAACAGCGTCAAACACCGCGCGGGTCGATAAATCATTCTTTGTAAGTAAAGTGTTCTTTTTCCATTCGCCAAAACGTCTGACGGCTATGTGATATATACCCGTTGCGGAAGCGTACTGTTCCAAACATCCCTTGTTGCCGCAACCGCATGCGCGTTCCTCGTTATCGTTAATGTGAATGTGGCCGATTTCCCCGGCGGCACCCGAAGCGCCTGCAAGTATTTTGCCGTTAATAATAATACCTCCGCCAACGCCGGTACCGAGAGTCACCATAACTATACTTGAATAGCCCTGACCGCCACCCTTCCACATTTCGCCAAGTGCAGCTACATTTGCATCATTACCCGAAACAGCTTTAAGTCCCGTAAGTGCGGAAAGCTTCTCGTTGACGTTAAATGTTCCCCAGCCGAGATTAACCGCACAATGAATAGTACCGTTACCGTCCACAGGACCCGGAACGCCTACTCCGACACCTTCGACATCGGATTTGTCTATATTCTTTTCTTTAAGCTTGGCGGCAATCGCATCAGCCACATCGGGAAGAATGTTTTCGCCATTATCCTGCTTGCGGGTAGTTATTTCCCATTTATCAATAATGTTACCTGCCGTATCAAGAAGGCCCATCTTAACGGTTGTCCCGCCGATATCTACGCCAAATACATACTTACCCATAAATGAATTACTCCTCTTCACGCTTATTAGCGAAGTTCTGCTGAAATCTCTTATATAACTCCTGTGCGGCATTATAACCCATCTTCTTTTGACGATAGTTTACGGCTGCGGATTCGCAAATGATTGCAAGGTTACGACCGGGGCGAATGGGAATGTTATGGCACACAACCTTATTGCCGAGATATTCCGTATATTCTTCTTCAAGGCCGAGACGGTCATATTCTTTGTCCTTGTTCCAGTCTTCAAGACGGATTACAAGATCTATTGACTGTGTGTCCTTAACCGCGGATACACCAAACAATGTCTTAACATCAACAATACCGATACCGCGAAGCTCTATAAAGTGCTTGGTGATGTCGGGAGCCGAGCCGATAAGCGTATCATCACTTACCTTACGAATTTCAACAACGTCATCGGTTACAAGACGATGGCCTCGCTTGATAAGTTCAAGTGCGGCCTCTGACTTACCTATGCCGCTTTCACCGGTAATAAGAACACCTTCGCCGTATACATCGACCAAAACGCCGTGAATCGAAATACAGGGTGCAAGTTTTACATTCAACCATCTGATAATCTCTGCCATAAAATCCGATGTTGATTTCTTGGTCATCAAAATAGGAATGTTATGTGCAACCGCAATCTCGGTAAAAATCGGATCGGGCTTTAACTCACGACAGAACACAAACGCCGGTGTCTCATGCGAAAGAAGCTTTTCGTAGGCGTCGCGTTTCTTTTTGGGTGTCAGACTCTCCATATATGTATATTCCACAAAGCCGATTATCTGCAAACGCGTTGAATCATAGTGTTCAAAATAACCTGCCATCTGAAGAGCGGGACGATTGATATCGGGCTGTGTAATCTTAATCTTGGAAATATCCACTTCCGGGGTAAGATTATCAAGTTTCATTTTTTCAATAACTGCTGATAACGCAACTGATGCCATAAATACCTCCCAAACATTATTAGTAAAGCCTAAAGATCAAACTACTTTAAATTTTAGTGTAACACAATTGCTTTTCTATTCAAAGTCCGCATGGAAAAATTTGTATACTGCCATAGCGGCATTCGGTGTCATAGAGTCAACCGCCTGCAACCTTTCAAGGGAAGCCTGTCTGATTTCCTCGATGGACTGAAAACTGCGCATTAGAGCTTTGCGACGGGCAGGGCCGATTCCCGGAATGTCTTCCAGTACCGAATGTACCTGTCTGCCGGCTCTCAGGCTCTTATGATATTCTATCGCAAATCGGTGCGCTTCATCCTGGATTCTTGTTATCAGTTTGAACGCTTCGGAATGTTTGTCTATGTCAATTTCAACCCCGTCAACGTATAAACCTCTTGTATTATGGTTATCGTCCTTTACCATACCGCACACGGGTATGGACAGTTTAAGCTCACTCAAAACTCTGTTACATACATTGACCTGTCCGCGTCCGCCATCCATCAATATAAGGTCGGGAAATCTTGCGAAACTTCCGTATGCCTTTTCAAGATTTTCCTCATCAAGACGCTTTTTTTCTTCAAAGCCATGTAAGAATCTTCTGGACAAAACTTCATACATGCAGGCGTAATCATCCGGTCCCTCGACAGATTTAATCTTAAACTTCCTATAGTCGCCTTTAACGGGTTTGCCGCCCTCGAACACTACCATCGAGCCAACGTTTTCAAAGCCGTTCGTATTTGAAATATCAAACGCTTCCACACGGCTCAAATTATCAATTCCTATCAGAGCACACAAATCTTCCATCGCGCCTTTTGTGCGCTTTTCTTCAAGCAGTATTTTTTCTTTATCGTGCTTTAAAACCATTTCGGCATTAGTGTTTGCAAGCTCCACAAATTTTTCTTTTGCACCGATTTTAGGGAAAAGCAGCTTAACACGTCGCCCTTTCACATACGACAGCCACTCTTCAATTTCGGCCGCCTCGTCTATTTCAAAAGGAACCATTATTTCATGCGGTACATACGGCGTTCCCGTGTAATAGCGCTTCACAAACTCGGTTAGTATTTCCCTGGGGGTAAGCTCTTCGGTCTCCGCAATATGATGATGTTCGCGACCTATCATCCTGCCGTCACGTATAAAGAATACCTGAACCACCGCATCGGTCTCATCTGTTGCCAGTCCGATTACATCGCGGTCTTTATCATCTGTATCGGTAATTTTCTGTCGCTCCACAATTCTTTGCAGGCTTTCAATAAGTTCACGGTATTTCAGGGCTTCTTCAAATTCGAGATTTTCAGAGCATTCCGTCATCTTTTCCTTTAACTCGCGAATGATACTCTTGTCATTTCCGTTCATAAAATCGATGGCTTTGAAAATACGATCTTTGTACTCTTCTTTCGTAACATTTCCCGTGCACGGAGCCACGCAACGTCCCATGTGATAATTAAGGCATGGGCGATCGTTTGCCTCGCCGTATTTGCACGCTTTATTGCATACGCGGAGGCCATATGTCGCATTTAACGTTTCGATTGTGTCGTGAACCGCCTGCGCACTCGTATAAGGGCCAAAATAACGCGCCCTATCCTTGCCGGTGGAACGTACCATGAACACACGCGGATAATCTTCATTTACGGTTATCTTAATATAGGGATAAGTTTTTGAATCTTTAAGAAGAGTATTATATTTGGGGTTGTATTCCTTGATGAGGTTATTCTCAAGCACAAACGCCTCAAGCTCGGAGTCCACAACTATATACTCAAAGTGATCGATCAGTGAAATCATACGGTTAATCTTAGCCGTATGCGGTGTCGAAGCGCGAAAATAAGACCTTACCCGATTGTAAAGGTTCTTGGCCTTGCCGACGTATATTACATTGTCACTTACGTCATGCATAAGATAAACTCCCGGCTTATGCGGGAGTTTACTTAATTCTTCCTGAATATCAAACATTCGATTCCTCGTTGGTTACGATTTCAGCCGTATCGGCTGCCGTTTCCGGCTCTTCCTCGGCCTTTTCTTCCTCCGGATCGGGTAAACCCTTTTCGCGTCGGAATATTTCCATGAACTCCTTACCGGTTATCGTTTCCTTCTCAATCAGGAAAGCGGCAATCTTATCAAGGATTTCGCGGTTCTCACTCAACAGTTTCTTGGCGGTTTCGTAAGCATCCCTTAAAATAATCATTACTTCCTGGTCTACCTGAGCTTCCGTAACCTCACTGCAATTAAGTACACGACGATTTTCAAGATACTGGCTTTCAACAGTTTCAAGTGCCACGAGGCCGAAACGCTCACTCATACCGAAACGTGTAATCATGCTGCGGGCAATTGACGTTGCGCGCTCAATATCATTGGCCGCGCCGGATGTAACGGTATCAAAAACAATTTCCTCGGCTGCCCGGCCGGCAACAAGGCCCACCAGCATTTCGAGAAGTTCTTTCTTGGTATCTAAGTATTTTTCTTCTTCGGGAACCTGCATCACGTACCCTAAAGCACCCATTGTACGGGGAACAATCGTAATCTTCTGAACGGGCTCCGCATTCTTTTGAAGAGCTGCCGCAAGAGCATGGCCGACTTCGTGATAAGAAACGATACGTCGCTCTTCGGTACTCATTACGCGGTCTTTCTTTTCCTTACCGACAAGAACCTGCTCAACGGCCTCGAATAAATCCTTCTGAGATACATATTCACGGCCTTCCTTAACTGCATTGATGGCTGCCTCATTAATCATATTTGCAAGGTCAGAGCCTACGGCACCCGAAGTGGCAAGGGCAATTGCATCAAGGTCAACCGTATCATCCATCAACACATCTTTGGCATGAACTTTCAAAATGTCAACACGGCCTTTCAAATCAGGCTTATCTACAATAATACGTCTGTCAAAACGGCCCGGGCGCAACAATGCCTTATCAAGTATCTCGGGTCTGTTGGTAGCCGCAAGTATAAATATACCCTTGGACGGATCGAAACCATCCATCTCCGAAAGCAGCTGGTTAAGTGTCTGCTCACGTTCTTCGTTACCGCCACCATACTTAGAATCGCGGGAACGTCCTATCGCATCAATTTCATCTATGAAAATAATACAGGGCGCGCTTTTCGAAGCATCCTTAAACAGCTCACGCACACGCGATGCACCGACACCCACAAACATTTCCACGAAGTCGGAACCCGTAAGTGAAAAGAACGGTACATGTGCTTCACCGGCAACAGCCCTTGCAAGCAAAGTTTTACCGGTACCGGGAGGACCCACCAGCAATGCACCTTTGGGAAGTTTGGCGCCGATTTTGGAATACTTTCCGGGATTATGCAAAAAGTCTACAACCTCCACCAATGATTCCTTGGCTTCGTCTTCACCTGCAACATCCTTAAATGTTACACCTGTTTCTTTCTGCACATAGACCTTTGCATTGGACTTGCCGACACCCATAATGCCGCCACCGCTCATGCGCCTTGACAGAAAACTCATAAGCAGGAAAAACAAAACAATGGGAAGCACGTATGTCAGCAGAATGGAAAACAACACTCCTGAATTATTAGGGATTTCACCACTGACCTCTATACCTGCCTCAAGCAATCTCGCGGTAAGAGTTTCACTGTCCTCAACAACACCGGTGCAATAAGAAATCTTTGACACACCCGCGAAACGGTTTTCCTGAGTATCCGCAACCGGGGTAATGGTAATAACGCTGCTGGTAATTACAACCTTCTTTACCTCGTTGTTTTGAACCATTTCAAGGAATTTATTGTATGAAATCTCTTTGGTGGTCTGACTGGTAACTACTTTTGAAAGATAGCTCGACAAAAGCAGAATAAATAAAACCGCCACCAGCATCGGTGCTATACGCGGCCGCTTCGGCTCGTTACCGTTTTGATTATTGTTACTGTTATTAGGATTATTATTATCGCTGTTCATACTTCTCCATATCTTACCCCGCCAAGGCGGGATGGTTATAGCCTTATCTAGTAATTATAATAACGAAAAAATACCCACGCAAGGCACTTATCATTAAAAAAGAATAAAATAAGGCTAAAAGAAATCATCGCAGTTATATGCTTCTGCCGTATTTTTCAACCGAATAATCGTCTGTATCCGTAATTTGACCCGTAGGCTTAAAGCCCTGGCCGATCCAGAAGTTTATTGCTTCTTCATTTTCTGTAATGCAGCCAAGTGACAAATAATCATACCCTCTTGAATGAAGCGCTGCCCTTATATCCGCGAAAATCTGTGAGCCGATTCCCTGCCCCTGCAGCTTGGCATCTACCATAAACCAACCGATGAATGCATCATCGTTTTCGGGATAGCCCGTAATCAAATCCAGTATTGCGACAAGGTTGTCATCTTTGCCGTAAAAGCCCACAAAGTGCTTATCTTCGGGCTTTGTGCCTTCGGGCATTTCACTGATAACCTCGGTAAGATTCTGCCTGGTAGGCTCTATATGCAGGTAACTGTAATACTTGGTGTTTGCCTTGCAAAGCGAATATACATCCGAAATATCCGCCTCGGTAATCTTTCTGACATCATAGTCTGCCGACAATGTTTCAATATCAAAAGCAGTCTGCCCGCTATGACCCGTTTCGTAAGAAATTGCAGTTCTGAACTGAGTTTCATAAAGTTCACGATATGTTCCGTTAAGAGCCAGCAATTCATCGTGCGTACCCTGCTCGGAAATAACACCGTTATTCACCACAAGAATCTTATCTGCCTTCAAAATAGTGGAAAGCCTGTGGGCAATAACAATGCTCGTACGATTCTCCATCATGCGCTCGAGTGCGTCCTGAATAGCATTTTCGGAAATAGAATCCAATGCCGAGGTTGCCTCGTCAAGAATAAGAATCCTGGGGTTCTTTAAAATAACGCGGGCTATGGAAATACGCTGCTTTTCACCGCCCGAAAGCTTAAGCCCGCGGTTGCCGACTTCCGTATCATAACCCTGCGGCTGCCTTGTTATAAAATCATGAATGCTTGCAATCTTGCAGGCGTTTTCGATTTCTTCCTGCGTAGCATCTTCTTTTGCATAAAGAAGGTTTTCTCTAATAGTTCCGTTGAAAAGATATGTATCCTGTGTAACAACGCCGATATTCTCGCGAAGATATTTCAGGTCAAAATCCTTAACGTCGACGCCGGCAATCTTTACCGAGCCTGCGCATACATCATAAAGACGCGGTATAAAGTTCACGACCGTAGACTTACCCGAACCGGAAGGACCGACAATCGCATACATCTTGCCACCCGGAATCGTGAAATTAACATCCGTAAGCAAAGGCTTATCGTCGGTGTATTGGAACGCTACATGATCGAATACGATATCCTTGTCGGTAACATCGGGCTTTAAACCGTCCTTAGGAGAAACGATTGTATTTTCCCTGTCGAAATAATCAAATATACGTGTAAATAAGGCAAGTGACCTTGTGAAATCAACCGAAATATTAAGCAACGATTCGACAGGTCTGTAAAGTCTGTTAACAAGTGCCACAACTGCCGTAATGGTACCTACGGTAAGTGTACTGTCGATATTTCGGATAATCAGGTAACCGCCCGCAAAATAAATCAATAACGGGCCGAGCTGGGTAAACATCCCCATTACAACCCTAAACCACTTACCGCTTCTCTGTTCCTTCATCGAAAGTGCGGTAACTTCTTCATTTACCCTTACGAAATTCTCGTATTCCTTTTCCTCACGGGTAAAAATCTTTACAAGCATGGAGCCCGAAACACTGAGTGTTTCATTAATTACCTGGTTCATTTCATCGTGCTTGGCCTGAGATTCGGTTAACAGTTTAAAACGATTCTTGCCGACTGATTTTGTGGGGATAACAAGGAGCGGAATCACAACAATACCGATAATCGCAAGCTGCCAGTTCATGGTAAGTAATGCAACAAGCGTTGTAACAACAGTTGCAATATTGCTGACGATACTTGAAAGAGTACCGCTGATAACGGAGCTTACACCACTTATGTCAGTATTCATGCGGGTGATAATGTCACCCTGCTTCTCGGTTGTAAAGAAAGAATGCGGCATGTACTGCAGATGCTTGTACATCTGATTCTTCATATCGAAAATAATTCTCTGTGAAATCCATGCATTTATGTAGCTTTCGAGCACACCGATAACCTGACTGATTGTAAGTGACACAAATGCCGCCAAAAGAAGCTGAATCAGCTTGGCAAAGTCTTTGTCTACCAAAGCTTCATCGACGATTTTCCCGGTAAATATCGAGGGAAGCAGACCCACTACCGAAGAAATCAGAATAGTAATAAATACAAAAGCAAACTGAAGCCAATACGGCTTTAAATACCCCAAAATCCTTTTAAGCAATGCACCCGTAACCTTCGGCGCATTCTTTTTTTCTTCATCGGTTAAAAAACCTCTGGGTCCTAAAGACCCACCCATTCCACCAGGCATAATTTTCTCCTTTTCCACAGGGGGATATATACAAGAGTCTACAATAATTTAGCATTATTCTCAATATTTTATCGGTCGCTTTGTTGCTTTTTTACAGAGTTTATCGAGAAGTTTTGAGCCATTTTTGATAATTATTCTTTCGCTATTTTACTTGAAAAGAAAATCTTTTATAGTTAAAATCATTAAGGATAAAGATTTGGAGGCAAACCATGAAAATTGGATTTGACAACGAGAAGTATCTTAAGACTCAATCCGAAAGGATCAAAGAGCGAATTTCTTCTTTTGGTAACAAATTGTACTTGGAATTTGGCGGAAAACTGTTTGACGATTATCACGCAGCCCGGGTTCTTCCGGGTTTTGAGCCCGACAGTAAACTCAAGATGCTTCTTAAGGTTAAGGAACAAGCAGAAATTGTCATCGCCATCGGAGCCGATGCCATTGAGCAAAACAAAAAACGCGGCGACCTCGGTATCACCTACGATTTAGACGTTTTAAGATTAATCGACGCATTCACCGAAATGGGCCTCTATGTAGGCTCCGTTGTCATCACCAAATATTCCGGGCAGCCTGCCGCAGATGCATTCCGCGCCAAGCTTTCGGCCCTCAACATTAAGTCATACCTTCACTATCCCATCGAGGGATACCCCGGAAACATTCCCCTTATCGTAAGCGAAAACGGTTACGGCAAAAATGAATATATTGAAACAACAAAGCCTTTGGTCGTTGTCACTGCACCCGGTCCCGGAAGTGGCAAAATGGCTACCTGTTTGTCACAGCTTTATCACGAAAGCAAGCGCGGCATCAAGGCCGGCTATGCTAAATTCGAGACTTTCCCGATTTGGAATCTGTCGCTTAACCATCCGGTAAACATAGCATACGAAGCTGCTACCGCCGATTTAAACGACGTAAACATGTTAGACCCTTATCACTTCGAGGCATACGGATTTCCCGCAGTAAACTATAACCGCGATGTTGAAATATTCCCTGTTCTCAAGGAGATTTTCACTCAGATTTTGGGCGAATGTCCCTACAAATCTCCCACAGACATGGGTGTCAATATGGTCGGCAATTGCATTATCGACGATGAAGTCTGCATTGAAGCTTCCAAACAGGAAATCCTGCGCCGTTACTACACAGCTCTGTGCGACCAAAAGAAAGGAATCGGCACCCGCGAAACAGTCTACAAGCTTGAGCTTCTTATGAAGAACCTTAACATTACTGCTTCAGACCGCGCCGTTGTAAATGCAGCTCTCGAGCGCGAAGCCGAAACCGGTCACCCCGCCGTTGCGATAGAGCTTCCCAACGGTAAGCTCATTACCGGCAAAACAACCGACCTTTTAGGTGCAAGTGCTGCTGCCCTCATTAATTCCATGAAAGAGCTTGCATGCATTAACCACCGCATCCACCTTGTCACCAAAGAGGCTCTTGAGCCCATACAGACGCTCAAAACAAACTTTTTGGGAAGTATAAATCCACGCCTGCACACCGATGAAGTTCTCATAGCTCTTTCCGTAAGCGCCGCCACCAACGCAGCCTCCGGAATTGCCCTTGAGCAGCTTCCGATGCTTAAAGGCTGCGAAATACACTCAACAGTCATTCTTTCACCTGTTGATGAAAAGATTTTCAAAAAGCTCGGCATGAACTTAACTTGCGAGCCAAAGTACGAAACAAACAAAAAATTTCATTATTAAGACTTTAAATTCAAATCTTTTAATTAAAAAATCAAAAAGGTTGTTTGCCCTGAGGAGACCCTCACATCGGCAAACAACCTTTTGCATTACTGATTCATACTTTTATTCACCAAACTGCTTTAACTCCTCTGTCATTTCATATTTGTATCTGTCACGATTTGATGTAACAAAATCGTTAAACAAATCCGTAGCATTCGCGTATCCACAGCTGGAATACCATGTATTCGGTATACTGGTAGTTCCTTTCAAATTGGTCGTCATTGACGACACATAATACTCATTTGCAACTTTCTCTATGTCTGAAAATTCTACTGCAAAATATAGCGTAATACTCTCGAACAAATTACTGCTATCGTTTAATGTTGCAGCGCACACCATAATATAGTCATTATCAACGTCATAAAGATTACTAGCCGAATCCTTTACATTAAGCATATATGCACCCAGATATCCCAAATCTGAAAGGTATGCGGTTTGAGGAAGCCAGTAGTTAAACTTACTCATAATGATACTTTTAGCGTCCTCATACAGCGCACTTCTTAACTCTTCCGTAACATCTGAAAGCTTATCAATATTGGTGCATGTTGTATATTGTTCAAAGCCATCTCCGAATTCAATTATATAGCTATCTTTATTTACCAGTGCCATACTCTCATAGCATTCATAAGGATTCTTGTAACCGTTTGAATAATAGTAACCTCCGGGCAGAATAAACGATCCATGAATACTGGATTGCACACTATACGTTATTTCGGAATCCATCAGCATGTTTTCGATTTTTACGGGGAAATAAACTTTCGAATCCACAAAATTGTTTGCAGTACTGCTAAGCATTCCCGAGAACACCAATATCAAGTCATTATAAGAAGGTATAAAATATACATTTTTCGACAAATCTATCGATTCAAAAATATATCCTTCGTATTTTAACTCTCCCAACACTGACGTCTTATCATAGCTTTTGGCGGCATAAGCTAAAATAACATCCTTTGCATCTTCTTTTGCTTTATTCATAATCTCCGATGTTAACTCGGAAGCGCACGACAAATAATAGCTAAGTCCCGATACCGTATACGTTTTACTAAGCTCCGCCGGAGCCTCGCCATAATTTTGTATACATTTTTCAACAACGTTGTCCGAGATAGTAACGGTAATCGTATCACCATTTTTAAGTGACGAAACCTTATCCGCAGTAACATCATACTTGCTCAGCCTGTCTCCGGTGTATTCAACAGTTGCGCTTCCCTGAGGAGCAACACCCGAAAATGTTACACTCACATCTGCAAAAGCGTCAAAAGATTTGATTGGATCGAGACTCTTAACAACCTGATCTCCATCGACATACTTAAGTGAACAATTCACATACCCGGAATAATCCTCATCAACCTTAAACTTGTATTGAAGCTTATCTCCGTTTTCGAGTCCTCTTGACTCGCTAAGTGTAACATTTACACAATCCTCAAGTACATCCATCGGAGTCATGTAGTTTAAAAGGCCACCGTACTCCTTCATTGCAAGATTCCCGTATTTCAACTTGCTACCGTACTTTTCTTCAATAGCATCCCAGTCGAGTTCAACCGAAGCAGTCCCATAGCCGTCATATCCTGATACCGTAACCGTCAGATATTTGTTCAAATCAATTTGGGCTTTCCCGCAACCGGCCAATAACGCAAGTGCGGCAATCGCGACTCCTAATGCAATAATAACTTTTACTTTCTTCAAATCTGCACCTCCAACTATTTATTACTATATAAACAAAACAGTATATTGTTTTGTATACAAGAAATAGATATTTCCATTCGGAAAGCACTACCGCTTGTACTTGTCAGTATATCAATCGATTTTGTTTGCTGTCAAGCAAGTACTAATACTTGATATGCGTAGTATATCAACCGTTTTTCTCACATTTAATAATAAGTAATATCCTGCCATAATCGTTAATAAACGAATGCTATTTTATATTTAATATTCGTTTTTTTACGTAATCATTCATTCGTATAAAGTGGGGACATGAACCGAAGATGAATACCATTTCGAAGAAAGAAGAAAAAATAAGTTTCGTATGCAAAGTTTTCTTTACAATACTGACAGTCGTCCTGGTGTCTGTCATATTGATTGGTGAAAAATTACTTCCCGAAAACATCGGAAAGTATAAATATCTGAAAGAGCTTACCGGAGATTGGACACGTGTGTACGCGGACGGAACACGAGAAAACATAGGCCCCCTATCCGATGCGACCTTTTTGGATTCCGTAGATGAGCCTCCGCTTACGCTTGAGTACACCTTGGACGACACCATCTCCATAGGTTCTTTTCTGTCCATTCGAAGTTCCTCGCAGGCTATTTATGTATATATCGACGACATTTTGAGAGTTGAATACGACAACGCCAAAATCAGGAAATGGGGCTCATCCAACGTAAGCAGATATCTTTTCGTGCCTTTGGACAATACCGATGCAAAGAAAACTCTCCGTGTAGAATATATCGGCCGCGGCAGATTTGCTACTGCAACAAACCCCATCAACATGGGTCCTCTTGACAGTTTGTGGTACAACCTTATTCAATCCGATGGTATATCAATGCTGCTTGAGGTTATGAATGCCGCTATCGGACTTGTAATGCTAATCATCTGCGCAATAGTATATATGCGCAAAAAATTCCGTATGCCGTTAATATGGCTTGCTTTATCAATGTTGAATACCTCGGTTTATCTGCTTTGCTATTCCGACTCCAGGCAGCTTCTTTTCCCAAACGTTACGATATTGTTTGACTTTGGATTTGCGTTCGCCGCAATGACATGGATTTCATATCTTATGTATCTTAATGAATTCCAAAAGAACCGATATTGCAAATATTACAATCTGCTTTACATACTGATGCTCGCAATAGTTCTGATATCAACACCGTTGATCCTTACATCGGTCGTTGATTCATTGCGTATCTGTCTTGTTTACGTTCCGATTTACATCATTGTCGGAACTACCATCGCCTATGGGGTTATTAAAGATATAAAAGCAGGCTTGTTCAAAGAATACAAAAGAATCGGCATGCTGCTGTGTACGCTTTATCCCCTGCAGATATTGTTACTGTTAAAGCTGTTTGGATTTATAAAGATAAACGCAGATATGCTCTACTGTCTTGCAATAATCGTTATCCTGTGCACAGATATATTCGAAGAAATCAACCTGATTATTGAAGATAAAGCAAAAGTAGTGCGAGCCGAATCCGCCAACGAAGCAAAGTCCGCATTCCTGGCCAATATGTCTCATGAAATCCGTACACCCATCAACAGTATCATGGGCATGAACGAAATGATACTCAGAGAGTGTAACGACCCCGACATACTCGGATATGCAGGCACAATCGGCAATTCAAGTAAATTCCTGCTCGGTATTGTAAATGATATCCTCGATTTTTCAAAAATCGAAGCAGGCAAGATGGAGATTATTCCGGTCAACTATTCCACAAAGGATATGGTAATTGAACTTACAAATATTCTTTCGGAAAGAGCCGCCAACAAGAAACTTCACACAAATATCGATATTTCAAATGACTTACCGTCAAAGCTTTTCGGTGATGTTACAAGGGTAAAGCAGGTATTCATCAATATTATTTCAAATGCTTGCAAATATACTAAATTCGGTTCGGTAAGCATGACCATGAAGTGGGAATCGGTTGGCGAAAAAGAAGGATTTCGCGTAGATATCGAAGATACCGGAATCGGCATGAAGCCCGAGGATTGCGAAAAATTATTTGATAAGTTTACACGGCTTGAAGAAAACAGAAATGTCAACATTGAAGGTACGGGGCTCGGAATGAGTATCGTTAAGTACCTTGTAAGTGCTATGGACGGTGAAATTAACGTCGAATCCGAATACGGCAAAGGAACTTTGGTGTCAATCTTTTTGCCTCAGGAGGTTGTATCCGGGGAACCTATCGGCGATTACAAGATAGGAAGCGTTTCTTCTGCTCCTCCCAAATATATTCCTAAATTCACTTCACCCACAGCCGAAGTTCTGGTTGTTGACGATGTAAGCATTAATCTTTTAGTTTTTAAATCACTGCTCAAGAAAACCGCGGTCAATATTGACACCGCCGAAAGCGGTGCCGAAAGCTTAAAACTTTGTGCAGCAAAGAAATATGATATTATCTACATGGATCATATGATGCCTGTAATGGATGGCGAAGAAACGCTTCACGCAATCCGTAATATGGCAGGTCCAAACGCCGAAACCCCTGTACTTGTTTTAACAGCCAATGCTATTTCCGGTTCGGAAGACAAATACCTTGACATGGGCTTTAGCGCATATCTTTCAAAGCCCATACAGTCAGCCGAGCTTGAACAGTCCCTGATTGATTTCCTGCCCAAGGAAAAGATTAATATCACATCCGCGTAAATCTTTTGAAATTTCCAAAAACAAAGCGCTTCCGATATGATATTTTTTCGGAAGCGCTTTATTTACGCTTTACTTTTGAAATACTTTCTTGACTTTTTCAACATCTGGTATTGTTTCAAAGCCTGATGTTGAAACTGAATACATAAGTTTCCGGGTTTCATCCTCAAAAAACCACATACCCGCATAAACCTTTTCGCTGTCGGATTCATAATATTTTTCCTCACCGGAAATTATGATTTCCGGAAGAATTGTAAGCTTGCTTTCTTTTACCTCGGTCCATTCATAATACATGCCTGTGTTATCGCCATATTCCGAAGCCTTTGAAACTCTGGCATTCCACTTTACTCCATCGAGTGTGAAACGTGCCTCACCCATTTCAATAGATTTTGCGATTCTGAAAACCACATCCGTTGCCCCTTCCGGAATTGCAAAAGACATTCCAAAGGAAGCATTTATCTCATCATTTGTACATGTTTCCCACGGATTGCTGATATAAGCAACACCCGAGGTTGCCGTAGAACTCTCACCGCCTTCAGCACCGCATCCACACATGAAAGTTCCCAAAATCACACACAAAAATACCGTAAACATTCTTTTCATACTCTTTGCCCCTTTATTTATTCACAGGTATTACCCTATCAAGATAATCCAAATCCTCATCGGTTGTTGACCAGCTTGATGCAAACCGCACTACCGAA
Source organism: Lachnospiraceae bacterium (assembly GCA_045617045.1). Classification (GTDB taxonomy): domain Bacteria; phylum Bacillota; class Clostridia; order Lachnospirales; family Lachnospiraceae; genus UBA1258. The sequence continues at coordinate 142,773 of JAZLHV010000024.1, forward strand.
TTTTCCTCATCAAAACGCTCCCAATATGAGAAGACCACTTTGTCGGAAATTTCCTTAAGTGTTTTGTCGTTCATAATAATGAACTGCTGATTCGTGGGCGAATCGATGAAAAATCTGTAATTCTTTTTGCTGAATATGTCTTTAATCCTATCAGCCGCAATAATTGCATGCCTGCTTAATTCAAAATAAAGATTGTCCGTAAAAAGTGTATCAAACTGAACACCCATAAGTCGCCCTTTTGCAAGAAGCGCTCCATGTTGCTTGATGCGTGTCACAAAATGCTGTGGCGCATTGTTGTGGGTAAAAACAACCGCCTCGCCGCACAAAGCACCTACCTTTGTGCCCCCTATATAGAAAACGTCGCACAACTTTGCAAGCTTGGGAAGCGTCAAATCGCACGCCTTGCTTGCAAGCGCATATCCAAGTCTTGCCCCATCAATGAACAGCGGCATTTTATATTCACGGCAAACATCGTATATCTTTTCAAGTTCACTCTCCGAATACAATGTACCGTATTCCGACGGGTAAGAAATGTACACCATTCCGGGGAAGACCATATGCTCATGGTTGTCATCCGCATAAAACATTTCCACAAAGCTTTTCAACTCACTTGCACGCATAAGGCCCTCATGACCCGGTATACACAAAACCTTATGACCGGTATATTCAATTGCACCCGCTTCATGCGCCGCAACATGACCTGTCGTTGCCGCCACAACGCCCTCATAAGCATTAAGCATAGTATCAATCACCAGCTGATTGGTCTGTGTGCCACCGGATATAAAAAATATTTCCGGGTCATCAAGCTCTGTTGCCGCCTTGATTTTGGCCTTGGCGCTATCGCAGTAAATATCGCTGCCATACCCCGCTACCGGCTCAAAATTGGTCTCTGTAAGCCTCTTAAGTATTTCAGGAGCACATCCTGTCGTGTAATCACTTGCAAAAGAAATCATTTAAACCACTATAGTCCAATCATCTTAAATGCTGATTGGATTTACTCCTTCCTCCCTTGCTGTTTATCAATAATCACATACTTTCCGATTATGACGCACCGTATACAACGTGTCTTTTATTGTACTCTTCTTTGTGTACCTTTTGAAGACCTGTTGTAAAATGATTTGGCACATATCACAATGCACAATATTATTTCGCGAGTAATATCAGCAACGTAATATATTAAAGCCCATGTTTCACGCCGGTACACCCGCAGAACGGTTTTTGCTTTATAGGAAATTTGAAGAACTTTCCTGTAAGGTAAAAAATAAGGGCTATGCTCACTAAACGAACATAGCCCATTAACGTTAAATAATCACTGCATCAAAAGGTTTCAAAACTCCGCTGTATGTAACCCCGTCAATTTGATTGATGCGACCTTTAAATCCGCCGTCATACTCAACTTCGGCATCATTGGAATTAAGCAATACCGTATATTCTTTATTATTGACAACACGCTTTACAGCCTCAACTCCGTACGGAAGATTCTTTTCCACCGAAATCCCGGCCTCGCGGTAAACGTATTCCAAAAATGCTCTTGTAGTTGCCTCGTCAAGGTCGCATGCAACGTAATACACCTTACCGTTGCCCACTTTGTTAACCGTAATCGCAGGTGTTCCCTTATAATACTCACCACCGTAGCAGGAAAGCACTTCGGCACCGTGAAGGGATACTACATCGCACCACACACCGGCACTGCCCTCAACCGCACCGGTTATCGGAACCGTTGACCTTAGTGCATCAAATTCTTCAACTTCAATACCGGCAAGTTTTGCAAGCGGTCCGGGTACGGTCTCGCTTAGCATGTTGTTGTCAACATCCCTTAATCCGCTTCTGAATGTAAGCACAAGACTGCCGCCACCTGCCAAAAACTCGTTAAGCACAACGTAGCGTCTGGGGCTGACATATTGCTGACACGGCAAAATAACAACTTTGTAGTCTTCATAGCCACCGTCACCGTGTGCAGTCGTAACGCCAAGCTTTGAAGACTCCGCAAAAAATCTACCCTGAATGTCGAAATAGTTAAACTGTTTGGTGTGATTCTTTATCTCGTGCATCCAGACATTGTCATAAGACTTCACTACCAAAGTGTCTGCTTTCGGCTTGGAATTTTCAAACAAACCGCCTACACTCAAAAGTTCGCTTCCCAGATTTTTAATCTCATTATAACGTCTGCGCGGCTTGCCGTCATGGTCAAGTATTCCGTACCAGTATTGTTCCATGCCGAAACGACACGCCATAAATCTAAAGAACACTATACCTGATGCGCCATGTGCCAGCGCCTGGTAAACCCAGTAACGAAGCTGGCCCGGACGGGGAGTCTGCCCCATCGTAACCCAGCCGCATGGTCCGGACTGTTCCTCCATTACCACGAAATTCTGCTTTTTGATACCATACATCAATTCATGCGCCATTGCATTTGTGAGGTAATCATTCTGTCCCCACTGATTATCGGGATAGTTATCCCACGAAACATAATCAAGAGACTTTCCGAGCTTATAGTAATCAATATCCGAAAAATGACCCATAAAATTGTGAGTAATAGGGGCATCGGAATATTTGCGAATAATATCGCACTGGAACTGACAGTAATCTTCCCAGGAAGCCGACGCGAAACGACGATACTCCTGGTCAAGTGTAGGATTATGTGCAAACAACGGATCAAGCTCACCCTCGCATGAAGTATAACCGGGCAACTCTATATCCTCAAAGCTGTCATAATCAAGGCTCCAGAATGCATTGCCGAAACGGCGGTTAACTTCATCGACCGTTCCGAAACGATCTTCTATCCACTTAGCAAAAGCTTTTTTGCACGACGGACAATAACATCTCGTTGACATATGACACCCGAATTCGTTGTCAATCTGCCATCCGATAACATTTTTGTTACGTTTATAGTGCTTTGCCATCTTTGTGACAACCATCTCCGTTAAATGCAGGTAGTCACTGTTGTTGGCACAGCAGGCACGCCTTGAGCCATTCGGACGTCTGCGCCCGTAGCGGTCATGCATCACCAGATCATACTTGTTAAACGCCCATACAGGGGGTACCGCCGTAGGTGTACCTAAAATAACCTTTACGTTATGTCCGGCAAGCACTTCTATTGCCTCATCAAGCCACTTAAAGTCATATCTGCCTTCTTCGGGTTCAATCTTCTTCCAGGCAAATTCTGCAATTCGCACAACGTTAAGATGTGCCTGTTCCATAAGGGCAGCCTGGCTTTCCCATTCTGATTTATCCCAATGTTCGGGATAATAATCGGCTCCGTACAACATATTTTTGCTCCTTTACATCAATCTTCACAGCACGAATAAACTACATTTCTGACACGCCTGGTATACGTTGTGGTGCCCGCACCGGTAAGCTGCAGCATCACAAGAATGGTAACCTTATGAACAGGATCGTTGATAAAGTACGGTCCCAGCCAGCCGTCCCAGCCATACTCCCCCATAGACGTAAGGGTTAATGCATCGCCGGGGCGTTTCATAATACGCAAAAGATTAGCGTAATCATATCCGTCCATTCCATCCCAACGCATTAGCTCTTTGCGCGGTCCTGCCTGCATATTTGCCTCGGTAAAGTATTTAACGGTACCTTCCTGCATAATACGCTTTCCGTTGTAAACACCCTTATTTAAAAGCATGGTTGCAAATTTAGCATAATCGTCCAGTGTGGAGCACAGTCCCGCACCACCTGACTGAAAACCGGGCTCATGATCCATGGGAAGGTTAATGCACAGATGATTATATTTAAATTCTTTAAGGCCTTCCGCCGTTTTCTCGTATACTTTTGTAAGCCTTGACTGCTTTTCGGCCGGAACATAAAAACCCGTATCATTCATGCCCAATGGCTCCAACAGACGTTCACGCAAATACTCGCCGAAACGTTTTCCTGTTATAACCTCAATAATTGCACCAAGCACATCTGCGCTGTAACTGTATTGAAAGCTCTCGCCCGGATCAAATATAAGCGGAAGCTCGCCAAGCCTTGTGGCAAACTCAAGTGTAGTCATTTCATGATCGGAGCCGATTCGCGAAATACCATCGTCTGCAATCATCGCAGTATAGGCCTCGGGAGAATTTAAATCTCCCCCGTAGGTAAGGCCTCCCGTCATGTTAAGAAGGTCTTTAACCTTCATGGCACGCTTCACCTGATATCTATCGTATTTATCGGCAACAACCTGGTTTTTAAACGTAGGAATAAAATCTCCGACCGGCAGATTCAAATCCAACAACCCATCCTCTACCAGACACATAACTGCCGCACCTGTAACAGGCTTTGACATAGAGTAAAGTCTGAAAATCGAGTCGCGCTTGACTTTTATGCCCTTCTCTATATCGATATATCCGGATTCTCCGTAATACGCTTCTTCACCGTTTTCCATGATAAGGCAGCTGGTACCTGCGGCGAATCCCGAGTCGGTTACTTCCTTCAAAATTGCATCAATCTTATTTAAATGATCTCTATTCATAAACAGCCCCTCCTGCTTTATTTTCATATATAGTATATACAAAAAAAGGCGGGTATTGCTACCCGTCTTAAAAATATTTTTATTTTTTTGAAGCATTTGGAGCCAGTTGTGCAAGTATAACTGCCATAAACATAATGGCGCAGCCCAAAACCTCTCTGAGAGAAAGTCTTTCATGCAATATAATAAAGCCGAAAATAAGTGAAAACACCGACTCAAGGCTCATTATAAGTGACGCAACAGCGGGCTTTACGCGTTTCTGCCCTTCCATCTGTAAAGTATATGCAACACCGCTCGACAAAACGCCGGCATACAAAATCGGAATCCAACAGTTAAGAATATCTCCCATAACAGGTTTCTCGAAAATAAGCGGTACAATACTTAAAATGCCCGAAGTCAGAAACTGAATCAATGAAAGTTTGATGACATCGACATCCGGTGCAAACCTGTCAACCGCAAGTATCTGAAGCGAGAAAAGAATTGCACACGCAAACAGCCAAATATCACCTGTCTGAAGTGAAAACTCTCCGTCTATACACAAAAAGTACAAACCGACCAATGCCAGGAATACGCTAACCCACACATACTTGCCGGGTTTCTTTTTAACGAACAGTGAAAATACCGGTACCATTACAATATAGAACGCCGTAATAAATCCGGCTTTACCGGCAGTCGTTGAAATAATACCTATCTGCTGGGTGCTTGTTGCTAAAAACAAAAATACACCGCATATAAGGCCACCCTTTATAAGCTTTTTATCTTTCCAGGACGTAAGCACCCCGTCCTTTTTATCAAAAAACAGTGCCGTAGGCAAAAGTACAAGTGCACCGATAAAACATCTGATACCATTAAAAGTAAACGGGCCCACATACTCCATTCCCGCGCTTTGGGCCACAAAAGCCAAGCCCCATATTATCGCCGCAAGTGCCAAAAGCAAGCTGTATTTATAATTCTTTTCCACGATACAATACCTCCAAAATTTCTAACCCTGTGTATTATATCAATTAGCGTTTTAAATGCAATACACCCTTGATAATTCGGTCACTTGATAGCACATTAGCACGGTAAACTGCGCCTTGGGAGGACGCGGTAACAATTAATGAAACATGAGCATATTCGCAATCGCAGTAACCTTTTCCGGAAACTCCGTTGCGAAGTTTGCATCGCAAGGCTGGAAAAACATCAATACCGCAAGCGCTGCGGATATTACGGCAAGTATTGAGTGAACCGATGCTGTTTTCGCGGTATTTTCAACCGTTTTAAGACGGTAAAGGATTAACAGGAAAGCAAGCATCCCCAGCACAAAATATTCATCAAGACGATAGCGCTCGCAAACACCGGGTGCCCAATATATATCCATAAGAGTCGTAAATATAGGTGTTCCCAGCAAAAATGCCGCGTAAAGTGCGCTTCCGTCTTCTTTAAGCTTACGTCTCAACGAATCATGTGACAGAAGGGGAATTATCGACATCATTACAGGATATGTTACAAACAGTCCTCCGTAATTTACAAACGGGAAAGTCTTATCGACAACTGCCGGGGTTAAAAAGTTTTCAAGCAATGTGCCCAGTTCCTCGTTCCACGCAAATCGCTCAAAGAAGCTGCGATATATCGTCTGGTCGGAAGATGTTAACTGATAGGACTGTCCGAATTCAAACGGCGTTTCAAAGCGTGCATAATTGTAAAGCATTATCAGTGCACCGATTACGATATACGGCATTACGATAATTACAAAATTTCGGATTATATGCTTGCCCTTATATTCTTTTGCATAGCATATTGCAAGCGGAATTGCCAGTAAGTTTGCAAGTGCAACCGGCGGTCTGCAGCCAAAAGCAAGCGCGCCGCAAAGCGCCGCAACTGCCGCAATTGCCACCTGCCGGCCGGGACGTTTTTCGAACATTACGGCATAAAAATACAGGCAAATACTCCAAAGTTCAAAGCAAATAGCCGACCCTATTGCAGTACAGTAAAGCGCCGGCGCCTGAGTGCAATAGCCTATTGCGATAAATGTAACCGCCATAGCTGAAAATATATACGTTCCCAACGGAATTTTCCGGTTAAAGCGCTTGGCCATCATATAAAACAACCAGAAAAACGCTATTGTCGAAAGCATTGAGAATAACTGAGTAGCGTGAAACGTTACCAATGTTTTACCGAAAATAAGTTTAAACGGCACAAACAGCACAAATACCGGAGCTGCGCCAAAGTACATATAGTAGTGACCGTTATAAAAAGCATGATCCCAATGAAAATCAATGCCCTCTGCAATTCTTGCCTCGTAATCGTAAGGATTTTCGAGCTCCAATAGCTTAGGATCGACATCATCGTAATCGATATACAGATGTCCGTTCATAACAGAATCTGCCAATAATTCGTACTGATTGCGATGCATAGGTATTCGCCCGTTCCAAAACGAAGCAAGGTCCATCGGAAGAATACATACCAAAACAGTGCACACACACGCAACGGCAATTACAATATGACCTTTAACTCCGAGATTGTCCATTGTTGTCTGTTGCAAAATTGATTTTTTAAGGCAAAGCACAATTAACCACGCTATCAACAACCATATCGTGATACCTTCAAGTGCGGGGATTTTAGTGCCAAAAGAAACCGCTGCCAAAACAGCGAGAACAATCGATGAAATAAGTAATGATTTATAACTTTTTATCATAATCGTATATCCTTTACAAAGATTACTAACAATATATCACAAAAAGGCCGAAGCTGTAAAACTTCGGCCCATAATCATTATATTTCGTAGGCACGCATCTCGGCATCGCTTACCGGTGCGTAACCGCCCTCAATCATCTCTATCATATACTTTACGATATCCGGGTCAAACTGCGTACCCGAATTCTTTTTAAGCTCTCCCATAATATACTCATATGAGAGTGAATCTCTGTAGCAACGACGGCTCGACATGGCATCGTACGAATCCGCCACACAGATAATGCGACCTTCAAGCGGTATTTCATCACCCTTTAAGCCCATATTATAGCCCTTGCCGTCATAGCGCTCGTGATGATACTTAACACCGTTTGCCGCACCCTTTATCGACTTAAAGTCTTTAACAATTGCGGCACCTAACTGCGGATGCTTCTTGATTACCTCAAACTCTTCATCATTAAGACGTCCCGGTTTTGTAAGAATCGTAGTCGGAATACCTATTTTACCAATATCATGCAACAGTCCGATATAGTAAATACGTTCCTGCTCGTAATCCGGAAGTCCCATTCTTTCGGCAATCTGTCTGGAATAAATGGCAACTCGTAAAGAGTGACCCTTTGTATATTCATCTTTTGTATCAATGATGTTTGCGATTGTACGCAAAGCCTCGTTAACAAGCGATTTGTATGCCGAATGCTTGCTCTCGTAGCGTTGCATTTTAGCATGTACCGAAGTTTCAAAAGCAAGTACAAAGAAGTTTGCAAGTGCAAGCAACACAAGTATCCAGAACAACGGATATTGTGTAGGCGTGACATTTTCGTGATAACGAAGCTCAACTTCGTTCATCTTTAACTTGTCATTTGAATATAAAACAAGACCGAAAGTTTTTTCCTCGCCCTTTAAAACGGTTTCATTAAATTCCGCAGGCGTATAGCACAAAAGCGACCCTTCAATCGACCAGGTTCCGTTCCAGGAACTGTCAATATATGAACCGTTTTCGATTTGAACCACAACACTCCAGTCACGAATTACATGCTTGGTGTTATTTACAAGAACGCCATCGTATTCATTTCCGTACATGGAATTTGAAAGCCAACCATTCTTGGGAGTAACCTTCGCATATATTGTCTGATCCATTTCGGAATCAATTGTCCAGTCAAAAGAAACACTATGCTCTTCAGTATTTGAATAGCCGGCAACAATAAAGACTACCAAAAATCCTATCAGAAGAACTCCGAAAATAATTCCCTGAATTTTCAGAACGTCCTTGTAACTACGTCCCTTTTCAATCTGACTCATAACAATCTCCACTTAGCACGGGGCAATCCCGTAGCATATATTCACGCTGATAATAGCGGTATTTGATTAAACCGAAATTAACATTTATTCCCCTTTTTTGCCGTAAATGCGCCATTTATAGGCATTTAAGTCACATGTGTCATTATCTGATTTCAGTATAACTTCATACCTGCCCGGCACGCGATACATCTTCTTGTGGTCGGTCCCCAGATTAACATCAACCAATAGTGTAACGCCGTTGTATGTACGACTGTATGTAAAGATATCTTTTTCATCCCTGATTACTTTAAAGTCTCCGTAAAAAATTTCGGGATGAACTTTACGAAGTTTCATCATTTCACGATAGAAATCATGAACTTCGATACTCATATCCTGCTTAATGGGTGCGTTATCATTCCACGGCAACAACACGCGCGCGTGATCGCGTGTTCCCGCAAGAATAACCTTAAATGCATTCTCGGGGGTATGAGTCTTTAAAAGTTCTTCATACATACCCTTTGATTCTACATCATTTATGTCTTCCATGCCAGTAAAATCGTAATTTACGAGTGCAAATTCATCACCTTGGAACATAAACGGCGTACCCGGAAGCGTAAACTGCATCACACATAACAGTTTTGCCAAATCTTCCCGATATTCCGGTGCCGGATTGATTTTAGAAATCATTCTCGGATTGTCATGGTTATTGTAAAACAAACTGTTTTGGCAATTTGAACCATAATTAAGCGCCCAATCGATTTCGTATTTTTTAAAGTAATTGAGGTCGTACCTGTAATCGTCAAATCTAACGTGCCCGGGTGTTTCAAGATGATCGAAAGAAAATACCATATCAAGCTCTTTTCTTTCCCTCGCCGTTACAAGCTTGCACATTTCCATGCCAAGCCCCGGCGTTTCGCCAACCGAAAAAGCATTATGCGGTATGAACGCACGCTCCTTGATTTCGCGAAGATATTTGTGAAGATTAGGGCCATAAAAATAGTTTTCTATACCGGTAAACCCCATAAGCTGTCCCACAAACTCATTGCCGGCGGGAAGACCTTCGCGCTTGGAGATGTAGTTGATAACATCCATTCTGAAGCCGTCAACGCCTTTGTCGAGCCATTTGTTGATCATATCGATAACGTCATCCCTTAACGCTTCATTGTCCCAGTTAAGATCCATCTGCTTGCGTGAAAACAGGTGCAATGCCCACGTGTTTTCCTGCTCATAATAATTCCATGCCGAGCCCGAGAAAAAGGACGTCCAGTTATTCGGTGCCTGCTTACCGTCATCTTTAAAGAAATAGTAGTCACGATATTTGGAATCGGGATTTTTTAAAGCTTCTTTAAACCATGCATGCTCATCGGAAGTATGATTTACCACAAGATCCATGATAAGTTTCATGTCGCGCTTGTGAACCTCACTTAAAAGTTCATCAAAGTCCTCCATGGTACCGAAATCCGGGTTTATTTTATGATAATCCCTGATATCGTATCCGTTATCATCCATGGGCGAATCATATATAGGTGACAGCCACAAAGCATTAACCCCGAGGTCCTTTAAATAGTCAAGCTTACCGATAATACCTCTGATATCGCCGATTCCGTCATTGTTGGAATCGCAAAAAGAACGCGGATATATCTGGTAAAAAACAGCTTCTTTCCACCATTCGGGGTAAACCTTGCCATCGGGCTCTACCGGTTTATCTTTTTCGGAATTTAAAAGCTCCAAAAATGAATCAAAAAATTCCGCTCCGACTTTTTTCTTAAGTAACCTTTCAACTGCACCGATTTTTAAATTTCCCACTATTGGGTTGGTGATAATCTTATCGCTCAGTCCGAGCTGTAATAAAATCTTTGCAACTACATCATGTCCTACAGGATTTGCATAAAAGTCTTTAATCCTTGAATTCCTGTCCATCAGTCCACTCCTCTGATACAAACTTTACCGATATAGCCGGCAAACAACGGCAAAAAAGACTCCAGCTCCGCTTTTGAATACGCCGTAAAGCCCGGCTTTATTACCCTTTCCGAATCCTGATAGCCTTGCAAAAAATACTTTCCCGCGCCCTTTAGCATAACGGCAATATCCGAAAATGTCTTTGCGTCATGAAGCTCCTTTGTAACGGTTGTGCGAAACTCATAATCAATTTTGCCGTTAATCAGTATCGAAATGCTTTCCAATATACGCGAAACATCCGTATCTACACCCGAAGCCTCACTGTAACGGCTCGCAGAAGATTTAATATCCATCGCTACATAATCTATCAAGCCTTCGCCGCACAATGTTTTAAGGACGCCCGGATTATAACCGTTTGTATCCAGTTTAACCTTTAAATCAAGCGCTTTAAGGCGCTTTACAAATTCCTGTAAATCGGGTTGAAGCGTAGGCTCTCCCCCTGTTATGCATATACCCTTCGTGATTCCCTTTCTTTTGCTCAGATGATCAAGTATTTCACTTTCCGCGAGCAAGGGTTGTGAAGATGGATTCAGCACAAGATCGGCATTTTGGCAAAAGGGGCATCGGAAATTACATGCACCCGTAAAAACCGTTGCCGCCACCAGTCCCGGATAGTCCAAGAGCGTTGTCTTGTTAAATCCATGAATCTGCATTTGAAAAATCCTCCTTGCGCGTATATATTATTAGTATATCATGAAACAGGGAATACGGCTTATGGCAAAAGAAATTTCTGCGGATGAAAAATACATGAAAGAAGCCCTCAAGGAGGCCAAAAAGGCTTATCGCCTCGGCGAAGTTCCTATCGGCTGCGTAATCGTTTATGAAGGCAAAATAATCGGTCGCGGATACAATCGTCGCAATACTGACAAGTCAACGCTTTGTCATGCTGAGATTACTGCAATTAAAAAGGCTTCAAAATATATCGGTGACTGGCGTCTTGAAGGCTGTACTCTCTATGTTACTTTAGAGCCGTGCCAGATGTGTGCCGGGGCAATCATTCAAGCCCGCATCGACCGCGTCGTTATGGGGTCCATGAATCCCAAGGCCGGCTGCGGCGGGTCACTTCTTAATATTTTGCAGATGGATGTGTTTAATCATCAGGCTCAGGTTACACGCGGCATTTTAGAGGCGGAATGTTCAGATATTCTCACGAAATTTTTTAAAGAGCTGCGTGTTCGCGTTAAACTCGAAAAGGAAGCCAGAAAAGCCGCCGTCACAGATTTTGATTGACTTTTGCCCCACCTTTATGTATTATTACAAAGCGTGCTTATACCGTGTTTTCACGGTCGCACGTGTTACGTAAGTACACTTTGGTCTCGCGCAACGGGACTTCCGAACCGTGTCAGGTCGGGAACGAAGCAGCACTAAGGAAACCATCCCGTGTGCCGTGAGGAAGCTGGAGTGCCGGTAGCACGTGTGGCTATGAAAACACGGTATTTTTTGTTTATCCACTTAAGCCTGACTATTTTCAAGCCTATGAAAGATTATCTCCGTCTATATGAAAACTGCACATTATGCCCCCGTGGCTGCAATGCTCTCAGGTCCCAAAACATCCCCGGATACTGCGGTTGTACAAGTGCGCTCAAAGTTTCACGCGCTGCCCTGCATATGTGGGAAGAGCCCTGCATAAGCGGTTCGAAAGGCTCCGGTACAGTCTTCTTTTCCGGTTGTTCTTTACATTGCATATACTGCCAAAATCACGAAATTTCCGGTAGTCGCGTCGGAAAGGAAATCTCTCTTGAACGCCTCGTTGAAATTTTCTTTGAATTAAAAGATAAAGGTGCCGCAAATATAAATCTTGTTACCCCCACCCACTATACACCCCACATCGTTGCAGCACTAACCATTGCAAAAGAACGCGGTCTGAATATACCTGTTATTTACAACACAAGCGGTTACGAGCGTCCGGAGACTCTCGAATTGTTACGGGGACTTGTAGACGTTTTTTTGCCCGATTACAAATATTCCTACTCCTCTACGGCTTCACTTTTTTCCCGGGCCGATGACTATCCCGAGGTTACAATGAGCGCGCTGCGCAAAATGTATGAACTCGTGGGCGAGCCTTCTTTTGAACCCGAATCGGGCTATATTCAAAAGGGTATTATTGTGCGCGTGCTGGTGCTTCCGGGGCACACAAACGAGGCAATAGAGTCCATCCGAAGGCTCTACGATGCATTCGGCGATAACATCTATATCAGCATTATGAGCCAGTACACTCCCGTACTTGCAGACTCTTTCCCCGCAGGCTCGGAATATGACTCTTTAAAACGTACTTTAACCAAGCGCGAATACGGCAAAGTCGTTAATTATGCGCTTGATCTCGGACTAAAAAACGCCTTCATACAGGAAGGGAAGGTATGCCTTCAAAGCTTCATACCACCCTTCAATGAAGAAGGCGTCTAGTTTTTGCTGTTCACACGATATTCCTTGGGGGACATACCGTAATATTCCTTAAAAAGTCTGTAAAAATAACTCGAATTGTCATAACCGACATTTGCACCGATATCCACAATACTTATATTTGTGGTTGCCAGCAAATATGCGGCTTGCGACATTCTTTTCTTTTGCACAAGATCTGTGTAATTCTTGCCCGTAATGCGCTTGATGGCACGGCTCAGCCAATAAATATCATAGCCCATCATCTGCGCAAGATTTCCAAGCTCACCGTCTTTGTAATGGTCCTCGATATAACGATATACCAAAAGAATCAGTTCCTGGTCGAAATTGTTTTTACCTACATCGACCTTATCGGTATGATTCATAAGCAACAATATCAGAAGTCCCATGGTAATCTGATTGATGCTGCGTTTACCGGGCTGTTCGTTAATCAACGACCAGATAAGGTTTTCAACAAGATTCTGCACCGGAAGCACGTCAGAAACCTTGAAATGAAGGTACCCTACCGTATCATCCTTACCCTGCATACACCCCAGTATAAAAGTCCTGATGGAATTGTCTTCCATCCCTATCATTTCAAGTGAGCGGTCAAAAAATGCCGGAAGAATAATGAAGTTGACAGCGATGTCGCCTTTTTGGGCCGGGTAGATTTCCTGAACGGAGTTTTGATTTAAAAACAAAAGCTCCCCCTGTTTAAGAACAATTTCCTCGCCGTTTACAATATGAGTAGTACTGCCTTTACACATATAAATGACTTCCACGTAATTATGCTTGTGACGCGGAAAATGCACAAATCGTGTGTGCGGGCGAATATGGATAAGCTTACCTGCATCAAGCAATTTAGCCGCATCCACAACCATTGATGCCGTATTTGTGTAAAGTGTTTTGTCTATTTCATTACGACCGCTTAAAATTGCGCGTTCCTCGTCCGTTATCGGGCTTAATTTCTCAATAAGTTCCTGTCTGATCATCTATCAATATATCTCAGTATTCTCTAAATATTTAACATAGTTGGCAACCATGAGTGCAATCTTAAATGTAAGTGCATCGTCAAAATTACGAACATCAAGTCCGGTTGCTTTCTGAAGCTTTTCAATTCGATAAACAAGCGTATTTCGATGCATACACAACTGTTTGGATGTCTCTGAAACATTCATGTTGTTTTCCAAAAACTTGTTAACGGTTTTAATTATCTCATCATCGATTGTGAAGGGATTTTCGTTTCTGAAAATCTCGTCAATAAATATATGGCACAAATTCTCGGGAAGCTGATAGATAAGTCTTCCTATGCCGAGTGTCGAATACGAGATGACATCTTTTTCAACATAAAAGATCTTTCCTACATCCAGAGCAAGCTTGGCTTCTTTGTAGGATTTGGAAACATCCTTAAGCTCGGTAACCATTGAGCCGAAAGAAACCTTAACTTTCAATAACGCTTCGGTATTTAACAACGTTACAATCGACTGTGCCGTATCAATAAGATCTTCGTAAGTAGTATTGGATTCAACCTGCTTAATCAATATAATGTTTCGCTCATCAACGGCAGTAAGATAGTCTCCGGACTGTTGTGAAAACATTCCCTTTAAAACTTCCATTGCCGAGTTATCACGTTCGATACGTGCCTCAATCAAAAACACTACTCTCGGAACGGTAACGGCTATATGAAGCTTCTTGGCGCGATTATAAATATCTACCAAAAGAAGATTATCAAGCATCAGATTCTGGAAGAAATTATTGCGGTCAAAACGCTCTTTATATGCAACAATAAGTGCCTGCAATTGATTAACGCATATTTTGGCAACCATGTATACATCATCCGATGCGCCCTTTGCTACTAAAACATATGCAAGCTCATCGCCGTCATACACTTTTAACAGATGGTGGGCTCCGATAACCTGTGAATCAGCCGGAGACTCAATGAATGCATCTATAAAACTCGATGACAATCCATCCGGTTCGAACGTAGCTGCTGTAACCATTCCATCCAAATCATATACGCAAAAATCTACTTTGGTAACAGCACGTAAATCGTCTATGCTTGTCTGTATAATCTGGCTTGTAATCATTTTTACCTCCATAATAACGTTAACGAATCTATTTTAAAGCACTCAAAAATATTTTACAAGTAATCCTTTAATAGCAAATTAATAGGGCATCGGCAATACAGCCGATGCCCTTAAAATAATTATCACTAGTTGGTAATAATCTGCTCTGTTTCCTTGTCGAATACGTGAATCTTCTCAACGTCAAGAGCAAACTTGATAGCGTCGCCGGGTCTGGATGTTGTTCTGGAATCAACTCTTGCGGTAATCGGGAACTCATCAAGATCGAAGTATAAGTAAACTTCTGCACCAAGTAATTCGTAAACCTTAACAGTTGACTCGAATACGCTCTGAGGTGATGTTTCAATGAACATCTCTGAATCGTAAACGTCTTCAGGACGAATACCGAATGTAACGGTTTTTCCGTCGTAACCACCCTCGATAATCTTCTTGGACTTTGCGGGAGGAAGAGCGATAGACTTGTTAGCAATCTTTAAGGATGCAACATCACCGTTAACTTCAACTACTGCATCAAGGAAGTTCATCTGAGGTGAACCCATGAATCCTGCTACGAATAAGTTGCAAGGCTTCTCGTAAAGGTTCTGAGGTGTATCAACCTGCTGGATAACACCATCCTTCATAACAACGATTCTGGTACCAAGTGTCATAGCCTCGGTCTGGTCATGTGTTACGTAGATAATGGTGGTACCTAATCTCTGGTGTAACTTAGCGATCTCAATACGCATCTGTACACGAAGCTTAGCATCAAGGTTTGAAAGAGGCTCGTCCATAAGGAATACCTTAGGGTTACGAACAATAGCACGTCCCATAGCAACACGCTGTCTCTGACCACCGGACAAAGCCTTGGGTCTGCGGTCAAGTAAGGGAGTTAAGTCAAGGATCTTAGCAGCTTCCTTAACCATCTTATCGATCTCATCCTTGGGAACCTTTCTTAACTTAAGACCGAATGCCATGTTGTCGTATACTGACATATGAGGATACAAAGCGTAGTTCTGGAATACCATTGCGATATCACGATCCTTGGGCTCAACGTCATTAACAACTCTGTCACCAATCTTTAATTCACCTGAAGAAATATCCTCAAGACCTGCGATCATACGAAGTGTGGTAGATTTACCACAACCTGAAGGACCTACGAAAATGATGAACTCTTTATCTGCAATTTCAAGACAGAAATCCTTAACAGCTTCAAAACCGTTAGGATAAACTTTGCAGATGTTTTTCATTGATAAACTTGCCATGTTTGAATTCTCCTTTTTGTATTTTGAGGCACATGCCCCAGTCAATCTGAAAATAGTATATTAAAACAACCGGTCAATTACTATGCTACAAATAAACAAAAAATTAATGAATCATTAGCAAAATTGCCCATAAATAAGGTTATAAGCCAAATTCATGAGCAATGTTTACAATTTGAATCACTTATTTTGTGCAATTTAAACAGTTGGTATGTTCCGGCGCTTACTATTCCTTGTGAGCGGCCTCATTATAGAACACAAGTTGATTTTTGCCGCGCTTTTTAGCTTTATACAGTGCCTGATCGGCTGCCACATAAAGGTCGCGGAATGTCTTCGCATCATCCGGGAATATTGCGGCACCTATACTTGCGGACGCCGAATATTTAACATAATCGCCACCGGCCTTAAAATCATGGAAGAATCTGGTAATACGATTAGCCTCTCTCTCAACGATGAGGTCGTCCTTAACATCTTTTAAGAAGACCATAAACTCATCGCCGCCCGTACGTCCTATAATATCTGTCATACGAAATTCTGTCTTAATATCTTTGCCTAAAGTCTTAAGAAGCGTATCACCGAATGCGTGCCCCATTGTATCGTTAATCTTTTTGAAATTATCGATATCGAGTATAAACATAAGTGCACGACCGTTCGGATTAGCTTCCATGTATTCCTGAATCTTTCTTTCCGTTGCGGCTTTATTGTTAAGCTCTGTCAGCAAATCGGTATCCGCCTTATCCTCAAGCTCTTTGCCCCGCTCTTTGCTGCGAAGAGATGTAAATATGAAGGTGCTGACCACAAAAACAGAGAAAACAATAACAACAACAGCAAGTTTGATAACCGTACTGCGTGTATCCGAAAATGCCGTATTAATCAGTTTGTTTACAAATGTCTGTCTGACACCGTATACAACATACCAATCCTTAACCTGTGTGGGCACACAGCAAATTGTACGGGAATCTCCCTTAAACTCACTTTGAACCGCACAGCCGGTCGCGTTGTAAAATTTAACCTTAAAAGCGTTGTAAACATCTTTATTCTCAACGCCTTCATAAATCCTGGTCACAACATTGCTGCTGGCAAGAAACAGGCTGTCGTAGTCTTTAAACTGAGGGAAACACCCTAAGAAGTTGCCTTCTTTTGTCATAAGTGCCAAAAACGAGACATCGGTATATACGCTTGACTGAAGTTTGCCACCGATTTCCTCGATGTTTACGGTCAAAAGCATGTACTCGCTTCCGACGCCGACGGGAACATAGACAATAACTTCATCGCCGTCGCCAAACGTACCACCGGCATAGTAGTAATAAGCAATCTGCGCCGAATCCGTAAGCGACACAAAGTCTACCGAAAAATTCGGTAAGTCTTCACCGTTTTCATCGCAAAGAGCGGCGCCCTGCCTGCACATAATTACATGAGAAACCGGTGTCTGCTCGATTATGTTGCGCGCATATTCAAGCGCTTCAGCACTGCTCAAAGAGCCGCCGTTATCATAAACCCAATTGGCGAAAATATTCCCGGCCTCTTTGCTGAGCTCGACTTCGGAGCGAAACTTTTCGCCCCATACCGATGCACTGTTAATCAGCAAATCCTGACTGGATGTTGTTGCTGACTGTTTACCGTTTCTTACAAAACCGATAAGCAACACCAGAATCGTCACAATAAATGCGATATCAATCAGCACCCAGTAAAACACTATTCCTTTCGGTTGTTTTTTATCTTCCATTGCTCCTCCGCAATTGTCGGATTCCCCATACCCGGCCTTTTTATTTTTTGCGTCTGTTTCTCACTCAACGCGAATTTCAACTAAATCAGTTTTCTTCTTTGCTCTCGCCGTCTTCGCCTACAACATTTTCGGCAGTCGGAAGCTCTTTTGAAGAATTTTCGGCAACCTCTTCACCGGCTTCAACGTCACTGTTAACAGACCACGTAAAATCATCGTTTAAGTCCTTTTCTTCAGGCTCAAACTTTTTAAAAGACTTGGAATACAATTTAGCACAAAAGAAAGCAGGTGCCGATAAAAAGAACATGTAGGCAAGCGGAATTACAAAAGACACCTGTCTGAAATATTCGCCCAGAAGAATCAATCCCACAGGAGATGCAATCAATATAATCTGCAATACCGTCTTGGGAAGTTCCAAAACGCTCATAAAGAACGCATTCCGCAAAGTGCCCTTTATAGTGTTTTTGAAATGCGAAAGAATCGGGAACAGATAAACCAATGTGCATACCACAAAAATGGCAGCTGCCGTAATACCCATGAAAAGGTATCTGGGATTTTTCATATATCCCGAAAACAAAACGTACCAGTAATCAAATGCCAATAAAGCAACAACTACAATAACAAGCAGCCATATAACCGTTGCCTGTTTAAAGTTCTGTTTAAAAGACTTGAAGAAAGATTTTGTGATGTAGCCGTCTTCATCGCGGGCCATTTTAAGTACTACATAGTGCATGGCGGTGATGGACGCTCCTGCCGTGATAATAGGTATACAGCAGATGATTGTCAAAAGATTAAGCCACAGAAGGTCTGCCACACGACCTAAAAATACCATTAACGGGCTGTCCAAATTAAATAACTTCATTATAAAAATACCTCTGTCTATTTATTCATGGCTCTAAGCGTAGCCTGATAGTTTTCTTTAAGCTTGTTGTACGTCGAAAGAGTCTCTTCGTTCTTCACGTGAACAGATTCCATCATCGGATCGTAGTATTTCGCGAACATACGCACAACTTCCTTGCTCAAGCGCCCCTTCGAAGCCTCATCCTCCAAAATATCAACAACCACGTTCTTGGGCTTGGGGTCACGATAACTACGGGGATTTGTAAGACCGGTAACTGTATCGGCAACCTGCAGAATACGCATCAGACGACTCATCTGATGTTCTTTAAGATGCTTGGGATAACCGTTTCCGTCACCACGCTCATGATGGGCTATAGCGATGTCCACAACCTGCTGGTCAAAACGTCCGCGCAATATATCTTCAATCGTGTCAACATGAGTGCGCAGCATTCCCATTTCCTCGTCGGTAAGCTTACGCGGAGCCTCACTTATCTCTTTGGATATTGCGCACATTCCGGCATCATGAAGCACGGATGCATAATACAAAAGTTCCATATCCTGGGGCTCAAGCAATAGCTTTTCGCCAATCTGCATGCAGATATTGGTACAGGTAACCATATCCAGCATTGTAAACTCACTTCTGAAGCTTACGCAATACATAAGACCGACGATGCAATCTTTCTTTTCCTCGTTAGTAAGGACAAGATAATCAAACAGCTCGTTTAATTCCTGTTTATACTCACCGGTAGAAAGTTTCCTGAATATGTCAAATTTCTTTTCAGCCTGATATAAAAGTTCCAAGGCTCTGCCGGAAAGTTTACCGCCAGCCTGTTTCTGGAACATCATATAATCAAATTTCTCGCCCAGGATGTTCGAGTAAATGTCCATCTGCTCGGCAACTCTCAGGCAATTGATTACATCAACAAATTCATAATTCTTGTCGGGAAGCTGATTATAATCCGTATGATGATACAAAAGAATCTTTGCGCGATCCTTAAAAGGCGTCAGATACAAAAGAAAAAGATATCCGTATATCGAATGCGGCATAGAATCCTTGGTCTCGTAGCTTAAGGCATCTTTCATATAATCGGTCTTAAAGGAACCAATGTCATGAATCGTTGCTATATACGCAAACTCGGCAAGCTCAAACATTTCGTACTTGCCATCGCACTGCAACATTTTGTAAAGAATATATGAAGTTCGTATCCCGTGATTAATAACTCTCGGATCTAAGAGTTTCAAAACATCACGGGTAATGGCAAATATATCTTTGCTGTGCACAAGATTCATAACAGCCTCCATTTGACTTATCCCGCAGTAACGGAAATTATACCCTCTTTAAAAGCATCATCGGCAAATAATCAATGCCGTCCTTATGCTCCATCTCACCGGTGCTCAAAAAACCGATATGCTCGTAGAACTTAACTCCGTACGGTGACGCATTAACCGTCATCATAACATTTCCGTCCGGCAGAAACGACTGCTGCGCGTAACGCACAAGCTTTGTGGCAATCCCCTTGCGATGAAACCTTTCATCCACAAAAAGAAGTGATATATGACTGCCGGAGCGAAGCGCAATCATGCCCACAACTGTGCCTTTAAGCCTTGCAACCGCAAGCTTAAAAGTGCCTGCCAGAAACATGTTGTGAAGAAGTTCTCCCGATATAAAATCTAAAAAATGTTGTTTGCCGGACTCTTCATAAACCGGAGCTTCGAAAACAAGAAACGTCTTCCACGCAAGCTCCATTGCCGGTTCCCAATCATCATCAATGGCAGTTTCAATAATTAAGGAGCTTTCTGAAGTGAAATCTGTTCTGATATCCACGTGTAAATATCCTCATAAACCGTTTCTTTATCCGTTTCATTCAAAATCTCATGTCGGTCACCTTCATAAAGCTTAAGTGAAACATGCTGCATGCCCTGAGCCTTGAATTCTTTGAAAACTTCCGAAGGACCTTCCCCGTAATTACCTACGGGATCTTCACTGCCGCTGGTAATAAGTACCGGAAGTGTTACAGGCATTTTGGAAAGATTAACATCCTTAGTGAGTCTGAATAAAAGCTCGCCCATGGTTTTAAAACCATTGCACGGGAAAAGAAATCCGCACAAAGGATCTTTAATATATTTATCGACAACATCATCAACTTTTGTGAGCCAGTCAAACTCTGTTCTGTGGTTGTCAATACGCTTAAGGTATGCGCCGAAAGCTACCGAATTAATAAATTTGGAAGGTCGTTTTGCATGACCTGCCAGACATCCCAAGCCGGCCATAATCTTCAAACCGATAACCATTATCGGTGCCTGGTTACCTGTACCCATAATTATTGCGCCGTCGATACCTTTTCCGTATCTGAACAAATAGTTTCTTGCAATAAAAGAGCCCATTGAATGGCCAAGCAGGAAATACGGAAGTCCGGGATACTTTTCCTCAGTCAATTTTTTCAAACGATGTACATCTCTTACAACAACCGTTGCGGGATCCTGCTTGCAAAAATAACCGGGTGTGCCATCATTCGAAATTGATTTACCATGTCCGAGGTGATCTTCTGCGGTAACCACGAAGCCTTTACCGCACAGATATTCGGCAAAATTTTCATATCTGTCAACGTGCTCGGCCATACCGTGTACAAGCTGGAGAATGCACACGGGCTCGATGCCTTCGGGCTCCCACCTTACGGCATGAAGCTTTGTATTATTGTCACGGGATTCATAATAAAAGTCTTCGCGTTTCATACAACAGTAACCCTCCCCTGAGATTTTGTGTAAAAGAAGCATTTTGCCGTCAAAATGGCACAAAAAGACACAATTACACTTATACAGAGTTAATTATATTCCAAACATTCGACGGATGCAACCTATGATTTATGTAAATCAAAAAAGAGGACGTTTGACAAACGTCCCCCTAAATGATAAAAAGATTCTTTTTTAACAAATTTCAGAGCCTGAAGGCATTTCTTTTTCAGGAGTCATAAGCGCAAGATTTCCGTCCGGATCCTCGGCACACAAAAGCATACCTTCCGAAAGCACACCGGCCAATGTTGCAGGCTTAAGATTCACTAAAACCATTACCTTCTTGCCCACCATTTCTTCGGCGCTGTAGTGCTGCTTAATGCCCGAAACAATCTGCTTTACCTGATTTCCGATTTTAACCTGCGAGCACAGAAGTTTCTTTGACTTGGGAACCTCTTCGCACATTAAAATCTCACCTACCGCAAACTGAAGCTTTGAAAAATCGTCGTATGAGATTTCAGGCGCAACCTTAAAATCAACTTCGGGCTCAGCTTCTTTTTCGGGCGCGTCTGCCACACCGGCTTCTGCCTTCTGAATTTCCGCAATACGCTGAGCTTCTGCATAAACATCTTTGATATCCAGCCTTGCAAAAAGAATTTCAGGTGTCTGCGTTACTTTATTGCCGTTAGGATATGCGCCGAACTTTCCGAGCGTGTCGAATTCGTAGAGTGAAACGTTTAACTGTGCAGCAATCTTCTCGGCTGTTTCGGGAAGGAACGGCCACAATAAACTTGCGCCGATTGCTATGCTTTCGCACAAGTTATATAAAACCGTGGCAAGACGATCTTTTTTAGCTTCGTCTTTTGCAAGCACCCAGGGCTCGGTCTCATCAATGTACTTGTTGCAACGCTTAAACAAAGTAAATATTTCCGTTATGGCATCTGCAACATGAAGGTCTTCCATCTTGTTTTCAACACGATTGTATGTATCTGTAGCCACTGCTGTTAATTCATCATCAACAGCTTCTTTTACGCCCTTGTTTTCAACAACACCGCCAAAATACTTGTTGCTCATGGAAATTGTACGATTTACAAGATTTCCAAGTACATTGGCAAGGTCGGCATTGATGCGCTCTGTCAGCAAATCCCACGAAATGGAGCCATCGTTTTCGAAGGGCATCTCATGAATCATAAAATATCTGACAGCATCTACACCCAAAAACTTAGCCAAATCGTCGGCGTACAAAACATTTCCCTTAGACTTACTCATCTTGCCGTCGCCCGAAAGCAGCCAGGGATGTCCGAATACCTGCTTGGGAAGCGGCTCTTCCAAAGACATCAGGAAAATCGGCCAGTAAATGGTATGGAATCTTACAATATCCTTACCGATTAAGTGAAGATCTGCAGGCCAGTATTTTTTGTACTGCTCGGTGGAATTTCCGTCTGCATCATAGCCGATACCGGTAATATAGTTTGATAAAGCATCCAGCCATACATATACTACATGCTTATCGTCAAATGTAACCGGGATACCCCACTTAAACGAAGTTCTCGAAACGCACAAGTCCTGAAGTCCGGGAAGCAGGAAGTTGTTCATCATTTCATTTTTACGTGATACAGGCTGTATAAACTCCGGATGTGTGTTAATGTGCTCGATAAGTCTGTCGGCATATTTACTCATCTTAAAGAAATATGCTTCTTCCTTGGCAGGCTTAACTTCACGACCGCAGTCGGGACACTTACCGTCAACAAGCTGTGACTCTGTCCAGAACGATTCACAGGGGGTACAGTACATTCCTTCATAAGCGCCCTTATAAATGTCGCCCTTGTCGTACATCTTTTTGAAGATTTTCTGAATCTGTTTCTCGTGATCGGCATCGGTTGTGCGTATAAACTTGTCATAAGAGCAGTTTAAGCAATCGCAAATATCTTTAATCTCGCCCGCAACCTTGTCAACGTACTCCTTGGGAGATACACCTGCTTCCATAGCTTTAAGCTCAATCTTTTGGCCATGCTCGTCTGTACCTGTCTGGAAAAATACGTCGTAGCCGTCCTTTCTTTTAAATCTTGCAATCGCATCGGCCAATACGATTTCGTAGCTGTTGCCGATGTGAGGTTTACCGGATGTATAAGCAATCGCGGTAGTAATGTAATATTTTCCCTTATCCATGGGAACCTCCTTTTGCGGAAAGCAATCTTTCCTGTAAAACAAAAACGCCTTCCCGCATATTTGTAATGCGAGAAGACGTTGTATCAACGTGTTACCACTTCTCTTCACCCATGCCTCGCGACATAGGCCTCCGCGGGTACCAGCATACCCTGTCGCTATAACGGGCGCTCCCGTCGCAGCCTAACCCATATGGGCTCGGTGCGCTGCTCCAAAGCCATCTTCCGTACACCTTAAATCAGTCCTCTCAGCAACCGGACATTCTCTGTAAATCGTCGCTGTACGTACTCTCTTTTTCGCTGCATTTACTGTACCCAAAATATCACACGATTTTTCTTTAGTCAATAGATAACGTTTTAAAGTTTCTGTAAACCAAACGTTGGCACTTTTTTCAAACAGATAAATCTTTATCGCCAAATGTCGCTTTGCGACACTATTATTCATTGCTGCTTGTTGACTATTAAATCATGTGCGGTTGCCCAGTCAAGGGTGCTTCGCACCGCATCGCGGCGTGCCCTTGACAGGGCAAACCGCTACATGATTATTATTAGCCAAGCAGGAATGAATATTTGTGTGATTACTCACAACATCCTACAATTGCAAGCATTGTCTGATGTGTTATTCCTGTCGAATTCTCAAGTCTCTTCAGATGCCCACTCACCGGATATCTGTATCCCTTTCCAATTTTCTGAGGTACCTGGCCGGCAGATAATACTTCTTTCTCTATCTCTATCGTTTTATACTTCTCAAATAGTGGTGCTTTTAGCCTTGCGGATACTTCATCAAGACGGCCGCTACATTTTCTGGCCAGTATCTTAGCCAGATGATTTCCACCTTTTATGCTCCAGCATGCGTGATTATGTTTCATCCGCTTTGCTATCACACTCCAGATGTGGTTTTCCATGGTTCCCATGTTCCGATATAGCAATCCGTTCGGGTGTTCCGGCAGTACCACTCCCTGATCTTGATACGACAGTAATCCTTTTCGATTATTCTTGAAGTAAGTTATCAGCTTGTTTGCATTCTCAATTTCGTTATCTTCTGAGAGACTGTCTCTGTATATCTCAAGGTATTCAAACATTCCGTCTAAATCTTTTTGTTCAAGATAATCATGTATTGTTTTCACTGCGTCCTTGTACGGA
>JAZLHV010000025.1:0-181561 GCA_045617045.1 Lachnospiraceae bacterium
CCCCAAAATCTGATACCCTGGGGATTTAAAAAGGCCCGCAGGGTAAAACCCTGCAGGCCGCATCTTTACTGACTTTTCTTTAGTTTTTGCTTCCAATCGAATCCACATCATACGGCGTGGCCTGATAGACGTAATAATTTAACCAGTTCGTATAAAGGAGCTGACCTGTAGAACGCCAATTGACAATAGGTTTATTGGCAGGATTATCATCGGGGAAATAGTTGCAGGGAATCTTAGGATTCATGCCCTTGCCAAGATCTCTGAAATACTCGTTGGCAAGTGTATCGGCATCGTATTCGGCATGCAGTCCCACAAAAAACTTACGTGAATCCTCGGTCTTAACGATTGAAACACCGGCTTCATCAGAATATGCCATAAGCTCAAGACCTTTGGTGTTCTCGATTTTTTCACGCGAGATACCCATTGCGCGTGAATGCGGTGCCCAAAACTCATCGTCAAAGCCTCTGAATAATGGTGAGGTAGGCTTTAAAACCTGATGTCTGTAAACACCTGAAAGTTTCTCGGCACGATCGTATCTTTCGAGACCGTAATAATAATATAATGCGGCAAAACATGCCCAGCACAAAAAGAAGGTACAATGAACATGCGTCTCGCACCAATCGAAAATTTCCGTCATTTCTTTCCAGTAAGCCACATCCTCAAATTTAACATAATCAAGCGGTGCTCCCGTAATTATCATTCCGTCAAATTTGCGATTCTTTACCCGGTCGAATGTCGTGTAAAACGATTCAAGATGCGAAGCATCAACATGCTTGGGCGTATAGCTTTGGGTCTGCAAAAGTTCAACGTTTACCTGAAGCGGACTATTTGAAAGTTTCCTCAACAGCTGTGTTTCGGTTACTTCCTTGTTGGGCATCAGATTCATAATCAATACGTTAAGCGGACGGATATCCTGGTGCATTGCACGATTTTCCGTCATCACAAAAATATTCTCACTCTCAAGTATCGCCTGTGCGGGAAGCGAATCCAAAATTTTAATAGGCATTTTTCTCTCCCAAAAGTTTATTTCAAATATTCGTTAACAAACTGTTCCTCGGAAACAATCGGAATATTAAGTTCCTTGGCAGCTTTGTTTTTTGATGAATTTGATGATACATCATTATTGACAAGCAGAAAAGTCTTATTGGATACCGACCCCGAAACTTTACCGCCGCGAGTTTCAATCTCAGCCTGCAAATCTTTACGGTTAGTATACATGTTAAGACTTCCGGTAATTACAACGGTCTTGCCGAAAAGCTTCGAATCGCCTGTGGCAACCGTTTCGTGCTTTAACCGCACAATTGTTAACAGTTCCTTAAACATCTCCCTGTTTGAGGCATTTTCAAAGAAAGAAACATATGAGTCGGCAATAACCTCACCTATGCTGTCTATTGCAAGTAAATCTTCTCTTGTAAGATTTAGCACCTTTACGGCATCATTGTCAAATGATTTGCATATAAGCTTTGCATTCTGCAAACCTACATTCAAAATTCCCTGCGAATAAATCAGGTTGGCAAGCGACACATCTTTTGCTTTTTCAACGCTTTCAATAATGTTTGCGTAGGATTTTTCACCAAAGCCTTCCAGCGTAACAATTTGATTATGAAACCGTTCAAGCTTAAAGATATCGGCATAATTCTTTATAAAACCTTCGTCAATAAACTTTTCAAGCGTCTGTTCGCTTATTCCGTCGATATTTAACGCATCCCTGCTTACAAAAAGCGCATACTTTTTAATCTGCTTCGCCGGGCAAAGCGGGTTATCGCAATACAAACTGCGAGCTTCCCTTACTGCGCGCTGTGAAGTCTTTCCTCCGCAGCACGGACACATATCGGGAATTGAAAGGTTGCCGCTTTTTGTGAGATTTTCGGCAATTTGCGGTATTATCATATTTGCTTTATATACCGTAATTTCATCACCTACTCCAAGCTTTAAATCTTCCATAACGGAAAGATTATGGACACTCGCACGGCTTACGCTTGTCCCCTCAAGCTCAACCGTATCAAATATAGCTACGGGATTAATGAGGCCGGTTCGCGACGGACTCCACTCAATTTTACGAAGCACCGTTTTTGCGGTTTCATCCTGCCACTTAAAGGCAATCGCATCTCTCGGAAATTTAGCCGTCATACCCAGACTGTGACCGTATGCTATGTCATCAAAGCACAGCACAAGTCCATCCGAAGGGATTTCATAGCTCTTTATTTTTGAAGCAAAATTCAACACTTCGCTACGCACCGAAGCTTTGGAAACGGTGTGATACTCAACTACTTCAAAGCCTAACGTTTTTAAAAATTCAAACTCTTCCGTTCTTGTTGCAAATTCAGAATCCTGCGCACTTACAAGTGAAAATGCTATCAGTCTTACATGGCGCTTTTTGGTAATCGCACTGTCTAACTGACGTACCGATCCCGAGCATAGATTCCTGGGATTTTTGTATTTTTCATCATCGCTTTCTATAAGTGCATTAACAGCCTCGAAATCAGGGTATGAAATTACTGCTTCGCCCCTTAACACAAGTTTCTTTTTAAAAGAAATCTTTAACGGAACATTTGTAAATGTTCTGGCATTTGGCGTAATGACTTCTCCGACTTCTCCGTTGCCGCGTGTAACAGCCTTGGAAAGTTCACCGTTTTCGTAGGTAAGTACAACGGTAAGGCCGTCGAGCTTCCAGCTTAAAAGACCTTCTTTATCCAAAAGCCACGTTTCAAGTTCATCGACGGATTTTGTTTTCCCCAGGGAAAGCATCGGCTTATCGTGACGTTCCTTCGGCAAGAAGTCAACCGCTTCGAAACCTACATTCTGCGTGGGAGAATTTGCAAGGATAATCCCTGATTCCGTCTCAAGTTTTACAAGCTCATCATATAAACTGTCATATTCGAAGTTCGATATGATTTCTTCATCTTTTGCATAATAACTTTCGCTTGCTCTATTAAGTATATCAATAAGTTCAAGCATTCTTACCTTAACGTCTGCCATATACAACCTCGCTTCAAGCCTTCCCTTTTGACACTGCTTTTTGAAGTGCCTTTACTTCTTCGCCCGACAACACACGATATTCATTGGGCTTAAGCTTTCCAAGGGTAATATTTAAAACCCTGATACGTTTAAGGGATACCACTTTGACCCCGCAAGCTTCGCACATACGACGTATTTGTCGGTTAAGTCCTTGCGTAAGCGTTATTGAAAAAGAATCTTTTGTAACCTTTCTTACCTCGCAAGGACGGGTTTTCTTTTTAAGTTCGGGAAGATATATACCCTCGGCAAGTTTATTCAAAAGCTCCTCATAAACGGGACGATTGATTTTTACAACGTATTCTTTCTCATGACCGTTCTCGCCTTTCATCATGGCTTGAATAAGGTCACCGTCGTTTGTCATTAACATCAAACCTTCCGAGTCTTTATCAAGGCGTCCCGCATATGTAACACGTTCCCTGAATCGCAGAGCTTCCTTGATGGTAACCTCCGCATGAGCATCACGTTCGGTACATGTAACTCCCACAGGCTTATAGTATGCCAGCACAACAGTCTCGCTCTTTGCACTTATAAGCTTGGAGCCTACTTTAACGCTGTCCGTCGGAAGCACTTTCGCACCTACGGTGGCAACTTCGCCGTTTATGGTAACCTTGCCGTCTTCGATAAGCTTGTCCGCATCTCTTCTGGAGCATACGCCCGCCTCCGCGATATATTTATTAAGTCTTATTGCTTCATCCATTAATAGTATTCCAGCCTTTCGTTAAAGGTTTTTTCGTAAAAATCCAGGATTTCCGGAAGCGCCACACCATAATACTCTACGCCCCTGCCGCTGTCCCAGAAAAAAGCAGCCATACATATCAGATTTCCATGCTCATCAATTATCGGAGAGCCCGACATACCCCGAATAAGCTTTACCGAAACTTCCGTTATTTCATAATCGTAATTTTCAAAATAGCTTGAAAGATATCCGGCTTTTTGGTAGATATTTCCCCGGCAATCAACCCACCTTGAGCCGTCGCTGTTTATCGCATAACAGCCAAGTTCAAAATCGGGTGTATAAGAGATTTCATTAAAATAATTAAGATTAATGTGAACCGTGCGATAATTTACGGCATTTTTTAAAGCTTCTTCATCGGTAATACGCAAAAAAGCCACGTCAGGACTCTTTGCTGCGGCAACTTTAGATGCCTTATATGTCATTCCGTCGTAAAAAGAAACATTTACGGTATCCGAATATTCAACAACATGCTCATTCGTTGCAATTATAATTTCCGAATCCGTTATTTTTACTACAAAACCGCTTCCGTGAACTCTTGACGAATCATATTCGTAATGTATATTCACAACGCAAGGTTCAATGTTTTTGATGGCAAGATCCATATCGCCGTCAGCAATATAGCCCGAATCATATGGATTTAAGGCGCCGTCCACAAATTCATAAAGACCCCAGATTTGATGCGTGTTTATCAAATCCTGAAGTCTGTAGGCATCAAGTGCATGCACAATTACAGCCTTTGAAGCCGAAAGCCCCATTGAATCCGTAGCTGTAAGCGTTGCTTCATAAACGCCTTCTTCGTATAAATACAAATCACTTAAATCCACCGTCATTGAAGCTTTGACTACACCGTCTTCTTCATCGTACGCAGTAGCATAGTACAGCGGAAATACCTGTGTGCCCAAGGCGACGTAATACTCATAATCGCCGTATATTACAGGCCTTGTATCCGCTGTAACCGTAATCGGGATGGTCGTCTGATTCATGTTTGCATCGACTGCAGTAATCATCAGTCCGTATTCTCCCGCACTTTTAAACATAATCCGATTATTTACGGCATCATAAGAAAGATTCTCGTTGGTAACCGGCATAAAAAACTTTACCGAAACATTGTCAGATGCATCTTCGGCTTCTAAAACTATGTCCGATATTTCAAGCGGTTCATCCTTGTCAAAAACGTAAGGTCCGTCCTTAACAATTACCCGAGGCGGAGTTGTATCCGCAACAACAATCGAAAACTCTTCTCTATCCCACAAGAATCGTGCTTCGGCAGTATATTCGCCTGTTTTGCCCACGTCAACCTCCGATAAGTCAAGTACGGTACGTAAAATGCTGAAATCAGGCCCTGTGACATAATCGGATGGAGCTTTGGAAATATCTGTGCCAAGTTCAACCCTAAAGCTTTCAGCCTTGGGCTCTATCCCCAGGTTCATTATAAATACAACAATTGCCGCAAGTACAAAAACCAGAGCAAAAAACTTAACTATTGCACGTTCAAAAAAATTGTTATGCTGTAATGTATTTTCAAATTCGTAATTTTCTTCAGTCATTAATTATTGCTGTTCCTTCCAGCATTTATGGCACATTGCTATATAGCTGTCATTGCCTCCCAATAATACCTGCGAGCCTTTTGTAACAATGTGACCGTCAGCATCTATTCTTGCATTAACGGTAGCCTTACGACCGCATGCGCAAAGAGTTTTAATCTCAGTAAGGGAATCGGCCAGTTCCATAAGGCGCATTGACCCCGGGAAAAACCGGGTTAAAAAGTCCGTCCTTAAACCGAAGCACAATACGGGCAAATCCTCCGTATCCACCAATGTTCTGAGCTCATCTATCTGAGCCGGGGTAAAAAACTGTGACTCATCACTTATAATTACATCATGATGACCGGCTTTATGGTATGCCTCTATAATACTGTCTTCGGGAGCTATTATATTTGCCCTGGCTTCAAGTCCGATACGACTGCGTATGATATCTGCACCGTCACGGTCATCTATGCTTGGCTTAATAAGCCACACCGACATTCCAAGTTCCTCGTAATTAAATTTAGTAATCAAAGCCTGCGCCGATTTACTGGAACCCATAGCTCCATACTTAAAATAAAGCTTTGCCATCTTTTCTTTTGCCTTTAAAGGCTTCCCCCATTCAACATATAAATTTACATCAAATTTTATCACAGCAACGCATACTTTACAATCGAACAGGCAGACGCCTTATCGTTCAAAATCGAGTAGGTTGCAAGCATGATTGCACGCTTAACTCATTGTCATAACACAAAACGGCCGGCGATCAGGAAACCCATTCGCCGGCCGTCAATTAAATTAGTGATTAAACAATGCCCTGAGCATTCATAGCGTCCGCAACCTTTAAGAAGCCTGCGATATTGGCACCTGCAACATAGTTGCCTGCCATACCATACTGCTTGGCTGCATTGTCAAGATTATGGAAGATATTAACCATAATATCATGTAACTTAGCGTCAACTTCTTCAAATGTCCAGGAAAGACGCTCGGAGTTCTGGCTCATCTCAAGCGCTGAAGTAGCTACGCCACCTGCATTTGCTGCTTTACCGGGCACAAAGAAAACACCGTTAGCCTGTAAATACTGTGTAGCTTCAAGTGAAGTAGGCATGTTAGCACCTTCACAAACTGCCGTAACACCGTTTGCAACAAGATTCTTGGCATCTTCGAGGTTAAGCTCGTTCTGAGTTGCGCAGGGAAGTGCAATATCAACCTTTACAATC
Organism: Lachnospiraceae bacterium; assembly: GCA_045617045.1. Lineage (GTDB taxonomy): Bacteria > Bacillota > Clostridia > Lachnospirales > Lachnospiraceae > UBA1258. Next base: position 6,498 of record JAZLHV010000025.1, read on the forward strand.
CACTGATTGTTGTGCTCTGTAGCCTTGTCGTGATACTGTGCCGAAGGACGCTTTGCAGCATACTCGGTCAAGCGTGCACGATTTACTTCTTTAACTTCTCTTAATAGGTCGACATCGATACCTTCGGGATCGTAAATCCATCCGGTAGAATCTGAACATGTAACGGGCTTAGCGCCAAGCTGCCATGCTTTCTGAATAGCATATATAGCAACATTACCTGACCCTGATACAGCACATGTCTTGCCCTTAATATCAATACCGTTTGACTTGAGCATTTCCTGAGTCATATAAAGAAGGCCGTAACCGGTAGCTTCTTTTCTTGCAAGTGAGCCGCCGTAGCTTAAGCCTTTACCGGTAAGAACGCCTTCGTAAAGACCTGTAATTCTCTTATACTGGCCATACATAAAGCCAATCTCACGTGCACCTGTACCGATATCACCGGCGGGAACGTCGGTATCGGCGCCGATGTATTTGTAAAGCTCGGTAATAAAGCTTTGGCAGAATGCCATAACCTCACGATCCGACTTACCCTTGGGATCGAAGTCAGAACCGCCCTTACCGCCACCAATCGGTAAACCTGTAAGTGAATTCTTAAATGTCTGCTCGAAACCTAAAAACTTAATGATACCCAAGTTAACCGAAGGATGAAGTCTGATACCACCCTTGTAAGGTCCGATAGCGCTGTTATACTGAACTCTGTAGCCGTTGTTAACCTGTACCTGACCGTTATCGTCAACCCACGGAACTCTGAAAAGAATCTGTCTTTCGGGTGTTACAAGTCTTTCAAGCAAAGCATCTTTCTTGTACTTTTCCTCGTTAGCCTCAATAACTACACGTAAAGATTCAAGAACTTCTTTAACTGCCTGATGGAACTCGGGCTGTGCAGGATTTTTCTCTACGACGCTTGCGTAGATATCATCAACGTATGACATAATATTTCCTCCATATATTTAGTATGTGCTTCTAAAATAATTCTGTGACTCATTATAGTACTTTAACGCGTCAAAGTGCAATAGTTTTTTTGCAATTTTTTCAAAAAAATATAAGGCACAAGATTTGCTAAAAGAAATCCTGCGCCTTTACTTTACTGATAATCAACGTAATCGGCTTTAACATACCCGATTCCACCGTCAAATTTAATCTTGCACCAGCCATCTTCAATCTGGATAATCTCAACCTTCTCATTGAGCTTAACCGTTCCGATTTTGGACGCTGTCATACTTGCATCGCCTCGTACATTTAAAACCGCCGTTGTAATAGTACCTATGGTAGCCGTCGCATAGCTGTTTGCACTTTCAACCTCTTCAAGATAGTCGTTTCGGATATAACCATCCTGCTTTTCGAATTTAACTTTGGTCCATCCGTTATTTAAGGCCTCGATAACCGTAAATACCGTCCCTTTCGCAACAGAGCCGAGCTTATCGGCCGTAGTACTGGCTGATTTTCTGACATATACCGACTGCGTGGTACGCACTTTATTGATTGCAGTTGTATCAACCACAGTGCCGGTATCGGGCTCTTCGGGAACAGTCGTGGGATTTGCCTCGACAAGCTGCGCCTTAAGACGCGCTTCCAGTGCAAGTTCCTCACCTACCGCAAGATCGATTTCCTTGGATACCTTAGCCCAATATGCACGTAACGAATCATTGTCCTCCATTATAAGGCTGTAATTTACATTGACGCGGTTCTTTAAGTCAACAACATCTGCCTGATTACTGATTGCCTTAATATATGCGGCTTCCTCTCCGTTAAGCTCCAAATTGTTAATATAAAAAGAGCCAAACTCATCCATGCATACATAAAACGCCTGAAGTCCGGGTGTCATTTCACTGCGGCCGTTAAGATAAACCTCGCTGTAAACATATGCAATATACGTATTGTAATACGGACCCGGCTTTGTATAAACGGTGATATTGTCATACCTTGAAATGTACTCGCTCATCTTCTCCAAGCGGATAATTTCCGTATCGGTAACACCTTTTTGAATATCACTGATAGCATCCACATCCGAATACTCAAGTGCAAGGTAATACTCCGAAAAAAGCTCGTTAACCGCAGGGTACATATTCACTTCAAACGGTACATTTTCAACTTCATTAACTGTGGCATGTGTCTCGCTGAAAGTATCCTCCAATGTCTTCGAAGCAGCCTGAACCTTATCCCTTGCCCCAAGCGCAAAGAAAACCGTCACAATTGCCACTCCCAATAAAACGATGGGAAGAAATACCTTACCGTAATCGGTAAGCCATTCCTTAAAAAGCATCAGATAATCTCTGAATGCGGCACGTGCAACGGCTAAATTTTCTTTAAATGAAATGTGATCTCTAGACTGCTTCTTATCCATTTTTAATCCCATACCAAATGCATCCGACAGGAATCGAACCTGCATCAAAGGCGTCGGAGGCCTCCGTTCTATCCATTATACTACGGATGCTAGTCATCCCAATCTCAACTTATACACTATATCATAGAGACCGGATTCTGTAAAGCAAACGAGCAATAACACGACCGCCTCAATAGCGGCCGTGTTATGTCACAAAGCTTACAAATCCAACCTTCTGTACGGTAAAATTAAACGATAAACACCTCATTGTAAAGTGTACTGTATTCGTAAAGATTATCCGACAAAATGTCACATTGGGGCACTTCGGAAGCGTTCACGCATTTTATCATGCTTTTAAGATTTTCCGCAGTTGCTTCATAATCATCTCCCCTTGAAAATTTGGGAACAACAATCAATTCATGAATGGAACTCGGAACGATATAGAAATCATCAATTTCCTCGCCGATTCTTTGTAACAGTTCCCTGTTAAATATGGCGGAGGCTCCGTAAAATTTGAACTTGTTTGTAACAACATACATTCCCGGCTCATCCAGTTTTTTACGTGCATTAATGAGTTCTTCAATCTCCTCATCCGATGCGTTCTTTTGCCCCGCAAGCCCCAAAAGCATAGTAAACACATCCTCGTAATAGAAATCGCTGTATTTCACGCTATTTGCAAAAGCATCCTCAAACAGCTCTTCACATGTGATTTTCCATTCCTTAAGACATTCGTTTTTAATTACGATAGCTCCTTCATAATCATTTCCGCCGCGAAGATCTACCGGTATAAAGAATACAGCCGACAGGTCAAGGTAATCCTTATGCGGAACTCCCCTAAGATATTCCTCATTAAGTTTAGAATTAATTACCTTAAACATAACTTTTCGCTTTACATTATCATAACATTCAAATGTTGACACATCATACTCATTTATATCACCGGTATTCTCATATACCTTTATCAATGAGTCAAAAACATACTCGAAATCCAGGCATTTCTTGTACTGCTCATAGTAATCATCCAGATAAAACGTCGGAAAAACATTACCCGTACTCTTTCTTAATGTAATCCCCGATAAAACGGTACCGTTGTTTTTGAGCATATCAACCGGCGTAATTTCAAGTTCTCCTCCATATTTGTCGTTTATTGCTTCACACATTTTTTCTTTAAACTTTACAAAACTTAACATAATGATTCCTTTCAAGAATATAATGACCCGAAAACGGGCAGACGGCGGCCTCCGATATACGGATTTCAGTTTTAGGTATACCATAAAAAAAAGAGACAACAATAAATTGTTGTCTCTTGCACATTTCATAACAGATTAAACGCGGGATAAATATTCACCTGTACGAGTATCAATCTTAATAACGTCGCCCTGGTTAACGAAAAGCGGAACTGCTACCTGAGCACCGGTCTCAACAATAGCGGGCTTTGTGGCACCTGTAGCGGTGTTGCCTGCGAAGCCGGGCTCTGTCTCGGTAATCTCCAACTCTACGAAGAGCGGAGGCTCAACAGAGAAAACGCTTCCGTTGTAGCTGCAAAGCTTACACATTTCATTTTCCTTAACAAACTTAAGGGAATCACCAAGAGTATCGGTATTAACAGCGATCTGCTCGTAATTCTCTGTGTTCATGAAGTAGAATAAATCTCCATCCTGATACAGATACTGCATATCTGCTCTGTCGATACGTGCAGCCGGGAACTTTTCGGTAGGTCTGAATGTACGCTCAACTACGCCGCCGTTAATAACGTTTTTAAGCTTGGTACGTACAAATGCAGCTCCTTTACCGGGCTTAACATGCTGGAATTCAATAATCTGTAAAACAGCGCCTTCAACTTCAATGGTAACGCCGTTTCTGAAATCACCTGCAGAAATCATTATATATCCTCCTAAAAATGTATGCACAAATAATTCCTTAATAGTTTATACTATGCTTGTCCATTTTTCAACATTATTTTTTACATTTCGAAAAATTTTTCATAGTGCTCTTTTATGATATTCACAAGCATTTCCGTTCCTTTACGATCGACATTTACCGTCAAATCCGCCATTGCAACGTATTGGGGCTTTCTCTTCTGAAGTCTTTGGTTAAAAGAAAAGAAATCAACCGCCAACGGTCTTTCTTTGCCGGAACGTTTAACCCGCCACCAAAGCGTTGTAACAGGAGCTTCCAGATAAACAACATAGCCTAAGTTTTTGAGCCTTTCAATATTTTCACTGCACTCAATGACACCGCTGCCGGTAGCTATAACATAGTGCTTAAGCGACGAAATTTCCTCAATAACCGTACTTTCAAGTCTTCGGAATCCGCTTTCGCCAAACTTTTTAAACAGCTCCGGAATCTGAGTTCCCAAAGATTCAATGGCATCATCAACATCCATAAATGAATATCCTAAGCTTTTAGCAAGATACTCACCTGTAAGTGACTTTCCCGACCCCATATACCCGATAAGAATAATGTTATCTTTCATTACCAATCACCCCCGGTAACGTATTTGCGTCACTGTCAGAAACACTTCGAAGAACTTTCCCATAAAGCAAAAAAACGGTGCCTGAAAATCAGACACCGTAATTATATCATATCTAAAATTTAAGGAATACCTTTCCGTCTTCATTTTCAAGCTCTTTTGTAAGATTCTCGGATGAGCCTACGAAATAGTTGTAATCTTCAAGAATCTTGTCTTTACGCATATCGGATATTGCCTGTTGCATATCAAGATTGCCTATTTCAAAATCATTACCTAAGAAAGAAAAATCATCGCCGGTATTGAATGTTAAAGATATATCCTCAAGGTTAGCGGTTCTGGAACGATTATCCTCAACTTCAACGACCGATTCAGCCTTTGGAGCTTCAACAACGGGAACCTGATACAACTCAGAAGCCTTTTTAGCTGCCAAATCGGCATCCTGCTTCTTAACTGCCTCAAGATCGACCTTCGGTATATCAACTACTTTATAATTTGCAAATCCGCCGTAGCTACCGATTCCGTTTACGTTCATGTGAACCTCCTTCCTTGTAGTTTACATAATCACTTTACATATTGCATTATACAATACTTTTATCTTTCGCGCAATATATGTATCGGCAAATTCGGTACAAACTTTAGTTAATTTTTGGATAAATCAATAAAAATTTCTGTAATTATCGCACCAAAGTTTATCTGCTTAATATCTGCTTAACATCTACTTAACATATTTGGTTTTTGCTGCATCCATAAGTTTCTTTGTGTACTCATGCTGCGGGTTAAAATAGATATCCTCAATCTGTCCTGACTCTACTATTTCGCCGGATTTCATAATCATTACACGGTCACATAAATTGTATATTACCCGAAGATCATGTGATATAAAAAGAATCGAGAGCTCGAGTTCTTCGTGAAGTTTTCTTAAAAGATTAAGTATCTGACTCTGTACCGTAACATCCAACGCCGATACGGGTTCATCGGCAATCAAAAACTTAGGCTCCTGCATAAGCGTTGCGGCAATACAGATTCGCTGACGCTGTCCGCCGGAAAGTTCGCTCGGAAAACGCTCCAGCAATTCATCTTCAAGCTCAACCTTATGCAGCATATTCGCCACGCGTTCTTTTCGCTCAGCCTTTGTGAATCCGCCCTTAATTATCAACGGCTCTTCAAGTATCTGCGATATTTTCTTGGAAGGGTTCAAACTTCCCGCAGGATCCTGGAAAACCATCTGCGGAAACTTGGAAAAGTGTGTGATTTCACCGGTTACACCTTTCTTTTGAATTTTTAAGACAGCACGCGACAAAGAAGACTTACCGCATCCGGATTCGCCGGCAAGACCCAGTATTTCGCCTTTATGAACCGAAAAAGACACGTTGTTTACAGCGTAAAACGGCTTTTTGTCTTTTTTAAATTGTACCGATAAATTTTTGACAGTTAATATATCTTCCAATGCCGTCTCCTAAAATGGATTTTTGGGAATTGCCTGAATTAATTTCTGCGTATATTCTTTTTGAGGATTATTGAAAATATCGTCACATCGCCCGCTTTCAACCACATAACCATTCTGCATCACAAGTACTCTCTCGCATAAGGTATTTACAAGACTTAAGTCATGTGAAATAAAAAGAATCGCCGTATCATGTTCCTTATTAATGCGTTTTAAAAGTTCCACTATTTCTGCCTGAATTGTAACATCCAGTGCGGTTGTGGGCTCATCGGCAATAAGAAGGTGCGGTTCGATAATCATGGCTGACGCTATCATTACACGTTGGCGCATGCCGCCCGAAAGCTCGTGAGGATAACTGTTGTACACCGCTTCGGGATTATCAAGCTCCACTTCTCTCAAAGCCTTTATGGCTCGTTCTCTGCGCTCTTCCTTGTCCATTGTGGTGTGCAGCCTTAATGACTCTTCTACCTGCCAGCCTATTTTCTTAAGCGGATTAAGTGAATTGAGCGGTTCTTGGAAAATCATGCTTATCTCATTTCCCTGAATCTTACGTAAAACTCTTCGCTCGCACTCCAAAAGGTTGACACCTTCAAAAATGATATTGCCTTTCTTTTCCATGTCATGACGGCTCAAAAGTCCCGCAATTGCAAGGGCGGTCATCGTTTTACCGGAGCCGGATTCCCCGACAATGCCAAGGATTTCGCCCTTGTTCATGGTTAAATCCACATCGTAAATAATAGTGTCGGTAGACTTTTTGTCGTGAACTTTTATACATAAATCTTCAACTTTAAGCATCATAGGCTACTTCTCCAATGCATCCGACAAAAGCGAAAATCCAAGAATCATAACTACTATTGCCAATCCCGGGAACAACGCTACAAACGGACTTGAAAAAACGAATCCCTGCGATTCGGAAAGCATACGCCCAAGACTCGGATTCGGTGGCTGTACACCCATTCCGAGATAACTCATGCCCGCCTCGGCTAAAACCGCATTGTTAAATCCGATCAGGATACTTGACAGCAGCACGGATTTAAGATTGGGAAGGATATGCACAAAAATTATTCTGAAATCACTTGCACCGTATAATTTTACACACTGAATATAATCGAGGTTCTTTATCTTTAAGACTTCGCCCCTTACAATTCTTGCAAAGCTCGGAAAGAAAGCTATTCCCAAGGCCAAAATCAATGTATTTCGACCGCTTTCGAACAGACCGATTACCACCAAAGCTAAAAGAACCGACGGGAATGCCAGAAACGCGTCATTAAAGCGCATAATTATTTCGTCTATCCAACCACCGAAATATCCGGTAAGCGTACCTACGATAATTCCAAAGAACGTACCGATTAAGACCACTAAACCGGCAACAATCATTGTCTCGCTGACACCGACAAGCACACGTGAAAAAATGTCGCGCCCAAACTGATCGCAGCCAAACGGATGGCTAAACGAAACACCGGCAAACTTAAGCCCGGCATTCATTTCCATAGGATCGTAAGGCGTAAAAAAGAAACCGGCAAGCATCATCAACACAACAATGCCGGTCAACACACATCCTATTATGAATTTGACGTGTTTGTTATTTTTCATAAACGAATCTCTTTAAAAATTATCTCAAAAAAATCAATCTACATGAATTCTCGGATCGATTATCCTGTATAGCAAATCAACCAGGAAATTCGAGAATACCACCATTACAGCCATCAAAAGAATAATTGCCTCAACCACCGGATAATCTCTTCCCGAAATTGATGTAAGCAGCAATCTGCCGAGTCCCGGAACCGAAAATACCTGTTCAACGATAATCGAGCCTGCAATAATATCGGCAAATGTCATTCCCAAAAAAGTAATAACCGGTATCATGGCATTTTTAAGTACGTGATTATAGAAAATCTTTTTAGTGCGGTTTCCGCGCGAATAAGCAGTCCGTACATAGTCCTTTTCGGCTTCTTTCAGCGCAGTGTCCTTCAAAAGTTTAACAACCATCGAAATCTTCGGAAGGGCAATCGCTGTAGCCGGGAAAATAAGATATAGCACGCATTTACCGAAATCGGTCTTATAAGATACATATGCCCCCGGGGTAAAAAGATGAAGCATCACTCCGAAAATCAATGTTATCAATATTCCCGAGAAAAATGACGGAATCGCCATCACAATCTGATTTACCGTTGTAATCAGGACATCGAGCCCCGAATCAGACTTCCTGGCCGCGAAAATACCCAGTGGGAACGAAAAAACAAGAGTTATAATTATCGCTATAAACGACAAAATCATTGTTGTCGCAATCTTATCCTTAAGAAGGCTTGTAACCGACTGATTGTAACTGTAAGACATTCCGAAATCGCCTTTAAAAATGCCTGCAATCCACTCAAAATAACGTTCCACAACAGGTCTGTCCAAACCCATTTCATGTGTCAGTTTTTCAATGCTTTCAGCCGTTGCCTCCGTACCAAGCTTTTTAACCGCAGGATTTCCCGGAATCAGTGAAAAAGCAAAAAAAACGAGAGCAGAAACTGCCACTAACGTTATTATCATTGTAAATAACTTCTTAATGACTAATTTCATGCTCTCTCCTTAAATAATTATTCGACAGGCTTTAACTTTGCTATATCCATTACGTAAATCGGATAAAACTCGTAGCCCGTATATTTTTTGTTAAGTGCCACAAACTCTGCCAAATCCTGCACATAAACGTTAGCGGCATTATTTGCCAAAATCCATTCACATTCTTTGTAAAGATCTGTAGCTTTATTGTCATCGGCTTCAGCTATCGCCTTGGCAAATGTCTCATCATATTCCGTACTGTTGAAATTAATAAAGTTCTTGCCGGCTGTCGACGTAAATCTTTCCAGCAATGCCCTTGCCGTCATCTGCGATGCATCTATGCCTACAACCGTAGCTGCAAAGTTACGTCCGGCATAAACATCCGAAACCCATGTTTCCCACTCGACAAGCTTAATATTTGCCATAACACCTATTCTTTTTAACTGTTCAACAATAACTTGTGCGGTATCTATATGCGGCTGATAGTTTGACGGAACCTTTATTTCAAAAGAAAAACCGTCCGGGAAGCCTGCTTCTGTCAGCAAAGCCTTCGCCTTGTCAACATCATAATTGTAAACATCGTTAATCTCTTTTACAAAGTACTTACCAAAAGCCGGGAACATCGAAGATCCTATTTCGGTACCCTTTCCGTCAAAAGAAAGATTAATGATTTCCTGAGGATCTACCGCATAGCATAAAGCCTTTCTGACAAGCTCATTGTCAAAAGGAGCTACCGCATTGTTAAGGTACATCGCCTGTACCAGATTCATGGTACCCTCAAGAACGTTAAAATCTGAATTGGCAAGCTGTGAAGCCTGAGTCGATGAAATACGGCAATACATATCAACCGAGCCGCCCAGCAAATCCATTACAACCGAATCCGCATTGGCGCAAATCTTCAAAGTAACATTTTCAATATATGCCTTGTCGCCCCAATATTCATCAAATCGCTTTAAAATAATATTTTCCTGAGGTGAACGTGAAACATACATATAAGGACCTGTACCCACAGGATTTGTGTCGGCCTCACTGTTGTCGGCAGGAATAATTGCCATTGTCATGTACTGCAAAAAGTCTGCAGATTTCTGACTAAGCTTAATTACAACATTCTCGCCGTCAGCATATACATCCTCAATAATTGAAAAAGCCGAAGCAAGCGAGGTTGAATTCGATGCATCGGCGTTCTTTTTGATACAATATATGCAATCATCCGCCGTAACATCTTTACCATTATGGAACTTAACACCGTTTCTTAAATGGAACGTATATGTAAGTCCGTCTTCTGAAACATTGTAGCTATCAGCCACGGCGGGAACTAAATCACCATCGGAAGTAGCCTTAACAAGCCCCTCAAAGATATTAAAAAGGATTTCCTTGGTTCCTGCCGCCACCGTTTTGTGAGGGTCAAGACTGTCATCCAAATCCTGAGGAATACCGATAGTAATGTGTAAAGAAGCATCTTCCGCCTTGTCGCCTTTGCAACCTAAAAGTGCAACAGCCAGAGTGGCCGACAACAACGTAAGCCCTAAAACCTTTCCGAAAACTTTCATCATTGTCTCCTTGTTCTTTAAATTAATATTATTAAATTTACAAAAACAGAATAAACTATGTCTAACGTATTCGTCAATGTAAAAAGGCACAAAGAAAAAGTTCTCAGTGCCCTTAAAATTTACTATTTATTCAAAACAGTACGAAGTTCATCCATAAATGTATTTACATCCTTAAACTCTCTGTAAACAGATGCAAAACGCACATACGCAACAGCATCGATATCTTTCAGTCTGTCCATGATAAGTTCACCGATAACTTTACTCTCGATTTCCTTTTCTTCACGGCTGAAAATCTCGGTCTCAACTTCATCAACAAGCTGTGAAATCTGTGCGGCTGCAACCGGACGTTTATGGCAGGCTCTCAAAACACCTCTTTCAAGCTTAGCCCTGTCATAAGCTTCGCGATTCTTATCCTTCTTGATAATAATAAGCGGAATCGTCTCAACCTTCTCGTACGTTGTAAATCTCTTACCGCACTCATCGCAGGCACGGCGACGTCTTATCGAATTATTATCCTCAGCCGGTCTTGAATCAATTACTCTCGTATCAGAATTTCCACAAAACGGACACTTCATAAACATCCCTCACATTCTATAATTTGTGCTATACTTACCCCACATTCCACATTATATTGTAACTTTCTCATTATGTCAATATCTTATGGTAACCAAACTTCCTTTTTCCCCCCATTTTCCAACCGCCCCGAGCCGGTCCATATTCGCAGGCCGGATTCTGAACCTTGGCGAAATACCCTCCGGTCGCAGCCGTTTGGTCGGCACGATTATGCAGTATGTCTTTTTGGGGCCTCCGCACCGTCGGCACTTGGCGAGGTTTTTCACGAGCCTAGTGAGGGCGGTCGTATAATAGTGGTTTAAATTGAACTGTGCCCGCACGACCGTTACGGCTCAGGACCGGAGCGAGAGCGCCCCCAAAAAGACATACTGCTTAAGTGGGGCGACCAAACGGCTGCGACCGGAGGGCATTTTCACGTAGGTTAAGGGGGAAACGGCGAATGTGGCCGGCTCTGGGCGGTTGGAGAATAGGAGGATTAAAAAAGCCCTCCGTGAAGCGGAGGGCCGTGGATTTAACTAATGCTTTAAGAACGGAGGAATGTCGATTACGAGTTTGTCGACATTGGGTGTTAAGTTGGGTGTGGGACGGTTAAATACGTCGGGCATCACCGGTGGTGTAAGGGTGGGCTTAACGGGTGTAGGTGTGCCGTTAGGCTGTGCCTGGGCGGTTGCGGGCTTTCTGTTAAAGGAAAGCTTATCGTTTACAGGTACAAGACCGGTTGCAATGATGGTAATCTTGCAGGTCTCCTGCTCGTCCTTGGAATATAATGCACCGAAGATGATGTTAACATCGTCACCTGTAAGTTCATTAACGTAGTTGTTGGCTTCGCTGACATCCTGTAAAGTAATGTCACCGGAAATGTTGATGATGACATTGCGGGCTCCGTTGATGGTTGTCTCAAGTAATGGAGACTGAACGGCCATCTTAACAGCGTCTAAAGCCTTGTCATCGCCCTTGCCGAAACCGATACCGATGTGGGCAATGCCCTGACCCTTCATAACAGTCTGAACATCGGCGAAGTCAAGGTTGATAAGTGCAGGTGCGTTGATTAAGTCGGTAATACCGGATACTGCCTGCTGTAATACTTCATCGGCCTTCTTTAAGGCGTCGGGGAAAGATGTACGCTTATCGATAATCTCCAATAATTTCTCGTTGGGAATAACTACAAGAGTATCAACCTGATCTTTAATCTTATCAATACCGCCGATAGCATTAACCATACGGGTCTTGCCCTCAAACACGAAAGGCTTCGTGACTACGCCTACGGTTAAAATGCCAAGTTCCTTGGCAAGCCGCGCAATAACGGGAGCTGCACCTGTACCGGTACCGCCGCCCATACCGCATGTAATAAATACCATGTCTGCACCGCGCAAAGATGCCTGAAGTTCATCAGCGGTTTCTTCGGCAGCCTTTTAAGCGATTTCGGGCTTAGCGCCTGCGCCGAGACCCTTTGTAAGTTTCTCGCCGATCTGTATAAGCTTAGGAGCCTTGCATAACTGTAAAGCCTGCTTATCGGTGTTAACACCGATAAAGTCGACTACTGTAATATTTTCATCTATCATTCTGTTTACTGCATTATTACCTGCTCCGCCAACGCCGACAACGATAATCTTTGCAGCTGCTTCCGCATCGGAATTAATAATCTCCAACAAAACTTAATTCCTCCTTCACCCCTAAAAAGTCTTGCGTTTCTATTCTATCTTTATTTTGTCAAATAAGCAACCAAAAAATACATATATTACTAATTTTTTTGTGCGCCATTCACTAACTCTTTAAATTTGTCACCGCGTTCTTCAAAATTTGTGAAATATCCATAACTTGCCGCTGCAGGGCTTAACATGCATGCATCACCCGAGACCGCATTCTTTTTGCAAAAAGAAACGGCTTCGACCAGGTCGTTTACGCATACGGCCTTAACCGGGCTCTCGAATTTTTTGACATATTCTGTATACATTCCGTAAAAACGTGCACCCGATTCATACATGCATACAACCCATTTCAACCTGCTATGGGCAACGTATTCCACAAGCTCGGTATAGTCAATGTTACGCTCCATGCCACCCACAAGAAGTATTGCCGCATTATTTACGCTTTCGACCGCACTTATTGCGCTCTTTACGGTAGTTGAAATCGAGTCATCGTAATAATCGATACCCGAAACATTTCCAATATACTCAAGTCTGTGAGGAAGCGTTTTAAACGTCGACAAAGCTTTTATAAAGCAATCGTATGAAACCCCGAACCGTGCACAGACATCATAGGCAAAGGCCGCATTCAATACATTATGCTGTCCCCGCAATGTTGCGCCTTCAACTTCTTCGAACGATGTAAATTTTACATCCGAAGGCTCAACATATATACATTTCGAAGGGCATTCGCTCTCCTTTTCGACCGTTTCACGGGTTGTATACAAAACATCATTTGCTGTCTGCTTAAGAAATATATTCTTTTTGGCAGCGACATACCGTTCACGCGTGCCGTAATGGTCAAGATGGTCTTCGTATATATTCAAAAGAACCGCAACGCCAGGAGCCAGATTTACGTATTCAAGCTGATGGCACGAAAGTTCCATTACAATAATCGTATCATCCGATATCGATTCTGCAAGATCAAACACCGGAATACCTATATTTCCGCCAAAAACCGTGTTTTTGCCGGCCGTTTTAAGTACATGATAAATAAGACTCGATGTAGTGCTTTTACCTTTTGTACCGGTAACGCCGATGATTTGTGACTTAAACCGTGAAAAGAACACTTCAGTTTCACTTGTAATCAAAGCTTTATACTGTGATGCGGCTTTTTTAAGCACTATTCCGGGAGACTTAAAGACAACGTCGTAATCGTCAATAACATCAAGATAGCCGTCACCGGATACGGATTGCACGCTTTCGGGAAGCATTGCCGATACGTCTTTTACGTCGGAAACCGTAATCGTTTTACAGCCCCCTACTTTCATTAATGCATTAAGGGTAGCCTTCCCCTCACGTCCGTATCCCAATATAAGCACTTTTTTATTATTTACAAGGTCATAAAGAATTTTTTCCATAGTCATCCTATTGCTGTTCAAAAGAAGCTTTTCCGCTCTTTTCATCAAAGTTTTCCATGTGAAGCGTACCTGTTTTACCTTCGAGCTTATCAAGTATCGTCTTTAAATTCATAAGTTTAATGTCAAGATTGTCTTCTTTGCCAAGCTCAACAGTTATATCACCGCAATACAGTATTATTTCACGGGAATCTTTAAAATACATCTTTGTAGCACTGACTCCGTATTTTGTAAGAAGCTTTGTGACATCCAATACCTTTTTAAAAAAAGCATCGTCCGTGGCAGGCAGTTTCTCGTGCAACACTACATAATCGTAGGAAACTCCGACCACTTCCGGTATTCCCTGAATTTTCTCCGATGACACTTCAACAACAATCCCGTCCTTGTCAAAATACACATATCGTCCCAGATATTCCACAAATCCGGCTAAAGCTTTTTCATAAACGGTTATGCGAATAGACGATGGTGATTCAATTTTTACACCTATTGTTTCCACAAAAGGAATTCCCTGTACTTCCCGATTTTTGTACTTATAGGAAAGGTAAAGCGAATTGTCGGAAAGCGGTCCCGTCATTACAAACGTTTTGATTTCATCGCCCGTGTAATGGGTACTTCCCTCAACGATAACACTTTTAACCGTATAGGTATCCCTAATGTATTTGTAAGCACCAAACATTGCCCCGGCAACAATCAAAAGCACCGACAGCACAATGATAAAGGCCTTTAATGTCTTAGCTTTACGCCTCTTCATTTACCTTAACTCCATCGTTTTCTTTTGATCGGTCCGAAAAATCCGCATTCGACGCAACATTCATTGCAATGCCAATTTCAGCCAAAAGAAAAATAATACTGGAACCACCTTGGCTGATAAACGGAAGTGTAATTCCCGTATTCGGAAGCGTATTGGTGACAACTGCAATATTAAGCAGTACCTGTATTGATATATGTGCGAAAATACCCGTGACAATCAAACTTCCGCATAAGTCCTTTGAATAATAAACTATATCACGCAATCTCCAAAGAAGCAGTAAATACATAACGATAATTGCAAGGCCGCCGAAAAGTCCGAGCTCCTCGCAAATCACGGAAAAAATCATATCATTTTCAGCTTCGGGCAAGTATCCGAGCTTCTGTATACTTTTACCGAGACCTTTGCCCCATACTCCGCCCGAACCTATTCCGTAAAGTGCCTGAAGCGTTTGGAAACCTTTACCGTCGGCATAAGCTTCAAGGTCAAGCCATGCCAAAATACGCTCTCCTCTAAAGCCGATAAACGATGAACCCCACCCTTTAGCGACAGCTATCACGGCGAAAACGGATGCACCGACGACAACCGCAAAAAGTATCCACGCTTTTACATACCTTTTAGATGCAATAACAGCCATCACAAAAGCTATTCCGGCAATAATTATGGCAGAGCTTAAGTTATTTGTTACAACGACCAAAATCACACCTATTGCCGCAACAGGTAAAAACGTATATATAAATCCCTTCCACGAAACACGTTCGCGTTCGGACATTTTTGACAACATAACTGCATACGAAACTATCACGCAAAGTTTGCAAAATTCCGATGGTTGAAACGTTCTTCCACCTATCAAAATCCATCTTCTTGCACCGTTTGCTTCAACGCCAAGCCGTGTGAGCACCAAAAAAAGACTTGCCGCTCCCACAAAAAGAATCAAAAGCCAAAACGGCTTATACGCTCTGTACGGAATAAGCGCACCGATAATCATAACGCCCAGTCCCACCAAAACGCTTATTGCCTGTCTGCGCACTTCTGCCATTCCGTCGCCTTTAAGTGAAGCCGCATAGGACGTTGTCGAATAAAGCATAATAAGTCCGAAGCCAAGCAAAAACAGCACCGTAAACAGAAGTGAATAATCAAAATATTTAGTTTTTCTGTCATGTGTTGTATCTTTATGTGCCATATAAATCCTTTAAAATACCGGTATAAATATCAAAGCAATTGCGCAAAGAACAATTGTTACGGTTGTAAATACCGCAACAACCTTGGCCTCAGTCCAACCCCCCAGTTCAAAATGGTGGTGAATCGGAGCCATTCTGAATATTCTTTTGCCATGAGTGGCCTTAAAATAAAGAACCTGAATAATAACGCTTAATACTTCGGCAAAATAAATCAAAGCAAACAGCGGAAGGTATAATTCAATTTTGAGAATATATGCCATGCCTGCAACCAAGGCTCCCAGTGAAAGCGAACCCGTATCACCCATAAATACAAGTGCTTTATTAACATTAAACATCAAATAGCCCAATAATGCGCCCAAAAATGCAGCACACAAAAAGCTAAGACCGCTTTCCATGCCGATTGAAACCGCAAGCATAAATGCCATAATTGCCGCAGTAACACTTGTTTCAAGGCCATCCACACCATCCGTAAAGTTTGAACCGTTTACCGTTCCGACAATTATAAATATCGCAATCGGATATGCAAAAATGCCAAAATCGACAACCTTGTCACCCGCAAAAGGGACGTATGCCAAAAACGCATCACTCCCACCCGAAACCGCAAGGTAAGCCACAAATGCAGCTGCAAATACTATTTGCAGACCCATCTTCTGCCACGGTGTAAGCCCCAGCGATCTTTTCAAAACAACTTTTATAAAGTCATCAATAAATCCGATGAGTGCAAAGCCTAATGTCAAAAGCATTACGGGAAGAATTTGGGCATCACGCGAAGCTACAAATATTGTCACTATTCCGGCTGCAATCAGGAAAATGAACGCACCCATTGTAGGAGTACCGGTCTTTTTAAGATGTGACTCGGGACCGTCTTCACGCTCGGTCTGGCCTGCTTTTATTTTACGTAGAATAGGCAAAATAACCGGACCTGAAACTATGCTTATCAAAAATGCCGCAAGTGCGGTTATTATCAAACTGCTTTTCATTGTATTACTCTCCTGTCTCGCCGGTTGTATCATCTTCTTCCAAGTCAAGGCGATTTGTGTATATCGAAAGCTCAAGATTCAAAAGTTCCTGCTTTTCGGTTTCGGATATTTCCTCGGTCATCGGAATTCCAAGATAAGGAAGAACCTCGCTTAAAATACCTTTTGTAACTATGCAGGCATACTTTGAATCTTCCTGCTTGGCAACGTTTGGCCGGTCAATTACCACATAACAGATTATTTCGGGGTTTTCCGACGGAGCATGACATATAAACGATACAACATAATCTTCGGTACCACGCGGCAATGTTTCGGCCGTACCGGTCTTACCGCCTATCATATACCCGGCCGGGCGCGCTCTCCAGCCCGAACCTTCCGTTACAACCGCATTGCAATAACCAAGTATTGTTTCAGACGTTGAATTTGAAACAATCTGCTTAATAAGTCTCGGCTCAATATTTTTAACAACCGAGCCCGACGAACTTACAATCTGCGAAACAACATGCGGCTCGTAGTAATATCCTCCGTTTACAAGTGCTGCATACCCTGCAGCCATCTGAATCATTGTAACGTTAAAGCCCTGTCCGAAAGTTGCCGTTGCAAGCTCGGAATCATTTAATGTTTTTTCGTTAAAAACAAGCGCATCCGTGCGGCTTTCACCCGCAAGATCAATATTTGTTTTTAAACCAAGGTTAAATATGGACTGATATTTTAAGAAATTTTCTTTGCCTATCTGCTTGCCCATGTACATAAGCGCTACGTTACATGAATCCGCAACCGCCCGCTTTACATTTACCGTTCCGTGGCCTGTACGTACATGGCAAAAAATATCGTATTTGTTGACATGAAGCGATCCGTTACACTCATAAACTTCACGTCCGGTAACAGTTCCGCTTTCAAGACCCATGGCAACGGTAAAAGGTTTCATAACCGATCCCGGCTCATAAGTATCCGAGATACAGTAATTTTTCCAAACGCCGTCATATGCAGCTGACAATGTTCCCATATCTTCCATAACGGCAAGTTGCTCATCGGAGTATGCCGCGCTTAAATCCATCGGATTGTTAAGGTCAAAGTTAGGATAGCTTGCCATTGCCAGAACTTCGGCATTGTCGGCACGCATTATAATGCACCCTATATTTGCCGCGCCGAGTCCGTCCCTATGATTATCCTCGTACTGAAGTGCAAAATTTTTAAGATTCTTTTCAACGATATTTTGAATGTTGGCATCGATTGTCGAAACAATCGTGTTACCGTCAACCGCAGGTATCGTGGTGATTTCCAGATTCGAAGTATCATTAAGATATCCGTACTGTCTGCCGCTTGTGCCGGTCAAGGTTTCGTCATAATACTGTTCAAGACCGTAAAGAGCCTCGCCGCTCGAACGATAAAAACCTATCAGATCGCACGCAAGCGTGCTCTGCGGGTAGAAACGTACATAATATTTTTCAAACCACACACCGGTAATGTTTTCATTATAAAGGCTTTCGCTTTCTTTGCCCGATTCGGGCTTTGTGGTCATGGATTTAAAACGTACCACATCCTCGTACGGAACATTCTTTTTAACCACAAAGTACTGCGAAGTCGGAACCTCATCTATATACTTGTTTACCGCATCCTTATTGATGCCGAATACATTATATAATTCGTCAACCGTTACCGACCGCGGATATGATGTTCCGTCATTTTCGCACTTTGCAAGCAAAACTTTGACGTCAAGCACTACGTTGTAAGCCTCACGGCTGGTTGCAAGCACAGTTCCGTTACAGTCAACGATTTCGCCTCTTCTTGCATTCAGCGTTTTGGAATCGTATGTCTGCTGTGACAGAATTTTCTGCTGATATTCATTTTTGTTATCAACCGAAATTAATATAAGCCTTATACTTAAACCAACAAAAGCCAGGAGTATAATTAAATAAAATACTCCCAGCTTGTTTGATACAATTCTTGTATTATCTTTCTTTTTGCGTACGCGTTTAACCTGATTCAAAACGTAACACCTTTATTTCAATTTTATATCATTTACCTGCCTTACGTAATCACTGTTTTCGCGGGTATATGTAATCTTCTGATTGCTTGTGGGGATAACCATTCCGAGTTTTTCAATTGCAACCGTTCGGATGGCGTCCAAATCAACCGTATTTATCATTTTACTATACTCATCATCATTTGCAAGAGTCAAATTGTTAAGGCGGGTCTCACAGGTTGCAATCGAATCAGCCTTTGTGGTTATTGCAGTCTGAAGTTTAATATACGTCATAAGCGAATAGCCTGTAATCATCATGGAACCTAACAGGAAAAGCACATAAACAAAACTCATATTCATCTTATGCGCTTTGCGGTTTTCGGATTTTGCCGCCCTTAACGGTTCACCTGTAGGTGCTTCGCTTAAAGCTTTCTTAACATCAAGCGTTCTGGCCGTATTTCCGTATACATATGAAGGTCTGGTATTCAATTGTCTTCCGTGACTGTTTGCTGCCATTGCTATCTCCTTTCAAATATTCTGAGTTTTGCGCTCTTGGAGCGTGAGTTTAAATTAAGTTCTTCTTCGGTCGGAAGAATCGGTTTTTTGTTTACCTGAAATCCCTTAGGCTTCAGCCCGCACACACATACGGGGAAGTTTTTGGGGCAGATACAAGGGTCTTCGTTTTTCTTGAATGCGGTCTTTACTATTCTGTCCTCAAGTGAGTGGAATGTAATGATTGCTATTCTGCCGCCCGGATTTAAGAAATCTATCATTTCGTCAAGAGAATCTCTTAACACATCAAGTTCGTGATTGCATTCGATGCGAATAGCCTGAAACGTTTTCTTGGAAGGATGTCCGCCGGTTGCCCGCATTTTCATGGGGATTGCCGCCTTGATGATTTCGTTTAACTCAAAAGTCGTTTCTATCGGTTTGACGTTTCTTGCTTCAACGATATGTTTTGCAATGTTCTGTGCGAACTGATCTTCACCGTAATCTCTGATGATTCTTGATAACTCCTTGAGCGGATAAGTGTTAACTATTTCTTTTGCGGTAAGTCTTTCCCGCTTATCCATTCTCATATCAAGAGTTGTGTCGTATTTATACGAAAATCCTCTTTCAATAGTGTCCAACTGATAAGAAGAAACTCCCAAATCAAGTAAAATTCCGTCGACACCGGTGACATTAAGTTCTTTAAGCCTTGCGACAGCATCTTTGTAATTGCTGCGGATGACGGTAACTTTATCTTTAAAAGATTCAAGTCTTTCGCTTGCCGCTTTAATTGCATCTTCATCCTGATCGATACCGTAGAGATGACCGTTTGTGCCAAGCTTTGAAGCAATAATGCTTGAATGTCCTGCCCCGCCTAACGTTCCGTCTACATATATTCCGTCCGGCTTTACGTTAAGGCCGTCGATTGTTTCATTAAGCATTACAGAATAATGTTTAAACTCCATAGTGCCCTCTCTTATATTCCAAGGTCGGCCATGCGTTCCGAAATGTCATCCATATTGTCGATATCAGAAGCCTCGTCCCACTTTTCTTTGTTCCAGATTTCAATACGGCTTGCAACGCCGATCAAAACAACGTCTTTATCAAGTCCGGCAAATGTTCTTAACACCGAAGGAAGTAATATTCTTCCCTGCTTATCAAGTTCCACGCTTGCGGCGCCCGCCAACATGAATCTTGTAAAAGCACGTGCGTCCTTGTTGGTGAATGGTAATGCTTTTAAACGTTCTTCAAGCTTGGACCATTCGGTGTTGTCGTATGCAAACAGGCAGCCATCCAACCCCTTTGTGACAACGAACTCGTTGCCAAGCTCCTCACGGAACTTTGAAGGAATGATCAGTCTGCCCTTTTCGTCTATTGTGTGATTGTATTCACCCATGAACATCTGATCACCTTCTTTCGACGAAAGTCTACCACTTTCCACCACATTGATACCACTGTCTACCACTTTTACCCACATTTTAAACCATTCACGCCACTT
Organism: Lachnospiraceae bacterium; assembly: GCA_045617045.1. Lineage (GTDB taxonomy): Bacteria > Bacillota > Clostridia > Lachnospirales > Lachnospiraceae > UBA1258. The sequence continues at coordinate 27,310 of JAZLHV010000025.1, forward strand.
TTTCAAGTATTTTAGTGTTAATAATCGGTTGTTTTTTGTCTTCGCACTTTTCTTGCCGTACCGACAGCATGCAAAAAAGCAAAAAAAATAAAGGCTGCTCATAAAATGAGCAGCCTTCATAGCACCTTGCTTTATATAATTAAACATTAAATCTGAACAAAATTACGTCGCCGTCTTTTACGACATAGTCCTTACCTTCCATACCCACCATAGCCTTCTCGCGTGCAGCGGCAAGTGAGCCGGTTTCAAGAAGATCTTTATAGTTTACTACTTCGGCTTTAATAAATCCTCGCTCAAAGTCAGTGTGAATCTTACCGGCAGCCTGAGGCGCCTTGGTGCCAATCTTTATGGTCCATGCACGGCACTCGTCTTCGCCGGCTGTTAAGAAACTCATAAGACCTAAAATCCTGTAACTTGCAGCAATCAGTTTATCAAGTCCCGATTCTTTTAACCCAAGTTCCTCAAGGAACATTCCTTTCTCATCATCTTCCATCTCGGAGATTTCCTGCTCAATTTGGGCACTGATTACAAATACTTCACTACCGTCTTTTGCAGCATACTCTCTTACGGCTTTAACGTAATTGTTTGACTCACCATCATCGGCGCAATCGTCCTCGCAAACGTTTGCGGCGTATATTACCGGCTTTGCTGTCAAAAGATTATATGAAGCAAACCATTCGTTTTCGTCTTCATCGTCCGAGACTTCAAAATTCTTGGCAAGATTACCTGCCTCAAGAAATGCATATATTTTCTCGGCAAATGCCTTTTCACGAGCATATTTTTTGTCGTTGTTGGCAGCACGGGTTACCTTGGCAATACGACGTTCCAAAACTTCCATGTCTGCAAAAATAAGTTCAAGATTGATAGTTTCAATATCGCGGACAGGGTCTATTGAGCCGTCTACGTGAATAATATTGCTGTTGTCAAAGCATCTTACCACATGAACAATGGCATCAACCTCACGGATATTTGCCAAAAACTGGTTTCCAAGGCCTTCGCCTTTTGACGCACCCTTTACAAGTCCTGCAATATCTACAAACTCGACCGATGCATGTGTAACCTTCTTTGTATTATATAATTTCCCTAAAAGTTCAACTCTTTCATCAGGCACCGGTATAACCCCAATATTGGGGTCTATTGTACAGAACGGGAAGTTTGCCGCCTGTGCACCTGCTTTTGTAAGCGAATTAAACAATGTACTTTTTCCGACATTCGGAAGTCCAACTATGCCGAGCCTCATATATTCTCCGGGACGCTTCTTTTGTCTACAAGAGTGTCCCTCCGTCCTTTCCCTTGGGGACGTTTCTTTTGTACTGCACGTCATCCCAAATATTATAATTTTCCTTGTAAAATCAACCCACGTGAGCAATGCTACCATACTTTCGCAAAAAACTCAACCATGGGGACGCTTCTTTTGTCTACAAGAGTGTCCCTTGCCACCATCCTTTAGGGACGCTTCTTTTGTCTTGTAAAACTATTAGAACCATATACGTAAAAAATTTGCCAAAATGTATTCCGGCACTTTACTTTTTTTGTAGTACACGCTAGAATTTTACTAAGCGTTCTCGCTAATCACGGATTATTTCAACCAAACAATCCCGATAACACAACCATAATAAGGAGAAAACATGCCAAGAAAGCCACGCGTTTTAACGCCTACAGGCACGTACCACGTCGTAATTCGCGGAAGCGACCATCAGTTGATGTTCGAAGAGCAAAAGGATTATCTGCAATATCTTGATATTCTTTCCTTTTACAAGGAGCAATGTTCTTTTGAAATATACGCCTACTGCCTGATGCCCAATCACGTACACCTCATTATTCATTCCGCGACCACTCCGCTCAGCTCCATTTTCAGGCGCATTAACACCAAATTTTCAACCTGGTTTAATCACAAATACCAGCGAACCGGCTATCTTCAGCAAGGTCGCTACTACAGCGAGCCCATTGAAGACGACGAATACCTGCTTACTGCAATTCGCTATGTGCACCATAATCCGCAAAAAGCAGGTTTGGAAGAAACTCTCGGAACTGTTTACCCATGGAGCAGTTACCGAAATTATCTTGATTCGGATGACGATCTTGTCGATACGCACTTTCCGCTGTCCGTTTACGGATCAATCGACAACTTTCTTTATCATCACGTACTTCCTTCCGAGGACAATGTTCTCGACACCGAGCTGTTTCGCTCGCGAATTCCCGACAGTATAGCAAAAGAAATTCTTTTTGCGGAAACAAAATGTGCCAATGCCAGCGATTTCCAATCTCTGCGACAAGCCGAGCGCGACAGGTATATTTCGATACTGTACAAAAAAGGCCTTTCCATCCGACAAATCAATCGATTATGCGGTGTGCCCAAAGGAATTATTGAAAAAGCAATCAAGACATCCACAGCAGATTCCTCCCATAGTGAATGCTTGCAAGACAAAAGAAACGTCCCCAAAGCGGAAGGCAAAGGGACGCTCCTGTAGACAAAAGAAACGTCCCCAATGTAGAAGACAGAGGGACGCTCCTGTAGACAAAAGAAGCGTCCCCCTGTCAAAATTCATGCTTTATATAGTCAAAGAACGCCTTTTCGCCTGATTCGCTCAAAATCGTAAGAAGCATTGTAAGTGTTTCACGATTATAGGGATTCATGTGCGATTCACTGTCTCGGGTCTTTAAGTAATTAAGCGGAGCCGAGTCGGTATAAGAATCGCCGCTGTATACTTTGCAGGCCGCAATGCGATCCATGCAAGATTCCGCCAGATATTTTTTAGGCATAGGTTTAAATGCCAAAAGTTCACCGGTTACTACATCATAATCGGTCCAATACTCATAATGATGACGGTTACGCCCTTTATGATGCATCCACGCATCGGAATAACCCTTCTCCATTCTGGCTGCCACCGTAGGGCTTCTTGTTCCTTGATAGAAATTTACGCCTTCCCAAAATTCAACAGGCGAATATTTCGACAAATCATGCGTAAGTCCCTGCCAAAAAAGCCCTGCTTTAAAGCAATAATGCCTTACGATTCTGCGATGACGGTTTATAGTATGCAGATGTTTAAAAAAAGCCTTAAACTTTCCGATTCTGACACGATCGCAGGCCGTCACCAGTTTTCCTTCATTAAGCCTTGCAAAGAAATCTATTTTCTTATGCCCTGCCGCAATCTGCTTAAGCACAAGCTTGTAGCTTTCGGGAAGATTCGATGCCATGTATGAATATGCATCCATACATGCAAATTCGCTGTTTACAACACTATCAACTTCTCCGTAAAAAATCGCATACTCGGTACGGTTATTTCCCTCTTCTTCCACAAGATGCCCCAGTTCTTTTATTGTAACAGTTCCGACAGCATCCCGATCATGTATCAGATCAATTTGATTATCATTATTTGTAAAAAGAAAACCCTCGCCGCACTTAATGCAGTACAAATCTTTGTATTCCATATATTCCCACCATTCACTGACTGAAACCGACGGAATCAGTAATTCTTCACATTCTTTATACTTTCAAACAGCTCTTTATAATTTTCATATCGCATTTTCGATATGTTACCGGACAGTACTGCTGCCTTGACCGCGCATTCGGGTTCATTTATATGCTTACAATTTGAAAACCGACAATCTTCAAAATACCCGTCAAACTCATGATAACTGTACATAAGGTTATCCTTATCGGCCCCGATTACATCAAGCGAAGTAAAGCCCGGAGTATCAAGTATGTACGTTCCTTCAGAAACCTTTATAAATTCAGCATGACGCGTTGTATGTTTTCCGCGCTCGGTCTTTGCACTTATAGCCCCCGTCTTCATACAATCGGTTTCGGATATAAGATTTATGAGTGAAGATTTGCCGACACCGCTGGGACCCGCCACAACTGTTGTTTTGCCCCTTAACACATCCTTTAAAGCTTCAATGCCCGCATTTTCGCGTGCACTTACAAAAAATACCGGATAACCTGCCGCTATATAAGCTTTGCGGATGGCTTCATAATCAAATTCGCCTTTTAAGTCATCTTTGTTAAAACAAATGATGCACGGCACATCTTCGCTTTCCATATATATCAGGAATCTGTCCAAAAGATTAAAGTTCGGTTCCGGACTTTTCACAGCAAAAATTACCAAAGACTGATCGACATTTGCACATGCAGGCCTTATCATTGAGCTTCTGCGCGGCAAAATGCTTTCTACATTTCCGATTAATTTTTCTTCATCAATAATTGTTATTTCAACATCGTCGCCCACCAGCGGCTTAATTTTTTCATTACGAAAAGCACCTTTGGCTTTACACTCAAAGGTGCCCTTTGTGGGAACATCTACATAATAAAAACCTGCAATACCTCTGATTATCTTTCCCTGCATTTACCTTCCTCTGAAAATCACTCCTCAAGTGTAAAATTAACGTCTCTGGTAATAATCCGTTCAAACGTTTCTGCCGGAATAACGGTTTCATTGCCGTATTCGTCAACTGTAGTCTTCGGTTCCGTAGTAACCATATATTTCAAAATAACAGATCCAAACTCTGTACTATGCATTCCCCAAAGATTAACGGGGCAAGGAAAATTTGATGTGGTCGTATTGAAAAATTCCCTGTTTGCCGAATCCATAACAATAATCGTAACTTCCGTACCGCTTACGTAATATTGGTCTTCAGCCGTAGAGGGTGGATTAATGCTTGTGTTAAAGCGATACGTGGGACCATAGTCCAACGGTCCGCAGCTTACATGAAGCACTATTGTCGAGCCATACAAAAGCTCTGTTCCCGGAAGTACATCCTGATAACATATCTGATTTTCAGGATATAAATCGCTTGCAATAATCGTATCCGCATTTATGGAAAAGCCAAGCTCGGTAAGAATTATCACAGCCGTATCAACATCTTTTCCGAGCACGGAAGGAACTTCCACGAGTTTTTCGCCTTCGCCCGCACTTACAACAATAGTAACCGAAGACTCTCTTGGTGCTCTTTCATCGCCCTCGGGACTTTGTGACATAACTATGCCTTCTTTCACCGTTTCAGATACTTCCTTGACGATTTCAACCGCAAGGCCTGCATCCATAATAGCTTTATTGGCAACGACAATTGTCTCACCGGTAACATCCGGTACAACAACGGTAACCGGGCCTGCGCTTACGTTTAATATAACTTCAGCGCCCTTATCGACCTTAAGCCCGGCCTGAACAGAGGTAGATATAACAATACCCTTTTCGTATTTATCCGATTCTTCCCAGTTAAGTCGACTCTTAAGACCGCTTTGCTCTAATGTCACTACTGCTTTTTCGTAAGTATCAAGCGTAACTTCAGGCATTACAATCTGTTCGATGCGTTCATACGAAGAAGGCGATACCACCGATACATTTCCGGCCTTCCCGAGCTTAAGTATACCCAGTGCCTTTCCTATCAGCAAAATGGCAACCGCCAAAATAATAACACCGACTGTAATCGATAATATGGTGGTAACTTTGTCGAGCTTTGAATCATACTCATCATAACGTGATGCATTGGGATTAACTTTGGGAAGTTTACCTGTTGAAGGCTTTACCGCAGCATTCTCCTCATCTGCAAGCTTAACGTAATCGCGAATCCTTGTAAATTCCGCAGTATCCATACTGCGTGTAGCCCCGTCTTCATCGGAGTCCTTAATCGTAACAAAGTTTTCGTCAGGTCTTATAAACGACTTCTTTAAATCCTCTATAAGCGCACCCATAGACTGATATCGTCTGTCGGGAGATTTCTGCGTACACTTAAGCACTATCTGTTCGACGCTTACGGGAATATCATCAACAAACTCTCTGGGAGTAGGCATTTCCTCCTGAATCTGTTTGATTGCAATTGCTACAGTAGTATCTCCTGTAAACGGTACACGACCGGTAAGCATTTCAAACAGGGTAATGCCCAAAGAATATACGTCGCTCTTTTCATCGGAGAAGCCGCCTCGTGCCTGTTCGGGCGAAGTATAGTGTACCGATCCCATTACATTACTGGTAATGGTATTAGAAGTAGCGGCCTTGGCAATACCGAAGTCTGTAACTTTTACTTTGCCTTCTTTTGAAATGATAACGTTCTGCGGCTTTATATCACGGTGAATAATACGATTGTTATGAGCAGCCTCTATACCCATTGCAATCTGTATCGCAATCGTCACGGATTCTTTAACGGAAAGTCGTGCCTTTTTCTCAATATACTTCTTTAAGGTAATACCCTCAACAAGCTCCATAACAATATAGTTGATGCCGCTTTCCTCGCCAACGTCGTAAACGTTGACAATATTAGGGTGCATCAAACCGGCAGCGGCCTGAGCCTCTACCTTAAACTTAGCTACAAAGTTTGCGTTCTCGGAAAATTCCTGTTTTAATACCTTAACCGCAACCAGTCTGTTTAACTTATGACATTTTGCTTTATATACATCGGACATACCGCCGGTTCCTATTTTTTCAAGGATCTCGTACCGGTCGCCCAACATCATACCGATTTTAACCATTAATTACCTCAATCTTTACTGGCAAAGGGATTAATAACAACAACCCCGATGTTATCTTTACCGCCATTTTCATTGGCCGCATTAACAAGGCCTTCCGCCATGTCGGCTATATCTCGGCCACGTTTAATAATATTTAATATTTCGGAGTCCTCAACCATATTTGTAAGACCGTCCGAGCACATCAGAATAATATCGTTTTCTTTTAACTTAACCGTAAAATAATCGGCGGTTATCGAATCATCTGCGCCGACTGCACGGGTAATTATGTTTTTCTTTTCATGGGTACGTGCTTCTTCACGCAGCAAAGCACCCATTCTTACCATTTCCTCAACATAGGAGTGATCTACCGTAATCTGACGTATATCGTCACCTGCGATGTAAAGTCTTGAATCGCCTACGTTTGCTACCTGTAAAACATTACCGATAACCGAGCACATCACGACGGTGGTCCCCATTCCGTTAAGGTCTTCATCCTCCGAAGCCTTACGCCGTATCTCGGTATTGGCTGTATTAATTGCCTCTTCGAAAAGCTTCCGGGGACTTGTATCCGGTAAAGACTTAATTACCTTTGTGATAACCTCCACCGTATAGCACGAAGCAAAACCGCCTCCGTTATAGCCTCCCATTCCGTCAGCGACAATAAAAAGATTCGGAAGGTTGCCTACAGGCGTTTCCGAAGTGAATGTATAATCCTGATTCATCGTGCGCTTCTTACCGATATCGGTAAGTGAAAAAGTCTTAAGCACCCGCAGTCTCCTTTCTGTTGTCGTCCATGACCTTCTTGCGAAGCTGTCCGCATGCGCCGTTTATATCCCGGCCCATTTCTCTCCTAATAGTAACATTAATATGGCTTTTTTCAAGTTTATTTTTATACGCCACCACTTCAGGGTGAGCCGTTTCCCGATAATCCCGCTCTTTAATCGGATTGACCGGTATTAAATTAACATGTGCTCCCACACGTCCCGCAAGCTTAATAAGCCCGGCAGCATCCTCGCTTAAATCATTAACTTTGCGCACAAGCGAATATTCAAAAGTAATCCTGCGGCCGGTCTTTTCAAAATAATACTCACAGGCCTCCATAAGTTGCTCAATCGAATACTTATTGGCTATCGGCATAAGCGTACGACGCTTTTCATCTGTTACCGAATGCAGGGAAAGTGCGAGCGTAATCTGTAATTTCAAATCGGCAAGTCTTTTCATGTTTTCCACAAGACCGCACGTTGAAACCGTTATATTCCTCTGACTGATGTTAAGGCCGTTTTCATCGGTAATAAGTTCTATAAATTTAATCAGATTGTCAAAATTATCCATGGGCTCACCTGTACCCATTACTACAACATTTGACACTCTTTCTCCTGTTATTGCCTGAATCCGGTATATCTGGTCAAGCATTTCCGACGGCATCAGGCACCGTGTAAGGCCATCAAGCGTTGAAGCGCAGAACCTGCATCCCATTCTGCACCCTACCTGCGATGAAATACACACACTGTTACCGTGATGATATTTCATAAGCACGCTTTCAACATAATTGCCGTCGAAAAGCTTAAAAAGATACTTTTGTGTACCGTCTATGGCAGATGTCTCCACAAGCGTTGCCTCCAGCGCCGTAATGTTATACATAAGCGAAAGTTTTTCGCGAATGTCTTTTGACAAATTACTCATTTCATCAAAAGAACATACAAGCTTTTTGTGAAGCCAATCGTATATCTGCACTGCTCTGTACTTTTGAAGGCCGCACTTTAAAAGTTCAGCCGTTAACTCTGTTAAGTTTAATGATTTAATATCTTTCTTTTCGTCCATAGTATACTTAGCCCAACAAAATCCGACATAATCATACGCGTTTAAATCTTGCCACAAAAAAGCCATCCGTTGCATCAACATCCGGGCGAAGCTGCACATAAGCATCGTTTGGCCTTGTCTTTTCAAAAAGCACCGGCAACACCGGCTTTAACGAATCCAGCCTTAAGTCGGTATTGCTTTCTATATACTTAACCATTTTTTCGTTTTCAGCCTTGTGTATCGTACAAGTGGAATACACAAAGACACCGCCCTTTTTAACATATTTTGCGGCGTTTTCCACGATCTTTTTCTGAAGGTCACAGATTTCTTTCATGCCTTCATTCGAAACATTATATCTGATATCGCTCTTTCTGGCCATTACGCCCAGTCCCGAGCAGGGAACGTCGCATATTACAACATCTGCAAATTCTTCCATGCTTTCATCAAAACATGTTGCATCAAAAACTTCTGTCTTAACATTTGAAAGATTAAGCCTGGCAACGTTATCATCAATCAGCGAAACTTTTAACATGCTTACATCTCGACTTATTACCGTACCGTAAGGATTCATAAGGCTTGCCACAAATGTGCTTTTGCCTCCCGGAGCCGCACATACATCAAGTACCGTAACCTTATCGCCCTTTTGTATACCGGTTGCCATTGCCGCAAGCATCGAGCTTTCATCAAGAATAATTACTTTACCGTCAGTAAATCCATACAATAATTCAGCACCTTCAAAGCTTTCTATATTGTATGCGTGTTTAGCATATATGCTTTGAGTGTACTTAACGCCGGCTTCTTTCCACTTGCCCAGTATTTCAGTTTCATCCTTTGCATCTACGATGCGGACCGATGTTTGCGTAACCGTAGTTAACGCTTTAAGAAGCTTTTCAGCATCCGGCTGTTCCTTAACAAACATTTTTACCAAGAATTCCGGCATCGAATATTTAACGCTCAACCGCAGCGTTTCATCTTCTATCCTTGAAAAATCAAGACACTTTTCACCGTCTTTTGCAATATTTCTGAGCACTGCATTTACAAACGGGCAGAATTCTTCAAACGAATCTTTTCTGCACAATTTGACAGCCTCGTCACAAACCGCACTTTTCGGAATTTTGTCCATGAAAAGAAGCTGATAGGCACTCATTCTTAAAAGAACGCGCACTACCGGCTTACATTTTGCCATGGGCTTTTTGGAATATGAATCAAGTACATAGTCCAACGTTATTCTGTTTAAAATCGTGCCTTCGGTCACGCGCTTAAAAAAAGCCTTGTCCCTTTTATCAAGGTAATCGTACTTTAAAAGTACGTCCCTGATTAAGAGATGGCTTTTTTTGTTTTCTGTTTCATAAACCAAAAGCGTATCAAGAACTATCTTTCGGATATTTTCGTTCATCGTCCCAAACACTCTCCGGTAGTTAAGTGAACCCCACGGGCAAAATCCATGGCCGACATACGTTTTTTGCCTTCAAGCTGCACCTCATTTAACAGGAGCACGCCTTCACCCGTTACAACATACAAATCCTTTTTAAGAACCACCAGCGTTCCGGGCCCGAAATCCGATATATCGGTATCGGGAATCTCACCGCAAACGGTTGCTTCGTATATTTTAAACAATTTTCCGCCAAAATAAGTATATGCCGTAGGCCACGATTTGTAGCCGCGAATTATTGCGTTAATGCTTTCTGCGGACTTTTTAAAGTTAATAAAGCCGTCTTCTTTGGTAAGCATCGGGGCATATGTGGCGCTGTCGTTATCCTGCTTTATGGCAATTACGGAACCTGCCTCAAAACAGTCAAGTACATTCAAAAGAAGGCGAATGCCATATTCAGCCATCTTTTCATACATAGTTTCCTCGGTATCAAACGGTGTAATCTCAATAAGCTCCTGAGCCAAAATGGCGCCGGTATCCATGCCTTTATCCATTTGCATGATTGTAACGCCGGTTTCTTGCTCACCGTTTGCAATTGCCCTCTGAATAGGCGCAGCTCCGCGGTATTTGGGAAGAAGCGACCCGTGCACGTTTACACAACCATACTTAGGAATGTTTAAAATTTCTTCGGAAAGAATCTGCCCGTAAGCCGCAACAACATATACATCAGCCGCAATAGACTTTAATGTTTCAACACTTTCGGGACGTTTAATTTTCTCGGGCTGATAAACCGGAATGTTTTTTGATGCAGCATATTCTTTGACCGGCGGTGCAATAAGTTCACCGCTTCGCCCTTTTGGTTTATCGGGCTGCGTAAAAACCGCCGTTATCTCATGTCCTGCATCATATAAAGCTTCAAGAATGTTTTTTGCAAATTCCGGAGTTCCCAAAAATACTATTTTCACTATAAAATATACCTCCAAAAGCTATCGGGCCAAAAGTCAGTCGTCTGCCTCTCTAAGCTCACTGTTGTCTACAAGGCCGCCAATTACATGCTCAACATACATATGTCCGTCAAGATGATCTATCTCATGACACAAAGCACGTGCCAAAAGTTCTGTTCCTTCAAGCTCAAACGGTTGAAGATGCTCGTCAAGTGCGCGAACCTTAACGTAATTGGGACGTTTTACGAAACCGGATTTACCGGGCACGCTCAAACATCCTTCATAGCCTTCCTGCTCACCGTCGGTAGCAATTATTTCGGGATTGATTAAAATATGCAAATCTTCACCGGTTGTGTCAATAACAACTATTCTTTTTAACACACCTACCTGACAAGCCGCAAGCCCTACGCCCTGAGCATCATTCATTGTCTCAATCATGTCATCAATCAAAAACTTAGTTCGGGGAGTCATTTCAGTAACTGGCTTACATACCTTTGTTAATACTTCATCACCGATTTCTCTGATTTTCCTAAGTGCCATAATCTTCTCCTAATTCATGTTCTGAGGGTCAAAGTCAAAAAAGACCGACTCTTTAAATGATTTGCGATTTCTAAGTATTTCTTCCATGTAGTCCTTGTATTCCACAAGCGCGTCACGGTTTTTATTCTTCATGTAAAAACAAAATCTGTATATATCATTAATCTTTGATATATTTGCGGGTGCAGGACCGATAACAAGCGCATTAAACCGTTTTCGCACATTTACAACAAGATTTTCCGCAAGGTTCATAGCGCCTTCCGAAGACGGTGAAGTCACCAATACCTGAAGCATATGTGCCGCAGGCGGATAATCCATCAAATCACGATACCCCGACTCTTCTTCGTAAAAGCCTCTGTAATCCTGTGCAACAGAATACTGTATAGCGTAATTATCGGGCTGATAAGTCTGTATTACAACATCTCCCGGAACATCTCCCCGGCCGGCTCTTCCGGCTGCCTGTGTAAGAAGCTGGAATGTTTTCTCGGCGGCTTTATAATCAGCGGCAAAAAGCGACATATCCGCAGCTATCACACCCACCAAAGTAACATTTTTAAAATCGTGTCCCTTAACAATCATCTGTGTACCTATAAGCACATCGGCTTCTTTATCAAGGAACTTAGACAAAATTTCCTCGTAGGATTCCTTTTTGGCGGTAGTATCACCGTCCATACGCAAGGTTCTTACATTTGGAAACAGCTTCTTAACGGTTTCCTCTACCTGTTCCGTACCGGCTCTGAATGCCGAAATGTATTTGGAGCCGCACTTAGGGCACATCCTGGGCGCAGCCTCGGTATGACCGCAATAATGACACACCATTTTACCGCCCATGTGAAGTGTAAGTGAAACATCACAATGCGGACATTTTACTACAAAACCGCATGCAAAGCAAGAAACAAAGCCTGCCATACCGCGTCGATTCAAAAAAAGCATTACCTGTTCTTTCTTGGAAAGTCTGTCCGCAATGAGTTCCTGAAGCTTTTCAGACAGCACGGTACGGTTTCCTTTGCGAAGCTCCTCACGCAAATCCGCCACGATTACATTCGGAAGCTGATTACCCGTAAGTCGCTCTGTCAAAGTAAACAATTCATATTCGTTGTTCAAAGCCTTGTAGTATGAATCTATCGATGGCGTAGCCGATCCCAAAAGAACGCTTGCGCCCTGCATTCCGGCAATTTCTATCGCAGTCTCGCGCGCATGGTATTTAGGCATCGTTTCACTTTTATACGTGCCCTCATGTTCTTCGTCAATAACAATAATTCCGAGATTTTTAAAAGGTGTAAACAGTGCCGACCGCGGTCCTATCACTATATCAATAAGGCCCTTTGACGCTGCCTCGCACAAATCGTATTTTTCGCCTTTGGAAAGGGTTGAATTCATAACCGACACACGATTTCCAAAGCGCTTGTAAAATCTCATAAGCGTCTGGTAGGTAAGTGCTATTTCGGGTATCAATACGATAGCCTGTTTGCCGCGTGCACATACATCCGCAATTACCTGCATATAAACTTCCGTCTTGCCGCTTCCGGTAATTCCGTGTAAAAGATATGTCTTGTGAATTCCCGCGTCAAAATCACTACGTATTTTGTCGGTAATTTCACGTTGTCTGTCACTTAACACAAGCGGCGTGTCGGACATTACATCCATGCTGATATTGTTTCTGAAGACCTTATCCTCAACGATTTCAATAATCCCGAGTTCTTCAAGTTTTGCGTACGTCGAACTGCTGATGTGAAGCTTGTCGTCTACAATTTCCTTGGGAAGTTGCTCATCATCCTTTAATGCATAAAGAAGTCGTAACTGAGCCACATTTCTCTTCTTAATTGCAATCTGAATGTATTCATCAATTTCGGCAATGCTCTTTTTACGGACAATTGTTTTTCTAACAGACTCTTTAACCTTCTCTTTTACCGGTAAAACGGTCTTTAATGCCGCTATCATTGTTGAACCGTAATTTCGCTTCATCCAGGCCGCAAGTGCAATTCTGTAATCGTTAAGTGCCAAATCCTTTTGTGAAAAAGAATCTATTTCTTTAAGCTTTGAAACATCGACATCCGTCTCATCGGTAAGCTCCACCACAATACCCTTCCTGAGGGTATTGCCCTGCCCGAAGGGCACATTTACCTGCATACCGACTTCAATAAAGCCCATAAGTGCCACGGGTACAATATATGTATAAGGTCTGTCCACACTTTCGTGGGAAATATTTATAATAACCTTCGCATACCTAAAGGCTTTCATAACCGTCAACCTCGCAAAATCCAAATACAATACAACACTTTATTTTACTATATTTCAGAGCGGAAAAAAACTACCGAACCGCCTTGAAAAATTTAGGCTTGAAAAATATTTCACACTTTTTTCATACATTTTAATGAAGAATGTGTTATAGTTATATCAAGATAGTTGAAAACACTCACTATCTCCCCCCTCATAGTAGCAAGGCCTCCGTTAACCGGAGGCCTTGTGTACGTTTATCTGTAATGTTTAAGCACCAGCTGTGCCGAATCGACTCCCCTGAAGGAATTAACCGATAACTCATAACATATATCAAGTTTGACATTTACGCGCTCTCCCGTATGAAGTCCGGCCTCGCCGTACGTTTCGTTCACGAAAGCTTCCAATGCATCAAGATCGCCGAAATAAACCATATCGTAAGCACGCCCGGTTTCGGTAACGACTTTATATTTGCCGACATTTTTATTTTTGCCAAACCTCGTACCCGACACAATAGTTACATTTCTGAGTGCAAAAAGAGGTTTATCATTTCCGGTACCGAAAGGTTCCAGCATTTCAAGTTCCCTTGCCAGTTTTAAATCCGCATACTCGAACGGAAGCTCCATATCTATGCGTACAAGCTCGCAAAAATCTTCACCCAAAAGATTGCAATTATCATTCAAAGCCTTCCTGAAACTGTCAATATTGTCTTCCGACAGTGAAATACCGGCGGCAAGTTTATGACCGCCGAACTTTGTAAGGTATTCTTTTACCCCGGCAAGCTCTGCATACATATCGTATGCGTCTATGCTGCGGCCGCTTCCTTTAAGGCCGTTTTGCGTGCGCGTAACCACAAACGTAGGGCGCACATATTTTTCACGTATCCTTCCGGCAATTATCCCCGCAAGACTTTCATGGCAGTCCGGCAAAAAAACAACCAGCACCTTATCAAGTTCCCCGACATGCGCATCAATCGTTTTGAATGCCTGCCCGGTCTGCTCAATTGTCATTTCCTTGCGTTCTTCGTTAAGCTTTTTAAGTTCTTCGGCTTTAAAAAGACATCTTTCATCGTCGTCTTCCAAAAACAAATCAAGAGCTCTCAAGGATGTATCAAGACGTCCGCTTGCGTTTAAGCAAGGTCCGATCACAAAGCCCAAATGAAACGGTGACAACACCTTTCCGTCAAGCCCCGTAACACTTATAAGCGTACGCAGGCCTTTGTTTTTGCTGTGTTCCATAAGGCGCATGCCGCCGGCCACAAGCGTCCGGTTTTCGCCCTTAAGCTCCATTACATCGCACACCGTTGCAAGCGCGGCAAACTCCGTAAGCTCTTCTTTAAGATACTTAAACTTTGCAGACTCCGAAACATTTTCGCTTATTGCGTAGGCAAGTATTGTCTGGAACGCAACATAACCGCCGCAAATGCCTTTAAACGGATATTTATCTTCGGGAAGCTTGGGATCTACCACCGCGTCTGCACGCGGAATCTTATATTTGCGCACGCCTTCCTTTTCTTCAAAAGGAACTTCATGATGATCGGTTATTATCATTGTCATGCCAAGGCTTTTGGCATATTCCGTCTGGTCATACGCCGAAATACCGTTATCGCACGTTACTATCGTGTTTCTGCCCGCCTCATGAGCATTATCGATAAGATTAATGTTAATACCGTAACCATCTTCGATTCTGTGCGGAATCACGTAATCAACATCTGCGCCGAAGTACTTTAACCCCTTATATAAGATGTATGTCGATGAAATACCGTCAACATCATAGTCGCCGATTATACGTATTTTCCGACCGGCTTCAATCTCTTTTTTAAGCAAAAAAACAACCCTTTCCATGCCTGAAAGCATAAAAGGGTCGTTTAATGCCGACCCGCAAGGATTCAGGAATGTCCTGATATTCTCGAGGTCGGTCAAATCTTTGTTGCGTAAAATGCGGGCAGTAATAGGAGAAATGTTAAGTGCTTCTGCCATTTCGTAAAAATTACCGGATTTGCGTGTTTCTACCCATCTCTCCATATATTTCCCCTGTTATTTAGTCTTCCTTCTTTACGAACTTATTTCTGAAAATGTACCACATGGAGCCTGCAAGGCATACCGATGAGTATGTACCGCAAATGATACCTACCATAAGCGGAAGTGCAAATTCCTTAACCGAGCTTACACCGAAAATATACAGCATAACAACCATTACAATGGTCGTAAAAGATGTAAAGACGCTTCTTGAAAGTGTCTGTGAAATACTGTCGTTTACAAGATCCTTAAGCTCATACTTCTTGTTTGCCTCGGAAAGTACTTCACGGATACGGTCAAATACAACGATGGTAGCGTTGATTGAATAACCTACAAGTGTAAGCATACATGCCACAAAGGTAGAGCCTACGCTTACATATGCAACCGCATAGAATGCCAACGTTACGCAAACGTCGTGTACAAGTGCCAGAACCGAGCTGGCACCGAAGCGGATATCCTTAAATCTGAACCAGATATAGATAAGCATACATACGCATGCAACAAGTACGGCAATAATTGTTTCTTTCTGAGATTCCTTACTGATGGTAGAGCTGATGGAATCTGCCTTAATAAGCTCTCTGTCAATGCCAAAATTATTTTCAAAGTACTCGTTTAACGCATTACGCTGTTCGGCAGACAAGGTAACTGTCTTAAATATTACCTCATTGGTACCCTGCACTTTTGTGGTAATAACGTTTGCGTCATTTACAATCTTCTCGATATCCTTAACCATAAGGCTGTCGATTTCTTCAAGTGAGTAATCTTTGTCAAAAGCAACCGTTGTCTGCGTGCCGCCTAAAAACTCAAGGCTAAAGTTAAGCGAATGTCCGCGATCGGCAGCCTTGGGGTTAACTGCAAGCATAAATACAAGACCTACAACGATAAGAGCACCCGAAATGCCGAAGAAAATACCCTTCTTTGACAGGAAATCTATTCTCTTTGCCTCTTTGCCAACACCGTAAACCTTAGGATTTGTGACACCGACAGCCACGAAAGCCTTAAGAAGATACTTAGTGATTACAACTGCCGTGAACATTGAAAGGCAGATACCAAGTGCAAGTGTCTGTGCAAAGCCTTTAATGGAACCTGAACCCATAATCCACAGAACGGCTGCGGCGATAAGTGTTGTGATGTTACCGTCAAGGATAGCTGACATAGCCTTCGAATAAGAAACCTTTATGGCTGAGTCAACAGTCTTTCCTTTGCGAAGTTCCTCGCGAAGACGTGCGAAAATAATAACATTGGCGTCAACTGCCATACCGATTGACAGGATAATACCCGCAATACCGGGAAGTGTAAGTGTTATGCCGAAACCGTTAATAAGCATAACGATAAGTACAGTATATAAAGCAAGAGCAAGTGTAGCGGTAAGACCTAACGCATAGTAAATAACCAGCATGAATACTATTACAACTGCTAAACCTACAACGCCCGCAATTAAACTGGTGCGGATAGCTTCCTGGCCGAGTGATGCTCCGACAACGTTTGAACGCATCTCCTCAAGTTCAAGCTTAAGGCCACCAATACGGATTGTGCTTGCGATAATTTCAGCCTTCTCATAATCCATACCGCCGCCTGTAATTGAAGCATAGCCTTCGGTAATTGTGCTCTTTACGGAAGGAACCGATACGAAACTTCCGTCATAGTAAATGGCAATTGTATCATAACCGCGGTTAACAGCTCTCTGGGATGCTTCCATGAACTTGACAGCGCCTTCTTTTGTGAAGTTAAGCTGTACTACCACTTCAGAGTTACCCATGGAATTTTGCTGGGTACCGGCCTGTGCATCTGCTACATCCGTACCTTCAAGCACAATTGAACCATCTGCAAAAATTTCATCAAGCGAACGATTTAACACATAATCGCCTGCTGCTGAACTGTATGAATAGTTTTCAACACCGTCATTGCCCATATGCTCAATAAAGTAAAGGGTACCGGGGCGGCCGAGTGCCTGCAAAATTGTATTGGCATCATAAACACCGGGAATTTCAATATCAATACGGTTGGAACCTTCCTTGAAAACCTTAGCCTCTGTGCTGTAAGACTCTACTCTCTTCTGCAGTTTGTTAATGGTATCCTGCATATCCTGATCGGAAGGATTTTCATCTCCCACTACCTGATATGTAATTGAAACACCGCCTGCAAGGTCAAGACCTAACTTAATTTCGCCCGCCTGACCACTCTTTTGTGCGCCTAAACCGAACACATCCATAAAGCCCACAAAAACCGTTAAAATTACGATAAACGCAATTATCGCAAAACCTTTTGACTTGCTCATTTATAAAATCTCCTTACGCATTGTCTCCGTCTTCGGAATCTTCCTCGACAACTTCCGGAAGAGCCACAAAAACTTTGACGATTCTGTTCTGTCTGATACCCTCGACAGTCAGGGTTGTGCCATCGGGAAGTGATACACTTTCGTGGTCTTCGGGAATTCTGTCAAGCTGGTCGAGCACTAAGCCGCCGATTGAATCATAATCCTCGGACTCAAAATCAGTCCCCAAAACATCATTTATATCTTCAAGCTTAACACGGGCCTCTATAAGGTATCCCCCGTCACGCTCAACGATCTGTGTTGCCTCGTCGGCATCGTACTCATCACGAATCTCTCCGACGATTTCTTCAAGTAAATCCTCCAGCGTAATCATTCCGACCGTCTCGCCGTATTCATTGTTTACGAAAGCAAGATTCATCGAATTATTACGCATTTCAAGCATCAAATCATTTGTTTTTTTGTATTCATACGTATACCAGCCTTCGCGCAAAAACTTTGATACGGAAAATGCACCGGCGTCTTTAAGTCTTATTAAATCTTTTATATTAATAAACCCTATTATGTTCTCGGTTTCATCCTTATAAACCGGAAGTCTTGTATACATCGACTCTCTGAACACCTTCATTACTTCGCGGTATGAAGCGTTCACGGGAATACTTGTCATATCGATACGCGGAATCATTATATCCTTAGCGCAGGAATCGCTGAAATCAAACACATTGTTGATAATCTTGTGCTCATCGTTTTCGATTGCGCCCTCTTCCTTGGAAACATCCATATACGATCTGATTTCTGACTCGGTAATCTGTGTTTCGTCAACCTTGTTTTGCTTGAAAATCCACAGAAAGAAATCCGCAACATGTTCTATTATAAACACAAGCGGGAATAATACAATCATCAAAAAATGTATCATCGGCGCCGAAAACAAAGACATTCTTTCGCAATTGCGCCTTGCCGCCGTTTTGGGAACGATTTCACCGAATATCAATATCAAAAAAGTAAGTATACCGGTTGCAACCGATACGTAAACATTTCCCCAAACTCTTATTGTAAGTGAGGTTGCAAGTGCCGAAGCACTTAAATTTACAATATTGTTACCTATCAGTATGGTAGTAATCAGTCTGTCGTAATCCGACAAAACTTTCGAAAGCGTCTTTGCATGCTTACGTCCTTCATCCTCCAGCGACCTAAGCTTAGCCTTGCTGATGGAAGCAAGCGCAGTCTCACTCGACGAAAAGTATGCGGAAAAAACAATAAGCAAAAACAAAACTGCCAGTTCTATGACACTTGTGGTATCCAACTATATCCTCCTGTATTCAATAAATCCTATAACGGATTTGTATAAAACTCTTTAATCTCTGTGTAGCCTTCTTTTTCAAGCTGTTCCTTCTGGAACTTCTTGTTCTTGTTCATCTTGGCAACCAGCACCTGCTTACCTTCTGTTCTTGCCTGCATTGCAAGATTCAAAACTTCTGCATAACGGGACTTTGGCATATCCTTTTCCACCAAAAAGGCAACTCGATTTTTGGAACCCGGAACTTTAAAATCACTTTCCATCAGCAAAAGAACAATTCTTTCAAAACCGATTGAAAAGCCGCAGGCGGGAACATCCTGTCCGGTAAAGTTTCCGACCATCTTGTCATATCTTCCCCCGCCACCGCAGCTGCCACCGAATTCGGGAATTGCGATTTCAAAAATTGTGCCTGTATAATAACCCATGCCACGCACAAGTGAAGGGTCAAATACCATCTTAAAATCAGCCTTTTTGACGCTTTCAACAGTTTCAATAATCTCGGTTAAGCTCGTAACAACTTCAGGCTCAAGATTATCTGAAAGCTTGTTTGCAAGTTTCTTAAGACTTTCGATATCTCCCGACAAATCATTAAACAAATCGCAATACTTATCAACAGATTCAATTGAAAAGCCTTCTTCAACAAGCTCTGCTTTTACGCCGTCAATACCGATTTTATCGAGCTTGTCGAGAATAACGCATACTACGTCAAACTTATCTTCGCCAAATCCGGCAAAACGCGCCATTGCCTTAAGCAGGCGACGCTCGTTAATGCGTATTTCAAAGTTTTTAAATCCAATCTTTCCAAGTGTTGTGGTAGTTGCAAGTATAAGCTCGATTTCAGCCATATTTGAAGCTTCGCCGAGTATATCTATATCGCACTGCATAAACTGGCGATATCTTCCGCGCTGCGGTCTGTCTGCACGCCACACATTACCCATCTGTAAAGCCTTAAAAGGTGAGGGCAAATCGTTGGCATTGTTTGAATAAAATCTTACAAGCGGAACCGTTAAATCGTAGCGAAGGCCCATATCCGTAAGGTCCGCCTCTTCCTTTGCGGTTTCCAGATTAAGTTTCTCGCCTCTTTTTAATACTTTGAAAATAAGTTTTTCATTTTCACCGCCCTGCTTTGAGCAAAGATTTTTAATATCTTCAAGACAGGGAGTTTCAATTGCCGTAAACCCGAACGATCTGTACGTTTCCTTAATAACGCTCTGCACGTAATCACGAATCTCCATTTCGCGGGGAAGTATTTCCTTCATGCCGGTAACCGGCTTCTTTACAAGTGTCATCTTTTTACCTCTTCTATTCAAGTGAAAACAGTTCTTTTTTGCGGTTTATCATTTCATCTATCGAATCGATGTAAAGCCTTATATCTTTAACATTGTCGCAACGTTCCAGTGTTTTGTTGCGTGTAAGTACTTTTGAAACGCTGCCGGGGCCCAAAGCCACAATTGACTCAAGCTCCTCCATTATTAATATGTTATATATTCCGTAACAACCGGCACGGGCATAACCTGTATTTTCAAAATTGCCGGCCATGTTCTTTTGCCTGTAAAGGTAATACGGCTTCATGGATAAAGAAGCTGCGCCCTCTGCGGCAATACGCATCGTTTCAGGCGTATTTATCATGGTTTCATAACCGTTTAACCTGATATTTTCATGTAATGCCGAGCCTCGCTTAACCGCAAGCGAATGCACCGTAAGCGAATCCGGCGAAAGTTTCCTGATTTCATCTATAGTGTGCGAAACCTCCGCCTCGCCCTCGCCGGGAAGTCCTAAAATAATATCCATGTTAATATTATCAAAGCCTTCGTCTCGGGCGGTGTTAAAGCTTCTTATTACATCCGAAACCGTATGACGCCTTCCGATAAAATCAAGCGTCTTCTGATTCATTGTCTGCGGGTTAACACTGATTCGTGTAACCCCGTGCGCTTTTAACACCTTTAATTTTTCAACGGTAATCGAATCCGGACGCCCCGCTTCAACCGTAAACTCCAAAAGCTTGCTTAAATCAAGCTTTCTTTCGATATATCCCAGCAAATCATCGAGTTCACCGGCTTCCAAAGTTGTCGGCGTACCGCCGCCGATATAAATGGTATCCAGAATTTTACTGTTGCGGCTTGCGGCCACATAATCAATTTCTTTCTTAAGTGCCGCAAGATACTCGTTTACCTGCCCTCTCCACTTTGCTATCGGATTGGACGTAAATGAACAATACAGACACGTTGTTGGGCAAAACGGAATACCTATATAAAGACTGTATCCGTTCTGTATATGAAGCGGACGCAATATTTCAAGCTCACGCTTTGCTATGTCTATGGAAAGATTTGCTTTTTCATCACTGACAAAGTAATTGCGCTGCATATAATCAAGCACTTCGCCGTCGGACTTTCCCTCTTCCAAAAGATTTCTGGCAATTTTGGTAGGCCTGATGCCGGTAAGGCTTCCCCATACAAGTTCCTGCCCCGTAATCTTTACCAGTGCTTTATAAATAAGGCTTTTAACGGCGTTCTTGCGCACCGTGCGCTCTGCACCGGGCAAAACTTCTTCGCACAAAAAAACTCCGGTCAATGAATGCTCCAAAGAAAACCATACGTTTCCTAGCGTAATTTTAAACTGTGCACCGTCATCGCCATTGGAAAGCTTTACATCTTCCCCGGGATAAAACGCCTTAAAAAGCGAATGTATGTCATATTCAAATTCATCTGTATTTACAGAAACTGATATCATTAATGTTTACGTTTACAAAAAAGGATTGTAAAGCCTCTCACTTTCAATCGTTGTCGGTCCGCCGTGTCCGGGATATACTTTCGTGTTATCGGGAAGTTTCATCAGGCGTTCACATATTGACTCAATTAATGTATTTCCGTTTCCGGTCGGTAAATCACTACGCCCTACGCTTCCCTCAAAGAGGGTATCGCCCGCAATCAAAAATCCGGCTTCTTTAAAATAATAGCATGCACTTCCGGCTGTATGTCCGGGAGTATGTAAAACCGAAAAAGTCATATTTCCCACAGTAACTTCTTCGTTATCCTTTAAGCAAATATCGGGCTCAACACAAACGCCGCGCCCGACAGACCTTGAACAGTTAAGCTCAATGTCATTTAATAGTTCGGCTTCTTTTTCAAAAGCATATACTTTGCATTCCGCTTTCTTTTTGAGAGCATTTACACCATATATATGGTCGAAATGACCGTGCGTAAGAAGTATGGCCACCGGCTTAAGTCCGTTTTGAATAAGCTTATCAAATATAAACTCACCCGAATCCGCAGGATCGACAATAATCGTATCCTCAGCGCCTTCCCGGTAAATAATGTAGCAGTTTGTCTGATACATTCCAAGCGCCATACGCTTTATATTGATATCTCTCATCAGCCCTTTGTCCTTTCGATGTCAACAACGCTCTCTATCGTACGGATTTTCTCTATTATGTGGGTAAGTTCATCGCGACTTGCAATTTCAAACGAAGTATTCATTGATACAAGTCCCTGTTTGTTAACCCTTGTGTTCAGCGAAATAATGCTGATGTTCTTCTCCGTAAGTACCTTTGAAATATCTGCCAAAAGTCCGGTTCTGTTATTGGCAAAAATTCTGATTTCGGCAAGATATTTGGACAGATTTTCCTCGTTCTTCTGCCATTCGGCATCAATCAGACGCACTCTGTCAAATTCGGGAAGCGAAATAATATTTACGCAGTCCGTACGGTGAATCGAAACGCCTCGACCTCTTGTAACAAAGCCGACAATTTCATCCCCCGGTACGGGTGAACAGCATTTTGAAAAACGCACGGCAACATCATCTATTCCCTTAACAACAATTCCGCTCTTGGAGCCTTCACGGTGCGGGCGCATACGTCCGGCTTCGTTTACAGCCGCCAAAACCTCCTCGTTGGTCATATTTTCGGTACGGTCGGCTTCCAAAAGTTCAACCATCTTGTTGACAATCTGACCTTCTTTTAACCCACCGTGCCCCATTGCCGCATATACTGAATCCCAATCGTGGAATCCGTATTTATGCATAATGGTATCCATATAATGCTGCGTCAAAATATCCTGAGGGTTTATTGAATGCGCCTTGCAGTACGATAAAAACATATCTTTACCGCGACTGATATTCTCATCTTTAAACTCTGCCTTAAACCACTGCGAAATCTTGTTGCGGGCCTGTGTTGACTTAACTATGTTAAGCCAGTCACGACTGGGCCCCTTGGAGTTTTGGCTGGTGATAATCTCGACACGGTCACCGTTTGAAATAACATAGTCAATGTTTACCAATTGCCCGTTTACACGCGCACCTACCATCTTGTTGCCGACAGCCGAGTGAATGCTGTATGCAAAGTCAATAGGCGTTGAACCTGCCGGCAGATTTTTAACATCCCCCGTAGGTGTAAAACAATATACACTGTCCGAAAACAAATCAAGATCCGACTTTAATATGTCAAGGAACTCACTGTTATCAGCCATTTCCTTCTGCCACTCAAGAATCTGTCTTAACCACGAAAGCTTTTCTTCTTCCTGTTTGGCAACCTGCTTTCCGTCGGAAGCTTCTTTATATTTCCAGTGTGCGGCAATACCGTACTCAGCTTCACGATGCATTTCTTCGGTACGTATCTGTATTTCAAAAGGCTGTCCCGAAGTGCCGATTAGCGTTGTGTGGAGCGACTGGTACATATTGGGCTTGGGCATTGCTATATAGTCTTTAAAACGGCCGGGAATGGGTTTGTAGATTTCATGGATAATACCCAGTGCCGCATAGCAGTCCCTTACGGATTTAACGATAATACGGACAGCAAACAAATCATATATCTGATCGATGGTCTTATTCTGGTTAACCATCTTTTTGTAAATACTGAAAAAGTGCTTAACACGGCCATCGATTTTTGCTTCGATACCCGCATTTTTAATATGAGTACTTACCTCGTTGACAATACCCTGAATATAACTTTCGCGCTCGTTCTTTCGGACCGCAATAAGTTTGTTAAGTTCCTTAAACACCTCCGGCTCCAGGTATTTAAGGGACAAATCATCCAGTTCAACCTTGATTTTGGAAATACCGAGTCTGTCGGCTATAGGCGAGTAAATGTCAAGTGTTTCGCGTGCAATACGCTGCTGCTTGTCGGCAGGCATATGGTCAAGCGTACGCATGTTGTGAAGTCGATCCGCAAGCTTAATCAGGATAACTCTTATATCCTTGGCCATCGCCAAAAACATTTTACGTAAGTTTTCGACCTGAAGCTCAAGCTTTTCCTTATCCACCGAAAGATTTACGTTTTCGTTGGTGACCTGGAACTGCTTTAACTTGGTGACGCCGTCTACCAAAAGTGCAACATCGGGGCCGAATTCGGCTTCGATTTCACTGCCGGTAAGTATTGTATCTTCGACAACATCGTGCAAAATACCTGCACAGATGGTTTCTTTATCAAGTTCCAAATCGGCCAAAATGATTGCAACATAAAGAGGGTGAATTATGTATGGTTCACCCGATTTACGTACCTGTTCATGATGAGCTTCATTGGCTATTTTATAAGCCTTCTCAATCATCGAAATATCATCGGAAGGATGATATTTTCTGACACGGCTTATTAAGTCATTAAACAATTCCTCGGGAGAAATAAATTCGCCCAAAGACTCGATGTGACCATCGTCAATTACCAGCTCAACATTTTCGGCATTATTAAGTTGTTCCTTATTGGTTTCAGTAATTCCTATATCCATAAAGAACTCCAAAAGTTTTATTTACCCTCGTAAGTTATTGCCGAATAAAGGGGAATATTTCCTAATTTTTCGCGCCCCTTTAAGCCTGCAAGCTCCATCATTACGCAGACACCCGTAACAACACCGCCCAAAGACTCAATAAGCTCAACCATTGCAGCGGTCGTGCCGCCGGTTGCAATTAAATCGTCAACAATCAAAACCTTCTGACCGGGCTTAATTGCATCCTTATGAATTTCGATTGTAGCCGTGCCGTATTCAAGATCGTAGGTTTTCTCTACTGTAGCGCAGGGAAGCTTGCCCTTTTTGCGGATAAGTACAAACGGCTTATGATTTAAATATGCCAAAGGGGTTCCGAAAATAAATCCGCGTGATTCGGGTCCAACGACAACGTCAAAATCAGCATCTTTAATAAGTCCGTTCATTGTATCGATTGCAAGCGCTAAGCCGTCTTCATCCTGTAAAACGCTTGTTATATCTCTGAAAATAATTCCGGGTTCGGGAAAGTCCGGTATACTTCTTACATAGTCCTTTAATTCCTTCATAGTAAATCCTCCAATGCATTATTTATACAAATGGCAACAAGCAACCACAATAATTAATTATAAGATTATTAGATATCCATGTAAAGTTAAACTTTACGGGATAACGGTTTAGGCTCTACGAATTAAGCATTGTATAATAGAACCCCTTCTTCTCCAAAAGTTCTTCGTGAGTGCCCTTTTCAATTATGTTCCCGTCACGCATAACAAGTATTAAATCCGCATTCTTTACCGTTGAAAGTCTGTGCGCAACAATAAAGCTTGTGCGCCCCTGCATAAGAAGATTGAATGCTTCGGTAATTCTTGCTTCGGTGCGAGTATCGATTGATGACGTTGCCTCATCAAGAATAAGGATTGGCGGAAGTGCCAGCATTATCCTTGCAATACATAAAAGCTGACGCTGGCCTGCGGAAAGATTTCCCCCGTCTTCGCTTACTATTGTGTCATATCCGTTCTCAAGACGGCTTATAAACCCATGCGCATGGCATTTCTTAGCAGCCTCGACTATTTCTTCGCGCGATGCATTGGGGCATCCGTAAGCTATATTATCGGCAACAGACGCATTTTTCAGCCATGTTTCCTGCAACACCATACCGATATTTTTTCTGAGAATATGTTTGTCTGTTTCAGTTGAAGGTTGCCCGTCAAAAGAAATTGTACCGCCGTCGGGATCGTAAAAACGCATAAGCAAACTTATAAATGTTGTTTTCCCGCAACCGGTCGGACCGACAATTGCGATATGATCTCCCTTCTTTACATGCAGGGAAATATCATAAAGCAGCTTCTTTGATTTATCATAGCTAAACGACAAATTATCTATATCAATATTTCCTGAGAACAGATATTTTTCAGGTGCATTATCGCTTTCTTCATCAAATGATACTTCTTCCGTTTCGTTTACTTCAAGGAACTCAAAAATACGTCCGGCACAGGCAACCGCATTCTGAAATTCAGTGATAACACCCGATATTTCATTAAACGGCTTTGTGTACTGGTTGGCGTAGCTTAAAAAGCATGAAAGCGTACCTATCGTAAGTTTCCCCGCGATACCCAAAAATGCACCGCTTATACCTACTCCGGCATATACAAGCCCATTCACAAAACGCGTTATCGGATTTGTAAGTGAACTGAAGAACAAAGCCTTCAGATTAACCTTCGCGTACTCGTCAAGCTTTTCGTTAAAGCTTTCTTTTTCAATATTCTCGGCACCAAAAGCCTTTATCAGTCTTACCGCATTAATTGTTTCATTGGTGAAGGATGTAAGTTTTCCCTGCAAGGCAGCCTGTTTTGCGAAATACCCGTATGTCTTGCGCGAAATAAAAGAGGCCGCAAACATTGACAACGGAGTAAGTAAAATCACCACAAGAGATATCCACACATTACTGCGAAGCATAAATACAAGCGTACAGATTATTGTAAGCACACCGGTAAACAGTGACGAAAACCCTAAAAGAAGTCCGTCGGAAAGTCTTTCAACATCTGAAATAACGCGGCTTATCAAATCTCCGTGTCCGCAGGAGTCTATGTATGATACAGGCACCTTATGAATCTTTTCAAACAAATCGTCACGAAGGTTGCGAACAACAACATATGTAATCTTATTATTGATAAGCGTTTGCAGAAAACCTGTGACCCCGTTTATTACAAGAACAATTAAAAAAGCGATGAGTATTTTCCTGATATTATCAAAATTAACCTGACCCTTACCGATGCACTCATCAATCGCGCGGCCGGTAAGTATCGGAATATATAAAGCACTTAACACGCTTGCAATTGCAAATAGTAACGACAATATAAGTCCGAAAAGATGAGGCTTTATGAGCTTCAAAATCTTTACATAAATGATTTTGTTATTTTTGTTTACAATCCCCTTTTTCATAATGATGCCTCCTCTCCTGCGTTCTGGGAAGCACATATTTCACGATAAATTTCACAGGATTCCAATAAGCTTGCGTGTGTGCCGGCGCCGACGATGTGGCCTTCGTCCATTACATAAATAATGTCCGCATCCTTTATTGACACTATACGCTGTGAAATAATTATTGCGGATGTATCCTTTAATGTACGGATGTTTGCGCGCAGTTTAGCGTCAGTAGCGTAGTCAAGTGCACTCGAGGAATCATCCAGTATAATCACACGGGAAGGCTTTGTAAGCGCTCGTGCAATTGTAATACGCTGCTTTTGGCCACCGGAAAGATTGGCTCCGCCTTCCGTAATCATAAAGTCAAGCCCTTCTCCCTTTTTGGCCAATATGTCGTCAGCCTTGGCCATATCAACAGCCCACAGCATTCTTTCATCGGTTGCATCGGGATCTGCCAAAAGAAGGTTATCGCGCAATGTGCCCGAAAACAGCTGTGCTTTCTGCGGAACATATGCAAAAACCTTTCTGAGTGACTCAAGTGAAATGTCGCTAAGCTTAGTGCCGCAATATGTAATCTTACCTGCGGTCGGGTCGTATAGTCTCATAATAAGGGCAGCAAGCGTTGATTTACCCGAGCCGGTACCACCGATAATTCCCACGGTTTCTCCCTTATTAACTTTTAAGCTCACATGCTCCATAAACGGAGCACCCGAGCCGGGATATTTAAACGAAACATCGTCAAATTCCAGTAAAACATCACTTTCCTTAATGCTTAAGGCATCTACGGTTCCGTCATTATTCATGGCATTTTCGGTGTAATACGTATCGGCAATTCGATCTGCCGAAGCAAATGTTTTGTTCAAGGAAATCAACAGATTTGTGAGCTTTACAAGTTCCACCAGAATCTGCGACATATAATTTACAAGCGCATATACCTGACCGCTTGTAAGGGCGCCGTCGTTTACAAGTGATGCCCCGCCGGCAATCAAAACAAGCATACATACGTTAACAACTATCAATGTCGCCGGGTTAAGTACGGCGGAAATTCTTGACGTAACAAGCGACATTTTATAGAACTTCCCGTTTTCGCATGTAAATTCTACGGTTTCTCTTGCTTCTTCATTAAATGCACGTACTACCTTAACGCCGGCCAGATTACTGCGAATATGCCCGGTAAGTTTGTCAAGCGACCTCTGAATATTTCGATATCGTGGAATGGTTATAAGTGTAATAGCAACAACGATTGCAAACAAAACCGGAATCATTATCACAAAAATCAAAGATGCCCTGACGCTTATTGTGAAAGCCATAATCATGGCGCCAAATACAATAAACGGTGAGCGCAGAAGAAGGCGCAGTGACATATTAACGCCGTACTGAACCTGACTGATATCATTTGTAAGCCTTGTAATCAATCCCGAAACGCCGATTTTGTCGACATTTTCATAGGAAAAGCCTAAAATCTTCCCATATACTTCTTTTTTAACATCTGTCGCAAAACCGATTGCCGCCTTTGCCGCGAAATACTGTGCCGTAAGTGAGCAGCAAAGTCCGATAATACCTAAAAGCACAATAATGATGCCGTACTTTATCACGACATCATTATCTTTGCTTACTATACCTGTATCTATTATTTTTGCCATTGCAATCGGCACGAATAATTCAAACAGTGCCTCAAGCATTTTAAAAGATGGTGCTATTGCACATTCTTTGCCGTATGGTTTTAAAAACTTTAAAAGTCTACGCATTTAGTATTGCTTCTGCCTTCTCTTTGTATTGTTTAAGTTCGCTTTCCTTAAACATTGAATATGCTATATTGGTGGAGTGATCGGCCACTCTCTCAAGGCCTGATACAATATCAGAGAACAGCATACCCGCTTCGGGGGTACATTCATTTTTCGTCAAGCGTTCAACATGATTACGTTGAAGCTTACGCTCCACATCATCTATTTTGTCTTCCAAAACAATAATGTCAACAAGGTGTGTGTCAACTCCGAGTGTAAATGTTTCCTGGGCAAGCCTTACAATCTCGTTTACCATTTCCAGCATTGACCCTAACTCCGTAAGAGCCTCTTTGGAAAAAGGAATACCCGTCTCTTTACGTTGTCGCGCGCAATCCGCAATGTTCTCGGCATGGTCACCTATACGCTCTATATCATTAACCACGTGAAACAAAGCACCGATTGACTGTAAGTCCTCATACGGAAGCGTTGTCTGGTTAATCTTTACAAGATAATTGGTTATTGCATGGTTTAAGAAATTTATGTTTTTCTCAACCGAATAAACTTCGCTTATATCATCTTCGTCTAAAGTTATCAATGCATTCATGGAGCGATTGAGATTCTCGCTTGCAAGGGAAGCCATACGGTCAACCTCGTTGATTACTTCAACAACCGCTGTTGCAGGGTTAAGCACAACCTTCTCACCGATAAACTTAAGCTGGAAGCTTTCGCGGTAACTTACCTTGACATCGTCCCCCGGAATTATCAGTTGGGTAAGCTTTACGATACCGCCGATAAACGGAGTCATTACCACTACCTGTATTATTTTAATGAACATATGTGAAAATGCAACTACCCGGCCCGCATCATCGCCCGCAATCTTTGACATTATACGCACAAATGCATCAACGTCGATAACAAACAATACATACATAAGTACAGTACCGATTACATTAAACAAAACATGAATCAAAGCCGCACGCTTTGCATCTTTTTTACCGGTCAACGAAGCAAGCACCGCAGATGTGCACGCACCGATGTTGCAGCCAAGTGTAATAAACATACAAATGTCAAGCCCCATAAGTCCTTGATTGGCTAAAAGAACCATGATTGAAACAGTAACCGAGGAACTTTGAATAAGTGCCGTTAATACAAGACCGATTAGCACACATAAAACCGGATTCTTAACCGATGAAAACATATTAATTACCGCTTCGGATTCTTTCATGGCACTCATTGCACCCGACATTGAGCTTAAACCCATAAACAATACACCGAATCCTACTATTATTTCGGCAAATTTTTTAATATTCTGCTTTTTGCCGAACATGGCAACCAAAACGCCACCCAACAAAATAATCGGTGCAATTTTCTCTAATTTAAAGGAAACAAGTACGGCGGTAACTGTTGTACCGATATTAGAACCAAAGATGACCCCGGCAGCCTGAAACAAATTCATAAGCCCCGAGTTAACAAAGCTGACTACCATTACGGTGCAGGCTGAAGATGACTGAATAATGGCGGTAAAAATAAAACCTACCAAAACACCCATGAAACGATTTGTTGTAAGTCGTTCCAAAATATTACGCAATTTAGCGCCGGCAAAAGCTTCAATGCTGTCACTCATGACCCGCATACCAAAAAGAAAAAGCCCAAGGCCGCCTGCCAGTGAAAGAATAATACCACCGTTCATAGATTCACCTCATTCCTCATTTGACCAATATAATAGTATCATCTGCCACAAGCAAGCAACAATAGTAATTGTCACGAATATTACGCAATTATAAAAAAATACCTTGTAAAAAGAAACAAAAGAGCGACGCTAAGCGCCGCCCAACATATTTCCCGCATCTTTAAAATTGCCATCGGCAATTGCCTTCCTGATTCTCGTTGAGGAGATATCTTCCCCATGGTATTTTACCTTTTTAATAACCTTCACGCCTATATTAAGCTCGGGTTCCATTGATTTAAGAAGTTCTACCCCGCCACGGCCTTTATAGCCGAAAGACAAATCCGGTCCGCATACTACCGTTTTCGCGTGAAGTCTTTTTTTCAAAATCGTACGCGCAAACTCTTCGGGCTCCATTTTCATGGTATCTTCGTTTAAATCAAATATTACAAGATAATCCACTCCGAGTGCTTTAAATATTTCTTTACGGATTTCCTCCGAGTAAATATGACTTTCACCGGCATTTTCATCCTTAAATGCAAACGTAAAAACAACACTCTTTAAACCGGCTGCTTTTGCGCTTTCCGCAAGATTTTTAATAAGTTTACGATGACCCGCATGGATACCGTCAAACTTACCGATTGCCACAAAAGTTTCGCCGCTGTATTCAATTTCATGCAAACCATTGATTATCAGCATACATTTTAACCCTCTACAATAGGAAACATCTTATAAGGCTTGAACGATTCATTGCCGGCGTCATACACATAAAGCCCTGTAAACAAACCTTCAACGTTGTAAACACGTACAATTTCACCTTCACAAAACTTTAAGTCATCACAGTCAATCATATCAAAATAAAGTTTGTTTCCGTTGTCTATATACTTCTTGAATTCGCACTTAACATTTAATGCTTTATAATCCATAAAAGCAAAATCGGTTCCTATAACGGTTTCCAAAAGCCTTCCGTCATTCTTTATTTTGGTAAGCTCGCTGAGCGTATATGCATTTTCAGCCGAAAAATTGCTGACCTTCGTGCGTTTTAATTTGGTCAAAGTTGCAATCTCACCGCATTTTGCAGCTATATCTTCGCACAGCGATCTTATATATGTTCCCTTACCGCACAAAACTCGAATTGTAACTTCGTTACCGGATATATTTAAGACTTGTGTTTCAAATATTTCCACGAAAACGCTCTTTCTTTCAACCTCGCGACCGCAGCGCGCCAGATCGTATAGACGCTTTCCGTCAACCTGCTTGGCGGAAAACATAGGCGGAAGCTGGTCGTACCCTCCTTCAAAAGACTTAACGGCAGCAATAATTTCTTCGGCCGAAGCTGTTACAGGACGCTCCTCGAGCACGGTTCCCGTAATATCAAGCGAATCTGTTCTTTTTCCCAAAACAAAAGTAGCGACATACTCTTTCCGCTTATCCAGCAGCATGTCGCATAATTTTGTAGCGTTGCCAAGGCAAATGGGAAGTACTCCTTCAGCCATCGGGTCTAAGGTACCCGTGTGACCGACCTTGCGTTGTCCCGAAATGCCACGCATCACGGCAACAACGTCAAACGAAGTAAATCCCTTCTCCTTGTATACGTTAATCAATCCATTAATCAAAGTTTTACTCCTCAAACGTCCTTAAATAAAAGCTTATAAATCTTTGTTTACTTCATCAATAAGCTTGGACATATTGACACCGTATTCAATGGAGTTATCCATAATAAACGTAATGTCCGGAGTGTTTCGCAAATTGATTCTTTTTGCAAGCTGGTTTTTAATAAAACCTTCGGCGCTTCTTAATGCGGTATAAGAAGATTTCCGCGCTTCTTCATCGCCAAGTACCGAAATGTAAGCCTTGCAGGTTTTTAAATCCGGCGCCACTTCACAGGCAACCACACTTGTAAAGGGGCTTAAACGCGGATCTTTTATTTCGCCGCGAATAATGTTTGCAAGTTCTCTGTAAACTTCCTCATTAATACGGATATTCTTTATACTGTTCTTTCTCATTGGTTACCTCACTATTTTCTGGGAACCTCAACCATAATGTAAGCTTCAACAACATCAAGCTCTGCAAACTGGTCAAAGCCGTCAAATACAAGACCACATTCAAAGCCAGCCTTAACTTCCTTAACATCATCCTTAAATCTCTTTAAGGATGCAAGCGAGCCTTCGTAAATCTGCTCATCGCCACGCTTAATGCGTACCTTGGCACCACGCTGGAACATACCGTCAAGGACGTATGAACCTGCAATATTACCGATTGCCGAAGCCTTGAATATCTGTCTGATCTCGGCATGGCCGATAATCTTTTCTTCATATACAGGCGCAAGCATACCCTTCATGGCATTCTCAATGTCCTCGATAGCCTGGTAAATTACCTTATAAAGCTTGATTTCAACGCCTTCCTGCTCTGCCGTAGCCTTAGCCATAGCATCGGGACGTACGTTAAAGCCTACGATAATCGCATTCGAAGCACTTGCCAAAGTAACATCGGATTCATTTACGGCACCAACACCGCCATGGATACACTTAACGACAACTTCTTCGTTGGAAAGCTTCATAAGTGACTGCTTAACAGCCTCAACACTACCCTGAACATCAGCCTTAACAATGATGTTAAGTTCCTTAAGGTTACCCTCCTGAATCTTGTTAAACAAGTCATCCAGCGACATTCTTGCTTTGATTTCTTCGAGTTTCTTTTCCTTGTTCTGGGCAATAAATGTATCGGCAAACGACTTTGCGGTCTTATCGGAATCGTGTGAAATGAACACTTCACCTGCATTCGGAACATCGTCCAAGCCTAAAATTTCTACGGGAATCGAAGGACCTGCGGTCTTTACATTCTTACCCTTATCGTTAATCATTGCACGAACTTTACCATGACATGCTCCGGCGGATACGAAATCACCCACCTTTAATGTACCTTTCTGCACCAAAACGGTTGCTACAGGTCCGCGACCCTTATCAAGTTCGGCCTCAATGACAAGACCTCGCGCCTTACGCTTGGGATTAGCCTTAAGTTCCATTACATCAGCGGTCAAAAGAATGGTTTCCAGAAGTTCGTCGATACCGTCTCCGCGCTTTGCGGAAATATTAACGAATTCCGTTGAACCGCCCCATGTTGTCGGGATCAACTCATACTCGGTAAGTTCCTGCATAACCTTATCGGGATTAGCAGCGGGTTTATCAATTTTGTTGACAGCTACAATAACTTCCACGCCTGCAGCCTTTGCATGATTGATAGCTTCAACTGTCTGCGGCATTACACCATCATCCGCTGCAACTACCAATACCGCAATATCAGTAGAATTTGCACCACGCATACGCATAGCTGTGAAAGCTTCATGACCTGGCGTATCCAGGAAGGTGATATCTCTATCCTTTACGTGAACCGTATATGCACCGATAGCCTGTGTGATACCACCGGCCTCACGATCGGTAACTTTTGTTTTACGAATAGCATCAAGCAATGAGGTTTTACCATGGTCAACGTGACCCATTACACATACAACCGGAGGTCTGGGAACAAGATCTTTGTCTTCTTCTTCAACATTCTCCTTAAGAAGTTCTTCAATAACGTCAACCTTAACTGCTCTTTCACAAATGATTTCATAATCAATAGCAATATTTTCAGCTTCTTCAAAAGAAATCTCCTGGTTAACATTTACAATCTGACCCAATAAGAAGAGCTTCTTAACAATCTGTGCAGGCTGAATCTTCATCTTGTCTGCCAAATCTTTAATGGTAATTGTATCTTCAACCGTAATAACTTTGATTGTTTCTTCCTCAACCTGCGGCTTTGCATCGGGCTTAATGAATTTACCCTTTTTCCGCTTCATTGCAAGTGTTTCCTCGTCATCCTCCAGCATGAAATTCTTGCTACGTCCGCTTTCACGCTCCTGATTACGACGATTTTGCTGCTTGCCGCCGTCCTTTGTGGGATCAAAGTTTTTATTTTTTGATTTATCATCTTTTCTGCGGTTAGTATCAGGCTTATTTGTGGCAACATTCGGAGCTGTAAACGCGCTCTGCTGGCTGCCTTGCGCACGGCCGCCCTGTCCCTGGAAAGAAGGTCTTCCCTGCATGCCACCCTGACGATTACCCTGTGAACGTCCACCGTCACGGTTGAAATTGCCCTGACCGGTACCATTGCCCTGACGGTTTCCCTGCGGACGTCCGCCGTCGCGGTTGAAATTACCCTGACCCTGGCCATTGCCCTGACGGTTTCCCTGAGGGCGATCGTCACGACGAGGTTTATCGTTCTGCTGTGTGTTATCGCGTCTTAAATATTCCTTTTTGGGCGCTTCCTCAATAATTGTGCGTACAGCTGCGGGTTTAACGGGAGCCGACTCTGTCTTTACGGACTCTGCGATAACCTCTGTTGGTGTTTCGATTACTGTCTCGGGCTCTTCCTTGGCCGAATACTTTTCGGGAATAGGCCTGTTAATAGCCTCTGCACGCGGCTTAATAATATTGTGCGAATACTGGCTGCCCTGAATGGTACGATTACCGTTACTCTGACCCATCGGGCGTCCGTTATTTGTATTCTGCGAACGTGAATTATCACGGTTAAAATTCTGTCCCTGCTGAGGACGTCCCGCATTTTGCCCCTGCGGACGGCTGTTGTTAGGTCCGGGCTGTCCGGGCATCTTGGAATTATGAGGATTATTTACAAAAATAATCTTCTTTTTCTTAACCGGCTCCTGATTTGAAGGTGCAGGCTGTTTTGCCTCCTTTGCGGGCGCATTTTCATTTCGTTGACCCTCTGCCTTAGGCGCTTCCTTCTTAGGCGCCTCCTTTTTACCAAACTGGTTTCTTACCATCTTCTCGGCAATTTCATCGAGGGCTGACTGTGCGGCCTTAGCTTCAATGCCTTTTTCATTTAAAAACGTTAAAACGTCCTTACTGGCAACGTCTAACTCTTTTGCAATCTCATGTACTTTCATATGCTCACCTATCCTCTCACTCATTTTCCAGATTCGTCATTACGGATTTCGCCAAACCTTCATCCAAAACGGCTATCGAAGAGCGCATTTCCTTTCCGATTGCGCGCCCCAACTCTTCCTTGGTCGCGTATTCATAATATGGCACCTCATAAAAAGAACACATATTACGAAACTCTTTTTTTGTGTTATCCGACGCATCCATGGCCACTATCACAAGACAGGCTTTATAGCCTTTAACAGCCTCCGTTGTGGCAAATTCGCCGCTTTTGATTTTCCCTGCCTTCATTGAAACAGACAGGAGGGATAAAATCCTGTTATTTTGCAATTTCAAACTCCTTTGTCAATAATCCGATGACATCCTCGGGAATACTCATTTTGAAGGCGCGTTCAAGCCCTTTGTTCTTCAACGCCTTTTGAAGGCATTCCTTATCCTTACAAAGGTAAGCACCTCTTCCGTTAACTTTACCGGAAACATCAAGACAGAAAGTATTATCCTGTGCCTTTACCACACGCATCATATCTCGCTTATCGTGTTGCTCACCACAGCCAATGCACTGTCTTAAGGGTATTTTTTTAGTCATTAATTCTCCTCATTTAGTTCTCATCAAGCGGTTCATCAGACATTTCATCGGGATTTTCTTCATACTCATCTTCGTATTCCTCGTAATCCTCGTCGAGGTAGTCCTCTAAACGGAATCCGTAAGCATCCTTAGCCTGAGTCTCTGACTTAATGTCGATCTTGTAGCCTGTAAGACGGGCAGCAAGGCGGGCATTCTGTCCTTCCTTACCGATTGCAAGTGACAGCTGATAATCCGGAACTACAACCTTAGCTGTTCTTTCTTCGGGATCTGCAAATACATTTACGATTTTAGCTGGTGACAAAGCATTCTGAATAAGGTTACCGGGGTTCTCATCCCAGTTAACGACATCAATCTTCTCACCTCTTAATTCATCTACGATAGCATTTACACGTGCACCGTTCATACCTACACATGCACCTACGGCATCAACGTTAGGGTTGTTGGACCAAACTGCAATCTTTGTACGTGAACCTGCTTCACGTGCAATACTCTTAATTTCAACGGTACCGTCTTTAATTTCGGCAACCTCTGCCTCAAACAATCTCTTAACGAGTTCAGGATGTGTACGGCTTACTAAAATACGAGGTCCTTTATTTGTGTTTTTAACTTCCAGAATATAAAGTTTAACACGCTCTGTAGGACGCAAATTTTCGGTCTTTACCTGCTCGCTCTCTGCCAAAACAGCATCTGCCTTGCCAAGATCGATATTGATGTTGTTACCGTTCTTACGCTGTACGATACCTGTTACGATATCTTTTTCTTTTTCGTAGTAAATATTATAAACAACGCTTCTTTCTTCCTCACGAATCTTCTGAGTAATAACGTTACGTGCGTTCTGAGCCGCAATACGTGAAAACTCCTTGGACTTAATGAATACGTTAACGCTGTCGCCTTCTGCCGCATTACCGTCAATCTGCTTTGCGTCTTCAACGGAAATCTGCATAACGGGATCTTCAACTACGTCAACTACCGTCTTTTCCTGATAGCATACGTATTCACCGGTTTCACGGTTGATTGATGCGTGTGCATTGTCTGACTTACCAAAATGATTTTTGCAGGCAGTTACAAGTGAGTTTTCAATTGCCTCGAACAAAACATCGCGACTGATCTGTTTTTCGCGCTCTAATGCTTCGATTGCCTCAAGTAACATCTTTCCTTCTTCATTAACTGCCTTTTTCTGTGCCTTAGCCATTTTCTTAGTTTCCTTTCAAATTAAAAATCAAGTGCAAGTTTGATTGATGCAATATCTTTTCTGTTAAATTCAAGCGTTTCATTGCCTGACTTTATTGTAACGGTGTCGGCCGTAAAGCCTTCCAAAACACCGCTAAAATCTTTACATTTGTTAACAGGCTTATAGGTTTTTATTTCAACCTCATCTCCTATCGACTTTTCCAGATGCTTGTCCTTTTTTAACGCTCTGCCGAGACCCGGGCTTGAAACTTCCAGGAAATATGCGTCTTCAATAAAATCATTTTCGTCGAGCTTATCGGAAAAAGCACGGCTCACGGTTTCGCAGTCGTCTATCGTAACCCCGCCTTCCTTGTCGATGTAAGCCCTCAGGTACCATTCGCCGGCCTCATTGACGTATTCAACATCATAGATGCTTACGTTTACACTTTCACATATCGGCTCCAAAAGTGCCGTAGCTTTAGCCTCATAATCTTCTCTTTTTGACATGTAAATTCCCTCTTAACAAACTAAGAGTGGGCTTTTGCAAGTCCACTCTTAAAACATTAACAATATTTACATACGTTATGTTAACACCTGTATTACAATAATGCAAGTATTAATTAGACCAATTTATCAAATCTTTCCAACAATGCATTTACATTCTCGTCAGCGTGCTCACATTCACGGGAAATTGTTACGATACTTCTTACCGGGCTTTCTTCCTGTACTTCGGCATCACCGTTCTTTTCGCAGCAGTCGAAGTATGCCTTTGTAAAAAGCACGCAGAACACGCAAAGATACGTATTTGCAAAAATGAATCCGTTATAAACCGAGCCGCAAAAATATGTATATACATACATAGTCAAAAGATTTGAAATCCAAAGTTCGTTATCGGCCTCACTTATTTTTTCCGTGTTCTTAAGTTTTTTAAGATTCTTTTCAAAGTCTTTGGATAATCTTGTAAGTCCGTCAAAATAACCGATATTTTCAACCACAAAATCTTTAATGTTTATGGAAAAGTCTTTTGAAAGTTTCTGCAAATATACTCTGTCACGCATTTTATCGCATTCTTCTTCCATCAGAAAAACATCTCCGTCATCGTAGTTTTTCTGAAGCCTTTTGGAAAACTCAAGAAGCACTCCGCACTTTTCATATATATTAAGTTTTGTGTCATTAATTATGTCAAACATGACCTGTCTTGCTGTAACGAGTTTGTCGTAGGTAAATACATCAAAATCATCAAACTCATCTTCCAGTGGGTCTGTCAGCGCATCCTGCGTTACTAAAAATTCAATCGGTCTATCCTGTCTGCAAAGCATCTTCGCCACTTCGGGACACGAAACCGAAAGCGACCACTCTCTTACATCTTCAAACTCTTCACAATGCCTGGGGTAAAGTCTGCAGGTATCACACAGCATTTCTTCGCCACCTTTTATGATAAGATTGCATAGGCCAAAAGAATTTAAAAAAGAACAATCACCATTTTCACACTGATTAAAACAACCCTCTTCAAAATCAACGTTTTCGTCAAAATCCTTCGAAAGAGATCCTGAATATGTGTCGTATTTTTCCAGTGAATCGTCATCTATAACTATCTGCCAGCCACTGCAGCACGTCTGCCGGCATTTATCGGCTGCGCACTTAAAATCATCGAAATATGTTTCTTTTACGGTTTTCATGTTACGTTCCATCCGCCCGCAAATCTGTGCTGATACAGCAAAATTCAGGCAAATAAACCCTTCACTTTTTTAAACAATCCTTCCAAAGCCTTATCAACAAACAAATATGAAACAACACCCACAACCCATGTGACAGCTACCCATATAAGCATACCGCCGACTGAGTTAAGCGAAACGCTAAGCCCTGCTTTTTTGTCAATAAATGCCGCCAAAAAATAAACCACAACCTGCCATACATATACATCGTAGGTAACTTTTCCGATTGAGCCCCAAAACTTACAGTGAAACAGTTTCTGTACCAAGGGATTCAAAAAAGCAATAATCAACGAAGGATATGCAATAAATGTGTAAATGTATTTATCGTAATCTTCAAACCATTGGTGACGTAAAAGCACAAATGACATACTTAGCGCAAACACTATCAAGCAAAATACAAGTGTTGAAATTCTGTCTGTTTTTTGCTCGCGATCGTCACTTTTTACTTTTCCAAGCAATAACCCGAAAAAGAATGCGTAATAACCGCGTGCAAGACTCATGTTAAAGAACGGAATCTCAACCTCATAATTCCACAACACAATTCCCAGAAAAATCATCGCGATAAAGCCGTATACATAGCTTAACCCAAGCTTGCGCGAAAGCTTCACAATTATTCCCATGACAATATAGCAAAACAATAAAACATCCACATACCAAAGCGGATAATTTATGTAGTTGCCGCCAAACACTCCCCAAAACTGAATTCCGAGCATAGCCGAAAGTGTAGCGGGAATATCGACAACCGTATCAAAAAACCACTCGCCGTTTCCGAAGGAAGAACGGAAAATATAGCAAATTATCGTATAAAAAGCACACGGCATTATAATGGCAGGCAAAAGTCTTGCATATTTTTTGCCTACAAACTTTGAAAAACTTAAACTGTCGTCACAAAGTTTTTTAACATCCGAAAAAGCCAGAAACCCCGACAACACAAAGAAAAACTCAACAAGATACGACCAGTTGAATGTACTTGTATGGAAATTTAACACGTTCTTCCAAGTACCTTCCGGAGTATAATCAAAAACCTGCTGAAAATGATAAAAAAGTATTCCGAAAGTAGCCAGAATTCTCAATATATCAAGCGAGTATATTCGCTCTTTGCCTGCCGCCGTTTTATCAGACATACCAATCCGCCCTTCTTAATTACCGTTTCCCCGGTCGTTTGGAAATTGGGGAGGTTCAAAATCGTTTTGATTTCCCGGACCACCGAAACCACCCTGTCCGCCGAAGCCTCCCGGACCGCCAAAGCCTTCCCGTCTGCCAAAGCCTCCCGGGCCGCCGGAATTTTCCTGCGAGGAAGCCTCTGACGCGGTAACCGTATTATTTTTATCGTTAATCTTTAGTATATACGATTTACCTGCTTCAAGGCAATCACCTGCAATCATAATTGCATCGGAATTTTGATTGACGGTAAAATCGAAAAGCAAAGTATCTTCATCGTATAAATAACACTTTGTGCTTTCTTTTACGGTTTCGCCCGGCAGATAATCAATAACCGCGCATAAAGAGCCTTTTGAAACAGACTGATACATCATGCTTGAACCGATTGCAACTATTACACCACCGTTTTGCAAAAATGTTCCGTTGTAATCCGTAGCATTATTAGCATTATCCGAAGGACCGTTTACCAATACACAGCCGCCTGACATTTCAATATTTCCGTTTGAATCTATGCCGTCGCCATCTGCATCGATAATTATTTTTCCGCCGTTTATATATACGCAGGGAGTCTCATTCTCTTCGGTTGCCTTTTGATTATCGGCACTTGCAAAATTATCATTTCCGGATCTTCTGAAACCGTTCATAAATCCGGGAAAATCATTCATGCCATCACCGTTTGCGGCATTTATGCCATCATCCGTCGCAACAATATTTATGTTTCCTCCGTTTACGGTAACAAATAATCCTTCCAACCCCTCATAACACTTTGTGACATTTATTGTACCGCCATTAACCATCGCGTGATTATCTGCATGTACGGCATCATCACCCGCCAGGATTTCGAAGTTTCCGCCACATATTTCAATATTTTTCGATGAATGAATTGCATCCTCTCCCGCAGAAAGAGCAAAACTACCGTTAAGTATCAGTAAATCACCCTTGTCAGCATCCTCATCATTTGATGTTTTCAAAGCATGCGAAGTCGAATTTATATTAAATACACCGCCGGCAATAACGCAAAGATCTCTGCCTACAATTCCATCGTCTGCACTTTCAACGGTAATATTTCCCGACATGATTTTGCATTTGTCTTTTGAAAGTATTGCATTATTGTTGTTTCCGTATACTTTGAGTGTTCCACTGCCGTTTACAGTCAAATTGCACCTTGCGAACAGAGCCGCATTAGGCGCCGTATCCGCGGTATCACTGTATTTTGAAGCATCCGAAAGCACGTTAACCGACGATTCGGGCAGCATAACAATCAGCTTTCCCGCAGATTCCGCACATATGGCCGGTCCGTCGATTCCCTCAATGGTTACGTTATCAAGCACCAGATATACATTTTCGTCTTCGGTTACATCAATTACAATCGTTCCTTCATACGAACCGGATAACACATAAATACCTTTGGCCGTTATCGTCACAATACCGGCTTCGCATATAACATTCTTATTGTCAGACTCGCCATACTTTCCCGCAAGACGGATTGTAGAGTATTCCTCCTGTTCATAATCAAAAAAGAAATCGCTGCTTTTAAACGATACGCACACAAGGCTTCCGTATACTGCATCTTCATTGCCTGCTTCAACTTCCGTATTTGTCGCATTATTTTCGGAAATCGACAACGTATCGTAATCATTTTGACCATTAATAAACGCTTTAACCGTTCTGCCGGTATTACCGCATGCGGTCGCCGACAGTGAAATAATCGCTGCCACAAGGATAAAAAATATTCTTTTCATTGATTGAACCTCCCGGAATTAAAGCTCTTCCTGTGAAGAAGAAATTCTGCCGCACAATACGGTAAGATTTCCGTTTCGGGTTCTAATCTCATCAAGCATTTCCTTTTCAAAGTTTTCATCAACCGGTTTAATCTTGTAAGTAAGCTCAAACATAGAGCCAAGATTCGTGGTCTTAACCTTGTTAAGTTCATACTCGGATAAGTATTTGGCGAAGATATCATCAAAGAGTCCCACATAATTGAGATTTTCGGGGACCGTGATCTTTAATTGCTTTGCGTTTTCTTTCTGCACACCAAAGTGAAGCTTTGAAAGAACCACATACACTAAAGCCACAAGAACCGTAAAGATAGCTGCATAGCCGATATATCCCATGCCGGTTGCAAGACCGACTGCCATGGCAAAGAAAATTGTACCGATTTCACGACCGGTACCCGGTATAGAACGGAAACGCACAAGACTGAATGCGCCCAAAATTGCAACGCCTGTGCCGAGGTTACCGTTTACCATCATAATAACCGACTGTACAAGAATAGGTAAAATAACCAGTGTTATCACAAAACTGTCGGTATATTTTTCGGTGCATATCATATAGCAGGCTGCAATTGCAAGGCCTAATGCAATTGACACGAGACTGCAAATAATCATGCTGCCGGGGGTAAGCGTCAATGTATTCATTCCTGATTTAAGCAAAATACTCTCTAACATAATTGTATCCTTTCACTTCACGCAAATTTTTTAATGGCAAGAATCTTTTTGTACGTCGGCACATTTTCGCTAACCGTCACGGTTTCTGTTGGCTCGCTTTCAACTTCAATAAGTCCTTCGTACTCCAAAAAACGTTTACATGCAGTTCCGTATTTTGAAAAAGAAACCGGATAAACCTTTAAATCGGATAAAATATGTGCAAGCCATAACGGCATTGCTCCGGGCACTTTTATTTCCATAAGGTATTCGTCTTTGCCCAGAATGTTCTCACCGGTTACCCTGTTTAAAAGGCTCGCACAGTCGAAAGCCGTGCGAATATTTGTATCAAAAGTAATTCGTATTTCAGGATTATCCCGACCATACATTGCGATTCTGTCGTAAGATACAAAAGTGCATCTCGTTGGCTTATAAAACTTCATAAAGTAGTCAATTTCTTTAAGAATCTGCGAATCATATTCCGACGGATATATACCTTTCTCAAGGTAATCCTCGGCCGCAAATAACGGAAGCTGTATCCTGCGCTTATAAACGGTGCCCTTGTATTTCTTTTTAAGTTCCAGAAATACATTTGAATCTTCGGTTACGTCCCCGTATGCGCGAAGTCGCAATTTTTCCTTATACACCGGTTTTTCAAGAGAAGTTCTTATTAAATCATAATTCTCGGTATCGTAATAAATACTGCAAATAGTTGTGAGACCGTAACCATCCTCAACCATATACGCTCCGAGAAAATTCCTTACCATGGTGTACTGCTCTTTTGTAAGCAAATATTTAGTTTCCACTCTTTTAAAAATACTCTGTGCCATATCCTGTCCTGTCCCGCGGGCTATTTCGTAAGCTTATCTTACGCTTTGAGTATATTTGGAAATTGTCAACATTCTGTGTTAAAGATGTGAAAAAAAAGTGAACTTACTAAATGAACGGATTATAAAATCTACCGTTATTCAATATATTTAGGATTATCGAAACTGCCACAAGCAGCAGCGCGCCACCCATTGTTAAAATATCTGCCGCTTTGAATTTGCGTCCCATGTACCAGGTTCTTTTACGATTTTTGCCAAAGCCCCTTAACTCCATGGCATTTGAAACGACCTCAATTTTATCCATGCTGGAAAGCACAAGCGGTATCAGAATCTGGCTTGCATTTTTAAGTCTTGAAACAAGCGACGCTTTACGACTCATTTCAACGCCTCTTGCCTGCTTGGCCTCGGAAATTTCCACGTATTCACGCTGTATATCCGGTATATATCTGAGTGCAAGCGCCACCGAATATGCAATTGAATAATTAACGCCTATTTTATTTAAAGAAGCTGCAAACTCACTCGGATTTGTGGTACTTACAAAAAGAATAATTATCGGTATCGTCGCGCAATATTTCAAAAGATAATTAAACTGATAAAACAACTGCTCGTACGTAAGCGAATAACGACCG
Source organism: Lachnospiraceae bacterium (assembly GCA_045617045.1). GTDB lineage: Bacteria > Bacillota > Clostridia > Lachnospirales > Lachnospiraceae > UBA1258. The sequence continues at coordinate 71,167 of JAZLHV010000025.1, forward strand.
GTCAAATTTGCAAAAACATATGTAATCGTACCGTAAATAGTTGTCCCATGATGCGGTGCAAACAGATACATAAAAATACTGTTCATAATCAGGAACACAAATGTAAAGCCCAGCATAAAACTTACGTCTTTAAGTTTAATACGCGAGATTTTGAACAACAATGTACTAAATAGTGATAAAAACAGTAAAAATCTCGTATCGTAAGTATACATTGCGGCAAAGCTCCACAATAAAAGAGTCACAAATTTTGTGGCGCCCGTAAGTCGATGTACCGGCGAAGGCCTGTCGATATAGTTAAAGAGGTTAGTCATTGCTGCGAACCCTCCTCTCATATGCTATAAAGCGTCTCACAAAATCTGTCTCATCCTCAATGCCGCATACTTTTGCCAAATCATAAAGCGACGTTTCTTTAAGACTCGCCTCATCAATTATTGCACTGTCCGTAAGAATCTTTTCCGGGGTATCGTCTGCGACAATGCGCCCTTTTGAAAAAACTACCGCTCGGTCCGCATATTCAAGCATAAGATGCATATCATGCGTAATCATAAGAATCGTGATTCCGGACTTATTGAGGGTTTCCAGAAACTTAAGAATATCCGTATAATGCCTGTAATCCTGCCCTGCCGTCGGCTCATCCAGGATAATTACTTCCGGCTTGAGTACAAGAATTGATGCAATAGTCACTCTCTTCTTTTGACCATAGCTTAACGCAGAAACCGGCCAGTTTCTGAAAGGCCACAGACCGCATATTTTTAACGTTTCGTCCACGCGCGTTTTTATATCATCCTCGGCGACATTTCTACATCTTAACCCATACGCTATTTCATCGTAAATCATTACATTTGAAATCATCTGATTGGGATTTTGCATTACATAGCCGATATGCTCGGCACGTTCTTTAATGGAGAAAGATTTCATGTCCTTTCCGTAAAAAGAAACCGTTCCTGCCGGATTATCGCAAAAACCGCACACAACCTTTGAAAAGGTCGATTTACCTGCACCATTTGTGCCTACAATAGCAAGCATTTCCCCTTTTTTAACGGAAAGCGAGACATTTTCAAGTGCTCTATGCCCCTTGGGATAGGTATACGATACATCCTTGCAGGTAAGAATATCTCCTTCAAACCGCTTATTTATTTTTTCACAATTATCGTTATACCAGTCATGCACCTTTCGCTTAATATCATCGGAAACCGAAAGCGTGCCAAGGCTGTGCGGCTTCATGTCAGCGGTAATTTCAACGCCGGCATATTTAAGCGCCGTAATATACAAAGGCTCCCTCACGCCGCTGTCTGAAAGATAGGCTCCCGAAAGCAATACATCCGGCTTTTCATCAATAACGATACGCCCTTCATTTAACAAAACAATCCTGTCGACGTCTCTGTGAATAGCATCTTCCAGTCTGTGCTCAACAATAATTACCGCACACCCTGTTTTCTTTTGAATTTCATCAATAAGCTCAATAGCCTGCTTGCCTGTCTTGGGATCCAAATTTGCCAAAGGCTCGTCAAAAAGAAGAATATCCACATCATCAACCAAAACACCGGCAAGGGACACTCTCTGCTTCTGCCCACCGGAAAGTTCTCCCGGAGAATGTGAAAGATGCTTGTCTATTTCCACAAGCTTTGAAACATCCAAAACCCTTTCATGAAGTTCGGGATCGGCAATCATATCGTTTTCAAGAGCAAATGCAATGTCTTCCGCAACGGTAAGTCCCACAAACTGTGCATCCGAATCCTGAAGAACCGTTCCCACATGCTTTGAAATGTCAAACAGGCTTAACTTTTTGGTTTCCTGTCCGAAAAGTTTAAGCGTACCCGAGCTTTCACCCTTGTAAGAGAACGGAATAAGACCGTTAACAGAATGTATCAGTGTAGATTTACCACATCCGGAAGGCCCTGCAATTAATATTTTTTCACCTCTATGAACTTCGAAATTTATGTCATAAAGCGTAGGCTTGGATTGTGCATTATATTTAAATGTGTAATTTGAAAAAGAAAGAATAACCTCTTCCAAAATGCCTCCAAAAAGATAAGGCGGGGAATTTCACCCCGCCTATATAATATTGGTTTTATGCTTCTTCCTTAAGACTGCCCTTCTGAGGCTTAGCCTTTGCATATGCAATGCATAAAAGTGTGCCGATAATTGCTGTTGCAACAATGTTTACGCCTGCACTTACAAGACCCTGTGTGAAAACTTTGTTTGCAGGTTCTTCATACATAAGAATATCAAGTACGGGAGCGATAACCGCCCATGCAAGAAGATGAGAAACAACCTGAGCGATATTAAATACAGCAATATCTTTGCCGGCAAACTTTCCATCTTCGATTTTTAATTTAAGAGCCACAAATCCCATGGCAAGGCCTACAAAACCGGAAGCTATAACCCAGCTCCACCAAACGCCCCAACCATAGCTGAAATCAATAAAGAAATGACCGATAAGACCGGACAACAAACCGGCTATGGGCCCGAATACGGCTGCGATAAATGCCAGCACACCATACTGGATAGAAATGTTCGTGTTGGGAATTCCGCTGGGAATAGCCACAAAACGTCCAAGTACGAAGAACAAAGCAGCACCGATGCCGATTGCAACGATTGTTTTAACATTCAAAAACTTCTTCATAGCGCTCTCCTTTTTTATTGAGCTTTCCGCTCATATACATTAATAATGATACCATAACCCCTTAAAAAAAGGAACAAAAAAAGCTGCACTTTTTCCAAAGTGCAGCCAACAGCTGATAGCGGAATCGAACCGCTGATTTCGCCGTGAGAGGGCGACGTCTTGACCGCTTGACCAATCAGCCATACAAGTGCCCGCGTCTAGCAGACACTTGATTATATTATCGTAAAGTTTCAAAAAAAGCAAGTACTTTTTTCAGTTATTTATTATTCTTTTTAAGAAGCATAGCAGCAACACCTGCCACCGACGCAAAGCCCAATGCTAAAAGTGCCGATAAATTTCTGTTTCCGCCCGTTTTGGGAACATTATCAAGCTTACGATCAGGCTGCTTTGAAGGTGTTGCCGTAGGCTTAACCTTAGAATACTGATTATCTTTCGTAAACACCACAACGCCGTTTTCATTGGAAGTAAAAGAACCTGCAACAATATTGTAAATAGGACTTGTTGCGCTGTTACGATCTCCGGTGTAATCAACATATGCGGTACCGACGGTTCCCGAAACTCCAAACAAAGGACTGGGGTCTTCGAGTCCGTTATACTTTGCCGTAAATGTATTTACATTACCGATTATCTGAATTGTTTGTCCGGGATATGCTTCTGCGACATTCACAGTGGGAACAATGGCAATCAAAGTACCTTCACCGGCTACATAAGCACGCTCAACATAAGGAGCCTTTACGGAAGCTGAAGCGCCACCCGTAACCGCAAGTTCACCGATTTTCTTGGTTAATTCCAAGGTCACCAAATCAGTCGCACGGCCATCACCATTAATTAAAATATTATCGCCGTCTTTCATGTTGCTTTCAACGGTATCAAGGCTTGTCCAATAATTTCTGTCGGAACTTGATGCATAATACTGATCGTCACCATACGAAATATACCATGTAACAGGTCCTGCCGCCTTGGCCTCAACCTTCGGCACAATAACAATTGCAGCAACCATGGCACATGCTGTCAAAAGGCTTACAAACTTTTTAATAATCTTCATTACTTCCCTCCTGCATTAAATTGTTTTGTTTTTGCTATTTATCAGTAACAGACAGATACTCGTTTCCGTGCTCTGTCTCTTTACCAACTACCACAAATCGACCGTTTTCCTCGTGCGGGGAGCATGTCGATAATGTTATAAGCGTATCGCCGAAAGAAGCCGACACTCCGGTATCGTACAGGGCAAGCGCTTTAACATTCGTAAAATAATAATCAAACTCTTCGGCATTTTGAGCGTCAAAGAAAAAATAGTATTTAAAGCATGTTTCATCTTCATAAAATACACGTGATCTGAAAACCGCCATTATTTCATACACATGCTCATAATCCTTGCCGTATAGATATATGTACGGATGCTCATCACAGTAAGCCTTGTCTTCATAATTCAGCAAATCCGAAAACTGAAACGGCGGCTCGTTAAAGTAGTTATGTCCATGAATAATAATATTTGCGGAAGGCTCCGGGTACAGCCACGTATCCGTATCCAAAAGCGGAAGCCCCTTTCCCTTTTTGCCGTCAAAGTTTCTGTACAGATAATACTGCTCGTCGTTTGGTGTCCACATTACCGGGTTATCAACACTCGTATCGGGTATTTTTATCCATGCAACCATATCCGGATTTTCCAAAAACTTATCCTTATAAGGATTTTCAAGAAGCATCGGTGTAGGCTCGGGAGTCGGAATCGTTGTAGGCTCCGCTGTGGGTTCAGACATCAGGTAAGGCTCCGCCGTCGGCTCGACTATTACCCCGACCGTAGGAAATGTTGTCGGCAAAGATGTATTTGCCGAAGACGTTTCGGTACCGACGGATGTCTGTCCTACGGTTTTGTTAAAAAAACCAATCTCGTCACGTAAAAAAAATGCCGCGGCTGCCAAAACAAACAGAATAGATATTGCAAACAAAATATCCGCAAGATGCTTACTTTTCTTTTTCACTCTACCACCACATATAGTTGTTTATGCCATAATACTATCACAAAATTAATGTTATGTAAACACACTGGGGACGCTTCTTTTGTCTACAAAAGCGTCCCTTGTCCCCCCTCTTCGGGGACGCTTCTTTTGTCTACAGGAGTGTCCCTTGTCCCCCCTCTTCGGGGACGCTTCTTTTGTCCTGTCGTATGAAGCAAGCTTGGGGAGGCGGTTGTATTCACAGTTGACTTTAGCTCATTCGTAATCCCGCGCTTCGCGCTTTACGCTGCCCTTTCGGGCAGCCGATTACTCATTTCGTTAAAGTCACTGCTTCGCAGTTTAATTGTAAGCATGTAAAAATCCTCCCTCAAGCAAGCTTGGGGAGGATTTTTACATGCTTACAATTAACTGTGAATACTAACGTAGTATATCAAATATACTGATCTGGTCTGTAGCGGGGATGCTGCCGAGGATTCCCAAATCTGCAAGTTCGTCCGCAATTGTCTGCGAGACATGCGACCTTGTTTTAAAGTCATCGATAGAAGTAAACTCTCCGGCTTTGGCAGCTTCAACGATAGAGTCTGCGGCGTTTTCACCAAGACCGTCAATGCTGCTGAATGAAGGCATTATCTTGTTATCAACAACCGAAAACAGTCTCGACTTGGCCGTAAACAGATCTATAGGCGCAAACTCATATCCACGAGCATACATTTCCTGAACAATACGCATGTCTCGTACAGAGTTTTCATCTTTTGGCGAGGGATTCTCCAGCGCCTGAACACGCTTTAACTCGGCCTCAAGTCTGTCACGTCCGAAGCACATGGTACGATAGTTAAACGCCTTGGCTCGTATGCTGAAAAAAGCTGCATAATAAGCAAGCGGATAATAGACCTTACAGTAGGCAATACGCCACGCCATCATAACGTAAGCGGCAGCATGAGCTCTCGGGAACATGTACTCGATTTTCTGACATGACTCTATATACCACTCCGGTACATCGCATGCGCGCATATCCGCCTTCCACTGCTCCCACTTATCGCACTTGCCTGCGGCTACTTTACCCTTTCTGACCATCTCCATGATTTTAAACGATTCTTCGGACTCTACCCCCTTACCGATTAAGTAAGTCATGATATCGTCTCGTGTACATATTGCGGTGGAAATAGTCGCTATGCCATCTCTTATTAAATCCTGTGCATTCCCTAACCATACGTTTGTGCCGTGTGAAAGCCCGGCAATACGTATGAGGTCACTGAAATACCTGGGCTTGGCTTCCTGAACCATGCCCATTGAAAAATCTGTACCAAACTCCGGGATACCTAAGCATCCAAGCTCGCATCCGCCGATATCTTTGGGCTCAACGCCTAAAGCCTCGGTAGATTCAAACAATGACATGACTTTAGGATCGTCCAACGGAATTGTTAAAGGATCCATTCCCGTCAAATCCTGAAGCATTCTGATCATTGTCGGATCATCGTGTCCCAATATATCAAGTTTTAAAAGGTTATGGTCTATAGAGTGATAGTCAAAATGCGTAGTGACAATATCGGTTTCGGTATCGTTGGCAGGATGCTGCACAGGTGTAAACGAATTGATGTCTTCACCTACGGGTAAAACAATGATACCGCCGGGATGCTGACCTGTCGAACGGCGCACGCCCACACACCCCTGGACAATTCTGTCTATCTCGCAACCGCGTTTCGGCGTTCCTTTTTCCTCGTAATATTTTTTTACATAACCGTAAGCTGTCTTGTCGGCAAGTGTCGCAATAGTACCGGCACGGAATGTCTGGCCTGCGCCGAAAATAACTTCGGTATATTTATGCGCCTTTGACTGATACTCACCCGAAAAGTTTAAGTCTATATCAGGCTCTTTATCGCCCTTAAAGCCCAAAAACGTTTCAAAAGGTATGTCAAAGCCGTCTTTTTTTAGTTTGGCACCGCACTTGGGACACATTTTATCGGGCATGTCAACGCCGGCCATGCCGCGGAATTTCTTAACTTCATCGGAGTCAAAATCATAGTAATGACACTCGCTGCAATAGTAATGCGGCACTAACGGATTAACCTCCGTAATACCTGCCATTGTAGCTACAAAGCTTGAGCCTACCGACCCTCGCGAGCCCACCAGATACCCATCCTCAACCGACTTCCATACAAGCTTCTGGGCGATAATATACATAACCGCAAAACCGTTTGTGATAATCGAGTGAAGTTCTCTTTCAAGCCTTTCTTTAACAATTTCAGGCAAGTCGGGACCGTACATTTCATGTGCTTTTGTGTAACAGATATTCGTGAGTGTTTCATCGGAATTTTCAATTACGGGCGGGCACTTATCGGGGCGCACGGGCGACATTGACTCAATCTGTGACGCAATAAGGTTAGTATTTGTAACTACGACTTCCATAGCCTTGTCACGCCCCAAATATCCAAACTCCTCGAGCATTTCATCCGTAGTGTGAAGGTATAGCGGTGGCTGCATGTCCGCATCGTCGTAGCCCATACCTTTTTCGATAATACGTCTGTAAATTTCATCTTCGGGGTCCATAAAGTGAACATCGCAAGTAGCAACTACAGGTTTATCGTACTGTTCGCCGAGTTTGACAATCCGGCGGTTAATGTCCAATATATCTTCTTCTGAGTTGATGTTTTCGTGCTTTTCATCTCGAATCATATATGCGTTGTTGCCACGCGGCTGAATTTCGAGGTAATCATAAAAATTTACAATGCGGCCGATTTTCTCATCACTTGCTTCATCCACAAGTGCTCTGTACAGTTCTCCCGCTTCGCAGGCCGAACCGATTATCAAGCCTTCCCTGTGCTTCATAATTTCGCTTTTGGGCATTCTGGGACGTCCCGGACGCCCGCCGAAATACCCAAGATGCGACTTGGAAATCAACGTATAAAGATTCACACGCCCCGTGTTGTTTTTAGCCAAAAGAATAATATGATACGCCGGCAGCTTTTTAATAGTTTCCGCAGAAACCTTTGAAAACTCATTCACCGCATCCAGCGTTGTAATGTCCTTTTCCCTAAGCATTTTAACAAGCTTAATGAATATGGATGCGGTAGCCTCTGCATCATCTACCGCTCTGTGATGATTTTCAAGTATAATCTTGAGTTCCTTGCACAAAGCATCCAATGTATGCTTTTGAAGATTAGGCAGCAAGGCACGCGCCATGCCAAGTGTATCCACACTCGTAAAATCATATTCAAGGCCTTGCGTTTCACAATTAGCCCTAATAAACGCTGTGTCAAAAGAAGCATTGTGCGCAACAAGTGATGAACCTGCGCAAAATTCAAGGAATTTGGGCAATATCGTTTCTATGCTTTCAGCGTCCTTGACATCTGCGTCCGTAATCGATGTAAGTTTGGTGATACGATATGGGATAGGGCACTTAGGATTCACAAATTCGGAAAACCTGCCGGTTATCTCATTATTAACGACTTTCACCGCTCCGATTTCAATAATCTTATTCTTAACCGGGGAAAATCCTGTCGTTTCTATATCAAATACAACATATGAATCATTGAGGCTCTGATTTTTGGAGTTAATAACGGTTTCCGTAAGATCATCCACAAGATAACCTTCCACACCGTAAATTACTTTAAAGAAATCCTGTCTGTCAGGATGCTCATCTCCGGCTGCAATACGCTTTTCTTTTTCTTTCTTCCATAAATCTTCCCATGTATGGTTGGCATCCGGAAAAGCCTGCACTACACCGTGGTCCGTAACCGCAATTGCGGCATGTCCCCACGAATAAGCTCGCTTCACGAGATCGGAAACTTCGGAAATACCGTCCATATCACTCATTTTCGTGTGACAATGAAGCTCTACGCGCTTAACGGGAGCCAAATCCATTCTCTTTGTGCGCCAGTCAGAAGATTTCATGATACCAAACGGTGACGTAATCGTAAGATCGTGGTCAAACGTATCCATCTCGGGGCGGCCTTCAAGCTTAATAAACTTTCCGGGCGAAAGCGCATCCATATACGCATTTGTCTCCTCGGTAGGCACAAATATTTTAGCCTTAATGGTATTTGTAAAGTCCGTTACGGCAAAAGAAACTATTGTGCGGTCGTTTCTGATATCGCGGCTTTCGTTAAGTACAATCTTACCTCTTATTGTAACAACGCCGATTTCACCGATAATGTCATCAATGTTAACGATAACATTATCGCTGCTGATTTCACGTCCCCATATAACATCCGGATTGTCGGACTTTTCCATAACAGGGCGACGTTTCCTGAATTCACTGAACTGTCCCTTTTTAAAGCCTGACTTTGCAGCGGCCGGAGCGGTCGGCTGTTTTTCCGACATTTTATCTGCCGGCTTTGCAACGGTTTTCTCGGTTTCGCTTGTATCCGAAGATTTTTCCTTTTCCGTTATATCAACAGGCTTTTCGGCATCAGTTGCTACGTTTGCCGCATCAAACGGCAAGTCGGCAGGCTTTGAAACCCTTTGATTTACAAGCTGTCTGATGCGATACTCGTCCCACTCTTTCTTTTTGCTGTCTTCAAGCTCTACATGCTCATAGGCAAAAGAAAACACTGCGGGCATATTAAAACGTTCGCAGAAAACTTTACTTAAATATTCAAGGATTTCGGGTTCACGCTTTTTGGTAATTTCCGCATCCGGAAGCGTAATTGTAATATGATCCTTGGAAACTTCGGTGATTTTTGCTTTTTTGAGAGTATTTTCGAGCACCTTATTGGTCTCGGACAATTCCAACAGAGCGCTGTCCCAATACTCATCGCACAGATTTTTAACAGAATAGCTGTCAGGGAGTCTGTAACTTTCAAGGATACGCACATCAATATTGTTACCGGCAAACATCTGAGCCGATATTTCGCGCTCCATCTGATATATATAGGACTTGGGTATAATATGCCCCGACAGAATATAGATTTTAATGACATCCTGACGCTTCGTTGCCGCAATATGCGACACCGTAACGTCATCAAATATATCAAGCAGCTGCTTTTTTAATTTGAGGGCTGCGAATACCTCCAAAAACTTCTTTTCCACCAAAATAACCCCTTATGAATTATACCATCTTATCGAGTTGTGCCTTAAGCGCATCAAACAATTCGCTTTCGGGAACCTTTCTGATAATTTCACCCTTTTTGAAAATAAGGCCTTCTCCGTTTCCGCCCGCGACACCGAGATCTGCTTCTTTTGCCTCACCGGGGCCGTTTACTGCGCAACCCATAACCGCAAGCTTAATGTTAAGCGGATAATGCTCTGCAATTTCCTCAACACGGCTTGCAAGGCCTATTAAATCAATTTTCGTGCGCCCACATGTGGGACATGAAACAACTTCGATACCTTCTTTGCGAAGTCCGAGTGTGCGAAGCACTATCCGAGCGGAACGTACTTCGTCTACCACATCACCGGTAAGTGAAACTCTTACAGTATCTCCTATACCTTCCGAAAGAATCATTCCAAGCCCGATACCGGACTTAATGTTGCCCGCAAAAACAGTTCCCGATTCCGTAATGCCGACGTGAAGCGGGTAAGGAAGCTTTCCGGCAATCATCTTATGTGCCTCTACGCACATTAACACATTTGTAGACTTAAGCGACACCACCAGATTATCGTAACCCATGTCCTCAATGCGCTTTACATTATCCAATGCGCTTTCCACAAGTCCTGCCGCGGTAACTCCACCGTATTTTTCAATAAGACGCTTCTCCATCGAACCGGAGTTTACACCTACACGAATCGGAATATTACGCTCACGCGCAGCCTTGACAACTTCCCGAAGCTTATCGTCGGAACCGATATTTCCCGGGTTAATGCGTACTTTATCGGCACCGTTTTCAACTGCCGCAACGGCACACTTATAGTCAAAATGAATATCTGCAACAATGGGAATGCTAATCTGCTTTTTAATCTCTCCCAATGCCTTGGCAGCTTCAAGCGTAGGCACCGTTGATCGGACAATCTCACACCCCGCAGCCTCAAGACGCTTAATCTGTGCAACCGTTGCCTTAACATCCTCGGTGGGAGTATTTGTCATAGACTGTATCAAAATCGGATTGCCGTGACCAATAACACGGTTTCCTATATGTATTTCTTTTGTTAAATCTCTGTAAGCCATAATCAACCTCCGATAATACGGGATATATCGTTAAACAGCACAAAAATCGTAAGTATAAAGAAAAGAATAATGCCAATAAGGTGTACTATGCCTTCCTTCTCGGCCGGAATAGGCTTACCCCTGAATACTTCTATTATCAAAAATACAAGCCGACCGCCATCAAGTGCGGGAAGCGGCAGCAAATTGATTACCCCAAGGTTTACGCTTAACAGCATCGCTATATTCATCATCGTAAGTATAACGCTTGTGGTACCGTATTCTTTTGCCTCGGTATGTGCCTCGTCGACAACTTGTGCGATGCCTACGGGGCCTGAAATATTGTCGGCCGAAAGCTTACCCAAAACAAGCGACTTCAAGCTCTTTAAAGTATTCCGAAAATTAAAAACAAGCTCGTACCAGCTGTATTTAAAAAGGCTTAACCCCTTGCACTCGATATACGCTGTTCCGCCTTCTATTCCGATGTAATAACGCGACTCTTCGTCACTGTAGGCAGGCTTAAACACAGCCGTTCCCGTAGTGTCACCGCGCGTATACTCAATCGAAAGTTCTTCACCATCATTAAGTATGGATATTAATGTAATATCGCGCCATACATGAATTTTCTCACCGTTGATTTTGGTGATTGTATCACCTATCATAAGGCCCGAATCAATTGCAGGTCTCCCTTCTGTAAGCCCCTGTATTACCGGTAAATCGGAACCGCATTTTGCGACGATAATCATGGCAAAAATAAATGCAATGATGAAATTGAAAAAAGGTCCCGCAAACACACATGAAATACGAGCCCAGACGTTGGCGTTTCTGAAAGAATGCTCGTCGGGTTCTTTCTCGTTTACAAGCCCGTCTTCACCGTCAAACATACAGGAACCGCCAAGCGGTAAAAGTTTTAACGCATACTTTGTTTCGCCTTTTGTAAACGACAAAAGCGTAGGCCCCATTCCGATGGCAAACTCCAATACTCTTATGCCGTTAAGCCGTGCCAAAAGAAAATGACCGAATTCATGTGAAATTACAATTACCGAAAGTATTAAAATAAACCAGATTATTGATATTAACATTTATAAACCCCTGACTATATTGCTAAGCTATTAAAAAGCTATTTAAATGCTATTTAAATGCTATTTAAACACATTCCTTACCGCTTCGTAAGAAGCCTGCTCCGCCTCAAGTATTTGCGAAACCGTCGGATTATTTAAAGGCTTCACGCTGTCCATGGCAGTTTCAATATATTTATAAATATCCGTAAACGAAATCTTACGGTCAATAAAATCCTTAACCGCAAGCTCGTTGGCCGCATTAAAGACCGTCGGGGCAATTCCGCCCTCCTTTATAGCCCTGTACGCGTACTTTAAGCCTCTAAAAGTTTCAATATCGGGCTCAAAAAATGTAAGTTCCTTAAGTTTAAAGAAATCAACACGATTATTTTCCATAGGCATCCTGTGCGGATAAAACAACGCATACTGAATCGGAAGCTTCATATCCGGAACACCCATCTGACCTATAACGGCGCCGTCTTTATACTCAACTGCCGAATGAAGCACACTCTGCGGATGAATCAAAACCTGAATACGATCGGCCTCAACGTTGAAAAGCCACTTTGCTTCCATAACTTCCAAGCCTTTATTTACCAATGTGGCCGAGTCGATTGTAACCTTTTTGCCCATGCTCCAATTAGGGTGCTTTAATGCATCCTCAACCGTCATTTTTGACAGTTCTTCAAAGCTGCGCCCGCGGAAGGGCCCGCCTGATGCCGTCAAAAGAATACGACTTATCTCGCTGTGATTTTCACCGTTCATTGACTGAAATATAGCGCTGTGCTCAGAGTCAACCGGATAAATTTTCACACCCATTTTCGCTGCCAGCGGCATAATAATATGGCCTGCACACACTAACGTTTCCTTGTTTGCAAGGGCAATTGTATGACCGGCATTAATTGCAGCTATTGTGGGCTTAATGCCTATCATACCTACCAAAGCGGTCTCTACCACACATTCATCAGGAAGCGACGATACTTCAATAAGACCTTCCATACCGGACAAAACACGTACATTTGTATCCTTAATGCTTTCTTTAAGCTTTAAAGCGGCATCTTCGCTGTACATTACAGCATATAAAGGCTTAAACTCACGTACCTGTTCCTCCATAAGTTTAACGTTTGTGTGTGCCGCAAGTGCCAGCACACGATAACCGCCCTGTTTACGCAATATTTCAAGTGTCTGAGTACCGATTGAGCCGGTAGAGCCCAAAAGTACAAGATTCTTCAGATTTTCAGATTTCATCTTAACCTGTCCCTATAAAGATTTTAACAATAAACTGCACAGAAAATAAATAATCGGTGCGGTAAAAATAACGCTGTCAAAGCGGTCAAGCACACCACCGTGACCGGGTATTAAGTGACTGTAATCTTTTATTTCTTTATTTCTTTTAACAGCAGATGCAGCCAAATCACCAACCTGTGCAATAATGCCGCCCAAAGAAGCAATAATCACTATCATAAGTTCATGTGAAGGCATAAAGAAGTGTGCAAAAATAAACCCGATTAAGCCTGCGCCTATAACCCCGCCGAAAATTCCTTCAATCGATTTCTTGGGACTTAAAACCGGGAAAGCCTTGTGATTTCCGATAGTTTTTCCGGTAATCATTCCCACACAGTAAGCCATTGTGTCGTAACCCCATGCGGCAATTATTATTAACCACACCAAAAGCTTTCCGTCGGGAAGGTTTCTGGTAAGATATATAAAGCCGAGCATTACGGGGGCATAAACATACGAAAAAACAGTTCCCATTACATCTTCAACGGTAAATTTGGGAAAGCATATGACGTACACCGCCAAAAGAATTACAAACCCGATAACCGGAACCATTACCATTATCGCATTATTGTTAAAATACAGTGCCGCATAATAGCACACCACAAACACATAACCGGAAACCGTAAGTGCGTTAAACCGGCTGTTGCCTGTATTTAACGCCTTTGCCATTTCGTAAAACCCTGCCAAGGCCAAAAAACACAAAAAAACTGCAAGCCATACGTCACCGAGCATAAAAACTCCAAGCAAAAGTGCCACCAAAACAGCACCGCTTAATAATCTTGTCCAAAACATAGAATCTATTCTCCATTTCACACGTAAAACTATTCTTCGCCCAAAACCTTACCGAATCTTCTGGTACGCTTCGAATAAGCTTCGCAAGCCTTGATAAGTTCTTCTCTATCGAAATCCGGCCACGGAACATCCGTAACATATATCTCAGAATAGGATATCTGCCACAACAGGAAATTCGACACTCTTAACTCACCGCATGTACGAATCAGCAAATCGGGATCCTTAAGACCATATGTATCAAGGTTCTTTTCAATATCTTCTTCTGTAATTTGAGAAGCATCCATTTCACCTTTAGAAACCTTTAACGCAATATTCTTTACCGCCCTTGTAATCTCATCACGTCCACCGTAATTAATTGCAATCGTAAAGTGAAGTCCGGTGTTGTTCTTTGTAGCTTCTTCAAGGGCATTAATGCTTTCCTGAATGTCTTTATCAAGTCTTGAGCGTTCACCGATTACACGTACACACATATTGTTTTTGTTGGAACGTTCAATACAGTTTTTCATGTAATTACGCAATAACTTCATAAGTTGCGTAACCTCGTCCTGCGGACGATTCCAATTTTCGGTTGAAAAAGCATAAACCGTAAGATACTCAATTCCAAGATTATAAGCATCTTCGCAAATTTTCTCGACAGTCTTTGCCCCTTCAATATGTCCGTAGCTTCTGGGGAGCCCTTTGGCCTTAGCCCAGCGCCCGTTCCCGTCTAAAATTATAGCAACTGATTTAGGTATATTCATGTCAATCCTACACTCGCAACCGATTGAATTTAACCTTCCCGCCATGCTTAGGCGAGCTGTTACGGATGCTGCACATTAAAAACGGCAGGCATTGACTTAAGTCGCTTACCTGCCGCACAATTTACAATCAAACCTTCAAAATATCCTGAGCCTTATCTTCAACAGCCTTGTCAACATCTTTAATAATCTTATCTGTTTCCTTCTGGATTTCATCTTCAAGCTTCTTGATTTCATCCTCGGAAATCTCAGTCTTGGCAAGCTTCTTAAAAGCCTCGTTTCCGTCACGACGGATATTTCTGATGGCAACCTTGCAATCTTCGCCTTTCTTTCTGACTTCCTTCACAAGGTCCTTACGACGTTCCTCGGTAAGTTCGGGAAAAACAAGGCGTATTACAGAACCGTCGTTTGAAGGTGTAATGCCGACATCCGATGCCATAATAGCCTTTTCAATTTCCTTGATAAGCGATTTTTCCCAAGGAGCAATCTGAATTACTCTGGGCTCGGGAACCGAAATATTACCTACCTGCTGGATAGGTGTAGGTGTTCCGTAATAGCTGACGCGAATTTTATCTAATACATGAGGATTTGCGCGGCCTGCTCGAATAGTGGCAAACTCTGACACCATATAATCAAAGGCTTTCTGCATTTTTTCCTGATAAGCTGCGACTCTTGAGTCCATAAAAACCTCCTAAACTGTAACTTTTGTACCGTTAAAATCACCGCTAAGCGCTTTAACGATGCTGTTTTCTTCATTTAAATCAAATACCATGAACGGCATTTTGTTTTCAAGTGCAAGAGCACTTGCGGTTGTGTCAACGACTTTCAAGCCGCGCTTAACAACTTCAGCGAGACTGATTTCATCAAACTTTTGTGCATTGGGATTTTTAGCCGGATCGTCATCGTATACTCCGTCAATCGACTTTGCCAAAAGAACGGAATCTGCTTCAATTTCAAGCGCACGTAAAACCGTACCCATATCTGTAGAGAAATAAGGATGCCCCGTACCGCCGGCAAAAAAAACTACCTTGCCGGACTTTAACGCGCCGACAGCCTCATCCTTCGAAAACAGCTTTGTGAAAGACGAGCATGCAAACGGGGTCATAACTTCTGTTTCCATACCTACGCTTCTGAATATTTCGGAAACGTACAGACAGTTCATAACCGTTGCAAGCATTCCGATCTGGTCGGCCTTAACACGATCGATATTCTCGCTTGTGCGACCACGCCAAAAATTACCGCCGCCGATTACGATTGCAACTTCGTTACCCGCCAAAATCTTCTTAACCTGCATTGCAACCCCGCGGACTGTAGGTTCATCAAAACCGGTCTTTTTGTCGCCTGCCAAAGCTTCACCGCTTAATTTTAACAGAATTCGCATAAAATAATCTCCTTTCGCGAGTTCATGTTTATCACACAAAATTATTTATTTTTCTTTTTGAAATCATCAAAGAATGATGTAGGTGATACATCAGCGTAGCACTGAGAGCAGACACCTTCGATAACTGCACCGTTATTAATCTGAACTGACTTGGACTTAATGTTACCCATTACAATTGCGGAAGTATCAAGAATAACGGGGCCCTTAACATCGATATCACCTTTAACAGCGCCGGCAATTACAGCCGATGTTGCGAAAATATTACCGATAATAACGGAGCTCTGCCCAACCTTTACTGAGCCTAAGCTGTTAACCTCACCGTTAATCTGAGCGTTTTCACAGTAAATTTCGCTGGCTCTGGAATCACCGTCAACATTACCCAATATATTAAGCTTACCGCTAATTGAAATATTACCTGAAACCGAGCCGAAAAGATCCAATGAACCGCCGGCGGTAATATCACCCACGATGTTCATGCCGGCTGTAACAACGGCAACTTCGCCCGAAGAAACCGATGTTCTCTTTTCCTCGAACTTACTCTCCACAACATCTTCCTTCTTGGATTCAGCTTCAATATTGTCAAGTAAATCATCAAGATTAATCTTTTCTTTGCTTTCTCCCTTTACTTCAGTGGATTTAGACTCCCCATCAAGCTCTGAAGCGGCCTGTGAAAGATCTTCTTTTAAATCATTAAAAAAGCCCATACTCTTTCCCTCCGTATTTATTACTCTATATTGTTAACTTTAACCGATAAGTGCTGTATCGGATTTGTACTGTTTGTAATCGGCAACAAAACCGTATTATCCATGGACTGTATATACTCAATTATCTTCGGCAGGGCTGCCACTGTATTTTCTTTACCGCCAACATCATGCAAAAGAACGATTGCCTCATCATACGACATAAGCTTATGCGTTACATTGTAGACAATCTCATCAACCGTCGGAAGCGGCAAAACCGAATCATTTCCGGCTACATTCCAGTCAAAATACTCAATGCCTTCGCTTTCAAGAACTGCTGCCAGGCTTTTCATGTCAGTGGGGCTTACATGATTCGAACTGCCACCCGGAAATCTGTATATGTCAGACTCCACTCCGGTCACCAGGTAAAGAAAATTTCTAAGGGATTCGGTATCAGCAATGAAAGCTTCCTCGCTTGCGTAAATGTTTGAATACACATGGCTGGTGGAATGCATCCCCAAAGAATGACCTTCATTCACAATTCTCCGATAGATTTCCTCCCAGTTACGACCATCTTTCTGAATCACAAAAAACGTTGCCTTGACATTATACTTGGCAAGTATATCAAGAATATCGTCGGTAAGGTAGCTGGGACCATCGTCAAAAGTTAAATATATCTTGCGATATCCGTCAAACAACTCTTCATTGGAATACTCCAACGCCTTAACTTCTGCCGGGGTTAAAACAATCTTATCCTTCACTTGCGATGTTTCGCCTTTGCTGTCAGCAGTCTCTTTAGAATCGTACGGCTCCTGTCCCACATCGGACGCGCTTGTAACGTTACGCTCGAAATCCCCGGTTTTAACCTTCGGTATGCCGTTTTGACCGTTACCGTTAATCAAATATTGTGACTCGCTTTGAAGCTCAATAAAATAATCAAGCTGTGCATTGGCGACTTTAAGTTGTTCCTTGCAGATTGACAATTTGATTGCCAGCAACCCCGCCAGGCAAAGCGGCACCACACACATCGCAATCCGCCAGCATCGGATAAAAATCTTTAATCGCTTAACGCGCCTTTGCCGTGCAACCGACTTGGCGCATGATTCATTATCATTCATAGCGAACTTAATTGTATCATAAATAAGGGCTGTTTGAAAACACAAAAATTATCTTTTAAATGCATTTATTGTATATGTATCCCCCGGTAAAATAACAATTTCGCTCTTGCCGGACTCATCCGAAAATCCGTCGGGATACAAAACCTTCATTTTGCAATTTCCGTTATTTGTTATCTTGGCAAAAATCTCATCACCGTCACGTTTTAAGCAAAGAATTTTGCCGTTACCGCGTAAGCACAAACCTTCGATTTGGGCATACAAAAGTCGATCATGTAAAACGGGAAACAGTTTCACAAGCCCGGGCTTGGAATATGCAAACATCTCATATACCGCATTCGTGATTCCCAAATTCGCATCCATCTGGAAAAGTGAATGCTCATTATGACCCGTAAACAAATTGTCCAGCGTAAATATTCTGATTAGTCGGCTGAGTGCACTGTACCACAAGCCGCTGTCGGACAGTCTGGCCGAAATATTTGCCAAATGTGCAAGTCCCCAGCCGGAAATCGCATCCACTCCGTCTATGAGCCTTAGCTTACATGCTTTATGACAAGCCTCTAACAATTTTTCATTACCCGGATTTAATGCTTCACGACCGGGAAATACCATATAAAGATG
Organism: Lachnospiraceae bacterium; assembly: GCA_045617045.1. GTDB lineage: Bacteria > Bacillota > Clostridia > Lachnospirales > Lachnospiraceae > UBA1258. The sequence goes on from JAZLHV010000025.1 coordinate 89,489, forward strand.
CGAAGAATGTCTGTGATGATAATCATCAGGATATTGCTTGGGAATCCATTCCTTCAGTGCACCGTCCTCATTTACCGTATAATCCGGAAGCATTGCATATTCGCGCTCCCATACAGGTATATTTTCAGCCTCAATATTTAATATTTTGCATGCATTGATAAGATTCGTGTAAACTTCCTTTGCAACACTTATATCCATTGTTGCATTGATTGCAACCGGCGAATCACTTCCAAGCGGAGTATTCTCTGGTGAATAGGACGGTATAAACTCATACTTTCCGTCTTCCCCCACTACCATGAAGTCTTCATAAAACTTAACGATTTCACGGTTAAATTTCACTCCCCGTTCAAGAACACTCTCATCACCCGTAAATTCATAATATTCCTGATATTCACGGGCAAGCCATCCGGCAGCGGCAGTCCACATCACCATGGGCCAGCCTTCGCTGAAATGTCGCGAATAACCGTCCGTAGAGGCTCTGCACGCCCCAAGGATTCCGTTACATCCGTAAAGATTTGCGGCATTTTCTTTAAAATCAGCAACATACGACTCAAGCCAGTCAAAATAACGCTTTGTATAATCTTCAAGCCCGCCCGGAAGCACCTGCCACATCATCATCTGAACATTTTCGTCAAGTGTATAATCCGAACACCACGGCGGATTAACCTCTCCGTTCCATACACCCTGAAGATTGGGCGGCAATTTCCCGAAACTTGATATTTCAAGATATCTTCCGAAATCTGCCATACGTTCCAATAGTTCAGGCACAAGTGTTTCCTGCTTGCACATAGCTTTTAATTCATTGTTGGAATATTTACATTCCGAATCGGAAAAAGAAACTTTTACACGATTGAAAAGATCACTGTATATTGCTTCGTTTTCTTTTTCCAAAGCCTCGTAATCGGGAGTCATATCCATAAGTTTACGCGCAAGCTTAACCTTTAATGCCTCCATACGATCGCTCCACGGACTTAATGTGTAATATAAAAGTACATAATTGGCTTTTGATACCGCTATGTAATCTTTGAAGGTTTCACTGACACCATCTGTAATTACACGTGTAACCGCAACATAACCCGAGCACGCTTCACTGTGCGTTGCATTAATATAAATGCAATCATCTTCGGCATATGAGCTTATCGACTCCATCAGCTTATAATCGCGATTGGGTGACATGGAAACTTTTACCGAAAAAGGATTACCGTCTTTACGTATTTCAAGCGCCACGATTTCCCTGCTTTTTGACGCAAAAGCCCTGCGCGTTACGTTTTCACCTTTAACATTGTAGGATATATTCGCTTCACCTGTCTCAAAATTTAAGCTCTGACTGTACTCGGTAATGTCATCATATTTAAAATCCGTAAAAGAAACATTTATTTCTGCGGCAGTTTCAAAAGGATTTGTCCATATAGTCGTGTTTTTGGGGGCACCGTCTGCCTCCAGTCCTTTAATGTAGTACTCAACCGCTTCTTTGGATTTGCCTTCTCTGATAAGACTCCTAGTCTTTTCAAGCCTGTCGCGTCCCATAAAGCATCTGCTGTCAGCATTTTCCGGAAGCGGCAAAAATAATTCTTCGTGATTGGTAATAATTTTTTCGTCTATTGGATTCCCCAATAAAAGCGCCCCAATTGTACCATTTCCGATTGGCAGCGCTTCGTCCCAGCGTTCGGTATAATTATTACGAAAAATACCCTTAAATTTCATCTTTTTTCCCCTGTTCGTATTCTTTTGCAATTAAAAAAACAGAATCGTACAGCTTGTCAACATACGGCTTTAAATGATCCGGAACCGAAGCCTTTGCTCTTTCCCGGCACTTTCTTCTCCGGTAGCATCAAAAACAGGAAGCCTGGCTTCCTGTTTAAGCTTACCGATTTCACCGACAAGTTCCATACGCTTTAAAAAAGGTACTGACAAGCTCGTCATCTGTTTTATTGATTAATTCACGTAATTCAGTTAACCTACCCTCTGTACCCATTAAAACTTACAACCCCTTTGCCTTCTGCGATGCGAAAAAGTTATCGATTGACTCGATAATTGCCGAAGGCGCCATTGACTTAAGCAAATACCCTTGCGGTCTTAGCGAAAGAACGCTTGCGACGCTTTCCTTGTCTCCCTTGGATGTCAGGAAAATAACGGGGATTGACTCCGTCTTTATTTCGGAACGAATCATGCCTAACATCATAGGCCCCGAGCATACGGGCATCTCATAATCCAAAAGTATCAAATCAGGCTGATTAATTGCCAAAAAGCTTATGGCACTTGTAGCCGAGTTAGCCATCGATACTCTGTATTTGCCTTCCAGCCAGCCTTTGATTGTACGAAGCATCGTACCCGAATCATCAACGACGAGTATATGCTTTTTCAAATCTTCGCTCGAAGATACGGTCGCCATCATTTTAAGGTTTTCCGAAATCTTTTTAACATTGATGGGACGCTCGTAGCATTCACCGAGATATTCGCTCGGTATCATATCCTTAATGCGCTCGATTTCCTCAGTATACCCGATCAAGAAAATTCTCTTGTCTTCCTCCATGCACAGGTCACGGATATATATCAGCGCTTCGGTTTCTTCAACAGCTTTTTCGTCGGCATAGATGAAAACATATGTAGGCCTATCGCTGATTTTACTGATTTCGCTCACATCGAGCTTGCAAAATGTAGTCTCAAAGCCGGCTGCTTTCAGGCCTTCTTTAACCGCATTAATGATAAAGGAAGTTGCTTCTCCAATAAACAGTACCCTGTTATCCATAAAATTCTCCTATAGCTTACCCAATAATTCAAGTATACCATCTCTTTCAACTTCAGAAACCATAGTTTTTAACTCTTTAAAAATATTAGCATACTTTTCAGGCATTTTGTAGCCTTTTAATTCCTGCATTATTGCATCTGCCGAGTCAAAGTCAAAACCGTCAATTACTTCCCGTATTGCCGAGAAAGCATCCTTAAGTGCTGCCTCCTCAATTTCAGGCAAATCTTCTTCTAAGCAAAAGAACGGTTTCAATTTTTCGGTAAGCTCCCTATACATTGTCAGAAGTTCTTTTGTATGAGCTTCTATTTCTTCAACATTTTCAGCCTTGCCGGCCATTTCCATGTCTTCGGCAAGTTTTGACAATGTAAGATCGCCGATAATTCTCGATGTGGACTTTAACGCGTGAACTTCGATTGTATAGTTTTTAATATCCTGCTGTTCAAATAAAAGTTCAATCTTATCGGCACGGCTCTCACCGGTTTCGTAAAATTCACTGAGGACCTTTGTATATAACTCCTCGTTTCCGGAACACTCAAGACCCTTTTGAATATCTATTTCCGGTACGCCGTCCCTTATCTTATCGATTATCGACTCTTTTGGTGCTTCCAAATCCTCGGGATGTTTGGCTGCGTTTTCCTCGGTGACCGCTTCTATCTTATCATTTGAAAGATAATGCCTAATCATTATCTCGAGAATTTTTGAGTCAATCGGTTTGGATAGATAATCGTTAAATCCGGCATGAACGTATTCTTCACGGGCGCCTTCTACAGCATTTGCCGTAAGTGCAATCACAGGTGTCTCAACATTTAACGAGCCTTCTTCGTTCTTTATATGGACTAATGTTTCAAGACCGTCCATACCGGGCATCATGTGATCGAGGAAAATCAAATCGTACTTTTCCGTTAAGCACTTTGTGATACATTCTTCACCGCTTTCAACAAGCGTAAGATTTATCATTGTATCTTTCAAAAGTCCCTCAATTATCATCAGATTAACTTTTGAATCGTCAACTGCAAGAACATGCGCGTTAGGTGCGTGGAAAGACTCTGTATAAGCATTGCCGCTTTCCTTTTTCTTCTTTTCCTTTTCGCTTTCGATTATACAGCCTATCGGTGTCTTATCCACAACCTTTTGCCTTAACACGAAAGAGAAAATCGAGCCTTTTCCGTAAGAACTCTTTACCGACACATCCGATCCCATGAGATTAAGCAACTGCTTTGTAATCGAAAGGCCCAAGCCGGCACCTTCAATGCTGTGTACTTTTTCGGCTTCGATTCGCTCAAACGGTTCATATAACCGCTCAAGATTTTCATGCTTAATTCCTATACCGGTATCCGCCACAAATACGCTTAACAGTATCTCATCGCCCTCATCTTCCACAAAGCTTACGCCAAGTGTAATCGAACCGGTTTCCGTATACTTAACCGCATTGCTTAAAAGGTTAAGAATAATCTGTTTGATACGTATTCCGTCTCCCCAAAGCGTGCTCGGAAGATTTTCGTCTATATTTATTTCAAAAAAAAGTTCTTTCATCTCAGCCCGCGGGTGAATAATATCACAAACATCCGTAAGCAATTTTGCAACCCCGTATTCGCTTTCGATAATTTCAAGTTTTCCGGTTTCTATCTTCGAAGAATCAAGAATTTCATTGATTATTTCCAGCAGTGAAACTCCGGCTGACTGAATGTTTTTAGCATAATCGCGGATTTTTTCTTCTCGCGATTCTCTCAAAATCATTTCATCAACGCCTAAAACCGTATTCAGCGGAGTTCTGATTTCATGAGACATGCCTGAAAGGAAACGCGACTTTGCAATGTTTGATTCATTCGCAATTTCAACCGCACGCATTAAATCAGTTTCGGAATTTTTGAAACTTTCGCACAAACTATTGTAATCTTCATAGGCTCTTGCAAAAGAACCTGCACTGTTTTCGTTAAGTCTTAAATCAAGATTTCCCTGCGCCGCTTCCTCCAATGCTTCGCACAAGCATATCATTTTACTGTTCGAGCGACGCACTACCAGAAAAATAATTGCAAAAATCAAAGGCACTGTCGGAAGAAGCATCAGTACTTCCTTAAAAACAGTTGCCCAGTCACAACACTCTCCGAAATGTCTGCGCACCAATACATCTGCAATTGCAAACAGCACAAATAACGGGATTACCAGCATCACCGTAACCGAAATACTGTCCCGACATATATTTTTCTTCAGTTTTTCGTTAAACTGCCCGATTGTTTCTTTTGCTTTAAGCACGGCCTCCGGATTGTCCGTTTTGAGGCGCTCTTTGCTTCTTTTGATAAGTTCATCGAGCTCATGTCTGCGATTAAAATTAATCATAACGTTCCACCCTTTTACATTTTCCGATTATATAAGGTGAAAATTAACAAAAAATGAAAACGACCGCACGAGGCGGTCGTTTTCTGTTTCTTTGCTCTTTTCGACAGCATACCGAAAAGTACTTCAAAACTACAATATTTTATCTTTTTGAGAGGATGTCTTTCTCGTATTGCTTAACCTTATCAAACCATTCAACGCCGGCATCAACACCGCACTGTCTGCAGTATTCTTCCCAAACGTCGCCGAAAGGATAACATTTCAATTCTTCCTGCCATACCATAAGCTCTGACATACGGTTTTCGTTCTGCAAATCCTTAAGCATCTCGTTAGGAAGTAACATTGCATTAAGAAGTGCTTTCTGCCATGCTCTGAAGCCTACGGTCCACGCACCGATACGGTTAATGGATGCATCAAAATAGTCAAGAGCCATGTAAACTCTGTTCAAAGCATTGCTACGTACGATTTCCTTAGCCATTTCTTTTGTCTCATCATCAAACAAAACAACATGGTCGGAATCCCATCTGATGGGACGTGTAATGTGAAGAGCGATTTCGGGATAGAAGCACAACAAAGCGGGAATCTTATCCGAAACGACTTCGGTAGGATGATAATGTCCGTTATCCATAAGCGGAAGCACACCATCATGTGAAGCCGCAAAGCTTAATGCAAACTCGGCACTTCCGGATGTGAAAGCTTCAACGCCGATGCCGAACACTTTTGACTCAACGGTAATCTTTACCAGGTTTTTGTCAAAAGGCTGTGTAAGGATTTCCTCTATAGACTCCTTATAAAGCTTTCTGGGGTTCATTCTGTCGGCAGGGATATCTTTAAAGCCATCACCGGTCCAGATATTCATTACGCAGGGAATACCTGTTTCTTTGGCGAAATATTCTGAAATTCTGATACAGGCCTTACCATGCTCAATCCAGAACTTTCTGGTCTCGGGATCGGGACTTGACAATGTTAAGCCGTCCTTAACCTTATCACTTGAAAAGTATGTGGGGTTAAAATCTATACCCATGTTATGCTTCTTGGCAAAATCAACCCACTTTTTAAAGTGCTTAGGCTCAATCTTGTCGCGGTCTACATATTCACCGGGCTCAAATATAGCATAGCAGGCGTGAAGATTTAACTTCTTTGTACCGGGAGTTAACTCAATAACTTTCTCGATATCCTGCATTAACTGTTCAGGGGTCTTTGCTTTTCCGGGGTAGTTACCTGTTGTCTGAATACCACCTGTTAAAGGGCCGTCATGGTCAAAACCGATAACGTCGTCACCCTGCCAGCAGTGTAAAGATACGGGAATGCTCTTAAGTTTTTCAATAACAGCGTCTGTATCAACGCCGATCTTAGCATATTTTGCTTTAGCTGCTTCGTAATTAGTCATTTAAATATAACCTCCGTTTATTTGTATGTTTTAACTTCAAAGGATGTGAAAATAACATTTCTGGCATCCTGTAAATCTTTAAGCTCACCGTTTGCAATCATCTGACACGCAAGGTTTCCGATTGCGGTAGCCTCGCCCGGACCCGCATATACCGTAAGGCCGGTTTCACGTGCTGTAAGTTCGTTAAGATATACCGCATTTGAACCGCCGCCGACAACATGAATGCCGTCGTACTTAACGCCTGTCATTTCTTCTATTTCACGAACCGTTTTTCCATAGCACACTGCAAGTGAACGATAAATAACCTTTGCAAGCTCGTATATGGTTTCGGGAACTTTTTGCCCCGATTCACGACATGCTGCCTTAACTTCCATCGACATATTGTCGGGAGCTAAGAATCTTGCATCGTTGGCATCTACCAAAGAATCTATATCGCACTTTGCGGCGCCATCGCATATATCACCGAAAGAAAGCTCCGGCGCAAGCTCATTCCTTACCGACTGAATCATCCACAAGCCCATAATGTTTTTAAGGTATCTGAAACGATAATCATAACCGCCTTCATTGGTGAAATTACGTTTTCTTGATTCTTCACTGCAATCGGCTTTCATAATTTCGGTACCCATTAACGACCATGTTCCCGAACTGATATAAATAACATTATCGCTGTTGGACGGAACTGCCATAACTGCCGAACCGGTATCGTGTGTGGCCGGGAACATCACTATGGTATTAAAGCCAATCTCAGCTTCGATTTCGGGCTTTAACTTTCCGAGACGAGTGCCCGGTATGTGAATATCCTTAAATATTTTGCGCGGGAAACCCAGCATATCGATAAGCTCGTAATCCCAGTCCATAGTTTCCGGATCTACAAGCTGACCGGTTGTCGCATTTGTGTACTCCTGTGCCTGTTCACCGGTAAGAAGATACGCAAAATAGTCCGGCATCATAAGCATTGCATCCGCATTATCAAGATATTCCGGATGATTCTTTTTAACAGCCATTAACTGATAAATTGTATTAAATATAGCCTTTTGAATACCATTACGTGCGTAGAGCTTATCCTCGTGAATAATCTTGTAAACTTCGCTGTCCATGCCGTTTGTGCGGGAATCTCTGTAAGCTACTACATTGCCGAGTCTGTTTCCTTTGCCGTCAAGGAGTGCAAAGTCCACGCCCCATGTGTCGATGCCCATACTTACCGGAATTTTGTTAAGTTCACGACACTTTTTAAGACCATTAATTATTTCCGAAAATAATTTTTCAACATCCCATGTCTTTTCACCGTTAACTTCAACCATGCCGTTGGGGAATCTGTATATTTCCTCTAATTGCATACGGCCGTTTTCCATGTGACCTAAAATGTGGCGGCCGCTTGAAGCACCAATGTCAATTGCCAAATAATATACGCTCATTTACATTTACCTCGTTGTGGGGTGTGGCATAATCGCCCATATAAAGACAGTATATTGGCTTTACTTTGCAAAAAAAAGAACACCTTTTGACCCGAAAAAGTGTCCTCTTTTGCGTGCTATAAGATTTGTCAGTCAGTATTTCGTCAGCATTTAATCAGCATTTCTGTCAATTCTATGTTCATAGCTATGCCTGCTTTAATATTACATCCGAGTCGAGCATTACCGTAAATGGGCCATCGTTTATCAAGGATACTTCCATATCGGCGCCAAACACTCCTGTTTCCGTATGCATTCCGTAAACATTGCGAGCTTGTGAAACGACATATTCGTAAAGATCCTTGGCATGCCCCGGATCTCCCGCATGCACAAAAGAAGGTCTGTTACCCTTCCTGCAATCTGCATAAAGTGTAAACTGCGACACAATCAACATGTCGCCGCCGACATCCGCTATGGAAAGATTTGTTTTATCGTTTGAGTCTTTATTTATACGCAGATTAATCAGTTTCTTAAGCATCCCGTCTGCTGTTTCATAGGTATCGCTCTCGCATACGCCCAGCAAAACAAGATATCCGTTCTTTATAGCTCCCGTAACGCATCCATCAACTTTGACGGAGGCTTCTTTTACTACCTGAATCAAAAATCGCATGTTAACCTCCATTTCACTTGTGTCACCCACAAGGAGCGCACTATGCATTCCGTTAATTTATTTATGCAAAAGAAGGTTGGCGGCCTTCAGTATGGCAATCTGTGTCTTGCCGTCCATGATTTCGCCCTTCATTACCATTTCCTCAAGCTCGGAAAGCGGAACTTCGTAAACATCCAGGAACTCGTCGGCGTCAAGGTTTCTTGTCCCTTTAGTAAGATTTCTTGCCATATACATCGAAATGTTTTCGTCGCAATATGCGGCGGCGGGAAGATATGTGCCAAGTTCAATCCATTCTTCTGCCTCATACCCGGTTTCTTCTTTAAGCTCACGCTTTGCAGCTTCCAGGCGATCCGTATCGCCTTTCTCGAGTTTGCCCGCCGGAATCTCTGTCATTACCCTTGCAATGGGGTAACGGTACTGTCTCTCCACAATAACCTTATTGTCAGCAAGCACCGGTATAACGCAGACTGCGCCGCGATGTCTGATTACTTCCCTATCTCCTATGTCACCATTGGGAAGAATAACAGTATCGTGTTTTACGTGAAGAATATTCCCGTCAAAAATATCCTCGGAAGTATTAAGCTTTTCCTCAAGCCTGAACAAATCTGATTGGTTATTAAACATTTCAGCTCCTTAATCGTTTTGAGTATTATAGCATAATCGCAGAAAAATCATAGTGCAATATGGCTATGAAGTGCGAAGAATGCCAAGCGGTTTTGCTCAGCAAACCGGATTTGATAGATGCAGTGCACTGCGGTTTTCGCGCAATAAACCGGATTTGATAGATGCAGTGCACTGCATCTATCAAATCGCGCGGCGCGGCAAGTGTAATCTTAAGTGTACTTAACGCGCCGCGCGATTACGTCAACCAAGTATTAAAAGGATATCGAATGTGCAGGCACTCTCGATATCCATGGATTTCGAGTGCTTGCGCTCTCGGTATACATGGATATCGAGCGCTTGCGCTCGATATATAAATGGATTTCGAGCGCTTGCGCTCTCGACTTTCATGGAGCGAATTTACTTTTAGTGAATTGAATTCACAAAAGTAAATTCGCTCCATGAAAGTAACCTCCAAACACCTCAACATATTCATCGGATGCAAGCATCCTGAATATGTTGAGGTGTTTGGAGGTTAATCCATTTAGTTAAATCGTTATCGGTTTTCTTATCCTTTTATACCAAAAAGGTCTTTCCTTTCGGAAAGACCTTTTATTATTTGGCGTAATCTGTTACGCGAGACTCTCTGATTACGTTTACCTTTACCATACCCGGATATTCCATCTCATCTTCGATCTTCTTGGCAATATCTCTTGCTAAGATGACCATGTCGGCATCGGTAATTACATCAGGAACTACCATTACACGAACTTCACGTCCTGCCTGAATGGCAAATGATTTTTCTACACCTTTGAAATTGTTGGATATTTCTTCTAACTGTTTAAGTCTTGTAGTATATGTTTCAAGAGTATCACGTCTTGCACCGGGACGTGCTGCGCTGATAGCATCAGCGGCCTGAACAATAACTGCAATTAAGGTCTGGGGTTCAACATCACCGTGATGAGCTTCAACCGCATTCACAACAACGCCTGACTCTTTGTACTTACGGCAAAGGTCAACGCCCAACTGAATATGTGAACCTTCCATATCATGGTCGACAGCTTTACCGATATCATGTAACAAGCCGGCACGCTTTGCGACACGAACGTCAAGTCCGATCTCAGCTGCAAGTAACCCGGATAACTGAGCTACCTCAATTGAATGCTTTAATGCGTTCTGACCGTAACTGGTACGGAAACGCATGCGACCCAGTAATTTAACAAGCTCGGGATGGATTCCGTGAACACCGACTTCAAGACAAGCGGATTCACCTTCCTCCTTAATCATATTGTCGACTTCCTTCTGAGCCTTCTCTACCATTTCCTCGATTCTGGCAGGATGGATACGTCCGTCAACAATCAGCTTTTCAAGTGCAATACGTGCAACCTCACGTCTGATGGGATCGAAGCCCGATAAAATAACAGCTTCAGGAGTATCATCGATAATCAAATCAACGCCTGTAAGTGTCTCGATTGTGCGGATATTACGTCCTTCACGACCGATTATACGTCCCTTCATCTCATCGTTAGGAAGCTGAACAACTGAAATCGTAGCCTCAGATACATGGTCGGCAGCACATTTTTGAATGGCACCAACAATTAATTCCTTAGCTTTCTTGTCTGCTTCCTCTTTTGTCCGCTGTTCCATATCTTTAATAAGCTTTGCGGACTCAAGTTTTACATCATCTTCAACAATTTTTAATAAGTGTTCTTTTGCCTGTTCAGAGGTTAAACCTGAAATTCGTTCCAGTTCCTGTATGCGCTCTTCATTAAGCTTTGCAATAGCTTCTTTCTGCTTTGCAAGGTTTTCTTCCTTGGCTGCAAGGCTTGCTTCCTTACGCTCGATAGCTTCCGTTTTCTTATCGATGTTTTCTTCCTTCTGCTGAATACGACGCTCATTGCGCTGCAATTCACCACGACGTTCCTTAATCTCACGATCCAAATCATTCTTGGTGCGAATGGATTCTTCCTTGATTTCAAGAAGACTTTCACGTTTCTTGGCTTCAGCTTCACGAAGTGCCTCATCAATAATCTCACGAGCTTTAGTCTCGGCGTTGCCAATCTTGGCATTGGCTGCCTTAGTGCGCTTTGTTGATACCGAAATAACAACAACGGCGGCTAAAACTGCAAGCACTGCAATCACCAGAAAAATAATTTCCAGCGTAGTCATGCAGGAGCACCTCCTATTTAGTTTATTGGAATTATTTATTTATAGAATCGAAATGACTCTAATAAACATTTTCACAACATATCAATTCTAATAAATGAAACAAGTTATGTCAAGTAAAGAACTTTGCGAAAAATTATTTTACCTTCCGCAAAGTGTAATCCGGCCGGTCCAAAGTAAAATTCGGATTATAATAAGGATCGCCTTTTTCAAGCAAGCTTGCGTATCTTTCTTTAAATCTGTCGCACTCTTTCTGATATCTTAATGCCTTGCCTGCGGCCGCATTATCTACATCGGATCCTCGTGAAGCAGACTCATAATGGTAAAGTTCACAATATGGATTAAAAACATTAAGATAACCTTTTTCAAAAAGTCTTAAGCAAAAGTCAACGTCGTTAAGCGATATTTCGAACGACTCATCAAGACCGCCCACTTCGTCAAACAATGACTTTTTAACCATCAAACAGGCTCCTGTTACGGCAGAAACGTTCTGCTCATACCAAAGCTTACCCATGTAGCCGATTTCCCGTGCTTCAAATTTGTAGAAAATGTGCCCGGCACTGCGATGTGCGCCAAGCCCCAGTACTATACCCGCATGCTGAATGGTATTGTCGGGATAATAAAGCTTTGCACCGACAGCACCTACATCCTTTCTGGCTGCAAACATCAAAAGTTCTTCAATCCAGTTAGGGGTAATCACTTCGGTATCATTGTTAAGCAAAAGAATATATTCACCGGTGGCAAATCCCGCGCCAAAATTGTTTATCGCGGAATAATTAAATGCACCGTCATATTTTACAACTTTAACCTTTGCGCATTCGGCCTGCAAAGTCTCGTAATAATCAAATATTTCAGGTTCGCTACTGTTATTTTCAATTATAATGATTTCTATGTTTGTGTAGGTAGATTTATTCAAAACAGACTCTACGCAACGCTTAAGATCAGCCTTATGGTTGCAATTCGGGATAAGAATTGAAACAAGGCTTTCTTTTTCAATATCATACTTTATGCGGAAAATCGTTTCAAAAGCACGTGTTGGAAGAATCTCAAAGTTGTGATATCCTGCAGCCTCAAGGCTCTCCGAAACCGCACCGCGCGCAGCCTCAATCGCATAAGGCTTTGCACTTATATCCGAAGCAACGCTTGCCTTGTGGGAGCGCCAATAATAAAGGAGCTTCGGAACATGTACAATATTTCCCGCACGTGAGGTAAGTCTTAAAATCATATCATGATCCTGACTGCCGTCATATTTTGACCTGAAAACCTCTCCATCAGGAATAAGCGTCTTTTTAAAGACGCTGAAATGACATATATAATTGTTGGCTCTTAAATTATCCGGAGCATAGTCGGGCTTAAAATGAAGTGTAATAAAATTATTGATTGATTTTCCGCGGAAAGTTCCCTCGTCACAATAAATATAGTCTGCGCCCTGCTCTTTAATTACTTTCGAATATTCGTATATAGCCGAGGGATGCAAAATATCATCATGATCAAGCAAGCCGATATAATTGCCGGTTGCAAGTTTTAGACACTGATTTGTGTTTCCCGATATCCGTTCATTCTTTTCAAGCTTTTTATAAATAATTCTGGAATCTTTCGCAGCTACTGTTTTGCAAAACTCTCCCACATAATTGTGCTCAGCATCAGATCCGTCTGCCAGACACAATTCCCAATTGTCCGCAGTCTGCCATAATACCGAATTAATCATATCTTTTAAAAAGTCAACCGGAGTATTGTACAAGGGCACCAAAATTGAAATCTTTATATCGCCGGTGGGGACATTAAGCCGCTCATAAGCCCGTCTTTCTTCGCTCGGAAATGACTTTGTGCCGTATTCCCTGCGGGCACTCCTGTCGCCGATTTTCTGCTTAACTTTAATTAAAATGGCGCGAAGACTGCCTGCACGTTTTATACGCTTACTAAGGCGTGAAGTTTTTGACGCCAACGCCCTTGCCGGTTTAATAATTTTCCATAAAAGCGAACCCTTTATACGCTGCAAATCTGCCTGCAGTTCAGCGATTTTTGCATCCTTTTCGGCAATTTCAACCTTTAACTTTGTATTTTGCTTTTTAATTGCCTCGTACTCGGCCTGTAAATTTGTCTCGTCCATTTGATTTACCCTATCGTAATTGTATTTTCGGTAAATTTTGCATAAGCTTTCTTTTTGTATTTCGAAGTCAAAAGAACGCCTATAGTGTATGTGCCGCTTGGAATTGTGCCGCGTTTAATACGTGAAAAGAAGCCCGAAAGATATGTATTTTCCTGCTTCTCAATCAGTCTATAGACATCATCGCGCAAAACCTTGTATACCGTCACAAAGTAAATTGTGCCATCCTTAGCTTTCAAAAGCACGGTTGACTCAAAATATGCGTTATCCTTTTTGGTAACAAGCGCCCAGCCGTAAATTGTATCGTCCTCAATTTCATAAGAGACTTTATCTACAGTAACCATAACACGGCTGCGGTCAATAATGCCTTCCCGAGGCTCATCTACTACGGATCTTGGATAAATAACACCCGATGATGCGGTAAATGTATCATCCAACACATAAACCGCAGATTTACACTCCGTACGCTCATGCTCAAACAAGTAATTAACCCCAAACAGTGAATTTCGCTTCCAACGAGCGGTATTGTTGCAGTAAGGATCTATCGAATTGTTAAAATTTTCTGCAAGTCTGTCCGGTGAAAATTCAGGATGTCTTGCATAAAGAGTTTCACGTTCACTTTCAAGGCGCGCCAGCTTCTCGGGTGAAACGTCACGGCCTCTCGTAATCGATTCATGGTGCAAAAGAACGGCATCGTTACGAATTACGTTTCTGTAACCTGCCTCGAATACTTTAAAGCAAAAATCAACATCGTTGTATGCCACTTTAATTGCTTCATCGAAACAGTTTACTTCATCGTAAACAGTTCTCTTTACCATAAGACATGCCGCCGTTACCCCAAGAATATCGTATGTATAGCGGTTTCTGCCGTAATACATCAGATTCTTGTCTGAGTAATTGTGAAGCCTGTGCACAGGACCTGCCTGGCTGTTTGAAATGCCCACATGCTGGATTGTCTCACCATCGGGATACAAAAGTTTTGCACCGACACAACCGATTCCGGTCTGCATAGCCTGACCTGATAAAATATCAATCCAATCAGGCGTAACAACCTCACAGTCATCATTAAGCAAAAGCACCAGTTCACCATGTGAAAGCTTTACACCGACATTACACATCTTGGAAAAATTGAACTCCATCGGCATATAGTTATATGAAAACTCATACTGTTGTGCCAGCTTTTCGAGAAGAAGCCTGTTTTCATCGCTACTTCCGTTATCTATAACAAGGATTTCATAATTGCTGTACTTTGTAAGTCTGCGAATGGAACCGACACACGTGTCAATAAGATTGGGATTATCCTTTGACGGAATAACAATCGATACAAGCGGTTTTTCATCCGGCTCATACATTATATGTCTGCACCCGTAATTATCGCTTGAGACATACGCTTTAATGTCATTTCGCTTACAATATGCAAGCTTAATGTCATCGAATTGCGGTTCATTGCCCCATCGATCCGTTTCCTGTGAAAACTGTGTTTTATGAAAAAGAACCTGCGGAAGGTGTGCTATTTTAACATGTTCGGAGGCAACCAGCACAAAATTATAGAAATTAATACGCCAGTCGTCTTCAGACACAAATATATCTTTATCGGATATTTGCTTAAAAACTTCCGTGCGTACTGCAATCATGTTCCCAAGATAATTAAACTCAAGAATTGTTTCGGGGGACCAATCCGGCTTAAAGAAGGGTGCAAATCTGCAGGTATCATAATAAGAATGCTCTGTATCAGCGCCGATGCTGTGAAGATAATCTTTCGAAGCAAGCATCGGATATTCTGCAAAATCTTCATCGGGATATATAACCGATACATCCGGATGCTCATTAAAGTATTTTTCAAAACATTTATAATAATCCTGACGTGGATTTCCGATATTTGCAAAAAGAATAATATATTTCTTATCTGAAAGCAGTTGCGGATTAAAGCGACTGAAAAATTCCGGAAGCGAACATATCGAAAAAGAATATTCTCCGACATAATCATCGCAATATGTTTCACACTCTTTTATCCAATCTGCATAAGGGTTAAACTGTCTGCAGACTTCGTCCCAATATTCACAGAATAGTCCTACCGGTTTACGCATGTACACACTCCTTTCACCGAATATCAATCCATATAACTATATCACAAAAACGGCCCGAAACAAACAATGTTTCGGGCCGAATTATTATACCTTACCGAAGTGAATCCATTAACGAATATACCTTATCCATATCGAAACCGCGGCGATAAAAATATGCAAGAAGCTTTTGACGTTCCTCATAAGTTTCATTACCTGTAAAGCCGCGTTTCTTAAGTGTTTTTGCAATAACTTCCGCCTCATCACATCCAAGGGAAATTTTTACGCTTGTATCCGGAGCAATAAGTTCACTGTATACATCTTCTATAAGCGCCTTGGATATACCCTTTTGCTGAAGTTTTTGAACAATTTCACGTTTACTGTGAGAAGCAGATTCATACTCTATGAAATCTTTTGCAAACGACCTGTCATCAATGTAACCATATGACTTAACATATTCGATTGCAGCCTCTGTCACGGCGTCCGGATACCCGCCATCGTGCAACTTAAGCCGCATCATGTATTCGGTATACCGTCGTGCTTTCAAAAGGTTCATGGCACGAAGTTTGGCCCGTTTCGGCAGCACTACCGTCATTATCTGCTTATATTTATCGTCAGGCAATTCACTGCCATCCTTAAGTCTTAAAAGTCTCAATTCACTTTTATAGAGTATAAACGATTCTCCCGTGTCCAACACGACACGGCTACGTTCTTTGGAAACTTCGGTGATTGATTCTACAAACATCCTTAAGCCTCGGCATTGTCCAAACTGTGAATAGCACGTACTTTAGCTTCAATCTGATTGCAAAGTTCGGGATTTTCCTTCAGGAAAATACGCGCGTTTTCACGGCCCTGTCCGATTTTATTGCCTTCATAAGCAAACCACGCACCGCTCTTTTGGATAATGTTATCCTCTACAGCCAAATCCAATACATCGCCTTCACGTGAAATACCTTCGCCAAACATGATGTCAAACTCAGCTTCCTTGAAGGGAGGCGCAACTTTATTCTTAACGACTTTAACGCGTGTGCGGTTACCTACAACCTCACCGTTTAACTTTAAAGCCTCTGTACGACGTACATCAAGTCGAACCGATGCATAGAATTTAAGTGCACGACCGCCGGTTGTTGTCTCGGGATTTCCGAACATTACACCAAGCTTTTCACGCAACTGATTGATAAATACTACTGTACAGTTAGCCTTACTGATAACTGCTGTAAGTTTACGAAGCGCCTGCGACATAAGACGAGCCTGCTGACCCATATGAGCATCACCCATATCACCGTCGATTTCAGCCTTGGGCACCAAAGCTGCAACCGAATCGACCACCACAATATCAATGGCGCCCGAGCGAACCATTGTCTCGGTAATCTCCAATGCCTGCTCACCGTTATCCGGTTGTGAAATGTAAAGGTTATTAATGTCCACACCGATATTCTTGGCATAAACCGGATCAAGCGCATGCTCAGCATCAATAAAGCCGGCAATACCGCCTCTCTTCTGCACTTCAGCAATCATATGAAGTGTAACTGTTGTTTTACCTGAAGATTCAGGTCCGAAAATTTCAATAATACGACCCTTGGGGATACCGCCCAAACCAAGTGCGAGGTCAAGGCTCAACGATCCTGTCGGGATAGTCTCAACATTCATCTGTGCAGCCGGATCACCGAGACGCATAACTGCGCCTTTACCGTACTGCTTCTCAATCTGTCCGAGTGCCGCGTCCAATGCACGTAATTTTTCGTCTTTTTCCATATACATAACTCCTCTCATTTAGAACAGATGTTCTAAAAAGAATATAAAACACCTGTTCGGTTTTGTCAACTGTTTTTTATTTTTTGCCAATAAAAGAATTCTATCCGCTCAAGAAAATAATAACCTCCCGTACAATATTTCCTTCTTAAGTAAATCCTTGTTCAATAATCCGTAAAGCGTGAAATCTGTGCATGAAAAACTGCAGGATTGCCACTATGCAAGTGCAAAGACGGTGACCTCACCGATAAAAAAGCGTGGACAATGTCCACGCTTATATTCTATAAATATTAAAATTCAAAGTCAATCCTTCTTTAAATATTTAAGATAATCCGTACAGGTATATGTAATATATCCCGAATAATCCGGATAAGGATAACAGAATTCCGCTCCGAGCGGAGTATAGACAAACAAAAGATCTCCGTTTTTGAAATCGCTCAACACTTCATCAACCGAATATTTGTCGTATAAATCAATACCATTCTGGCGGTTGGCTTCTTCAAAGAAATTGATGGTGAAGTTCCTGTCAATTTCAAATAAATCTTCGGCTTGTATCGTGCACCCTGCATTCATATCGATAACCGCACTCAGGATAGTCGAAGAAGTCGGAACATAATCTTCGTTGTCCGTATTAACATCGGTCACAACATATCCGTACATTTCTACAAGAACGCTGAATGTCGAATCGTTCATATACGTTATTGTTTCGTACGTTTCAGTATAATATCCGTCGTTTTCGTCAATACAATCCTTGTCATTCTCAAAAAAAACCGGGCCGTAGGTTGCCATCTTATACAAAAAATCATTAATCTCTTTTTCGTTATCAAGGCCGGTGTTTTCCAATTCGTAAAATTCACCGTACATATAAAGATTATTGGCATATTCGTAGCCGTATTCGGCCATCCAGTTATCATCGTTTGAATAGCCGAGCTTACGCTTATTTACGCTGTATTTAACATCTTTGCTGATATAATCGTCAAAATAGTAACAATCCGTGCCACGGTCATAATAATCGTAATCGTCTTCCTGCATTTTTTCACTTGAATCATACACAAAGAAAACCGGCTGATCCCACATAAACTCCAAAAGAGTCATCTGCTCGCCCGAATTATCCAAAGATGTTCCCGATGTGCCGGACAGGTTTTCGGACTTTACATTCGCAAGCTCTTTAAACAGCCCGTAATAAGACTCGTATTCTTCGGTAATTAACTCATCCGTGCACAGCAAAACTATTGAAAAGAAGGTAAGCAGCAGCACAATCGCAACAATTGCAGCAACGGCTCCGCTCTTTTTCTTTTTGCATACCGGGTTAACACCGTCCGAAGCATCGGCAGTGGCTGCCGCTTCCATTTCGCGTCGCACCTTTTCATTCACATAGCCGCACGACTGGCACTTGCCGTCACGGGAAACCGCTCCGCACCTGGGGCAGAAATCAAATCTGGATTCAGACATTGTTTATCCTTTATTACGAAAATGTTTTTTGGCCAAGATACTTTAAAAGTCCTTCACGCATAAGCACAAAAGCCTGCGTGCACGCCGACTCGCGAATCTTGTCGCGATTTCCCTTAAAGTGAAATTCTTTAACCTGAATGTCACCGCATACATTGCATGCAACATACACAAGCCCTTTAGGGGCATCAAAAGAAGTCGATGGGCCTGCATAACCCGTCACACCGACGATTACATCCGCTTTAACACCCGCATCGCTTCCTTTGACCATTTCGCGTGCAGTTTCAGCACTTACAGCCGTATATTTTTCGAGTGTCGATTTTTTAACTTGTGCAAGCTTATGCTTTGCTTCATCGGAATATGTCACAAAACTGTTTTCAAAAACCTCCGATGCGCCGGATACATTTACAAGCCTCGCAGCAACCAGACCGCCCGTACAGGATTCCACGAATGAAACCTTAAGCCCGGCACCCTTTAACAAGTCTACGACTGCCTGCTCAAGCGTGACATCGTCAAGTGTTGTGTATATATTGTTGCCAAACCTGTTTTTAAGTTCTTTTATTACAGGCTTAATCAACCGCTTTGCTTCTTTTTCGTCGGCAGTCTTTGCCGTAACCCGGATGTGAACCTCGCCGGATTTGGCATAAGTAGCGATTGTAGGATTATCCTGAGCATCAATTAAATCTTTAATCATGGTTTCGGCGATACTCTCACCTACTGACACCAATTTAACCGTAGTTGATACAATAACTTCCGGAGACAATCCTTTTAAAAAAGGGACAACGCTCTCCGTAAACATGGCTTTAAGCTCAACCGGCGGTCCGGGCATCAGTATCAGATACTTATCGTTTACCGGAATAATGCATCCCGGTGCCGTACCGTTATTGTTTGTAAGCACAATACCGCCTATCGGCATCATAGCCTGCTTATAATTGTTGTCGGTAAGAGTTAAGCCTCTGGCATTAAAATAATCTATGAGACGCTTACGGCTTTCTTCGTGCATGAAACATTCGACCTTTGCCACTTCGCAGGCCGTTTCTTTGGTTAAATCATCATCGGTAGGTCCCAAGCCCCCCGACAAAAGAACGATATCCGCTCTGGATAATGCTGTCAGAATTGTTGCTTTCAAGCGTTCTTTATTGTCGCCGACAACAGTTTGATAATAGCTTGACAAACCGAGTTTTGCACATTCCTCGGCCAGAAAAGCTGCATTGGTATTTACAATATTACCTAACAGAATTTCCGTCCCGACCGACACAATTTCAACCACTTTACTGCTCATTGTTCTCAACGTCTCCATTTGCCGCGCATACCGATTCCTTCAAATCTTCACTTGCGACACTGTCGACATCCGGAGTATTCGCTTCACCCGTTTCAGTCGCAGCTTCAAGTTCTCCGTTTTCCGGTTTAACCTCAACTTCATCTTTTAAAACCGAAATATTCTTGGCAAGATAATCTACCAAAGATACTACGGTGAGTGTAACCGCTACCCAGAAAACAACCATTGTAACGGATTTCAAAAAAGCAAAGCGCTTAACAACAATCATTAAGCAGATTGCAACCATCGTAACGGCCGTTTTGGCCTTGCCCCACATTGAAGCGGCAAGCACCACTCCCTTGTCGCATGCAACAAGTCTGAAACCGCTTATAATAAACTCTCTGGCAACTACCACCAAAACAGCGATAAGGCCTAAAATCTGCATGGAGCACATTCTTTCGCCACCGTCTACAATAAGCAGACACATAAGCGCCGTAACTACCAAAAGCTTATCGGCCAAAGGATCCATAAACTTGCCGAAATTTGTAACAAGCCCTCGCTTTCTGGCAATCTTACCGTCAAACAGATCCGTAAGCGACGCAATTGCAAAAACGCCCAATGCAATAAAATCGTTATACGGCACAAACTCTGCCAGTATAAAGAAAACAAAAAAAGGAATAAAGCATATCCGAAGCATTGTAAGTTTATTCGGTAAATTCATCTTCAGGTACCCCCATTAAATCGTATTCTTTTGCGTCGGTAACCCTTACTTTAATAAGGTCTCCCGTCATAAGTTCTTTTTGCGTTTCCAAAAACAGGTAGCCGTCCACCGAAGGAGCGTCCTTGTAAGTACGGCACACATATGCATTTTCATCGGGCATATGGCCTTCTACCATAACTGTCAGCGTCTTTCCTATCATTTCAACGCCTTTATCCCACGTAACGTATCGCTGCATCCTCATAATCTCGTTACGGCGGAATTTCTTTTTCCATTCGGGAACCTGTTTCTTAAGTTTTGAAGCCGGTGTTCCTTCTTCGCACGAATATGTGAAAACACCCAATCTGTCAAAACGTATTTTACGTACAAAATTGAAAGTATTTATGTAGTCTTTATGCGTTTCCCCGGGGAAGCCGGTAATAATCGATGTGCGAAGTGCAATATCCGGGATTTGTTCACGCAGCTTTTCAATCAGCGCATTCAGCTCGAAGGTCGTCGTTTTACGTCCCATACGCTTTAAAACTTTATCCGAACCGCTCTGTATCGGCATATCGATATAATGACATACTTTGGCGTTCGTTGCGATTTCCCCGATAAGTTCATCCGTAATTTCTTCGGGATAACAGTATAAAAGTCTTATCGTGTACAAAGAAGGTATCTCGCTTAATTTTCTGAGAAGCTCGGGAAGTTTCTTTTCGCCGTACAAATCCACTCCGTAAAGAGTCGTTTCCTGCGCCACCAGAATAATCTCCTTAGCGCCTTCGGCACATAACTTTTGGGCTTCACTCACAAGAACTTCCATCGGAACGCTCCTGTACTTTCCGCGAATGTTCGGAATAACACAATACGTACAGTGTTTGTCGCAGCCTTCGGCAATCTTTAAATACGCATAATGACCTCCGGTTGACACCAGACGGCGCTTTCCGTATACAAGCGGCGCGTCTGTAGGCTTTATGTATTCGTTTTTTAAGCCTTGTGCAGCATCATCTAAGGCTTTTACAATCTCGTCGATTGCCATAGTACCTACAATAGCGTCAACTTCGGGGATTTCCGCACGGATTTCATCGGCATAACGTTGCGCAAGGCATCCGCAGGCAATCAGTACTTTAAGCTTTCCCTCAACCCTGCGCGCACCGTATTCAAGAAGTGTATTAATGCTTTCTTCCTTGGCATCATGAATAAAACTGCAGGTATTCACAATTACCGCCTCAGCGGCATCCTCGTCATCGGTTATCTCATGCCCTGCGTCGGCCAACATTCCAAGCATCATTTCGGTGTCTACAAGATTCTTATCGCATCCTAATGACACAAACAGTATTTTCATTCGTTTTCCTCTTATTTTCACAGGCAAACGCCTATGAAAATATTTATATGATATACATTAAAAATAATGGGAAACACCTTATGGTATTTCCCGCATTAATCAGTCTTCTTCGTCGCTGATAATCTTAATCTTGGATTGATTCAATTCCTCAACCGCAATGCTTAAAGGTTTCTTGTTGTCAGCTTCAATATAGGGCTCATCTCCACCGATAATCTGACGTGCACGTCTGCTTGTAGCCATAACAATTGAGTAACGGCTGTTAACTACTTTAGCTTCACCGGGTTCAACGTCTGCGTTTACTACCTGCATTAAATCTGAATAAGAGGGATGTAACATAATATTGTCCTTTCTCAAAAAAAATTAATAATTTGCAAGTTCTGATTTCATAGCTTCAATCAAATCGCTGCGACGCTTTGAAGCGTACTTTGCGGATTCAACGATTTCAGCGTACTGTTTAACGGCGGTATCCAAATCGTCGTTTAAAATAATGTATTCGTACATTTCCATCAAACGGCTTTCTTCTTTGGCACGTTCAATACGCTTCATGATAACCTCTTCGGTTTCAGTGCCGCGTGCACGAAGTCTCTTAAGCAAAACTTCTATGCTCGGAGGTGTCACAAATACCAAAAGAGCATCAGGGTATTTCTGTTTAATCTGAATTGCGCCCTGAACCTCTATATCAAGGATAACGTTCTTGCCGGCCTTAAGCTGCTCGGTAACGTATTTGGCGGGAGTGCCGTAGTAATTGTCGCAATATCTGGCATACTCCACAAAACCGTCTTCCTTAATTGTCTGTTCAAATTTTTCTTTGGTTACAAAGAAATAGTCCTTACCATCAACTTCACCTTCGCGCTTGGCGCGGGTTGTCATTGATACCGAAAAAGCAAAATTGTCATAATCGTTTAGGAGGCGCTTTAGCAAAGTTCCCTTGCCCGCACCCGAAAAACCTGACATAACGATTAATAATCCGTCCATCAAGATGCCTTTCTATAATATGATGTGATTTCCATTGGCCATTGCTTTGCAATTTCCATTGGCCATTGCTTTGCAATGGCCCGCATTACAATCAAAACCGCAATTCGCAAAACCGGCCGCTTGCGCGTCCGCCGCCGTTTACACGGCTGTTTCTTTTGCTCATTGTGGTTTGGCCATTGCTTTGCAATGGCTAATTTTAAAGATGTTCCCGCATTTTTTTGTGCAAGCACAAAAATGCGGTATCATCTTTAAAATTAATTGTAAATAATGGCTTATTATTCAACGTTTTGAATCTGCTCTCTTACTTTTTCAATTTCGGTTTTCAGTTCGATTGCGTGATCGGATGTCTGAAGATCGTTGGCCTTAGAGAGAATGGTGTTGGCTTCACGGTTCATTTCCTGAGCAATAAAGTCAAGTTTACGACCGATGCTGCCACCTTCAATCAACGCTTTCTTTGTGGTTTCGATATGGCTTGTAAGTCGCACAATTTCTTCATCAATGCAAACCTTGTCGGCAAAAATTGTAACTTCCGTTAACAGTCTGCCTTCATCAACCTTTGTATCCTGGAGCATTTCCCTAATACGTTCTTCAAGGCCTTTCCTGTACTCTGCGATAATTTCGGGAGCACGTTCCTTAACATACGCAACATGCGATAACATATCATCAAGCTTGTCGATAAGGTCGTTCTTTAAATTCTCGCCTTCTTTAATACGGGCTTCCACAAATTTCTCGGCAGCCTCCTGAAGGGCTTTCTGTAAGCCGTGCCAGATCTCCTCCTCATCCACATCGATTTCATCCATTGAGAAAACCTCGGGATACTTTGAAAGAGTTGAAACTCTCACATCAAAATCAAGTGAGAAATCATCTGCCATCTGCTTTAAATAATTCAAATACTTTTCTGCCACATCTTTGTTGTACTTAATACCTACATTGTCCTCGGTGTAGTCTTCATAAGAAATGAAAACATCTACTTTACCGCGCTGTATGTAGTTTTTAAGTTCATTACGAATTGCTGCCTCGAAAAAGTTTAACTTTTTGGGCATCTTGACAGCCATGTCAAGATAACGGTGGTTTACCGATTTGATTTCAACGGTAAACTTACGGTTCTCGTCTGCATATTCACCGCGTCCGAAACCGGTCATGCTTTTTATCATACCAATACCTCTCAAATATAGTGGTATGCAAACTTCCCCACAGGCTCATTGCATACCCTTTGTATTATAGAAAACAAGGAAAAAATAGTCAAGGAAAAGAAACATTTCGCCGCCCACAAATTTACTGTAAATTCCCTATGATTTCACTGTCTAAAACACAATATTTTATGCTAGAATATACAAAAAGAACACGAAGTAACTTCATGAAATTACTTCTAAGGACACGTCAGTTTTTTCTCCGAGCCGATTACCGCAGCAGTTCCCCAATACCCCACTCCGGTTATTTGGACTATGGAAGATTTTATAAAGCTGCTTGAAAAAATGCTATAATATTCTTTAATTTTAAATGCAAGGTAGGATTTATATATGGCCTTTGACGGAATAACCGTTGCCGCTATCGTTAAACAATTATCGGATTTAACCGCCGGCACGCGTATTTACAAAATTTCACAGCCCTCCGACAACGAGCTTATACTCACCATAAAGGGAAACTCCCACCAGTTTAAGCTATTACTGTCGGCAGACGCTACTCTTCCGCTTGTGTATATAACAGATGATTCCAGACCGGCGCCTTTACAGGCACCCGCGTTTTGCATGCTGTTACGCAAGCACCTTTCCAACGCACGCATACTGTCCGTTTCCCAGCCGGGGCTTGAACGTATTATTGAAATGAGCCTTGAACACTTAAATGAGATGGGCGATGTCTGCCAAAAGAAACTCATAGTTGAGCTTATGGGAAAACATTCAAATATTATTTTTACCGATGATAACGGTACGATTTTGGATTCCATAAAGCACATAAGCCACAATGTAAGTTCCGTTCGCGAAGTACTTCCGGGACGTGAGTATTTTATTCCCGAAACAACCGACAAGCTTAACCCTTTAACCGTTTCCGAAACGGATTTTAAAGAGCGCATTGCCCGGGCAGGGCTTCCGCTTGCCAAAGCCGTCTACACTTCCTTTACCGGATTTTCACCCGTCATTGCCGCCGAATTGGCATATCTTAGCGATATTGATGCAGACGCATCATCCTCTTCTCTTTCAAGTGAAAATCTGGATCGTCTCTGGTTTTCTTTCTCGCTGATAATCGCAAGAGTCCGCGAAGGTGTTTTCAGCCCCGAAATCATACTCAGCAATCATGTTCCTGTTGAGTATGCCGCGTTACCGCTTACGATGTACCACGATTTGGAATTCAGGCAATACAGTGACATTTCCGTACTCATCAAAGATTATTACCGCGAAAAATCCGTTATAGTGCGTATAAGGCAAAAATCCGCCGATTTAAGAAAGATTACCCAGACTGCGCTGGAGCGTAATATTAAGAAGCTGGATTTACAGAAAAAGCAGCTTGAAGATACTGAGAAAAAAGACAAATACCGCATATACGGAGAGCTCATCAATACATACGGTTATAACGTACCGGAGGGGGCGAAAAGTTTTGAAGCACTTAACTACTATACCGGCGAAACCATTACGATACCGCTCGATCCGTTGCTTTCCGTCAGGGAAAACGGTGTCAAATACTTTGACAAATACCAGAAATTAAAGCGCACCGCGGAAAATCTTTCCTTAATTATCGAAGATGTTTCGGCCGAGGTTTTGCATCTTCAATCCGTCCTTAACGAACTTGACATTGCTGAAACACAGGCCGATCTTGTAGAGATAAAGCAAGAGCTTACCGACACCGGATATATTCGTTTCAAAGCAGGCAGCAAGCGTGAGAAGGTTACCTCAAAGCCGTTTCACTTTGTAAGTTCAGACGGCTTTGACATATATGTAGGCCGCAATAATCTGCAAAACGACTACTTGACTTTCGAGTTTGCAAACGGCAACGACATATGGCTTCACGCCAAAAAAATGCCCGGCTCTCACGTAATTATCCGCACAAACGGCCTTGAAGTTCCCGACAGCACCTACGAAGAAGCGGCACGCCTTGCAGCCTTCTACTCGTCGGGGCGCGGTTCGGACCGTGTTGAAGTCGATTACACCATTAAAAAGAATATAAAAAAGCCCGCTAAAGCTAAACCGGGCTTTGTGGTATATTACACCAATTATTCAATGGTCATCGATACCGATATTTCAAAAATTACCGTAGGATAAAATACTGTAGGGTAAAATACTGTTGGATAACAGCTATTCAAGTCTTATTTCAACGCCGAGTTCACGTGCACGCTCAACATATACGGTGCCGATCTGATGCGTTACAATTAATACTTTCCGGGCATATTTACCACCGAAACGATCTGCTACGGTCACAAGTTCGTAAAGCGCCTGAAGTGTTTTTTTGCCATCCATCTTTCCGCTTTTACACGACACAAAAGTCGGCGTTTTACCGTTTAACGTCAATAAATCTATTTCATTCAGCACATCATTACCGATTCCTTCGTGAATGATGCCATCCCAGTCAAGGTGAACGCCTACGCGACATTCATCGTTTTGCATCGACTCAATGTGAAAATTGTGAATTTCGAGTATGCTTCCGCCTTCCCACAGGCATTCCTTTATCTTCTGACTTTTGAATCTGAATTTATAATGCTTATCATCAATAACAAGACTTTGCAACGCACCGGCACGTAAAAGTTCATTTAACAGTCGGTCAAGCATTACTTTATTGTTTAGTTTGTTCTTGGATTTTTTTAATGCTTCGTTCACGTTTTGTAAGCTTACATCTACGTAAAGATTCTCAACCGGCACAAAAGTATTCCTGAAAAAGTCCGATAAAAGATTCCAGTAATCCCAATAATCTCTTGCAACCTCAAAAATTTTTTCGGCATCCCTCATGAAAACGTCATCATCACCCGACATTTTGAATCGTTTGCTGAAATCCTCATTAATAATGCCTCCGTGCAACTGTATAAGGAGGTTGAGCGAAAGCTTAATATTCTGCCTTGCAACATCACGGCTTAAGCATTCTTTTGAACCGTCATCAAGTTCTATTACCGTGTCGTTTTCGATGTCATACATGTGCATGGGAGTCTCTGTTTCCCTCGAAAGCATTCCAAACGCAACCAGCGCCAGACTTTCACCACCGGTAATATCAAAGTAAACCTGATTCCCCTGCTCCTTTTCACGCATAACTTCACTTCTCATAACCGCAAGCGCAGATTGAAGATCGGTTTGCGACAATTGTTTAAAAACAACTGTTTTAACCATGCAGGTCTTTACCAGAAAATGTTCGGTGGAATATTCAAGCCTGTCTATATTTTCGCTGTATCCGAAGAAAACAACCTTGTCGACTTTATAATGCATGCAGGTAATTACGTTTTCGATTGGCTCTTCACCCAAAAACTCAAAATTAACAACCATCTCAAATTCCTTTGCAAACTACATTCCAAGTGCATAAATCATTTCGGGAAGCAACTGCTTTTTGCGGCTCATTACACCCGGCATATCAAAAATGCCCTGTTCAATAACCGAATAAGGCAAATGTCTTGCGGCTCTGTAATCGGTTGTAATAAGAACACTGTTTTCTTTCAAAACGTTTGTAATCATGATAACTGCCCAGTCAAGACCATTCTTTGCACGCACATCCTCCAAAGCCTTTTTGAATGCATCCTTGTAATCGTTAAGGTCGGCAAGCGTAGTTGCTTCGCACTGGCCTATACCGATATTGATGCCCTTTTCGGTGTAGCGCTTGAAATCCGACAAAATAGCCTGCTCGGGCTCAACATTGGAAAGACGCTCCATATATCCGAACATCTTAAGACCAAATTCGGTAACGTCCACACCGCAAATTTCGGCCAGCGCAGCCGCTGACTGACGATCGATTTCCGTAGTTGTGGGGCTTTTAAGCACCAACGTATCAGCCATCATTCCGGTCAAAAGAACCTTGGCCGTCTCAGCATCGGGTGTAAGCCCGTTGCGAATGTATAACTGGTGTACAATGGTACATGTACTTCCGAGCGGTTCGGCATCAATAAATATCGGCAGATCCGTTTTGAGGGCATCCAGCCTGTGATGATCTATAATTTCAACAATATTTGCGGTCTCTATACCCTTTATGCTTTGGTGGGGCTCATTATGGTCCACTAAAATGACATTATATCTGGGAGCCTTAAGAAAACACCTTCTTGTTACAAAGCCTATAAAATTCCCCTCCTTGTCAACAACGGAAAGTCCGCGCTTTATCGATGTTGACAATAACACCTTTGACTCTTCAAAAAGCTCATCATACTCAACCGGTGTTTCCTGTTCACGCATAAGCTCGCCGATTGACGGCACACGGCTATCCATGTATTTGTCACCGGTAAGCTTGTTCATATACCATGCGGTAATATCATCGACGCTTATAAGCCCCGCATATTTGTCGCCATCATACACCGGCGTAACCGACGGATTGTAATCACTGTACTTTTCGGCAAGCTTTGTAAGCGGATCGTTTACGTCAAAATGCTCTCCGGCTTTCAACATAACGTCTTCAACCTTCGGAAACACATCGACCTTGTACGGCGGCGGTACGATATTCAACGCTTTCAAAATATTTTGACAGCTGACGCTCAGATGTCCGCATCTTACGGCAACATATTCATTTTCTTTGTCCAACAATGCTTTAAGCCTTGCATATGCATATGCGCTGCATACGCTGTCAAGGTCCGGGTTACGATGTCCCGTAATGTATATTTTAGCCATTTATAGATAATCCTTTCGCCCGGAACATCAATGCTCCATAAAATCATCCGTAATCGCAAACAATTTATCATCGCATTGATACGAGAAATCGTTTGCATCAACATCCAACTTCTCTACAGTCTCAATTTCTTTACGTGATTTGGCAATATATTCGCAAAACGCCTCAAACGACTCAAGCCCTGCGGTCTGATGCACAGGATGTCGGTGCTCGTGATTTATGCGATTCATAAAACGCTCATAGAGCACCTGCTCGCCGGCATAGAAATTCAAAATCAATATCTTGTAACCATTATCCTGTGCAATTTCCTGAAGTTTTGCGACTTCATCCTTATGAAAGTTTGCCTCCAGGATAAGATCCTGCTCCAGGCAAGCCTTGGTAACAAAAATTTCAGTCATTATTGCAACCGTTGCATGCGAAAGCTTCAAGCTGTCAGCACGATTGCTAAAGCCTATTGTGTCTCCCAAAATTTCTTTTATCGTGTCCTTGTTATAGACTTCGGTTTTATAACGTTTTGACAAAATTTTCGAATAGGTGGTCTTTCCGCAAGCTAAATCTCCGGTAAGCAAAATAAGTTTTTTCATCGCTCACTCCATACAATCAAGATACAAAAATTTTAGTAAAAACATAATATTATGTCAACTTAAAATATTCTTAAGGAAATGCACAAACCGATATTAAACCCTTATAATATTTACCTTTTCGCTGCCGCTTTGCAAATATTCAAAAAGAAGGTACAAAGGCTGTGTAAGACGTTCACCGCCGCCATTTAAAAAGTCATAGTGAAACCGCTCCGCATGCTGAAGTTTTCCCTTTGTGACAACCTCATGAGTTTTTTCTTTCCACTCATTATAATCATCCGCAAAGCACGGGCGTGTCTTTGAATTTTCAACCCTGTATATATCATACACCAAAGCTTCCCTGAGGCATTCACAGTCACTTATATTACCGTTTTGTGCAAAAGAAAGAAGTATTTCGGCACGTTTAAGCCTTGTAAAGCTGCCACCGATAAGTCCAAGGCGGCTGTAATACATTCCGAGTTCATAGTACATTTCGAAACCGCTTGTAAAACTTTCCTCAAGCATTTTGACTGCCGTCACGAACTGACCGCTGTTGTAATATACTTCAAGCATTTCTTCCACAAGTTTGAGCTTAAGTATTTCATCGTACGTAATCCACTTTGTGGCCAAGACTTCATAAGGCGGCGTGTCTGTATACACCACGCCGTAATCCGATGCATGCTCAAACATGTATGACCCCTTTAAAACTTTTAAAAAGCCAAGCTGAAGTTCATGCGGCTTTAACGCATATATTTTGTCAAAAGAAGCTTTAAACGATTCGTAATCTTCAAACGGCAAGCCGGCAATCAGGTCAAGATGCAGTTTCGTATTCCGGCAGTCTTTTAAAACCTTTACGTTATCCGCAACCTTTTCAAGTCTCATTGTACGGTGAATTTCACGTATCGTTGCCTCGTTGCAGGATTGCACTCCGATTTCCAACTGTATAAGACCGTTACGCATTGTTTTTATAATGGCAATTTCACTTTCGGTCAGCAAATCGGCCGCTATCTCAAAATGAAAATTTGTAACACCGTTGTCATTATCTTTAATAAATTTCCAAATAGTTGCGGTACGTTCATGATCGATATTAAATGTACGATCGACAAACTTAACCTGCTTAACCTTATTATCAAGAAAAACTTTAAGCTCTGAAAGCACAAGCTTCAAATCGCGGAACCGAACCGATTTGTCAATACTCGAAAGGCAATAACTGCACGAAAAAGGACACCCTCTGCTTGATTCGTAATAAATAATACGATTTTCAAAATCCGAAAGATTGTCATATGAAAATTCAAGCGTTGAAAGATCTATGCAACTTTCGGAAGGATTTCTTTTTACAAAGCCATCCTCAAAGTAAACAAGACCGCAAATATCCTTAAGATTAACATCTTTCCCGCAATAGTAAGCGCAAAGTTTTGAAAAAGAATGCTCTCCTTCACCGGACATAATTCCGGTGATAAAGGGATGCTCTTTCAAAAACGTTTCACTTTCGTGGGACACTTCCGGTCCGCCCAGCCAAATAGGCGTATCCGGAGAAATTTTCTTATATTCCCTTGTAATGTCGCACACATACGAAACATTCCAGATATAAGTACTGAACATTAAAACGTCCGCATGGAACCTGAAGATATCGCTTAGGATGTTTTCCTTAAGATTATTAATGGTATATTCCTTAATTGTCACAAACTGTGCACACTCTCCCGCATTTGCCTTAAGCGAATAAACGGCAAGATTGGAATGTATATATTTTGAATTAATCGCAACAAGTAAAATTTTCATTACAATGTAACCTTTACGGATTTATCCTTCAGCATAAACACATACTCGCCCGGTAACAGTACGCGACTTGCGTCTTCCATAACAGTTGTTAAGCTGTATGCCGAAATTTCAAAAGAAAGTTCAACACTTTCACCCTTCTTTAAAACTGCCTTTTTGAAGCCGCACAGACTTTTGACCGGTTGATTGGACGGATCAAAAATTGCGCTGTTATACGATTTTTCAAAAGGCTTTTTGTCAACGTATACCAATACTTTGTCGGTTCCGTCATACTCACCTGTATTGCTGACCGTTAACCTTATCTTTACAATCGGTCTCTGATAATCGCAAAAATCATAATCACCGAAGTTTTCTTTCGTCAATGATGCATCAATATCGGAATACTCGAAATTCGTATAGCTTAAGCCGTAGCCGAACGGATAAAGAGGCTTATCTTTAAAATAGCGGTATGTGCGGTTTTTCATCGAGTAATCCGTAAATTCGGGCAATTGTCCTTCTTTGTAGAATGTAACCGGAAGACGTCCCGAAGGGTTTACATCGCCAAACAATACATTTGCAAGCGCCTTACCTCCAAGCTCGCCGGAATACCAACACTGCAAAACAGCATCTGCATTTTCGTCAAGATAAGAAATATCCATCGCAGAACCTGCATTAAGGACTGCAATAACCTTTTTGCCTGAAGCCTTGGCCGTTTCGATTACCCTCTTGCAAAGAGCCTGCTGACAATCGGGAAGAAACAGCGTAGTTTTGTCGCCTGCCGCAAAACTGTTACCGGCGTCGCCTTCTTCACCCTCTATTGTTGCGTCAAGTCCTATACATAAAATAACCGTCTCACTGTTAAGCGTTACAATTTCGGCTTCGGAAAGTCTGTGATGCTCTTTGGAGCACGGATCGGGCTTATCAAGATACAGATGCGAGCCTTCGCTGTAAAGAACGCGTCCGTTATATTTTGCCTTTATTCCCTCAAGATTTGTGACATATCTCGAGGAAGTTCCGCAATAATTTCCCTCAAGGACAGAAATTTTGTCGGCCGTAGGCCCGACAACACCGATTACGCCGGCGGTATTCTTAAGCGGCAGTATACCGTTGTTTTTCAGCAAAACAATCGACTCCTCGGCAGCCTTTAAGGCCAAAGCCGCATTTTCATCACTGTCATTTGCCAAATAAGGTATCTTTTCATAATTGTCTGTTTTTTCCACAGCTTCGGAATCGCTTCTTGGCAACACGCCGAGTTTAAGGCGCGTGCGCATTACATGCTCACAGGCTTTTCTGAGCTTATCTTCCGTAACAAGGCCTTCTTTCAAAGCTGCAAGAAGGCACAAATATGTAACACCGCAATTTAAGTCACAACCGTTGTTAAGGGCAAGCGCTGCCGACTCGGACGGTTTGTTTGTAACATGATGATTTTCATGAATATCCTTTATTGCCCAGCAATCCGATACGAAATGACCATTAAAGCCCCACTTTTCCAGCAAAGTCTCCTTCATAAGTGTTTTCGAAGCGCAACACGGCTCTCCGTTTGTGCGGTTATAGGCTCCCATTACCGCTTCAACTTTTCCG
This sequence comes from Lachnospiraceae bacterium, assembly GCA_045617045.1. Taxonomy (GTDB): domain Bacteria; phylum Bacillota; class Clostridia; order Lachnospirales; family Lachnospiraceae; genus UBA1258. Next base: position 122,112 of record JAZLHV010000025.1, read on the forward strand.
AGCCGGACCGCCGCTTCAAACTGCGGAAGATAACTTTCCTCCATATCTTTAGGAGTCGTAACGGCATTAAAATGATGTCGCTCGCCTTCCGGACCCGAATGTGCGGCAAAATGCTTGGCGCAAGCTGCCACCTTCAATGTATCGCACTCGGGATAGTTTTCTTTTCCCTGAAGTCCTTTAATAAAAGAAACTCCCAGCGATGCAGTTAAGTACGGGTCCTCGCCGTAAGTCTCGTGACCGCGTCCCCAACGGGGATCTCTGAAAAGATTTACATTAGGCGACCAAAACGTGAGGCCTTTATATATATCCCGGTCTCCCACTTTCGTATACATGTTGTTTTTGGCACGTGCCTCGGTTGCAATGCAGTCGGCAATTTCCTGCAAAAGCTCTGCATCAAACATAGCCGCCAGACCGATTGCCTGCGGAAAAACAGTAGCGACCCCGGCTCTTGCAACCCCGTGAAGCGCCTCATTCCACCAGTTATACTCAGGAATGTTAAGTCTTTCGATCGCATCCGCATTAAATTTAAGTTGCGACACAACCTCTTCGACAGTCATTTTCTTTACAAGTGCCTTAGCATCTTCGTTTACGTTCATAGTACCCTCCGTATCCATTATTCTTTTATCCGATTGATTTTGCTCCCATAATGTAAAAAAAGCGTTTCGCTTGCGAAACGCTCACGCCGTAGGCGGTAATAACTAAAACAATATAACCATTCCCTTTAAGCTCAGCGAATGTGTAAATCATTAAGGATTAAGCATACTGCGAATCGCCTTTATGGCGTTATCGTAATCATTTTTGGTAGTATTGTAAAGCTCGGTAATGTCAACCGTCGGTTCTCCGTGCCTGTACACCTCGCACAAATCGGTTGATGACTTCTCAAGCTTTTTTAAGCCCAAATTAAGGCACATGCCCTTAAGCGAATGAAGCGTTCTGAAACACTCTTCGTAATCGTTTGCTTCAGCCGCTTTTTCATAATCATTAAAGGCTCCGGCCTCGGAAAATTTCAGCAGATACTTGATAACTCTTTCTTCCTTGGCAAGCCTTGCCATAACCATATCGTAATCTCCGCCTACTTCCTTGTACAATTCCTGTAATATCATAATCCTTCACCACTCCTAAATGCTCTGCTTTGATTTAATATATCTTTTAAGACCCAAAATGCCCGACTTTGAGGGGTATAGCTTAACACCATCTTTAAGCCCTACGGATTCTGCATCAATTACATCCACGTATTTTGTGTTAATAAGAATACCCGGACCGCACAGGAAAAATTCTTCACATTCAATAATCTGCGAAACACATTCTTTAAACGATCCCCTTATGGTATTTCCCTGAATCCTGCGGCCGTCACGCATATGATAAACCGGACATCTTCCATAGATGTCCACATAAGCAATGTCTTCAATAGCCACCGTATAATCGCAGGAATGTGACTTAACCGAAACCTCGCGCCTGGCCAAGCTTAAAATCTCTTTTACGGCTCCATCCAATACGCGCTTTATCTTATCGATTTCAATCGGCTTCAGCATATAATAATATGCACCTACATCATAGCTGTCGACAGCATATTCAACACTCGACGTCAAAAATATTATTTTACCGCGATCTTTCATCCTGCGCAGTACAGCGGCAAGCTCAATGCCGTTAATACCGGGTAAAATCATATCGAGCACATACAGACTATAAAAGCCATTTTCAACAACCGCTTCAATAAGCAGCTCGGCGCTTATGAACTTATCGATGCTTATTTTAAGCTTTCGCTCTCTTGCATAGTCTTCAATGATTTCCGTCAGTAAATCATTTTGTAGTTCATTGTCATCACATAACGCAATTTTAATCATTACAAAACCCTAATGTGCTTACTATCATGTACATTTTAAAGTGTACCAAACAACCGCAAAATAGTAAACACAACGCAAGTGTTATTTTAGCGCAAATCAAATAATGCTAAGTTAAAAAGCTACGTTAACTAACTAAATAATAACTAAGTTAAAAAAATTAATATCCCATTTTGTTCAAAGTGCGCTAAAATACTTTTGAGGCAGATTAGCCGCAAGCCTGAGCTGCTTCCCCACGATATGAACTTTCCACTCTGAAGCAAAGATTATTTCAATCACGGATTATTCTGAGCCAAGACTGTTCTGTGGGATTCTTACGGAAAGGAGGCTCTGACATGGAAGAGAAAATAGCCATCATCGGTCTGTTTGTCCACAATTACGAATCGGCCAAAATCGTCAACGAGCTGCTTCACAAGCACGGTGAAAAGATTATCGGCAGAATGGGCATTCCCTACAGGGACAATGACATGAATATTATTTCTGTCATTATCCGTGCATCCGCAGATGAAATATCCGCTCTTTCAGGTTCACTCGGAAGGCTTGACGGCGTTACCGTTAAGTCAATGCAAACATCTTTATAATCTCACAGAAAGGAAATTTATGAAAACTTTTAACACAAAGGCTTTGGCAGAAGCCGGCATCTTACTTGCCATCTGCATTTTAAGTCAATTTTTCAAAAACCTGTCGGTTTACATCACAGGTCCGATTATTAATGCCTGCCTGATTATTTGCGCATTAACGGCAGGACTGGGCTGGGCAATAATGTTATCGGTTGTTACGCCCGTAACGTCATTCATTATCACGGGCAGCCCGATAATGTCTGCAATTCCGCTTATTATACCGTGCGTAATGATTGGAAATTCCATCCTGGTTATATTTGTGGCATTATTCGGGGATAAGTCCAACAGTAAAATAAGGCAACCGTTATCAATGCTTTTGGGCAGCATCGCAAAAGCTTTGTTTATGGGGCTTGTCATTTCCGCAATAATTATACCGATTATGTTACCCCAGGCTATGTTGCCTAAAATAGAAATGTTTCAAACAACATTTTCATTAACACAGCTGATTACCGCCTTAATAGGTTCGGTATTTGCGTACATAATAATGATTCCGCTCCGGAAAATATTGAGAAATGCTTAAACGCAGGTAATTAAAAAGGTTCCTCAAATGCATCAACATTTGAGGAACCTTTTATAAACCGGTCTGTTTTCACGCTATACTCTATGTTTTAAGTAACAATCCGCATACGGCATCACACAAGACTTTCAATTATCACCATAAATTGCAATAATATTTTCTTCGACAGTGTTTTTGATTGTTACCTCCTGGTAACCATTATGGCGGATTTATGATAAACTTACAGAGTGTCTCCTATGAGACGCTTACGTTTATGTAGAAGGAACTGTTGTCCAACACTTTTCACATGTCTCTCCTGCAGAGTATCCGCTATGTGTACAAACGTGACCACACTCTTTACACACACCCTGCTCATATTCGTGTGCTGCCAGATCTCCGCACCCAGAGCATTTATGATTGTCAGGACCTGCAGGTTCCCAAGCGTGAGGTGCTGTTCCCATAAAAGGACACTCATTACATTGCTGTCCTTCATGGACTAAATAATGCTCATCAGCACGTCCACAAGGACCATCGGGGAAATATCCGCAGTTAGCGCAACCGTCTTCTGAATCTCCTTCCCCGTTACACATAGGACAATCTGTGTCACAAATATCACAATGACCATCATTCCAAACGTGATCGTTTTCCACACCACAAACTGTACATTTGTGTTTTCCATCATTTACGTAATTGTAGGAATGACTGCAACGTGTGTAGCATGCTCTGCACACTCCATTTGACCAAGCGTGTGCACCCGTACCGGGATGTCCACATTCTTCACAATTCTTTCCGGGACATAACTGTGTATGGTCCTGCGAACATGTAGAAGGAATTGTTGTATGACACTTTTCACATGTATCACCTGCAGAGTATCCGCTATGTGTACAAGTGTGATGACATGTGTTACACTCATTACCATTAATATATCCGTGTCGTACCTGATTTTCGCATACAGAGCATTTATGAATCCAATCATCTACTGCAACATAATCATGCGCTCCTTTTACATCACAAATTTCACATTTGTGTTCGCTTGAACTATCTTTTTTATAGCCAGGGTGATTACACTGTTCGTCGCATTCGCTACACACTCCATTTGACCAAGCATGTGAACCTGTACCAGGCTTTTTACATACGGTACAAGTCTTTCCAGGACAGAATGTAGAGTGGTCTTCTGTACATGTATAAGGTACTTGTGTATTACAGATATTACATATTTCACCTTCTGAGTATCCGCTATGTGTACAAGTGTGATGACATGTGTTACACACATTACCATTAATATATTCGTGTTGTTGGCTAGCTTTGCATACAGAGCATACATGTCTTTTATCATTTTCACCACTATAATCATGCGCTTTTTTTACATCACAAATTACACATTTGTGTTCGCTTGAACTAGATTCTTCATAGCCAGGGTGATTACACTGTTTGTCGCATTCGCTACACACTCCATTTGACCAAGAATGTGAACCTGTACCATGTGCTCCACACGAACAGGTTTGTCCCGGACATAACAGTGTATGGTCCATCGAACATGGAACTGTTATATTACAAAATTCACAGGTCTGCCCTGCTGTATACCCTGTATGCTGACAGTTGTGCTGACAAACATCACAGTATCCGCCATTCCAAGAGTGACAGTCTTCCACAGCACAAACTGTACATTTGTGGTCTTCATCACTCACGTAATTGTAATCATGAGTACAGCGTGTTTCACATTCTCTACATACTCCATTATACCAAGCATGTCTTTTTGTACCGGGCTCTCCACATTCATCACAATTCTTTCCAGAACAGAATGCAGAGTGGTCTACTGAACAAGTAGGCGTAGGTGTAGGCGTAGGTGTAGGCGTAGGTGTAGGTGTAGCCGTAGGTGTAGGCGTAGGTGTAGGTGTAGGTGTAGGTGTAACCGTAGGTGTAGGCGTAGGTGTAGGTGTAGGCGTAGCCGTAGGTGTAGGCGCAGCCGTAGGTGTAGCCGTAGGTGTAGGCGCAGCCGTAGGTGTAGGCGTAGCCGTAGCCGTAGGTGTAGGTGTAGGCGCAGCCGTAGGTGTAGGTGTAGGCGCAGCCGTAGGTGTAGGCGTAGCCGTAGCCGTAGGTATAGGTGTAGGCGCAGCCGTAGGTGTAGGCGTAGCCGTAGCCGTAGGTGTAGGTGTAGGCGCAGCCGTAGGTGTAGGCGTAGCCGTAGCCGTAGGTGTAGGTGTAGGCGTAGCCGTAGGTGTAGGATCCTTCTTCTCTTCTACAGAAGCCGCAATGCTCCCAACTACTTCCTTGGAAGCGGATGTAGTTGAATTAACAACAGAAGCTGTTTCTTTCTTACCACAGGAAGCAAGCACTATTCCTAAAGTTACAATGCTTAGAATCAAAACTATTTTTTTCACTTTTTCCTCCAAAAAAACATATTTCCCCTGCAAATCAATTTCACATAAGCCGATAACAATATTAACAATAACGAAGGCTATTTTCAAGGAGTTTCTTTTACGCTTTTTTTGTAATTAATTGCTGTTTTCAATACGCAAACCCGGTAAAATCAAGGGCTCAGCGGCTACCCTATCAACCAGTCGTACATTTCCTGATACTTTAGGGCACTTGTGTGCCATGAAAAATCAGCCGCCATTGCACGATCGGCTATCTTGTTCCATTCGCGCTTTTTGTCGTAATATATGCGCTCTGCGTTACGGATGCAAGCTAACATTTCGTGAGCGTTGTAATTTGTAAATGAAAATCCGGTGCCGGTACTCTCGTATTCGTTGTATGGTTCAACTGTGTCTTTAAGACCGCCTGTTTCACGCACAATCGGAACGGTTCCGTAGCGAAGTGCAATAAGCTGGCTTAAACCGCAAGGTTCAAAAAGCGACGGCATCAAAAATGCATCCGCGGATGCGTACGCTTTGTGTGCAAGTTCTTCGGAATAATAAATATTTGCGGAAACCTTGCCATGATATTTCCAATCATAATGGCGGAACATATTCTCATAGCGTTCTTCACCTGTACCGACTATTACAAGCTGAATATTGTCCCGGCACAGTTCATCCATCATATATGCCACAAGGTCTAAGCCCTTTTGGTCGGTAAGTCTTGAAATAAGGCTTATCATCATAACCTTGGGATTTACGTCAAGCCCAAGCTCTGCCTGTAAGGCCGTCTTATTCTTAACCTTCTCCTTGCGAAATGTAATTGCATCAAATGGATACTTTAAAAACTTATCCGTAGCGGAATTATATTCTTCGTAATCAATACCGTTTACAATACCTCTCAAATCGTTGGAACGTGCGCCTAAAAGCCCGTTTAACCCTTCACCGTAGAAGTCTGTCATTATTTCGCCCGCATAGGTTGCACTTACGGTTGTAATGGCATCTGCGTAAACAAGACCTCCCTTCAGAAGGTTTGCATCCTTGTAGCACTCAAGCTTATCGGATGTAAAATAATAATCCGAAAGTCCTGTTATGCTTTGAACATCCTTAACACCCCATTTTCCCTGGAACTTAAGGTTGTGAATTGTCATAATCGACTTAATGCCCCTGTAAAATTCAGAACCCTGAAAGCGTTCTTTCAAATATACCGGAACAAGACCTGTCTGCCAGTCATGGCAATGAATAACATCAGGCTTAAAATCTATCAGCGGAAGTGCAGAAAGAACAGCTTTTGAAAAATATGAATACTTTTCAATTTCAAACAGTGCATCATCACCGTAAGGCTTAAACCCGCTGAAATAAAATTCGCTGTCGATAAAGTAATAAGTTATTCCGTCCTCAACAGCCGTAAGAACGCCGACGTATTCGTTCTTCCAGTTAAAGTCCATGTAAAAATGCGTTAAATACTGCATCTTCGACTTAACTTCTTCGCGCATGCATGCATATTTGGGGATAATTACGCGCACGTCGAAATAGCGCTTGTCGAGACATTTGGGTAACGACCCCACAACATCGGCAAGCCCACCCGTTTTAATAAACGGAACTCCCTCAGATGCTACAAACAATATTTTTTTCATTGCCGATACCTCCGAAAACATCTATCAAATATTGCATAAATCTCTGATTATTTCCCCCGCAATCAGAAGTCCTGCAACACTTGGCACATATGAAATACTTTGTGGCGTACGTACGCCGGTATGCACCGGTTCTTCCTTGGAAAAAAGAACCTTTATATCTTTATAGCCGCGATCTTTGCACTCTTTACGCATAACTTTTGCAAGCGGACATACGCTTGTTTTTGAAATGTCGGTAATTTCAAATTGGGAAGGGTTAAGCTTATTGCCGGTTCCCATCGATGATATCACAGCTACCTCCGATTCCTTGGCACATCTGATAATCTCAAGTTTAGCGGTAACCGTATCAACACAATCCGCAACATAGTCAAATTCTTTAAAATCTATTTTATAACTATTCTCCGGTAAAAAAAACATATCATATTCGGTAATCTTAATATTCGGATTAATATCCTTTAACCGGTCTCTTACCGCAACGGTTTTCTTTTGCCCTATTGTACTCTCAAGGGCAATAATCTGCCGATTAATGTTAGTGACATTAACCGTATCCGAATCGATAATCGCAAGATGCCCCACTCCGCTGCGGGCAAGCGCTTCGCATACATATCCGCCCACGCCGCCGAGGCCGAAAACCGCAACCGTTTTACCGGCCAGCAAATCAACTGCATTATCGCCTATAAGGTTACGCGTACGACTGAATCTGTCTTCACACAAAATACGTTACCCCCGTAAGCAGCAGGCAAAAATACCATACTCCGCTGAATAAGTGCCACATGCCTATAAGTGTTACCGCGAAAAGATATACCTTGTAAACTATGCGACCCTCATTTGAAAAAGCAATACAAAAGTCTTTAAACAACCTTATTGCAGACAACAGAAAAGCAAAAAACAGGCTGATTGAATAGCCCCAGAAAAAGTTTCCGTCAAGACTGCGGTCCCCCGTTTCCACAAACAGGAAAACTTCGGCAAATCCTATAAGCCACATCAAAATTCCGAATGAATAAAGCTTATCTTTATAAAAATCTTTAATATGCGGCACAAATACAGCCGCAATAAACAGAATTGAAAGAACGAGTGCGATTTTCGGGTGATCTCCGCGCTGCGATAACGCCTCGAACGGACTGATTGCAAAGCCCGAATCGCTGTCGGAAAACAAAACTTTGTTTTCAAGGAAAACAACGCCGCCGGAAGGAATAACCGTGCAGCCCAATGCAAAAACCTTACCGAACTTTGCACCGTTTATTAAATCAATCAAAAGCTTAATTGCCAGCGCAGGCGCAAATACCGTCAGAAAGCTTGCTTTGAATGCTGTCGTAAGTGTTATCAGAAGTGTTAAAAGACACCAGGTTTTTACCTTCAAAGATACTTTATACGACTCATATATTTCCACAAACAAAAGCCATGTAATCACAGCGAAGAATCGCATGAAAATGTATGTGGAATTGTGCCACATATTGGCATTTTCATAACCTATGTAATGTCTTGCATTGGCAAATTTTGCATAGAATGCCATGTTGAAATTTGCAAATATCGAAATAATGACAGCCACGGATTCTGACATTGTAACGCCATTGCACTCAGCAATTTTTTGGCACAAAAGCTTAGTAAAATATATGCATCCCACCGTCATTAAGGACAGTAAACCCGCAATCCAAGCTTCATAACCCGGCAAAAAAGAAAGGGCTATATATACAAATGCCGAAAGGCTGTGAAAGTAATGGTCTTCAACCGCAAAGCGAACATGAACCGCCGTATCCGATTCAAAAAGACCGTACAGCGAATCGGAAGGTGTTAAGCCTGCACACTTAACCTGCATATAATACAAAAAGAAACTTGCAACAAAATAAACGCTTAACAGGACAATATACAATATTGAATTTATTTTATCGAATGATTTTGATTTCAAAATTTTTCTTTCTCCATGTCGGCCTTGGCTTTAAGCTGTAAAGCATTATTAACTGTGGTCTCGGCAAGTTCATCGCTTCCGATCATACGCGCAAGCTCGTTAATGGTGCCCGTGTCATCAAGACGATCAATCGATGTAACGGTTTTACCATCAAGCACATTCTTTTCAATTAAGAAATGAGTATCGCCAAACGCTGAAATCTGCGAAAGGTGTGTAATCAATATTACCTGATGAGCTTTCGAGAGACGGCTTAGTTTTTTGCCTACCTCCCATGCGGTGCGACCGCTTATCCCGGTATCGATTTCATCGAAAATCAATGCATCGATTTCGTCCTTGGCAGCAATTATAGTCTTAATTCCCAACATTATACGTGAAAGTTCACCACCGCTTGCAACATTACGCATAGGCTTCACAGGCTCTCCCGGATTGGTGGAAATCATAAACTCAACCGCATCAAAGCCGGTCAATGAAATTACGGATTCGTTGGATGATACATCAATGTAAAAATCAACGCTGTTAAAATTTAACTGCTTAAGCTCTTCGGTAAGTGCCGCGGAAAAATCATTTGCCGCAAGCTTTCTTAACTTCGTAAGCTCTGTAGCATTTGCAACATACAGCTTTCTGCTTTCCTCGGTTCTTCTTTCAAGATCGGCCAGATATTCATCGTAATTTTTAAGTTTCTCAAGTTCTGAGCTTTTTGCCTCGTAAGCTTTCAAAATTTCATCGATGGAATTTCCGAAACGTGCCTTTAACGAGTTGATAATATTTAACCTTTCCTCGGTAGTTGCAAACTCTTCGTCGGAAAATTCAAGTGAAGAAATATATCCGGACATATCCATTGCAAAATCGCCCAAGAGACTCTCACACTCCGAAAGTTTCTGCTCAAGTTCATTTAAAGACGCATCATACGATGAAGCCCGTTTCAAACTTGCAATGGCCCTTGAAATAAGGCTGCCTGCATCCTCACTTGCATCATTTGAAATGTACCCAAGCGTTTCATTTGTAAGTTCCAAAAGCTTGCCTGCATCAAGCATACGCTTATATGCTTCTTCAAGCTCATTATCCTCACCGGGCACAAGCTTTGCATCCTCAATTTCATTGCACTCGTATTCCAAAAGACTTATTTCACGTTCACGACCTTTGCACATTTCGCGCGCTGATACAAGTTCATCGGCTAAAGCTTTATATGCTCTGCATGCCTCGGATGTTTTATTACGAACATCCGCCAATGAATCCGATCCGAACGAGTCAAGTATCTCCCGTTGCTTTACGTTGTTAAGCAACGACTGATGCTCATGCTGTCCGTGTATGTCAAGAAGACATCCCGCAAGCTCTTTTACAAGCTTTGAAGATGTCACTTCACCGTTTACTTTAAATATATTTTTGCTGTCAGTGAATTTACGCTGAATAAATACGGAATTATCTTCTGCGGATATTTCCTCGCGTTTAAGAATTTCAGTTGCGGCATCATTAACAGAAAACCCAAGCTCAACATACGCTTCGGTCTCTCCGCTTCTTATCATATCCCGGTCTGCCCTTGCCCCGAGTGCAAGATTAACGGAGCCCAGCAAAATGGATTTGCCGGCACCGGTCTCACCGGTTAAAACATTTAACCCTTCTGTAAAATTAAGTTCGCACTCTTTAATAAGTGCAAGATTCTTAACATGTAAATACTCTAACATAGTCCCCGCTTTCCCATCTCTCCCGGGTCTTTACTCTATAAGTTCTTTTATTTTATTCATAACGGCCTTAGTGTCTTCAACCGTTCGGATTGCCATCATTATGGTATCATCTCCGGCAATCGTCCCCACAATTTCCGAGAAATTCATGGCATCCACTGCCGCAGCGACAGCCATTGCCATACCCGAAACAGTTTTGATAACAAGAATGTTCTGGGCCATGTCTATGGACGTAAACCCATCGCGCAGCACGCGCTTGTATTTCTCGTCAAGATTATGCTCCGTTACTTTATCTACTGCATATTTTTGACGGCCGTTCCCCATATTCTTTTTGTAAAGATGAAGTGTCCTGATATCTCTCGAAACAGTTGCCTGAGTCACCTGAAAACCTTCGTCGGTAAGAATCTTTGCAAGTTCTTCCTGCGTTTCAATATTGTTTGATTCAATCAATTCGAGAATTCGTTTGTGGCGTGAATTTTTCATTTGTTTACACTTATTCCCCTTAAAGTTTGCTTGCAAATCGGTTGAAATTTACACCTGTCAACCGTAAACACAATTTACATCAATCACGAATTTTCTGCTGTAATACATCCAAAAAGCTTGCTTTGTTGAGCTTAATGATACGTGTACGGTTTTCGCTTCGGCGCATCACAAAAGCATCACCTGTTTTAAGTTCATAATGCGCAGCACCGTCCGACATTGCAAAAGCAGGCTGCTCTCCTCCGTTTTTGGCTTCTTTTATCTCTATAAAGACCTCGTCCTCACCGGCCAATACGATACTGCGGGAAGTCATGGTGTGCGGGCATACGGGTGTAAGTACCAGCAAATCCGCACACGGCTCAACGATGGGGCCACCTGCGGATAAGTTATATCCGGTTGAACCTGTAGGGGTTGAAATAATGACACCGTCTGCACCGTAAGATTTTAAGAACTGTCCGTTTACATACACATCAAAATTAATAGCTCTGTACGGAAGTGATTTTAAAACAGCAATATCGTTCAACGCTTTTGTCTGTGCAACTATCTGTTTATCACGGAGTACACTTCCCTCAAGCATCATACGCTCTTCGATAAAGAAATCGCCCGAAATAAGCTTATCCAGCGCTTCCGGTATGTTTTTCTTTTCAACCTCGGCAAGATAGCCAAGCGAGCCCAAATTAACGCCCAAAAGCGGTATTTCCTCGTCAACAAAATCTCTGGCAGCTCGAAGCATAGTACCGTCACCGCCCAAAACAATTACGGCGTCAGGCTTATTTCCCTCAAAAAATTTTGGTACCTCTTTACCGTAAATCTGTTCATCGTCCATTACCTCAACTTCAAACTCACAGCCGTGAGCTTTTAAATAGTCGGTAATCTTATCGGTAATCTTAAAACCCGGATCCTTAGATTCATTCGTGCGAACCAAAAAACGTTTCATCATAGTATTATCCTCCCGCCCTACGCATCCAAATCGCCATGAGCTCTGTTTACTGTACTTACTATATCAAATACCGATTCATCAATCATAACCGCTTCGCGGTCTTTTTCTTTTTCCATAAAAAGCAGGTACTCTATATTTCCCTCAGGACCTTTTATGGGGGAATAATCCAGTCCTAATATCTTAAATCCCGTAGCAGCGGCAAAATCAATAATCTTACGCACTACGGCAACATGTACGTTCTTGTCTCTTACAACGCCCTTCTTGCCGACCTCATCCCGTCCTGCCTCGAATTGCGGTTTAATCAGGCACACCATTTTTGCACCGGTCTTAAGAATCGATACCGCCGGCTCCAATATCTTCGTAAGTGAAATGAAAGAAACGTCGCACGACGCAAATTCCGGTATTTCCTCAAGATTATCGGGCGTTAAATATCTGAAATTAGTCTTTTCCATGCACACAACACGCTCGTCGTTACGTAATGACCACGCAAGCTGACCATGCCCAACATCAATAGAATATACCTTTTGGGCACCGTTTTGAAGACAACAATCCGTAAAACCTCCGGTAGATGCACCTATGTCCATGCATGTTAAGCCGTTTAAATCTATAGGGAACACCGCAAGTGCTTTTTCAAGCTTTAAACCGCCTCGGCTTACATACTTAAGCTGCGGTCCTTTAACCTCTATTTTAACCTTTTCGGGGTCAAACATTGAGCCGGCTTTGTCTTCGCGTTGTCCGTTTACAAACACATCGCCTGACATAATAACGGCCTTGGCCTTTTCCCTTGAGGTGCATAACCCCTGTTCAACTAACAGTACATCAAGTCTTTCTTTCATATATCTCCGTTTGGCACAATTACGGGCAAAATATGCATTAAAGAATGCTCACTTTACTTGTCCTGCATATTCATTATTTTAGCATAAACCGTATCCGCATCGATACCGATTTCTTTTTTAAGAATATCAACATTTCCGTGCTCTACATAAGCATCCGGAATATTTATGGTAAGAAGCTTTACGCAAGAACCTTCACCTGCCAAAAATTCTCTGACATGCTCGCCAAAACCGCCGCTTGCAACATTTTCTTCCATGGTGACGATCAGCTTATGATTTTTGGTAAGATATGTAATCATTTCCTCGTCTATCGGCTTTGCAAAACGTGCATTCACCAAGGTTACGTCAAAGCCCTGTTCATTAAGCCTTGTGCGAACTTCTTCGCCGGTTTTAACCATCGAACCCAGTGCGACAATTGCAATGTCACGACCTTCATAAAGCATTTCAGACTTACCTAATACAATTTCCTGTCTGAACTCTTCAAGACCGTCATACGCCTCACCTCTCGGATATCGAATTGCCATCGGACCATTGAAGTCTACCGCATACTTAAGCATATCCGAAAGCTCCCATTTGTTTTTGGGCGCCATAATATGCATATTGGGAATTGATGATAAAAAGGATATATCAAAAATACCCTGATGTGTCTCACCATCACTTCCAACCACTCCGGCACGGTCTATCGCGAACACAACCGGAAGATTCTGAATGCATACATCATGAAGAATCTGATCGTATGCTCTTTGCAAAAACGATGAATAAACCGCGACAATCGGCTTTAAACCGCCTGCCGCAAGCCCTGCCGCAAACGTAACCGCATGCTGTTCGGCAATACCCACATCAAAGAACCGGTCGGGATATGCGTTTTTGAAACGCCTTAACCCTGTGCCGTCAGCCATTGCCGCCGTAATTGCAACTACTTTTGGCTTTCGCTCACCAAGCTTAACCATTACAGTTGAGAAAATATCCGTATAGTTTGATTTGGCGCGCGGGTGAAGCGGCAACCCTGTTGCAACATCAAACGGATCTGTGCCGTGAAATCTCGCGGGATGCCTTTCCGCAGGCATGTATCCTTTACCCTTAACGGTATTTACATGCACAAGAACAGGTCCCTTTACACGCTTGGCATCATTAATGATATCAATAATTGCCTTTACATCATGACCATCCACAGGTCCTAAATAAGTTATACCCATGTCTTCAAAAAACATTCCGGGCACAACCATGCTTTTTACCGTGCTTTTGGCTCGTCTGATACCACGCACCCAGTCTTCACCGCCTTTGATATTCATAAGACGGTTATAAACGGCTTCTTTTAACTCAAGATAACCATCTGCTGTGCGAATACTGTTTAAATATTTTGAAACACCGCCGATATTTTCGGATATCGACATATTGTTATCATTTAACACCACAATAAAATTTGTGTTGAGCTTTGAAGCATTGTTTAACGCTTCGTAAGCCATTCCGCCGGTAAGCGAGCCATCGCCGATTACAGATACAACCGTATAATCGTCGCCGCGCAAATCGCGCGCCTTAACAAGCCCCAGCCCCGCCGATACGGAAGTGGAACTGTGGCCGGTGTCAAAGCAGTCGCACGGACTTTCTTTACGCTTGGGGAAGCCTGACATACCTCCGAATCTGCGAAGTGTGTCAAAGCCTTCACGTCTTCCGGTTAAAAGCTTATGTGTATAGGCCTGATGACCTACATCCCATATAATTTTGTCTTTGGGCAAATCGAGGCACAAATGCAGTGCCATGGTAAGCTCAACGGCACCTAAATTGGAGCCTAAATGTCCGCCGTTTTCGCTGATTTTTTCAATAAGGAACTCCCTTATTTCACCGGCCAAAACCGGCCAATCGGTTTCCGGAACCTGCTTTATATCGTTTGCTTTTTTGATATTGTCAAGAATCATATATTGTTCAGCCTATTTCGTCCTGTTAATAAGACTTTCAACAAGCTCCTCCAAAAAAACATTTCTATTTGGGAAGGAAGTCAACAACCTTAATGCCTTCTGTGAATATTTTTCAACATCGGCCTTGGCCTGTTGCATTCCGAATAATGTGACATACGTGTCTTTGGCATTGGCTTCGTCGGAACCGATTGCCTTGCCAAGTTGCTCAAAGCTACCCTCGACATCGAGAATGTCGTCCCTGATTTGAAATGCAATTCCGACAGCACTTGCAATTTCTTCAAGCGTTGCAACCTCTGATTCGGTTGCCCCTGCCAAAATACCGCCTATCATCATAGACGCTTCAATTAGCGCAGCGGTTTTATTTTCATGAATATATAATAATTTTTCTTTGGTGAGCGGATTACTTGTTTTCTCGCACTCAACATCAACAGCCTGCCCGCCTACCATACCGAAAATTCCTGCTTTCACGGCAAGTACGCGCATTGCCCGGGCGGCACGCTCCAAATTGTTTGTATGCATAAAAGCATTCGATGCAGTCTCATATGCGTAATTTAGCAGGCCGTCTCCTGCCAAAAGCGCAGTAGTTTCACCGTATACCGCATGAGTAGTCTTCCGGCCCCGTCTGTATTCATCGTTATCGATGCATGGCATATCATCATGCACAAGCGAATATGAATGAATTAACTCGATTGCCGCCATAAAATACGGAAGATCGGGTGTTTCTCCTTCAAATAACTGTGCGCATTCCTGCATAAGAAGCGGTCTTAAACGCTTTCCCGTTCCCGACACACTGTAGCGCATGGAGTCCATAAGATACTCGGCGAGCCCCGCGTTTTTACTCATGACCTCGTTTAAAAGATCATTTATGCAGGATACTTTCCTGTCAAGAGCATCATTGAAATTCAACGGTTTCGCCCTCCCCGCTAAGCATAAGAACTTTCTTTTCAATAGTGTCTATTTCTTCACCGCAAGCTTTTACAAGCTTCATCCCGGCCTCATATAACTCGAAAGAACGCTCTAAAGAAGCCTCTCCGGATTCAAGCTCGCTTAATGTATTTTCAAGTTCACCAAACATTTCTTCTATAGATTTATTTTCGCTCATGATTCCTCCGTTTCAACACAAGTAACCTTTGCTGCTATCGTACCGTCAATCACCGAAACACTTATGCTGTCACCTGTATTTACACGCTTTACAGACTTTAAAGCTTTATCATCGGGTCCTTTTACGTAAGCATACCCGGCACTTATGCGCTTTAATGGGCTGTCTGCGTCCAAACGTCCGGCCAAAAGTTCATATTTGTGCCTTGCGTTTTTACATATGTTATCGATGTCATCGTTTAATCTTCTAAGGTATGTATCATTATGTGTACGCCTAAGCTTTATGCAATCCGAAATTTCTCTGTAAAGATTTTTGCCTGCATTTTCCAGACGTTCTCTATATTCATGCACTCTTGCCTTGGGGCTCATTGCACGCAGGCTTTCTTCAAAATGAACGGTGTTCTTACGTGCATCATTGATTGAATGCGACATTGCTTTATTTAGCCCGGCTTTATAATCTTCAATGCGCTTAAGGTCCGTATAAACATCAGACACGCACAACTCAGCCGCCGCCGATGGTGTCGGTGCCCGAAGATCCGACACAAAGTCCGCAATTGTAAAATCGGTTTCATGACCTACGGCAGACACAACCGGTACGCTTGCATTGAAAATCGCGTTTGCGACACCTTCATCGTTAAAGCCCCATAAATCTTCAATGGAACCGCCTCCGCGCCCTACAATCATTACATCTACGCCATATGCATCAAGTGCCTGTATACCTTTTATGATACTTAAAGGCGCCTCAGGTCCTTGCACAATCGCAGGATAGAGCACGATACTAATGCCGGGGTTACGTCTTTGGGAAACATTAATAATGTCCCTTACCGCAGCACCGGTCGGAGCTGTTACAACGCCAAGCGTCTTTACGTGGCGGGGTATCGGACGTTTGTATTGCGGGTCGAACATTCCCTGTTGCGATAAGCTAGCCTTAAGTTCCTCAAAACGTCTGTAAAGATCTCCTACGCCGTCCTCGGTAATTTCTTTTGCATAAAGCTGATAGGTACCGTCCCGTTCAAAAACTTCAACAGACCCCTTGGCCGCAACAAGCATGCCCTCGACCATTTTAAACTTAAGACCGCTTGCGCGGCTTGATGCGAACATTACAGCCTTTATGGCGCTTTTTTCGTCCTTAAGCGTAAAATAAATATGCCCGGAAGAATGATACTTAAGGTTACTGACTTCACCCTTTACAGTAATACTTCCAAGGCAATAGTCCGAAGCAAACATGCCCTTTATGTATTTATTTACCTCTGAAACAGAAAATGCATTATTTTGCAAATTTAGCCAACACTCCGTTTACAAAGCTACCCGACTCATCACGACCATATTTCTTGGCAAGCTCAACCGCCTCGTTAATGGATACGCCGACGGGAATTTCATCGTCAAACATAATCTCGTAGACTGCAAGCCTTATAACAGCCACGTCTACCTTACCCATTCTGTCAATTGTCCAGCCGGTTACCTTTTCGGTAATGGCTGCGTCAATTTCCGAAAGATGATTAATAATATCCTGTTCCCGCATTGAAATATATCCGCGATCTTCCTCGGAAATTTCGCCACCGTCCACTTCGGCATCTACGTTAAAAAAATACTGAATCTGATCGGGCATTTCCGAAATATCGTTAAATTCGGCGCGAAACAGAATTTTAAAAAGCACTTCACGTACTTCGCTTCTTCTCATGTATAGCTCCTTTGTATAGCTCCTTTATGCCAGGTGAATGCCTGAAATACGAACATTTACGGCGTTTACGGTTAATCCGGTCATATTCTCAACCGCCTGTTTAACACGTGACTGAACAGCCTGGCTGATACCGGGAATGTTAATGCCGTAATCAACTGTAATTGCTACCTCGAGGGTAACTTCACCGGCAACTATCTCAACCTTAACATTCTTCATAAGGTTCTTGATGCCAACCTTACCCATAATCTCGGTGGTAATATTGTTGCCCATGGCAGATACGCCTTCAACTTCAAGGGCAGCGATTGCTGCAATTTTACCAACAACGTCATTGGCAATTCTGATGTGACTGTCAAAACCTGTTTCTGTCTTTTCTTTTTCCATGAAAGTATTACCTCCATTTAATCCTTAACTAATTGATTATACCAAAATCGGGCAACAATAACAATCAAATTAGTTACGCGCGAACTCAGAAAGCAAAAGCCCCTTATTGCGGTCGATTGTCATCTGTACACTCCAGGGATTTACAAAAAGAAGGAGCGGACGACCCTTAAGATCGGTTACCTTCTTCATGTCCGAAGTGCCCGAAAGTTTCGATACATCTATGTCTGTATTCTCAATCCAGCGAATATGCTCGTAAGGAAGCGGTTCAAGTCGTATTTCAACATTATACTCGTTTTCAAGACGGAACTTTAAAACATCAAACTGCAGCACGCCCACAACGCCTACAATAATCTCCTCCATACCCGAATTTAATTCCTGGAATATTTGAATTGCGCCTTCCTGCGCAATCTGCGATACACCTTTTATAAACTGCTTACGCTTCATCGTATCAATTTGGCGTACTCTTGCGAAATGCTCGGGAGCAAACGTGGGAATTCCTTCGTATTTCACGTTCTTTTTGGGAGCGCATACCGTATCACCGATTGAAAAAATACCCGGATCGAACACGCCGATAATATCACCGGCATACGCCTCCGACAAAATTTTTCGTTCATCGGCCATTATCTGTTGCGGTTGTGAAAGTCTCATTACCTTATTGCCCTGAACATGCTTAACCTCGGCATCTGCGTCAAACTTACCCGAGCATATACGCATAAAGGCAATTCTGTCGCGATGAGCCTTGTTCATATTTGCCTGAATCTTAAACACGAACGCGCTGAAGTCATCGCTTGTGGGATCGATTTCGCCGTCTTCGGTCTTTCGCGGAAGCGGTGTTGTAGCCATTTTTAAGAAATTCTGCAAAAATACTTCAACACCGAAATTGGTAAGTGCAGATCCGAAAAATACCGGTGTTAGTGCACCTGCCCGCACAAGTTCGAGGTCAAACTCCGCACCCGCACCGTCCAAAAGATCTACTTCTTCAAAAAGCTTGTCATAAGCATCCTGACCGATTTCGGCTGTAAGTTTCCGGGTCTCGGCAAAGGGAATAATATGCGCTTCGCCTTCTTTTGTACCCTTTTGAGTATCCGAATATGTGATAACGTTGCGGGATGCTCTCTCATAAACGCCCTTAAAATTCTTACCGGAACCTATCGGCCAGTTCATAGGGCAGGTGGCGATTCCAAGCTCGTTTTCCACATCATCCAACAGTTCGAAGGTATCCTTGGCATCACGGTCCAGCTTATTGATAAACGTAAAAATCGGTATGCCGCGCATAGCACAAACCTTAAACAGTTTTCGGGTCTGTGCCTCAACACCCTTTGATGCATCTATTACCATCACGGCACTGTCTGCAGCCATAAGCGTACGGTAAGTGTCTTCAGAGAAATCCTGATGTCCGGGGGTATCAAGGATATTAATGCAGTAACCGCCATACTCAAACTGAAGAACCGACGATGTTACCGAAATACCTCTTTCTTTTTCAATCTCCATCCAGTCCGAAACCGCATGTCTGGCGGTTGCTTTTCCTTTAACGCTTCCTGCAAGATTAATGGCACCGCCGTACAAAAGGAATTTTTCGGTTAATGTTGTTTTACCTGCGTCGGGATGCGAAATAATCGCAAATGTGCGGCGTCGGTTTATTTCTTTGTCAAAACTACCCATACTGATTTAACCTCTTAACATACACAAATATATTTCTAATTTACTGCTTTTTATCTGTCTGTTTCTTTACTTTTTTCTTAAAAGTAAAAAGAAAATCAAGTTCCTCTTCACGGTATCCCCACATAAAAAGGATAAAGAGCAAAGGAATCGAAACCGTCACAAAAATATCCGCCACATTAAATCTCGGGAAATTAATCGGCACGAAGTAGAAAAAGTCTACCACATAGCCTTGCCGCAACCGGTCTATCATATTACCGATTGCCCCGCCGATTACAAGCAAAAAAGCAATGCGCAAGGGTTCATAATGTCTGTCCGTGGGGATACGCACAAATTCAAATATGCAAAAGCCGAGCACTATGAATGTAAGTGTAATTAAAAATCCTTGTTTTCCGGTAAAACTCGAAAAAGCCGCACCCGTATTCTCAAGATATTCAAGTTCAAATACGTTCTTTATCCACACAATATTATGGTCAAGGGGTTTTAGATACTTAACGATGTGAGCCTTGCTAATCTGATCGAGCGCTACCATAAGCGCTGCAATAATCGCATAGATTGATAATTTAACTGGTTTTTTCACTGTAACTCCTTAAACAATATAAAACAGACCGGCACTTACTTAACGCAAATGCCGGTCCTCCTAGTTAAAACTTACTGCTGAACATCCTTCATTGAGAAGCTTATACGACCCATCTTATCCTTGCCGAGGCAAACGACGGTCACTTTATCGCCTAATGTAAGAACATCCTCTACATGATCGATTCTTTCCTTACTGATCTTGGAAATATGAACCATGCCTTCTTTTCCAGGTGCGAATTCGATAAATGCGCCAAACTCTTTGATGGAAACTACTTTACCCTTGTAAATCTTTCCTTCTTCAAATTCGGAAACAATTGTCTGAATATATTCAACGGCCTTGTCCATCATATCCTTGTCAACGCCGCATACCGAAACACGTCCGTCGTCCGTAATGTCAATCTTAACGCCTGTACGTGCAACGATTTCATTAATAACCTTACCCTGCTTACCGATTACATCACCAATCTTATCGGGATCGATGTCAATAGAAATAATCTTGGGTGCATACTCATTAACAGTCGGTCTGGGCTCTGAAATAGCCGGCTTCATGCAATTGTCCATGATAAAGAGTCTTGCTTCACGGCATCTTGCAATTGCACCCTCAACGATAGGACGTGTAAGACCGTGAATCTTAATATCCATCTGGATAGCGGTAATACCTTCTGTAGTACCGGTTACCTTGAAGTCCATATCACCGAAGAAGTCCTCAAGCCCCTGGATATCTGTCAAAAGAACAAAATCGTCATCGGTCTCACCGGTTACAAGACCGCAGGAAATACCTGCAACCATTGCCTTGATGGGAACACCGGCAGCCATAAGTGACATACAAGATGCACAAGTCGAACCCATCGATGTAGAACCGTTAGACTCAAATGTTTCGGATACGCAACGGATTGCGTAAGGGAACTCTTCTTCACTGGGAAGAACGGGTAACAACGCTCTTTCAGCCAAAGCACCGTGACCGATTTCACGACGTCCGGGACCGCGGCTAACCTTTGTTTCGCCGACGGAATAAGCCGGGAAATTGTAGTGGTGCATATATCTCTTTGAAACAACGTTTTCATCAAGACCATCAACCTTCTGAACTTCCGACAAAGGAGCAAGGGTACATACATCACAAATCTGTGTCTGTCCACGAGTAAACATAGCAGAACCATGTACTCTGGGGATAATGTCAACTTCAGCTGCAAGCGGACGAATCTGTGTAATCTCACGACCATCGGGACGTTTGTGATCCTTAAGAATCATCTTACGTACAGTCTTCTTTTCGTACTGGTAAACAGCTTCACCTAAAATAGCAAGCCACTCTTCGTTATCAGCAAAAGCTTCCTTAAACTTTTCTGTGATAACACGGATATTTTCCTCGCGTACCTGCTTTTCATCTGTAAATACAGCAACTTCCATCTCAGCGGGTGTAACGATTGCCTTCATAGCCTCGAACATCTCTGCGGGGATAGCGCAGCTTGTATATTCATGTTTCTTCTTGCCAACCTCAGCAACGATTTTCTCGATGAAAGCGATTACTGTCTGGTTAACTTCATGTGCCTTGTAAATTGCCTCGAGGATTTTATCTTCAGGAACAATCTTGGCGCCTGCTTCAATCATGATAACTTTCTGCTTGGTAGAAGCAACGGTCATCTGAAGAGCGCCGTTCTTCCACTGCTCCTGATTGGGGTTGATAACAAACTCGCCGTCAACCAAGCCAACCTGAGTCATAGCGCAGGGACCGTCAAAAGGAATATCTGAAATACATGTAGCGATTGCCGAACCAAGCATTGCAACAAGCTCAGGTCTGCACTCGGGATCAACTGACATTACCATGTTGTTAAGGGTAACATCATTACGATAATCCTTAGGGAACAAAGGACGCATAGGGCGATCGATTACACGGCTTGTAAGGATTGCATTTTCGGATGCTTTACCCTCACGCTTATTAAAGCCTCCGGGAATCTTGCCTACTGCATATAATTTTTCTTCATACTCAACAGAGAGCGGGAAGAAATCCACGCCATCTCTGGGTGCCTCAGAAGCTGTAGCTGTACTGAGAACCGTTGTGTCACCATAGTGCATGAAAGCACAGCCGTTAGCCTGCTTACCTACACGGTTAATGTCGACACGTAACTTACGACCTGCAAGGTCCATTTCGAAAGTGTTGTACATTTTCGTCTCCTTATAAAAAATAATGTTGGGAGTAGAAGATGCCGAAACTACTGATAAACACGGTGCAACCCACTGTGCTTGTCAGTGGTCTCGGAAAGCTCTTCTACTCAAATTAATAACTACTGAAACTGCCTGCAAGAAATGAAACAAGGGGTGGGCGTCAACCCACCCCCAGTTATTTACTTTCTTAAGCCAAGCTTTGCAATCAAAGCACGATATCTTTCGATATCTGTCTTCTCAAGGTAATTTAAAAGGCCACGTCTCTGACCGATCATCATGTACATACCTCTTGCAGAGTGATTGTCGTTAGGGTTCTCCTTTAAGTGCTCTGTAAGCTCACTGATACGTGCAGTAAGTACAGCTACCTGTACTTCGGGTGAACCGGTATCGCCTTCTGTTCTTGCATACTCCTTGATAATTGCCTGCTTTTTCTCTTTAGAAATCATTTCTAAATCCTCCTGTAATTCGATAATCGCCACTTCCAAAGCACTAAGTTGGAGTGTCTTAAAGCCTTGAAAAGGGTTTATTTTAATGTCTGAACATAAGAACAGACCTTGTGTATCATAACACAAGGCCTGACTTTTATCAAGTATTATTTACGTAAACTTAATGCTACGCGAAATTAATACATTCCGCCCATTCCGGCACCGCCTGCGGGCATTGCGGGAGTTTCCTCTTTAATGTTTGCAACTGCGGATTCTGTTGTTAAGAATGTGCTTGCAACACTTGTTGCGTTCTGAAGCGCTGTACGTGTAACTTTCGCAGGATCGAGAATACCGGCTTTAACCATATCAACATACTCTTCATTGTATGCATCAAAGCCAATGCCTACTTCAGATTCGCGAACCTTATTAATAATTACCGCGCCCTCAAGACCGGCATTATATGCGATGTGGTAAAGAGGAGCTTCCATAGCCGTTAATACAATGCAGGCACCGGTCTTCTCATCACCTTCCAGTGAATCAGCCAGTTTCTTAACTTCCTTGGAAGCGTGAATATAAGCCGAACCGCCGCCGCAGATGATACCTTCTTCAACAGCTGCACGTGTAGCTGCCAAAGCATCTTCCATTCTTAACTTCGCTTCCTTCATCTCAACTTCCGTAGCAGCGCCCACACGAATAACAGCGACACCGCCGGCAAGCTTTGCCAGACGCTCCTGAAGCTTTTCACGGTCAAAATCAGATGTTGTAGTCTCAATCTGTCCCTTAATCTGAGCGATACGGGCCTGTACTGCTGCCTTGTCGCCTTCACCATCAACGATAACTGTTGTTTCCTTCTGAACTTTAACAGACTTAGCACGGCCAAGCATATCAAGTGTAGCTTCTTTTAACTCAAGACCCAATTCAGAAGAAATAACCTGACCACCTGTCAAAATTGCGATATCCTCAAGCATCTGCTTACGACGATCGCCGTAACCGGGAGCCTTAACTGCCACTACATTAAATGTACCGCGCAATTTGTTAACGATTAATGTTGTTAATGCCTCACCTTCAACATCTTCGGCAACGATTAACAACTTAGCGCCGGACTGAACAATCTGCTCAAGTATAGGCAAAATTTCCTGAATATTTGAAATCTTTTTATCTGTAACAAGGATGTAAGGATCGTCAAGGACCGCTTCCATCTTATCCATATCCGTAGCCATATAAGCTGAAATATAGCCGCGGTCAAACTGCATACCTTTAACAAGCTCAAGCTCGGTCTCCATTGTCTTGGATTCCTCGATTGTAATAACCCCGTCACCGGATACGGTTTCCATAGCCTTGGCAACCATCTCTCCTACCTGGTCATCACCAGCGGAGATTGCGGCTACACGAGCGATATGCTCGGAACCGTTGACCTTCTGGCTCATATTTTTAATAGCTTCGACAGCCTTGTCTGTGGCTTTCTTCATACCCTTTCTTAAAACGATGGGGTTAGCGCCTGCTGCAAGGTTCTTGGAACCTTCGTTAATCATTGCCTGAGCAAGAACGGTAGCTGTTGTTGTACCGTCACCGGCTGCATCGTTTGTCTTTGTGGCAACTTCTTTAACAAGCTGGGCGCCCATGTTTTCAAAAGCATCCTCGAGCTCGATTTCTTTTGCAATGGTAACTCCGTCATTTGTAATTAAGGGTGCGCCGTATGACTTATCCAATACAACGTTACGTCCCTTAGGGCCAAGTGTAACCCTTACTGTATCTGCAAGCTTGTTAACGCCTGTTTCAAGAGCCTGTCTTGCCTCAGCTCCGTACCTGATTTCTTTTGCCATATTTAATACATCTCCTTTAAAAAGAATTTGAATCTTCGATTATTCAATAACCGCAAGGATGTCATCCTGCTTGCAAATAATAAACTCTTCGTCGTCAAGTTTAACTTCTGTTCCCGAATATTTGGAATAAATTACCTTATCGCCGACTTTAACCTGCATCTTTACTTCTTCGGTGCCGGGGCCGACTGCAACTACTTCAGCCTGCTGAGGTTTTTCTTTGTTCTGTCCGGGAATTACGATTCCTGATTTTGTGGTTTCCTCGGCTACAAGCTGTTTTAATACAACTCTGTCGTTAAGTGGTGTTAACTTCATACTACCGCCTCCTGGTTTATTTATCGTCATTAGCACTCCTCTCTTCCGAGTGCTAATTTTAATCACATATACATTTATAGTACGGTTATTGGTTTATTGCAAGCACTAAATATCTATTTTATATATTTTTTAGAATCACATGCTCTTCCGGGGGAAATACATTTCTAAACTTGCGGTCAATCCAAAAATTATTAAATAAAAAGACTCCTATCGAATCATCACATTCAATTAAGAGTCTGTAAAAATGCAATATGAAAATGTAATCGTCAACCTATATATACTTATGACTTCCAGTCAAGTAATGTCGTCGACTTCTGAATCTTCTTAACCATCGTATAGGTAAACGTTTCGAAAGCATCCTTGTCCATTAAAGCCCATTCACCGCCCATACGTGACTTAACGGCATTGGCAGGACCGCTCAAAAATTCAAGTATCCTGTCAGGCTCATAACCTTTTATGGTCGATATATCGGATTGTTCACCTAAATACGCTCTGGTGGCATCCTGTAAAAATCTCTGTTCTTTTTCCTTAAGTTCTTGAGCTTCCTGCTCGTCTTTATGCTCAAGCATTTTCTTTAATGCATTAAGATTTTCCAAATCACCCATGACACGCTCCTTCAAAAACTCATTTATACGGACAACATAAATATAGTCCTTTCGCGTCAAAAAAGCAATCATCACATGCCCCGGGTATACTTGAAAAATATGCCGAAAAAGATTTCTAAATAACCCAAGCTTCTTTCGACGGCTTAACCGAACTTAACACAAATTCAAGATCGCACTTTAAAATGGACGCTGCTTCCCCGGGTAAAAAACCGGCCGCAATCATATGCTGCGCCACAACCGCCAACGAATTTTCCTCAACGTCTTTTTTGGCCATAACAAGATTCTTAAGCAGCACCGCATCATACGGGTCGTCCCTAAATACACACTTTAGTGCTTCCAGACACTCATCCCAAAATACCAATTCCTCATCATTCATAAACGCCTCCCATAACACAACCCAAAGTTACATGTGAAAAAAAGAAAAACCGAAAATCCATAAGCGATAAAAAAGAAAATTATACGTAACTCCCCAGATACGGAATTAACCTAATAACGCTGTATAAATTCTAACAGACACATATTTAAGGCGCAATAAATATAAGCTAAGCGAAATCGTTATCGGACACCGCGTGCGCGTTTTGCGACGCACGGTGTCACATAGGGACGGGGGCAGGGTGACACCCACCACACCTTTATTCGGGAACCACTATACCGCTCTTTGCTGCTTTCAGGGCGAGTTCTGTTCTTGATTGAAAGCCTGTTTTTTGCAACATACTTGTAATATACACTCTCACCGTATTGTAACTGATTCCCAAAGAATCGGCGATTTCCTTATCACTTAAACCGCTAACCAGTTTACGGAGCGTATCCAGCTCCCTGTCTGTAAATTCCGAGCTTACGGCAAGGCCAAGCGTCATAATCGGTACGCAATCCGGGTATACATGCTCGCCTGCCATAGTTCTGTCCATAACATCAAGCATCGGTGCATCCTGAACTTCTTTATACCAGAAGGAATCCACGCCTATTTTCCTTGCACGCTCTATAAACGCCGCATCGGGCATTGACGTAACGATTATTATTTTTATTGACGGATATTTCTTTTTAATCATTTCCGCCGCATCCAACCCGTTAATGTCGTTCATTACAATATCCATAAGAATCAAATCCACATTACCGCCCGAGCAGTAAATGTCCGCAACTTTTGCGGATTCAAGCGCCTTAACCAGCTTGTAGTTTTCAGAGCCGCTTACAATCATTTCAAAAAGTTGTCTGGATATTACCTGATCGTCACATATCAGAACTCGTACCATAAATTCTCCTTTTCAAGTTGTGTACCGGTAAAATGCATCATATAACAATCATCATTCTGTATACCGGTGTGTGCTCAATTGACATTTCACCTCCGGCAGCCTCCACAAGTGTGCGAAGTGTTGCAAGTCCTCCCCTTTCCTCAATAGGACCCGAAGGTGCATCGCCATTGTTGGTAAAAACAGCTTTACATTTTTCATTTTCGGTTACAAACATCACTTTCATTGCATCTCCATGCGCATGTCTGATGGTGTTTGTGAGATTTTCGTGAATAGCCGTGGTAAAAACATCCGAAACAGTAGTTTTTTCGGGCATACTGCCCTCTACCTCAAGTTTAACTCCCATATCGGAAGCAGCTTCAAAAATCATTTCAAGATAAGTCCGTCCGCTTTCCTTTTTAGTTTCTTCCAGCAGCGTGTTGTTTTTCTTCAGCACATAAAGAAGCTTTTCTTTATCCTCCTTAGTGCCTCCGCGAAGCAGGTATTTTCTGGCAAGTAACAGACCTTGCCCGAGTTCATCGTGAATGCGCACCTTTGCCGCCAAAATTTCACCGGATGTAATCATCTTTGCAAGTTCTTTACTGTACTGAACCAGCTTTTCATTTGTAAGCGTTGCTTCTTTTTGTTTTTTTGCAAGCATGCGCGTCGTTTCGTACTCACTTGTTATGTTATACGCACATATTTCATGATATATTTTACCGTCACTCTCAACCGTACAGGTACTGACGCTCAGTACTGTCCCATCCGACATCTTCAATACATTGTTTTCATCAACGTGCTTAAGCAGTTCGGATTCAAAAGCATACCCATCGTAAAGGCCACGACCCATAAGCTGTCTGCATATCTTCTCCATAACAACATTGCGTAATGCAACCGCCCCATCGTCGTAATACCACAAAAGTCCCGACGGCAGATTGTCAATTCCTTCTTTTAACGACGATGCCGTAATATGCTTCCGGTTCCAGTTTTCGGTATACATTAACAGGCACGCAGTTAATACAGTCAAAAGAAACCCGACAAGGAAAATCCACTCCCATCCGATTTTATCAATCAAAACCGAAGAATGAGGCGGCACCAATCCCTTTGCATTACATATTCCGATATCGGAAAACCACTGCACAAAAATGTAAGAAACCGCAAAAAATATTGCGGCAACCCCGGCCAGATAAAAGACTCTTTGCGATATCAGGCGGAAAAGCGCCACGCAAGAAAGCATTAAAATAAATACAAACCACAAAGACATAAGTCCGCGTGCCGCTACAGGCAAATTAATAAAGGGGATCATTATTCATCACCGCCTTTCGCAACACATATTGAAACATCGCAATCGTTTCCTTCTTCGATAACTTCAATCGTACAACCTTCAACCTTTAAGTCATTTAAATCCGGAAGCTTTTCTTTTCCGCTTATCATGAAACGCATGTTAACGGTATCGTCCAATGTAACGCGAACCGTCATATAATCTGCTTTTCCAAACATTACTTCGGCCAGCCGTTCAAAAGCAAGATAGGCATTAACTATCTGCTTGGACGGGCAATTTCCCTTTCCGGAAGAAGAAATATATGTTTCCATTCCGGAAAGCTTTATATACTCGAGCGATTCCGTTATTGCCGTGACAAGTTCCTCGAAGGACAGTCTGCCGTTCTTTTTGTCCTCCAGCTCCATGTTACTTCTGCGCTTTACATAGGCATTCAAAACAGATATACGCATCAAAGTATTTCTGAATTCTTCATCATCGCCCTCGTGCGACAAAAGTTCCTGTATTTCCAAAAGCCACGGACGTACAATTTCCGAAATATTATCGTAAATTTGAATCGCAATATCTGTTTTTTCGCGTTCAGCCTTAATCTCGTTTTCGTGGTGTAAAAGAGCGTTTCTTGACTCAATGCTGTTCGTTGTCTCATTAAGTTTAAGATTCAGCCGGTTTAATGTTGTTAAATCCAAATCATAGAATAAATTTCCGCCGGTTACCTTTGTGGCAACAATGCGATGATCTTCCGATTCGGCGATACCATTTTGGGCTCCGAGCGTTTCATATACTACTTTACCATCTGCATTGTAAAAAACACCAGAAACAGGCCGCCTACACACAGCATAAGCCTGCGGATTTTTGCTTCTATTATCCTGCTTTGTACCGTCAGCATCCAACAGCTTACAAGCAGAAAACATCCTAATTGGGATATCATGTAAAAATAGTACGGACGTTCATGAGTAGCCTCGATAAAATATGTTCCGTTACGTATCAGGGCAAAAAGAATAAAAGCACATATGAATCCTATTAAGTACCGGCTTGTTCCTTTTTCATGTATCATTTTATGCATTCCTCTTTGTTTTCTTCTACGGAAACATTTTACAGTATAGCCCCGTTTTTTTCCATAAACATCACCAAAACCAATTAAAAGAGGTTGACTCGTTTAACAAGTCAACCTCTAAAAAGCATACAGTTTTTAAGTTAGAGCTACACAACAGTCAATAAGTCCGAAAACTTTTCAATCACACAATCTGCGGCGTCCACTACGCCAAAGCCGTACGCGGCATGTACAAACGGAATCCCCGCAGCCTTTGTAGACAAAAAATCTCCCATTGTGTCACCGATATAGACAGATTCTTCGTATGAAAGGTTATTTCTTTCAATCACAAGGCGAATATTTTCGCTCTTTTGAAGCCCTGTTTTACCGAAACACTCGTAATCTTCTATCAAGCCTTCCAACCCGTTCTTTTCAATCACAAGTTCAATGTACCCGGTCTGGCAGTTACTTACTATAAACAATCTGTGGTCTTTAGCAAGCTCATGCATGGTACCTTTCATGCCTTCATAAGAAAGGTCATCAAAATTATCAAGAATAGCCTGATGCTCAAGTTCACAGCAATATTCCAAAAGCTTAGCCTTAGCGTCCCTATCGATTGGGCCAAACAAATCGTCTGCGATTTCGTCCATAGGCTTGCCGAATTCTTTTTCGAGCATCTTAGGCGTAATAAAAAGATTACAAAGTTCAGGCACATTCGAGCGACGCACGGCCTCATTCCACGCCTTCGCTACCACACCTGTTGTATTCCAAAGTGTTCCGTCAATATCAAAAATCAGATTCTTCATAAATTAAATTACTTGCCGATACCAAAATAATTAATAATACCCAAAACAAATACTACCAGAATAATTAAGGGTAAAATGTATGAAACATAAAATCTTAACCACTTTGGGAACCTAAGTCCTTTACCGGTGTTAGCCTCTTCGGTAAAGTTTTTCCATCCCCAGCCGCGTTTTCTGGTGCAATACATTACATATGTAAGAGATCCCAACGGAAGCATAACATTTGACACAAAGAAATCTTCCAAGTCGGAAACGTCCTTACCTTCTATGCCAAATGCATGGAAATTACTCCACACGTTATTGCCAAGAATAAACGGAACGTTGAGCAAAATCATTACGACACATACAAGCCAT
Organism: Lachnospiraceae bacterium; assembly: GCA_045617045.1. Classification (GTDB taxonomy): domain Bacteria; phylum Bacillota; class Clostridia; order Lachnospirales; family Lachnospiraceae; genus UBA1258. Next base: position 152,226 of record JAZLHV010000025.1, read on the forward strand.
GCCGTTTTCCTTCTGGACATCTTAAAGGTTTCCGATGCACATGCGATAATATTTTCATAAACCGCAAGCACTGTTGAAAAAGCAGCAAATGTCATAAAGATGAAGAACAACGCTCCCCAGATACGTCCACCGGGAATACCGTTAAATACATTCGGGAGTGTCATGAACAGCAGCCCTGCACCTTCGGTAGGCTCAATACCGTACGTAAAGCATGCCGGGAAAATAATAAGGCCTGCCGTAAGAGCAACAAATGTATCAAGTATAATAATGCTTACCGATTCGCCTGTAAGGGAACGTTCCTTACCCAAATAGCTGCCGAAAATAGCCATGGAACCGATACCGAGTGAAAGTGTAAAGAATGACTGATTCATAGCCTCGGAAATACATGTTCCGTTGATCTTTGAAAAATCAGGCTTTAAATAGAATGCCAGACCTTCTTTTGCACCGTTAAGTGTAAAGCCGTAAACGGCGAGTGCTACCATTAACACCAAAAGTGCCAGCATCATATACTTTGTGATACGTTCAAGACCTTTCTGCAGTGAAAACGAGCAAACAAAGCATGCCGCTACCGCCATAATAGCAGTAAACACAAGCATCATCCACGGATCGCCCAACATTGAAAAGAATGTATCGTTAATCGCTTCAGCATTCCTGCCTTCAAAATCCCCCACTGCAGACTTGATGAAATATCTGAATATCCACCCGGCAATTGTAGTATAAAACATCATCAGCAGGACATTTGCGAATGGCGATAAATAACCGTGAATACGCCATGCTTTCTTTTCCGGCGTCAAAGTATTGTATATAAATACCGGACTTGTCTGTGCCGCACGGCCAAGTGAAAATTCCATTACCATTACGGGAAGTCCCAACAATACGAGGCACAAAACGTAAACAAGTACAAATGCTCCGCCACCGTTACGACCTACCTGCATGGGAAATCTGTATACATTTCCCAATCCGATTGCGCAGCCCGCACTCAGTAAAATAAAACCGAGACGACTGCCCAAATGTTCTCTCTTCTTTTCCATAATACCCATCTCTCCATATACCAAACTAAGGGGCTTTGACCCCGACTTTGTCAGTATATCACTTTAAAGCGATAGTGTCTATAAATTCATTTACCGTATCGATGTATTCACCGGTATGCGTAACATACGAAGCAACATGCCCCGTGTTTTCACACAGCAACAGCTTTTTAGGCGTTTTGCAGGCGTCATATATTCTGAGTGCAACTTCTTTAGGCACAAATTTATCTTCCGTTCCCACTATAATGCAAATCGGAGCCACCGCATTTTTTACATGCTCGGAAGATTTATCTTTGAAAATGGAAATATGTGCCAGCAAATAAGCCCACATTCCCGCAAGATATAAAAGCGGAAACTTCGGAATATGAAAAACCGGCTTCAACATTGTTTCCATTACTTCAGCAACACTGTCGTACCCGCTGTCTGAAATTATTCCCTTAACATTTTTAGGAAGATTTTTATCATCGGATGCAAAAAGAACGGTTGCAGCACCCATTGAGCATCCGGCCAATATAATTTTGGTATCCGGATATTTTCCGGCTATAAAGTCAGCCCATGTTACAACATCATAGCGGTCAAGGACACCGTACCCGATATATTTACCTTCGGATTCACCGTGCGCACGATCGTCCGTCATTAAAATATTATATCCGCGTTTAAAAAATATCTCGCTGATACCGGCAAACTCATCTATATAGTTACCCCGGTATCCGTGCACACATATAACCGTGACGGATTCATCGGTTCCTTTATAAAAGTGCCCTACAAGTTTAAGACCGTCAAAACTTTCAACCGTCTCATTCACGCAAGAAATGCCGCGTAAGTATTCCTTACGCGGCTTCATAAATTCAGTTCTTAAGCTACCTGTCGGTGACATTGCATACCCATTATCATCGCCCGACGATTCAGGCAACCCGTAATTTCTGCCAAAGACCAGCAAAAACATAATGTACGCAATTGCAGTAAAAATAATTGCAACCCACAGCAAAATAATCAATATAAGTTTCATAACCCACCCGTTTATTAATACCTTACGGTCTTACATCATTCTCATAAAAATGTCTGTCCAAATATACATCAAAAAACTTATTGGTGCTGACACCGTAATCTATATACGCGTTCCTGTGCGCTTCGGTAAATGTCCCGTCGGGCTTTACGGTAATTACTGTAGCGCCTCTTTGCAGCCCGCTATATGTAATTGCCTTACCGTAAGCAATATTATCAATTGAATAACCGTAGGCAAGCATGACATTTTTATACATTACCACAGCATTGTTTGTGTGATCGTGTCCACAGAAAATTGCTTCCAGGCACCCCATTTTGCCGGCAAGCGTTTCAAAAAACAGATCCTGATCTACAGGCTTTACGTCAGTATTGGAACGACCTCCGTAGCACACTACTTCATCCCAAACGCCTTCAACCAACGTTGCGACCTCCGAAGACCTTAATGCATACGAAACAACATTTCCCGCAGCATCTTTTTCAACCGCTACAAGTTCTTCGTAGGCATCCTGATACTCTCCGGGCGGTATATGCATAAATGCAATCGTTTTTAAGTATTCGCCCTCGGGAAGACCTGCCTCAAGTGATAACTTTTTGATGGTATCTGCAGCCCAATCAACCTGAGCCTGATGTATTACGTCGTATTTTCCCCTTATGGTAGAAACTATCGACGTATCCACATATGCATTGGAATCTATCAAAAGAATAAGCTTTGAGATGCTTCCGTCTGTTTTCTTAACAACAATAAACTGATTGGAAACACTCGGAACCGACACCGCATCCTTGTCGGTGAAATTCTGTTCAAAAATACAATATTTAAATTTAGGGTCTGCGTAAACATCCGCTATCTGTTGTCTGCTTGCGTAATCGATAGCCTCGGTATCATGGTTACCGAAAACGGTTGTAAAATAGACCCCTTCGTGTTCAAAGAACTTAATAACGGTCGTGGCAACCATTTTATTGTTGAGTGTATTGCCACCGTTAAAGCCCACAAGCGGAATACAATAAGTATTATCTCCGCCTAAAATAACCAAATCCGGTTTCTCGGCCTTAAGCATTTGCGAAACTTCGTAGAAAGCCTTTTTATCACGCTTGAAAGTCCAAAAACCACCACCGATATGCAAATCGGTTATAAACATAATATGCAGGTCCTCGTCGGTTATGTACGTTACATATTCGCCTGTCATATCAGGTTCAATACGATCTGAGCTGTATTCAACGGCATCAAGCGATTTTATAAAATTACGCATTGCCATATTAAGTACTACGTTTACCACATACATTGCGGCATATATTCCCACAGTTACCGCAACAATGATGATAATTACTTTGAGCCATTTCTTCATCTGATGTCAGATACCTTTCGAATTATACGATAATACGATCGCGTCCCGCTTCTTTACCCTTATAGAGGTTATCGTCGGCTTTGGCCACTACATCGTGAATCTGTTCCTGCCATGATGCGGTAGCGACGCCAAACGTCATTGTAACTCCAAAAGATTTTTCACCGGCCTGGAATCGTGTCATGCGAATCTTTTCCTGAATCTCTGCTACCCGCTTAACCGTATTGGGACCGGAAAGCATAAATCCCAGCAAAAATTCCTCGCCGCCCCAGCGCACTGCAAAAGCATTGGCCTCACGGTTACATACTTCCTTCATGATTGAAGCAACTTTCTTAAGAACCTCATCACCTACGTCATGTCCGTAAGTATCATTAACTTTCTTGAACAAATCTATATCACACATTACGAGTGCAACGCTGTCGCGATTCTCGCGTGCGTTATCCCACAAAATATCAAGGAACTGTCTGCCGGTACGTCTGTTATATAGACCGGTAAGCGGATCGCACCCGATTATTGACTTAAGCTGATTGCCGACATCCAAAGCGTACTTTCCGAGGTCTCCAATCTCATCATGCCGCGAAAGCACATCAAGTTTCATTTCAACATCCGGCGTCTGCTTTTTAACAAGAAGTCCAAGATATTCTTTAATGCTATTCAATCTTAAAGCCATATTCTTGGAATAATTGTAAGCAACAAACACCGCCAGACCAACAATAATAACCATCAGAATGATAATACCGCTGTAAAATTTTGAGGCATTGGACATAAACCGTTCACGGGTCACTCCGGCAAAAACCATACCGCTTACACGCTTGTTATCAAAAAGCGGAACGTATACGCCGTAATATTTTTGACCGTTGACAACTACATTGCCGGCCTCATAGACATCGCCCGAAAAAACCGTATTATATACTTTTTTATTGGTCTGTTTGGTGCCTATGATACGCTGACCGTTTTCATCAAGGATTGTGGTAAGAACTCTTTCCCGACTAAAGAAAATCGATACTTCAACATCAAAATTCTTGCAATATCTGTCGACAAGCTGATTACCATCTTCGGTAATTTCAACGCCCTCTGAATAATATCCGAAATCGCCTATCGAATAATTTCCCGGATAGACCTTCTGGAAATCATCCCTTGCGGCATAGCAAACGCCCTCCAAAACGCTGAATATTGCGGCAGCATTACTGCTGCGCACAGCGCTTACGCCCACAAGCACAAAAACAAGGCCTGCCAAAACCACGGGCAAAACCGACATGATAATGAGTGACCATTGGATTTTGATTCGTTGCAGCAAATTATCCTTTGCGACGCTCTTCTCTTCATCAGTCTTTTCAGGCACTTCCGTCATTTCGTTGTTAACTTCACCATTTTCGATAGTATCGACTTTATCCATATAGTACAAAACCCCACTATAGCCTACTGCTACTTAATAATTATAACCTATATACACCGATTTTCAACGAGTTGCGTACAAAAAAAGATACAAAAATTGTCAAAAAAGGTCGTATTCTGCAAAAAGTAACGGAGCCGGTTTAATAAAGTATAAACCGACTCCGTTATCGTACTACATAGACATTATCTGATTGTTACTTGATTGTTACTTGATTATCACTTGATTCTGACCTGTTGTCCGGCATAAACCACATTAGGATTGGTGATTTCCGGGTTAAGTGCCAAAAGATTATCCAGCGTTATACCGTAAAGGCCGCAAACGATATTAAGTGTTTCGTCACGTGCAATTGTATGATAAACAGGCTCAATCTTTGCCGTAACAAGGTACCTGGGGCCATACCACAAAACATCGGGCTTATATATGCTTGCCAAAAGTTCTTTTGTAAGCTCGAAATGGAACTTCTCGCCTTCATACTCAACATCCATTACTACAGTGATATTGGGATTTGTCATAATTTTATCTACCACAAAATTAGGAAGGCTCGGGCCGTCATTATATACAACTGTAACCGGTTCAGCCGCATTTAATACTTCATCAAGAGTTGCCGAAAACTCAAGCAGCTTTTCATTGTACTCGTCTGCGGAGGTTTTCTCTCGTACCGGAATGGTGAAGCCGTTTGACGACGGTACGTTTTCAAAGCCTGCGGGAACAGCAGCGTTACCGCAAAGTTTTAAGAATCCGTTCATGTTAATGCTGTTATCTGAATTTCTGAAAACGCCTGTAAACGTAAGAGATTCAAACCAATCCGCACTTACGATATCACCTTCGGAATTTGCAGAATATCCGTTAGTATTGTCCCAATAGTAGTTGGACGTACCGTATATTTTTGAGTTATCCTGCGTTCCTTTGGGCTTAATGTTTTCACCGATTGTGGTGCCTTCTGTTCTGAAGGAAATAACATTTTCAGCCGTATAATCGGTATTTCCCGCATTGTTTGTATATAAAGCTATATTATAACTGCCGTTATTATATGAAATCGAATTATAAACTTTAATATCCGGACAGCTGTTTGAGTCAATACCCTTTGCTTTATTGTCAAATGCATAGCTGTTTATAAGAATATGGCCGCCGGGAAGTGAATCACCGCCCATTTTAAAGCCGTTACCATTACCGGCGTTTGTGCCGTCTTCAAGGAATCCGTTCCTGTATGCCACACAGTTTCTGATTGTAACCGCACCTATTGAACCGGTCTCAACCTTAGCATACAAGTCCCAACCATCATCCGCATTGCAATAAGCTACGCAACCGTCAAAGACAATACCGTCGCCTACCGTAAGTTTAGCCGCAAAGCCGTCTGCATCCTCGTAGCCGGCATCGGCATTACCGTAAGAGGTACAGTTTACAATGTAATCGTTATGAGGCCACTCTTCGCGTGTATCCGTCGAATACAGTCTTGATAACTGAATACCGGTATTTCCGTTATGATATGCGCAAATATCATCATATGTGGAATAGCTTCCCGAAATCTGAAGTCCCTTTTGACCGTTAGCGGAATTTGTAACGTCAAATCCCTTGCAATACCAGTAATCTCCACCCATCACAAAGCCTGCACACCGTCCGCCGAAATCAAATACCGGGCGATTCGAATCTTTATCGTATGCAACCATGTATATGGGCTTATCACTTGTGCCGTCAACTCCGCGCTCAACCGTAACCGTACTTGAGAGGTTATAAGTGCCGCCTCGTAAAACAATTGTCTGCCCCGGTCTTGCAAACTTAACGGCAGTGTAAATATCAACCGGAGCCATAATTGTACCGTTGTTTGATGCCAAGCCGTCAGGTGCCACAAATATGTAGTTCTGCTCGCCTTCTATTCCCTTAAAGGTTACAACATGATTAAACGTTTTAGGCTCGTATGACTTTAAGAACGTATGCTCATCAACCTTGTAATCCGCATTGGGTGTGAAGGTAACCGTATAGGTAGTTCTTTCGCCCTTAAGTACAGTTTCAAAATACTTCTTCACGTTGGCGGTTACCTGTACACCATCCGCTACAACGACGCCGTTATTATCAACTATGCGCAATACACCGTCAGCATTTGCGTTAAACTGCAAAATATACGCTTCACTGTTTGAGTTTCCGGCGGAAAGAACGCTGTAAACAGGCTCGATATATACGTCACCCTGCTGTTCCTTGGGAGCATCATCCGCAGGATCTATCGTTGTAAATGATATATCCGAAACAGTAATCCTTGCATTACGTGATGCAAAGAAACCTGCGTACACATATGATGTATCAAGCTTAGAAAGTGCATCCGTATCGTAATACTTCTTTGTTACGGTATTGCCCGAGGCATCGGTATAGCTTACAAAGTATCCTGTATTGTTCTTCTGAATTGTAAACACAAACTCTGTTACGGGGTTTGAAACCGTTCCGTCTACGGAAGCGGTCGCATTACCGACAACATTATATGTACCTGCGCCCAAAGCAGCCGTTGACACATCCAACGGGTACATTGTTGAGCTGAAATCACTGTTAATTGTGGCGGTATCGCCGGCATCAAGCAATGAAAGATTACCGGTTGTAACACCCTTCTTTTCCTGAGAGCCGATACCTAACTTTTGAGAAATCTTGGTGCCGGAATTTGAAACCTCACCCTCGGCAGCATCCCAAAAATATTCAACCTTTGTAACTGAAGCCATATAGGAATTGTTCCAGAAAGCGGTTGAATCTCCGTTAACACCTACTCTGTCGGCAGCCATAAGGCCAAAGCCTTCCTGACCGTTCGAGAAAGTCCAACTGTCGACCTTAACCTTTGCCGACAATGTAAAGTTTTGGGAAGTCGGAACAGGTGTATAGTAAAAAGCAAGTCCGTCGGTTGAATTGGGTACAAGCTTACCCTTTCCGCCCTCACTGTAAACGGTTACGGAGCCGTCGGCATTTACATTGTAACCGTTCTTGGATGTGCTGACACCCGAACCGAATGCTGAGAATAACCATTTTACTTCAGCTTCATTTTCAAGCATCTTTGTAAACGCATCACTTGTTACGCGATCGCCACCGCGAACAGCCGTAACCAGAAATGAATATTCATTGCCTGTTAAAAGAGACGAAAGGTCCAAAGTTGCCTTGTTGGTGGTAACTGTTGTGCTGATTGAAGTTCCCTGAACCGAAACTTCATAGGAAGTTGCTTCCTTAACTTCTCCGAAGTCCACATCAACCGAACGGTTACCTATATTTGTGACGCCTGTAATAGCAGGCTTTGAAAGCGGAAGCACAAAACCTGCCGATTTGCTGTCAGAAGCTTTGCTGTCCGTCTCACTGTATCTTGACAGAAAAGCCTTAAATGTATATGTTCCCGAAGCGTCGGGTGTAAATGTTAATGTATGTGCGGTTGCCTTATCCGTTGACGTTTTTGTGTCAACCTTTTTGCCTTGCGAATCATACATTTCAACATCAAGTTTATCGCCGCCCTCGGCTTCCTCGGTAATAACTGCGTCTACAGACACGGTAATATTGCTGCCGTTCTGCGCAGCGGCTGTAATAACAGGTGCTACTGCCTCGCTCCATGCCGCACGTGCGGGCTTGTTGCCGGTTGCCACATGTGTATCAACACTTGTTGCCTCGTAAATTCTAAAGCCACGCGTTTTATTGGCGCCATCGGAAGGAGCAACAAGCATATATTTTCCTGCCGCAAGGTTTGAATATGTAATCGTTGTCTGTGAAGCTGTTGTCACAACCGTTACAGCCGATGTCGCGGAATCGGGAACAATTCTGTTGTTCCCCGAATCCAACAGTAAAACATCCGAACTGTTGTCTTTACCTGTACTTGATACGCTAAACGTCACATTTGCACTGCCCAGCACGGTAAACTCAAAAGCACCCGTCTGTGCTTTGCCAATTTCTGCACTAAATACATCGCTGTTTGCCCTTGTAACAGTTCCGGAGAATTCAAAATAGTTATCTGTTCCGTATTTTCCGGCAGCAACCGCTGCCTTCTTATCAATACCTGTTATTGCGGTTTCATCTGCAGCCACAAATCTGAATGTATCCGTAACCGCCGGTGTCTCAACGACCTTTGCCGTATACAGTCTAAGGCCTCTTTCCTCGTTTGCGACAACAAGCTTATAAGTACCCGATGTAAGATTTGAGTAAGTGATTGTTGTCTTGGAAGTTGTACTTACCGCGATAACTCCCGATGTCTCCCCATCGGCAATAACTGCCTCATTATGAGAATCCACAAGCTTACACTCGGATGTGTTGCTGCTTCCGGTGCTTGACACTTCAAAAGTTGCGTCGGCAGAGCCTGTAACCGTAAATGCAAAATAACCGACTGCATTTTTAGCGCTGGGAAGCTCTGCGCTGTAAGTACTGCTGTTACTTCTCTTACTGTTTGCGGAAAATTCAAAATAATTGTCAGTACCGCATTTTCCCGCGGTTATAGCAGCACTTTTTTCAAGCGTATTAACTATGGAATCGCTTGCAGCGTCAAAAGTGTAGGTAACGTTGTTACCCTCTGCCCTTGCGCTTATTGCCGGCATTTCGGTAATTAAAAGAATAAATGCGGCTAAAAATGCCATTATTCTTTTAAGCCCAATTCTTTTACCTTTCATATACCCCGTCCTTTCGCATTTTAAATGCATGTAATTCTATGTAAGCGCTTACATGATGATTCCAAAAAAAATAAGCGCTACTTAGTATATATATCATATATATTCTCATACTATCGGGTTTCAATCAATTGTCAGCAATTAACAAAAAATTAACCCGCGTTTTGTGAATATTGAAAGCACTTACATATCGGTTGCAGTCATACCCGCCACACATGTTGCTATCTTTCGTGCTAAAGATTAAAATAATTTCAAACAGTTGTGAAATATTTTGCGGAGCGCGCTTATATGGAAAAAGAAAAAGAACTTTTTGCCCCTGTCAAAGAATATTTTGAAAAAGAAGGTTACGTCGCCGACGGTGAAGTAAATGACATTGACCTTTACATGGAAAAGGATGGCGAAACTGTCGCTGTCGAGTTAAAGCGTACGCTTGACTACAAGTCCGTAATTCAGGCGTCGCTTCGCCAAAAAATAACCGACACCGTTTACATCGGTATCTTTACCCCGGCAAATCTTTTTTCCAAAAGTTTTAAAGAAAAAATCTACCTGCTTAACCGGCTCGGTATCGGTTTAATAACCGTGTCAAATCGTTCCGGCAAGGTAAACCTTGTGTGCGAACCTGTTATCCACGAGCTTTCTTCTTACAAATCTCACAACAAGAAGAAAAAAGAAGCTCTTCAGCACGAATTTAACGGTCGGAAAGTAAAAGCAAACACCGGCGGAGTCTGCAGGCAAAAGCTCGTTACAAGCTATCGTGAAGACGCCATAATCGTGCTTGATACTCTTGTGGCTTTGGGTGGGGAAAGTTCGCCAAAGCTTGTAAAAGCAGCTTCCGGTATTGAAAAAACGCCCTCGATATTACGCGCCAACTACTACGGATGGTTTCTTAACAAAACCGCCGGTATTTACACCGTAACCGAAAAAGGCTACGATGCGTTGGTGGAATTCGAAGACGTTTTATATTCCCTTCGCAAAAGGGAAAACAAATAAATGCATTATCATTGCCCGTCAATTGCAGCTTGCTTTTGCACCGCACCTGACGACTCCTTTATTGCCAGCAGAAACAGCGGAGCGCACATGCAAAGATTGTATATGTATCTTAACGCTACCAGCGGTCCGAAAAGCAATGTTCCCATATACATAAGCGGAACTATTGAAAGCATAAAAAGATTTCTGTCTTTTTTGTATATAGCCCATAGAATCATTAATATCACAAGCCACACGTAAGCAACCGGCCTCATGAAAAATCCGAGAACAGGTATCTCCTGCGTGGCCTTTTGACCGTAATATCGGTAAAACATGTCGGATATGAATGTTCCCTCCAGATAATCTTTCCTGTTTATTTCGGGCTCTCTCCCCAGCGGAATCGGATATGTGGAAACATCCAGCACAACCGTATATTTGGCACTGCTAAACGGATACCAATACCCTAAAGTGTTGGTTAACGCAGCCTCAATATATTCACCGGGAAATTTCACCCCTACTTTAGCCCACACTTTCAAAAAAGTCTTCATGTCAGCTTTCAGCCTGCTTTCATAGGCATCGTTTTTCAACGGATCGGCATTATACGGATTATACAGGCTCAGATTTTCCTCGGGTATATAAAAGCATAAGCATTCCCGGTCTGCCGGATTCATTTCACCGGGACGGTACTGATCGACTCGCGCCATACACTGGAAAAACAATGAAGATTTTTCCCGGCAGCTGTCAACGTCCTCGGCATTAAAGACTTTCATCATCAATGCATTTGCCCCGATATATGTCGCGAATATTGCAGCAAGCGCCGCAAGAATTTTGATTTTTGCCAAAAAGCATCGTATTCCCTTTTCCTTCTTTTCCCTCGGAAGCAGCAGCGCAATAATAACACCCGCTACCAATAGTGCATACACCATATTGTTGCGGAACAGACATGCAAGCACACCGCTTACAAACAAACCGGCAAATTGCGATACCGTAAGCCGGCCTCTTTGTGAAATATACATTTCCAAAAGAATCATAAACACCAAAAAGAACGCTGAAAAGTAAACATCCTTTGTAGATGTAATTGACATTATCTGATTGATGGGGAACAGCGCGGCAAAAATAATCGTGATGACTCTTAAAACTGTACGCGCCTTACGACGTCTCATATATAGGGCAAGATATGCAAAGGCCCCTGCCTGCACAGCCATCTGCAAAAGCGTATACAGTTGGAAGCCTTTACCGACGTTTCCGATTCTGACCCCCAGCTTGTATGGTGCGCCCATCAGCCATGTATGTAACATCGGGTGATGGGTAGACCATGTATCATCGATTACATCCCTTAACTGTGCATAATAATCGCAATTGGTGTTTCCGGGCCAATTAACCAAAAACACCGGAATATACGCAGCAAAAATGATTGCCGCAACAATTAGAAAATAAGCAATATCGCAAAGCTTATGCTCTGTGCTACCCGGCTCAACCGGTGCCGATAATTTGTCAAACCACGAAAAGAAGCAATATACCCCGGCGGTAATCACCGAAGACATACCTATAATGAGCAACAACTGTCCGGCGCTTTCCGGCAAACCGATAAACAAGTCATTGACATAAAGAAGATACGCCCCGCACACGGATGCAGCCCCCAAGAGAACGCCGGCAATCGCCGAAACAACTTTGAGACGTTTTTCAGTGCTTTTTATAAACTTATCAAGCAAAAAGGCGCCGATTACGAATACAACCACCGAAATATAGTTGTAAGCCACCGATAAAGTACCGGTCCACATCTCATTAAAGGCAAAAAAGCCGTTCAGATAATTCAACGCCCATACATTCAGGTATGAAAGCACCAATATTGCAGTCAATCGGATTATTTTTTTGTATTTCACTTTGGTCTCCACCTTTTTTTACTCGTATATTGATTGTAGCACATTTAATCGCATACATGCCATAAAATCATCTGTGTGCAGTTTTTGTATTAGCTTTTGATGTTAATTTTTGATTATTTATTCGTTGCCTATTTCTTTGTAAGATACAGACATCTGTATAACCGATTACGAAAGGGGGGACGAGAGTTCTGGGAGCAGTTAACAAACTAATGCTTGAATTTCCCAAGGAAAAGCGCGATGAATTCATATCAAAGATAAACGCTAATATTTCCAACGAAGATATGTCCAGGCTGTTAAGACAGTACGGACTTTCGTTCACCGATGAGGAAATAAGGGAAATCCACGATATGTTTATTCCAGCATGAAAGTAAAAAACCGCCGGCTCTTACAAATGCAAGAGGCCGGCTTTTTACTGCGCTAAATTATGAAATCTTTTTAACTTTACCGTGAATTTTTCGCGCTGTACGCGGCACAAATGCAAAAATCAAAGCATAAATTTTATTCTTACGCGACAAAATCGGATTTTTAAGCGTCGTTAAAATTGACTTTCTTAACATCTTCTTTACACCGACATAGAATTTATTGTCCGAATTCATCAGGGCAATCGGTATATGAAGCATATAATCGATTCTTTGATATATACCGAATCTGAAGGCAACCGGCTCAAGGTCGGGATACAATTGCGGCACTACGCTGTATACCATATCCGCATTTACAACATTATCCGTAAACACACGTGAGAACTCGTCCTTGTTCTTTTTACGCGAATTGCTCCCTATCCGGTAAAAGACGTGGTATTTATGCCCGGGAAGTGACATGACGCCGTCTGTCGTCTTAAGCATTCCCACCAACAGTTTAAAGTCTTCGTTTAACTCTCCTATCGGAAAACGTCTGTCCCCAAAAAGCTCTCTTGCAATGATTTTCGTGCAAAAAGAACAGTCTCCGCGATGCATAAGAAGTTCATTATAAAAATCATGTGCGCTCACAAATTCGGGGGTAACCGGGGGAATACATATATCCGGCAGCAAATTGCCCTGTTCATCAATTTCATTGCGACCTATCTGAACTATTTTGTGAGCATCGCCGGTTCCGTCAGCCGTTATGCCTGCCACCAAAAGCTCATACATATCCGGTTCGATGTAATCATCGCTGTCCACAAAGGCAAGATAACTGCCGCGTGCATTGTCAATTCCCAGATTGCGGGCGCTTGAAGATCCGCCGTTTTCTTTATGAAACACGCGGATTCTCGAATCATTCACTGCAAGTTCATCGCAAAGAGTGCCCGTAGCGTCAGTCGACCCGTCATCAACGATAATTATTTCCAAATCTTTAAAAGTCTGATTTGTTATCGAGTCAATACATCTTTGGATATAATCAGCAATATTGTAAGTCGGAACAATAACCGACAAAAAAGGATTACTCAACGTTAAACTCCTCAACCTTCCATTTTTCACTTAAAACAGGTGCCGGTGAACATGGGCCGTCACAGAAAACCGTCTTCACCGATGATTTGTCCGAAAGCATCTCCTTTATAAGACCGGCAACTCGTTTTGCCGCTATGTCCGCATTCCAAAGCAAAGCTACGGTATTGTATGCATTGCGTGAAAGCGTATGCCTCAAATTACGGTCATTTGCAAGTTTAAGCACATATTCGGGAAGCTTTTCTGCGTAAGCATCCGTATAAATAACACCGTTAATTCCCTGCCTTACCATAAAAGGAACTGCCCCTGCCATCTTATTGCAGCACACGGCGCAACAGCTGTTCATTGATTCATTGAGCACAGCTCCCCAGCCTTCACCGCGATCGCTTGTCATCAGGAAAATGTCCGCTTTCAGCATTTTTTCACGAATCTTTTCCGGTTCACATGCCCCGGGCAAAAGAACATATTTTGACAAATCCTTCTTTAAGACATCGGCTTTAACTTTATCATATAACGGACCGTTTCCGGCCATTTCCATCACGAAGTCAATGCCCTCGCGCTTAAGCCTTTCGGCTACGCTGATTGCAATTTCGGGATGCTTCCAATCAATAAAACGCGCAGCCCATAAAATATACAGTTTTCCGTCCATACCCTTTTTATCAAGGCACTTGTCAACATCGCACGGCACAAATTCGGGAAAATATCCCCACTTGTATCGTTTGCCCGGATATGCTTTAAAAATATTGAAATCCGATGCCACGTACGCCCCCGAGCAAAGAAGCCTTACGTTACTGTTGTTATATTTGGTGTGATCGCCGTATTTTTTGATTAAGCCACGCGGTGATATTGCTTTCCACTGTGCTTCTTTATACACTCGCTCCGTATACCTTAAAACAGGCTTCCCGGCATCAAGCCTTGGCTTAATTACCGATTCATCATCAAGCCCACCGAAAATAACCATGGACGAATCCATAATCAGCTTTCTGCATTTTTCAGGATTTTCGTAAAAATACTCCACATAATCAAGATCGGGAGTCTGCCAGCCGAGCGCTTTTCTTTCTTCTTCCATCGGCTCACACTGCACGAACTTGTATCGTTCACCGTAAATTTGCTTTAAAGCATTACTTAACGGAATCTGATGATGGTTAATATAGTTGCTCACAAACGTTACCGAAATATTCAAATTGTCTGAAGCACTGCATTTGTACCCGCCTGTCCTTGCTGTAATATCACGGTATATTTCCAACAGGGTATTAAAGTTTTCCCTCGGATTGTGTGTCTTTACGGCATGCCTGTATGCATTTTCGGCGCACTCCTTCATATACGCAGGATTCCTGTATGCGTACAGAACGGCATTTGCGAGTTCGCCTGATATTCTTTCAAATCCGCCTTCTTCGTAAGGGTTATTGAGGTCAAGCCCCCGGTAAACAATTCCGTCCTTTCCCGATTCAAAAATACTTGTAATGCCGCCAACATCCGCTGTAACGCACGGCACTTTCAAAAGCATTGCCTCCCCCAGCGAATTGGGGGAATTTTCAATAGCCGAACAGCACACATAAAGGTCTGCTTTTTGAAAGGCTTCACGCATTGCGTTGCTGTTAAGGCGTCCCAAAAACTCTATATTTTCAAAAAGATCGTACTTCTTCATCAATTGACGAAGGTATCTGCCATATGCCGATATTTTTATTTTATCTTTTATTGTCTCGTAATCTGTCACTTTATTGCCGGCAACCATAAGCTTTACATTCGGAATTTCACGCTTTATGTCATAAAGTGCCCTCAGCATGTAGTGCAGACCTTTAATGGGATAATCGCACTGACTCACAATAATGTTAAAGCCTTCATGGCTCAATTTATCCGTATCCATGCCGGTGTAAAATGTTTCCCGAAGTGTTTCATTCATGAAATAGTACTTTGCATCGGGATGATGGCTTTGCACAAAATTCCTGTCAAAAGAAGTTCGCCCGGTAAAATTACCCGAAAGCTTTACTGCTTCAATTTCATTGAGCCCACGCAAAAAGAACTTAAGATGCTGTTCCTTTAACGAGTCCTTTTTCAATATGTCTCTGAATGTTTGTGAGCCGAGTACCGATTGCGGAAGAGATGCATCATATGCCTTGGTATAAAGTTCCATGACGCCCTGTATACCGATAAGCAGCGAATCCTTATTCGCGGCAGCCCTGCACATTGCAAGCGTATGCGGATATTCGGTACCGAAACAATGAATGACGTCGGGCTCAAAATCTTTTATTATCCCCCTGAAAGCATCCTCCAAACTATCGCTGTACAAATACGGATGAACCGTATCCTCGCAAAAGCCGTATGCTCTCAGCAAACGTCCCTTATAGTAAACGTCTGTCTGCAGTGGATTATTGTACGGAAACGCCACCGCAAGCTTAACATCTTTGGCTTCGTCTATGGAGTACAACCCGTCTAAGCATCCGGAAAGCCAGCCTTCTTTTTCCGAAAAATCTTTATTCAATTGAGCTGCAATTGCCGGAAGCATAATATTGCACAGCCACAAGACTTTCATGTAAATATCCTCCAAATGAGTTTAATACATTATAGCATACATTTTTGCAATTTACGTTAATGCATTTGGGATATAATATTGTAAATTTTTCAAGGGAAGGTATCTCGGTTATGGTAAGTATTCTCTACTCTATTTCAGCATTTATATGCTTCTGTGTTGTCATTTTACTGATTGTCCGTATTGGAAAATACATGGACAGTAGCAATAAAATCGACATTGCGGCAGGACGTCTGCTCAACAGAATAGCTGTCTTTTGCATAGTTGACAGCATTTGGGGCATATTGGCAAGCAGCTGTGTCATGAACAGCACTCTTCTTTTTGTGTTTTCCACTCTTTTCCATTTATGTGCAACATGCGCACCACTTTGCTGGTTTAACTTTGTGGCAACGTACTTAGGCGCTTCAAAATACGACAGAATACTTCGAATTACGCTTGATGCTTTATGGTTTATTCAGGTTTCTTTATTGATTGTAAACTGTTTCAACAAAATGTTGTTTTTCGTCAATGAATTCGGCGAGTATTCAAGTACCACGCATAGATATATCCTATTCTATCTGCAATTTGCTTCATACATAATTACAGGCATTTTTGCTACGCTCAGACACCGATTATCCGAAAAATCCTCCGCGTTTTCAACAGACAAAATTAAATTTATTACTCTTCTTATATTTGTTGCCATCCCCATTCTTACCGGAATCATGCAAATGCTTTTCCCCGATGCTCCCGCCTATTCAATAGGTTTCGTGCTGGGGTGCTGTACGCTGTGCTTTTTTGTGGTCACGGATATCAAAGACAAAAATCGTATTGCCCTTTTGGCCATAGGAATAACCATTTCCATACTCTTAATCGTTATTGTTTACCTTATGAACCAATCGGTTCAGCACACCAAACATACTGAGCGAAAAGAACTTATGCGCCGTATTGCCAACGCCGGTGCCAATATCATCGTCGACAACATTGATTACGGTCTGTATGAAACCGGCATTTACATGGATAATGCAGGTCACGACATTCCGCTTCACGATGATCTTAATTCTTTCTGGGAAGAAAGACTGTCGCGACAATCATTCGTTAACCGGACATTGTTCTTCGTAGACAGTAACAACCGATACTATTCTTCAAGCATGGAATCGGGAATCATAAATACACCTTCGTATTATGCAGACGACTCCGATGATTCGCTTTGCTATATTTCCTCGCTTTCCGATGCCGGTGAAGATACAAACTATCTGGTGATCAGAAAGCGAATTCCCGCACCGATACAGACAACGTTTTCAGGAAAAGCTGTTGAATTGAAATACTGCGGAATGCTTTTGGACATTTCAAAAATTGACTCGTCGTTTTCAAACAGTTTTTCGGGACAGACAAACACTATCATATACGATCCGAATAACGGTGCCATGGAATATATCGATTTGGGCCTTGGCATGCTTTTGGAAGGGCGAAACATATATACAAAATTTGAAAAGGTAACCGTTCTTTACGGAGAAAGAGCCGATGAAGCCATCAGAAAATGCAAAACCGGCGAGCCTACGGTAGTTTCTTTCAAAATAGGCTTAGAGGAATATTATTTCTGTTCGGCCCCTATTGTTGCGGGAAAATGGTCGGTTGCATACATCATCCCCTCATCGGAGATTGACGGATTATCCTCAAACTCATACGGCACCGTTATTATTTACATCGTACTTATAGCCGCTATTTTGGGTGTTCTTGCAATCAGCCTTGCAATCTCCTCTTTCAGGACCTCGATTGCCAACCAGACTGTCAAGGAAATCACTGCACTTAATACAGAACTGGAGCGTGCCACAAGGGCAAAAAGCAACTTTCTTTCAAACATGTCGCATGATATCAGAACTCCCATAAACGGAATAATGGGAATGACGACTATTGCCCTGGGGGTTGAAAACAATCCTGCCAAAACAACGGATTGTCTGAAAAAAATAGACGGTGCTTCTCATCATCTTCTGTCGCTTATCAACGACGTCTTAGACATGAGCAGAATAGAAAACGGCAAGACGGAAATCTCAATTGTTCCATTTGACGCGGCTGCACTTTATAACAATTGCTGCGATATTATTTCCGGAGAAGTAGCTGCCAAAAACATTAGTTTAAAAACCGAAATGTCACTCGAACACACCCATGTGCGCGGCGATGACCTGCACCTTAGACAAATACTTATAAATATTTTGGGAAACGCAGTAAAATTCACGAATAACGGCGGTTCCATATGGTTTAGGTGTCGCGAAACAAAGCTTAATGAAAAGACAGTGTCGATTACATTTGAAATTGAAGATAACGGTATCGGCATGAAGAAAGAATTCTTAAGCAAAATCTTCGACGCATTCAGTCAGGATAACGAAAGCGCACGCTCGAACTACGAAGGAACCGGCCTTGGAATGGCCATCACCAAATCTCTCACAAAGCTTATGAACGGTGAAATTACCGTAACAAGTGAGCTTGGTAAGGGCAGCAAATTTGTTGTTACCATTCCTTTTGAAATCGATTTAGCGGCTTGTGCCAAGGAAGACTCAGACATAGCCGCAACCAATCTAAACGGCGTAAAAATTCTTTTGGCTGAAGACAATGAATTGAACATGGAAATTGCCGTTGAACTTTTGGAAGATGCCGGTGCAACCATCACAGTTGCAAGAAACGGTCAGGAAGTTATTGATATTTTTAACGGAAGTCCCGAAAACATATTCGACGTAATACTTATGGATATTATGATGCCTGTATGCAATGGTCTTGAGGCCACCGCGAAAATTCGTGCTCTTGACCGAAGCGATGCAAAAATACCAATTATTGCAATGACGGCAAATTCTTTTTCCAGTGACGTTCAGGATGCCCTCAACGCCGGTATGAATGCCCACCTTTCAAAGCCCATAGACATAGACGAAGTTATTGCCGTAACAGCACGTTTTGCCAAGCATAAAGATTAGCATCAAAGCACATAACACTTGCTATATTCTGTAGAAGTGTTATAATCACAGCCCTAACCATTAAATCCGTTTATACAATTACAGGAGACACTACATGTCCAAAAGATTCAGAATGTCAACGGCTCTCGATGTTGATGATTTACTGATGGAGTGCATTCCATATGCCATAAAACTTGCCAACGAAAAGTATAACTTCAATCCGCCGTTAAGCATTTACGAAGTCGATCGCTGGGGCAAACTCGGTACACGTGCAGACGTTATTTTCGAATTTTTCAACGACCCTGAATTTTATAAAAACCAGCCGGTCATTGAAGGGGCCAAGGAATTTGTGCATAAGCTTTCCCAAATGACGGAGCTGTTCATTTCAACATCTATCCCTCCAGAATTTATGGGAATAAGAGCAATGCGACTTCTTGAAGAATTTCCCGAAATTCCTCCCACAAACATCTATATGGGGTCACGCAAAGACAAAATAAACGTCGACATTCTTTTTGACGACGGTATGCACAACGTATTCCGTTCCAATGCCGCCTACCCTATTCTGATGCGACGTCCTTGGAATCAAAATGCAACCGGAATGCTTGCGGTAAACTCATATGATGAATTTTTGAAGCTTGTGGAAGTCATCTCAAAAAGTTATTCGGTTATCGAAGACCGCCTTGAAGAACCTTACATTGTAATATTGGTAGGGCCCTCCGGAAGCGGCAAGTCAAGCCTTGCAAAAGAAATCCTCAACACTACGGACAAATTTGAAAAGTTGCGGTGCTATACCACCAAAGACCCTACAGAACCTCGTGCCAATGACTGGTACAACTATGTTTCAATGTCTCAGTTTTTGAAGATGAAAGAAAGTGGTGAACTGTTCGAATCAACCATGTACGCAGGTCACGGTTACGGAAGCACCCATCACGACCTGGATACGATATTATCAAAGGGCAAAAACGTACTTGCATCAATGGATATTTGCGGTGCGATGGCCATAAAGTCATGCTATGACAACGTTTGCACCATATACCTTAAACGCGACAAAAAAGAGCTTCTTTCCAAAATTCTTAACAAGAAAACCACTACCGAAGACAAGATTAATCGTATCATTGCAATCGAATCGGAAAAGCACAACGCAGAATTATGCGACCACATAGTCGAAATTGTTAACAAAGACTACAAAGGCGCGACCGAAGAAATATTCAAACTGTTAAAGTTATCATTGCCGTCTGAAGGACTTTGAAATATTTGAAGGCCCTTCTGAGGGCACAGGAGGGTGTGAATTTACGCCAGGCCTGCAGAGTGTACGTATCTTTTGTGGACTGCAAATGACAATGCAACCGTCAAAACGTCGGCCGTCAACTGGGCCCACACAAGCCCGTACATTCCAAAAAATCCGTTCAGTATAAACAGCATCGGAATATTGAAAACAAGCCAGCGCATAACCCCCAAAAACAGTGCTTCCCTGCCACGTCCGTAACCATTAAACAAATGTACATGATAAAAGCTCATAAACATAAATAGCGTAGCAAGCGACCTTACCCGCAAGAAGTTTGTGCCAAGCGAAACCGTATCCGCATTATCAATAAAGAATCTCATAATATACGGGGCAAACAGTTCGTACAATGCAATACTGATTACAGCGCATACAATACCGCACTTTAGTGAAAACTTCGACACTTCGCGCATACGGGCATAATTTTTTGAAGCATAACAATATGCAACTATCGGAACCATTCCCTGACATATTCCGATTCCGATGTTAAGCGGAAGTCTCTCTGCCTTAAGCACTATTCCGATTGAGGCAAGCGCTATATCGCCATACGATGACATTAACTTGTCAAGCACTATGTAGTCCATATCAAAAAGCAATGTCGCAACAGCAGCCGGTACTCCGACAGTAAATATCATTGAAACGTTACTTCTAAGCGGTTTATTGGTCGGTGAAGACATTCTTAAAGCTGAATTTCCCCTAAGCCTTGCCACCACAACCATGAAATATACGCATGAAATAACATTCGACAAACAAGTTGCAATTCCGGCACCGACAATTTCATTGCCCGCAGGCAGAATCACAAACATAAACAAAGGATCCAAAATTATATTGATTACTCCGCCGAGAGTAACGCCAAAGCCCGCTTTTTTAGACTCTCCTATACTTCGCACCATGTTTGAAAGTACGTTAGTCATAATGGTTGGGAGGCCTCCTAGCACTATAACGCAAAAAGCATACTTATATGCATAATCAAACGTATCGCTGCCGGCTCCCAAGAAGGTAAGAATGGGCTTCATAAACGCATAAATCGAAAGGGAATATATTAACGCAGCAACAATCGACATATATACCGAAAAATTGAAAACCTTCTGCGCTTCGCTCTCCTGCCCTTTCCCCAGCAGCCTTGAAATCAAAGATCCACCGCCCACACCGGCAACCGATGCAATCGGAAGTGCAATGTTAAACACAGGAAGAATAAGCGATGCCGCCGCAACCATATAGGGATTGTTGGTACGCCCTATAAAAAACGTATCTGCCATACTGTATATAAGTACTATAAGTTGCCCGATGATCGTCGGAATTGCCATTCTCCTGACTGTTTCGGGAACCGGCATGCTTTCAAAAAGATTTTTATTGTCGTTCATCTTATCTCCAAAGTTTAATCCAAATTATCCTAAAGGCTCCTGAATGCAGGAATAGACTGCACAAAAACCATATCATAACAAATAAGCAATATTGCCAAAATAGTAACTGCTTCCACAAGCTGTATAGCCCACTTGGGTATGTATTTCATATATTTAAACGTAAATGTCAATGCATCGAATGCCCTGCAAATTATATACATAAGCGGCACCAATGCCGGCAGCATATAACGTCCCTGTGCCTGATAATCAATTGTATAAGCATACCTGATCAGCAAAATAAGCGGAATAATAATGCAAAGGACAAGATTGGAATACAAAATTGCCGTCTTTGCGGTAATAAGTTTGCAATCTATACCTGCGGCAACAGCATAAATAATCGCAAGCGCCCCCGCAGCAAACAAAAGCTTATAAAACTGATATGTAATCGGTGAGGCTACAATACTTAATGACCCGAACACACCTACAAAAGACTGATATAAGCACGTGAAAAACGAGTTCTCGGCAAGCATTTCAATTACACCGATGCCGCGTCCTTTATAGGTATTTGCCGACGAAAGAATATCCGCGCCATACGTATCCGTCATCCATACCCGCGTCTTTAACCCCAGGAAATCTCCGTCAAGTACTATTGCCGACCTTACAAACCACCAGCCGGCCCCCAGCAAACATATTGAGCCGATAAGCAACATGTACGGCCACATTGCCTTAAAGTCAAGATATACTTTCTTTTTGCCCTTCCTGATAAAATAACATATAAAAAGAATGATGCCGCACAGAATATATCCGTAACAGTTATAATACGAAAGAGCGCACAAAACAACGCCAAACGATATCCACAAGCTGTTTCGGATGTTAAAGCCATCCTTGTATGCCCACAAAAATCCGTACATAATCATTGCGGTGGACAGCATCGCCATCGAATCGTTATTTACATATGTGTGAACAAACAAAGCCTGTGGCAAAAAAGTAACCAGACAGCAGAACAAATACCTGATACCGCGCTTTTCAAACATTCTGCGTGCCAACAGATAGATTACAAGGCTCATAAACAGTCCCATAAAAACATCTACCATTCTGGCGACAATAACCGTATTACAATCACTGTCAGCCATTAAGGCAAGGCGCATCGTATATCCTTGCACAATATATGGGAAAGTATTGTAAAGCGCATACGAAAAACCATACGGAAGAATAATGACCTCCGGCTCAAATCCGGTCGGAAGCTTTCCGTTTTCACATATGTAGTCGGGCACAAGCATTCTCGGCACCTCATCGGGAGGACTAAACGGCTGTATCGACAACGTATCATTATGCGGTTGAGTTAACGCAAGTAAAACACTTAATAAAATATAACTTGCAAAATACACTGCAAGAAACAGTACCTCTGTTAATTTCCTGTTCTTTTCAAAAAAATGCATATCTTTCTGTGTGCACCCTTCCAAATCATAATTCATAAAAAGCATCTATAAGCTTTGATGCCTCGCAGACAGGATTCCCCGCCATATCAATCCAGTGAATATCTTTACGCTTCCTAAACCATGTCATCTGTTCCTTGGCCAAATGTCTGATTTCCATAAATAGTTTGTCATAAAAAGCATCGAAAGAGTCAAATTGTCCTGTAAGATACATCATTATATACCTGTACTCAAGGCCAAGCTTATACAAAAATTCATCAGTCGCTCCGTTATCGCGAAGGTTTTTAACCTCCTCAATCATCCCTTCTTTAAGCCTTCTGTCAAGTCGTTCGTGTATTCTTTCATAAAGAACATCTCTCGGCCAGGTCACGCCTATTACCAAAGTTTCGTAATGCGGAGTGCTCTTATTATCAATCCCCTCGCCGGCAATAACCTTCTCCGTTGCTCTTTCAACACGTCGCTTATTGCAAACATCAAGATGCTCCAGCACTTCCGGATTATGTGCTCTAATAATACCGACAAGCTCCTCAAGGGATTTGGACTCTATCGTACGTCTTAAATCCATATCCGGCTTTGCCCTGCACAAATTATATCCATCAACTACGGAATTCACATAAAGCCCGGTACCGCCTACCAAAAAGGCTTTCTTTCCACGTGAAAGTATATCATCTATTGCCACGTATGCAAGACTTTGATAGTCGGAAAGCGAAAAGAAATCATTAGGCATAGCCACATCCAGAAGATGATGCGTAATCCCCTTCATTTCACCCGGTGTGACTTTTCCCGAGCCCAGATCAAGCCTCTTATAAACCTGTCTTGAATCTGCCGAAACTATTTCGGCGCCATACCTGCCGGCAAGCTCTATCCCAAGCCCGCTCTTTCCGGATGCGTTTGTACCTGCAATAACTACCAGTTTGTCCATAAATTGCCTCCAAATTCTACCGTCATTTCTTTACACTCGTCGGCCTCACGCAGCAAAAATCTTGTCTCCCCGCACACTCTTTTTAAGTACGGAAGCAGCATCTTTGCATCTTTCTTTTCGGCAGTTCCAAGTGCGAGCACATGTCCGTTTAAATCATAAGTTCTTTTTCTATTTTCATTTTCCACCTTTTTAATCCCACTGAACATTTTTACAAATATGTCGCAACATCCAATGCAATTAATGCCTTGCCTATGTTGTGGTTAGCGTTGCTGAGCCCCCCGGCATCGTACCCGCTTTCTTCCAATACGTCTCCCGCCTCCAGAAAATCATAAAGCTCCAAGCCGTAAAAATCACAAATTGCCTGCACTCCGGCAAGTTCCATTTCAACCGCAATGCACCCTTCTTCTTTTCTTTTGGCCACCAGTCCTTGGGTTTCACGCAGCATTGAGTCTGTTGTCCACACTCTTCCCTTGACATAAGGTACCTTCAATTTATCAAATATACCGGTCAAAACATCACTGTTCTTTATGGTGATGTAATCCGAAGAAGGTGCATAATAGTGCGATGCGCCTTCGCCTCTGTAGCTTTCGGTAGGAACAATGAATTTTCCCGTAGTAACTTCCCTGTTAAGACTGCCGCACGAGCCGAACATAATATATTTCGTAGCCCCGGTTATATAATGGCTTTCATAACAATCTGTCGATGCGAGTGCTGAGCCTATTCCGGTCAGATAAAAAGCAATTTTCTCGCCCTTATATTCCAATACGTAAATCGGGACGTTACCGTTGCATGCTCCTATTTGCCCTACCAATTCACATTCATAATGCGATAACAGATATTCATATATCTCTTTTGAAAAAACAATCATGCATTTATCCGCAACATGCTTTCTTTCTCCGTAAAATACACTTAAATCGATTATGCTTTCCGTTTCATCATCAAAAAAATCACTCTGTAACATAATGTTTATCTCCTTTGTATAAAGTAAAAAAACCACTTATCCGCGACATTGCGAAGATAAGTGGTTTTGATTTTAAAAATAATGTAGAACCTGCTCTCATCCTAGCAATTCAAATATATACGTACGCAATTAAAACCATTCACATTATTAGTGTGCATAGCATTATCTGTAATATATGAATATCTGACTGCTAATCTGTTCATGAGTAAGCTCCTTCCCCAAAATAATGTGTTAACTGTACTCCTACAATCAATATCTGTCAACCCCTATAATATTTGTCAAAGACGGGAAACGGTTGTATCGGTAAAAAAAGTCACTTTATTGCAATACTTTGTTTATCCCACCAAACACCGTAAGTAACATTTTTCCAATTGTCGGGATCTGATGTAATATCGTCCACAAAAAGAAGGTATGGCTTAACCGTATACTCGTCGACTTCAACATTATCCCCTGACTTTTTAATAACTTCTATACGTTCTCTGTATTCTTTATCGAAAGCCTGAGCTTCACCGGTCCGCAAGGTAATATAGGCAGCATACGATGAATAATCATTAAGCACAAGCGGATCGAGTTTAAAGTGAGTAAATGTTCCGACCACAAAAATTGCACTGCACAATATCCACGCCCAAGATGCATTTAAGGAAATTTTTGCCTTTTTTAAATTACTTATCCAGCCGATCCAATACAACACATTAATCACAAGCATCAACTGAAAAAACATCTTTAAAATATTAACCTGTCTGGGTACGCCCGCACCACCCATAGCATACAATAACGGTGCATTCATGCAAGCCACAAGTGAAAAAGAAATAAGCGAAAACAGAACCGGAAACTTAAATTTGAAAGACACATTTTTAACCGCTTCCGACAGCCCCGGCGCAATACAGATTACAACAAATAAAATCTGTATCCAATTTGCATTCCCAAAAAGTGAAAAAGCTACCCTGAAAGATTCCATTACTGCACCAAACGGCGACATACCGTCAAAACTTTCGCCTCGAATTGCGTTACCGGGAGCTAACATTGAAAGCAAAAATGCCACAAAATATATGCCTGCAATTATGACATTGCGTGAAAACTTTTTACGTATAATGACTGATACCGCTGCAATAAATATAATAAGCACAAAGCCTAAAAGCGCTGTAGAATAATTACTTCCCGCACTCAATATTGCCGTAACAGATCCGATAACTGCCGGAAAAAGCATTCTTTTTCCCGTTACTGCGCCCGCCTCAACTCCCGCAATAAACATTGCCATTGCCACCATAATAATCATCATTGAGTGCATAAAAACATAATGAACGCTTCCGTTATACCAATACATCCCATTTACCGGTGAATAAATTGTCTCAAGCATTAAAAAAACCGTTACCGAAGATGTCGATAGCCAAACCGCAAAATCGGCTTTCAATAACTTAATTAACAATACATAAAAGAGCGAAAATACACTGATTACTATCGCACCAATCATCAAAACAGGCGTAAGCACGTAAGCTGAACCTTCAGCAAAAGCCGCAGGCGTAAGAGACATAAGAAAAACACTTGAAAAGGTTCCCTGCCAGGAAAAGTAACATTCTTTGACATGCATGGCAGCGGCTGAAATAACCTTAAACAATGAATGACTACTGTTCCAGTTGCAGTGTACAAGATACCCATAAGTATAGTCATCCACGGACGGATGAGCATAAACTCCCACCCACACAAGCGGAATGATGGCTACTGCCAACATTGCAAGCAAAAGGAATCCAATCAAAGACCTAATACGCTTTTTTTGTTTGTCTGAAAATTTCACCAATATTTTCACCTGTAATCTCCAAACTGATTTATTAATTCATTATAACGCTCTATTCGTATTTATTCTAATACCGCAAAACATTTTTCGCAAAAAAACTTTAAGAATTCGCCATAAACTCTGTACATCAAAAGTATAAGCGTACATTGTTATGCTTTTTCGTTAATTATGAACCGATATAATCGGGCGATTATATTTAAGGAGGAATCTTATGAAAAAATTTTTTGCTGAATTCATCGGAACCATGGTTCTTGTAATCATCGGTTGCGGAACCGCCATGCTCGTAGGCTGCGACAGCGCATCGGGTTGCGGATACATTTTAACCGCACTCGCCTTTGGCCTTACCATAGTAGCTATGGCATATTCCATCGGAAACATTTCCGGATGTCACATCAACCCTGCAGTTTCACTTGGCTTTTTAATCAAGGGTGAACTCAAATTCAAGGAATTCATTTTCTATGTAATTTCTCAGGTGCTTGGTGCCTTAGTTGGTGCGGCTATTCTTGCCTTTATATTCCAGCAAGGCGGCGTAGTCGATAAGACCGGCGGTTTTGGTGCCAACGGACTTGCAGGCGTAAACGGAAATGCCTTTGTAGGATTGGTTGTTGAAATCATCTTGACCTTTATCTTCGTGTTGGCAATTCTTGGCGTAACCTCTAAAAAAGCCTCTCACGGTTCTTTCGGCGGACTTGTAATCGGCTTAACCCTTACTCTTGTTCACATTTTAGGTATCGGTCTTACCGGAACAAGCGTTAACCCCGCAAGAAGCTTCGGCCCCGCTGTAGTATGGGCAATTTGGGGCAGCAACGTTACCGGAATTGAAGATCTTTGGGTCTTCGTTGCAGGACCGTTAATTGGTGCCGCAATCGCTGCTTTCACTTACAAAGCGCTTGAGAAATAACCTCTTATTTAATAAGCTTTGAAAATTTTCCCATAAATATAAAAAGCGTTTCGCTATACCGGCACACCGGCGTGGTGAAACGCTTTTTAATTATGCAGTACCATAAATATCGGTATATTAGAGTTTTATAAGCTCATATTCCCTCGTCCCTAAGCCAATCTTCTCGGCATGGATAAGGGTTTCTTTCCATCGGACATTGGGATTGGAATCCATAAAGTGATCATGATGATGGTGCCAATCCGGCTTGCTTAAGTTATCGGAAAGTTGAGAATTCGGCAATGGCTGATTTTTTAAGCAGGCATCTGCGCACGCCTGGTCAAGAGCAACCGGGTCAAAGGATGCAAACATTCCGACATCCGGCAGAATAGGCGCGTCATTCTCACTATGACAATCACAGTTGGGTGAAATGTCCATTACAAGGCTGATATGAAAATTCGGACGTCCGTCTGTAACTGCCTTACTGTATTCGGCTATCTTGCAGCCGAGAATCTCATTGGCGCTGCCATTTGGATTATAAATAGCATCAAAGGCGCATGAGCCGATACATCTGCCGCAACCCTTGCAAATATCCTGATTGATAACTGCTTTGCCGGTTTCATAAGAAATAGCGTCCGAGCCACACTCTTTTACACATCGCTTACAATTTTTGCAGACGTTTTCATTCACTACAGGCTTGCCTTGATTATGCTGATGCATCTTACCGGCACGACTTCCGCAACCCATACCGATATTTTTCAAGGCACCGCCAAATCCGGTTGCTTCATGTCCCTTAAAATGATTAAGTGAAATAAATACATCCGCGTCCATAATTGCATGACCGATATACGCTTCCTTGCAATATTCTCCCCCGTTTATCGGAACAACAATATCATCCGTTCCCCTAAGACCGTCGGCAATAATCACATGGCAACCCGTTGTTGCTTCGTTAAATCCGTTTTCCTGTGCACAATCAAGGTGCTCAAGTGCATTTTTCCGGGAACCCGGATATAAAGTATTGCAATCGGTCAAAAAAGGCTTTCCGCCCAACTCCTTTACACAATCGGCAACCGCCTTCGCATAATTCGGCCTAAGATAAGCAACATTTCCCAATTCTCCGAAATGAATCTTGATTGCCACGAATTTATTATCCATGTCAATAGACTGTAAACCTGCCTTGTGGCAAAGTCTCTTTAACTTTTCGGGAAGGCTGATCCCGTTCGCTGTTCTAAAATCCGTAAAATACACTTTTGCTTTTTCCATCGTTATATCCTCCACAAAATTTTCCGCCAAATTATAGGTTTCCAATATCGGCGTCTTCATAATAAATTCACTCCAAGTATAATCCGCACACCCCGGAGGTAAATGCTTTTTGAATCAATTCGGATAATTTCCGCGCCGGCACCTCATTTCTTTATCTTCGAGAGCAAGCAAATGGTCTCAACGTGGTCGCCTTTGTCCAAACTTATTTCCATATCATGCGGAATGATTGGAAGCTTGAATGTTATGGATTTAAGCCACTGTCCGTTTGCTTGTTCCTCTTCAAATACTTCCACTTTTTCTATAATCTGGCTAATGAATTCTCTGCGCTCGGACTCATCCATAGTATCGTTGACCTTATCA
>JAZLHV010000026.1:0-66891 GCA_045617045.1 Lachnospiraceae bacterium
CTGAATCGTGGCGTCTTCTACTTCGAAATACCCGACTTGACTTACGCGTTTTGAGTACAAGTCGAGTTTATCTTTATTCGCATAGGCATACCTTTTAGCAGCTTCAAAAAGTCTGTCATAGCAAACACTCTTAACATATTCGGAAAATGAACGTCCCGCTGCCATCTGGCATATCCCCTTTCATATCCTTATCCGCTTTAACCTAGCAATTTCACTTGACAAATACGCCCCTCAAACTAGATTTCGACAAGTTCCCAGTTCCGTATGCCTTTCGAGGTATCTATTTTGTATTTCTTAGAACACTCTTCGCATTGAAGCCACACATCGTGCTCACGAAATCCAGGGATGTTGTCGTGTTCTTCGACTATTTTCCCTTTGCCACAAAGACACTTATATTCGTATCTTTCAGTATCACCATCGCCGGCACCGTATCCCGGATGGTTTTCTTCTGACGAAAAAATCAGCTCTGTTCTCATGTGAATAGCCTCCTATATGTCCCTCTTTTGTTTACGCTTCTCCCTCTAAAGGAAATGTTCTGTTAAAACGCTTCTGTGATTCAGCAAAGAATGTCGGATTTATTTCGAATCCCACGCAATTACGTTGTAAACGTTCACATACGATCCATGTGGTTCCGGTTCCTAAGAAAGGATCAAATACTACTCCGTTCTCCGGTGAACCACACTTCACTATCATTTCGACAAGTTCTTCAGGAAAAGTAGCTGTGTGTTCGCCTTCAAGAGGTTGCGTTTTTATTGCCCATACATCTCCTGGGTTTTTGGGTTTACCATTTTGTCCTAAAACCTTTACTGAATCCAAGTCAAAGTAATATGACTTATTCTGGACGAAATGGAATACATGTTCATATGTATTGTTAAAGCGATCTTGTACACTTGCAGGTATTCTATTGGGTTTCTGCCAAATTATGTCGTCTCTCAGAATCCAACCTCTGGTCTGCATTTCAATAGCAAACCGAGACGGAATCAGTAACAATTGCTTGTTTTGATAAAGTTTCCCGTCTTGCTTTATTTTGGGCTGTAACGGCTTAGTGGTAAAGTACTTTTCCTTCCGTTCTTTTTGTGTTTGGGTTACATTCCCTTCTTCATCCAAGTATTTACTCCAGGCCCCAGCACCGGAACCGAAAAAAGTATCTCCGATGTTAATAAAAACATTTGCACTTTTTTTAAGATACGGCTTTAATACATCAAAAAAATCAGCGATACGCTTTACGTATTCTTCCGGAGTGTTTTCAGAACCGATTTCATTTTCGCCATTATTATAGTTTCTTTTGGCCCAATACGGTGGACTTGTAACCAACAGGTCTATCGAACCTTTCTCTATTGGCTGAATTAATTGTAGGGTATCACCACACTGAATGATATGATTCATTATTTTGCGTCCTCCTCATCTACTGGCTTAAGGATTATATTTTTAGTCTTTGAATCATAATATATTGCAAAATAAGTGTTTCCCTTTTGTACGCCAAGGTTGTTCAAAATAGCTTTCGGCAATCGAATACGCATGTCCTGCTGCAAAACATAAGTGTCTAAGTATATTAGTTCATCCATAGCAAAGCCTCCTTTTTGACCTAATTGTAGTCCATATTTAGTCTAAAGTCAACCTGAGTTTAGTTTGCTATTTCGATAATCTATGTGCTGTACCACCCAAAAAGACAGCCACTTTTTCAAAAAGAATCGGTGACTGTCTTACCCTTTTGTGCAGCCGATTGACGCGTTAATCCTTTAATGAAGGCTTGTCGAGAATAACTGTCTTTTTCTCGTAAAGCATATCAAGCTTTGCGTTGTTGATGCGGATATGCGGACCACGGTCATGCGGAGCCTTTGAGCAATCATAGGGCTGATCAATGCAGAGGTCCATAAAGATAGCTCCACTGTTTACAGCCTCAGCGAGGTTGATAGCATTCTCATACGCAATTGCTTTCATATAGTGGAACTGCTCATTATCGCTACGCGTGCTACGAGTAGTCTCCGCAAACACAAGGATCATCTTATCGATCTTCTTTAATCCTTCTGTTATGTCCCAAGTGGAAAGATATTCACCACGACAAAAAAGCTTAAGCTCGTGATCGTTGACCGCCTGGATTCTGAATCCCTGACTGTTTTCCTTATTTCCGTAAATCGATGTAAACAGCTTCCACTTCATCACAGAAGGATCGCGCTGTGAAGGAGACGCCTGCTTGAACCTTTCAAAAATCTCAAGCGGCTTGAGTCCGGCGGATGAAGTCTTGTGGAAGAGCGTCAAGTTGCCAGAGATCTTCTTGCGGTAACGCATTGCTTTCAACTCGTAATTCGTCAGATCCCTAAAGTTCCCATTGTCTTCCTCTTTGACAAATTCACGCTCGAGAATCTGTCCAATGATGCCATCATCGTCGCGATACATTGTTGCCGGTATGCTCATGAGTCCCTGGCGTTCGATTTCTTCCAGCTTTTCTGTGATGCTCTTCAGATCCCACTGTTTATGAACATCATCTGAATCAGCCGGTAATGCCCCACCGCCGTAAAAAGTCTGTAAAAAGACCTGGTCATCGAAAAAATCTCGAGGTGTAATGTGGCAAGCTACACAAATATCAGACAAGCGCTCAACAGATATCGGCAGACCATTTTCGATCTTCGAAACGTAACTTCTGTCAGTCCCCAGCGCGTCCGCCAGGTCGTCCTGCGATAACCTTGCATTCTTACGCATCTTCTGGATTCTTTTTCCGATTGCAACAAAAAGTTTTTCTTTTTCCATAGAGGTATTCTCCTTGTCTATAAAATATGTTATTTCACGGTGTGACTCATATTTCACTCTCGGGGTGAGTTATTGTTCACACCGTGTGTATTCTTTATATCACAAGAAATATACACTTGTCAATACCTCCAAACAAAAAAATGTACATTTTTATCAAAAATTATGTAACAAGGGAAAAGAGCTCTTCGGATTGTTCATTTTGATACCAATCTTTAGAGCTCTTACAAATCTTTCAGATTATTATTTTACGTGTCGGCAAATATTGAAACTGCCAATGTCACCTTTTCACAAAGCACATTCCTTTCTGCGAGCAGTTTTTACACTTCTTCTCATCACAGGTCTTCGGATTGAATTTACCTTCTATAATAGTATCGCAAGCTTTTTCAATCATGTCCTGGGTTTCTACTAGATTGTCGTTGATAACAGCCCTCGACGAAATAACCTCATTGCCTTCAATATCAACGATCTCCATTACATCCGCATTTGAACCTGTAAGCTGCTTATACCCAAGAGCATAAATCTCCAGCTGCAGTCTTTGTTCAAGCGGGGTAGGTACCTTGTTGCCCGTTTTATAATCAACTATTATGACGTGCCATTTTCCACCAATGTCCTTTTTCCGAATAAGGTCTATCCTGCCGGAAACGAGAATATCATCTCGGAGCGGAACTTCAATATACTTTTCTACATACTCCACCTCGCTGAACTTACTTGCATTCTCAACGGTATACTTCTTAATACACTTCGCAGCCTTTTCGAACAATACTTCTTTGATCATAGATGCATTGCCGACAAACGGCAGGTAAAACCCATCTAAGATGTCCTGAAGCTTTTCAGGAGGAATGGTTGCTGTTTTGTTTTCGAGTACATATTTGTTGATCTCTTTAGCCATGTTATGAATAGACGCGCCGTACCCCATTCGAATATTTATAGGTGAAACAAAGCCATATATTTTTGACAGCTTAAAACTGTAATCACAGTCAAAGAAATCTGAAAGGTCTGTAAAATCGACCTTAAACGTCACCGGGTCAGTTGATACCGGCTTCCATTTAGGTCTGCTCTTATAGTCGCATAAACGGTCGTCGTATTCGTAAATAAACCCTGAAGCGTTAAGAGCCTCATTCAAGAATGTAGAACGTTTTGCAGTCGTCTTTTCTGTGTAATGCAGAGCATATGTTAAGAATAAGAACTTTCTGCTCCTCGTCACAGCAACATAAAATACGCGTCTCTCATCTTCAAGTGCTCTTTGCCCTTTAGCTCTTAATGCAGCCGCATTAATGATCGCTTCCTCCGGCAAATAATGCCATTCACTGAGCCCTCCTTTTCCTTGTGACGGGAAAATATTCTGACAGAGCGTTGGCACAAACACAGCAGAGAACTGTAATCCTTTGCTCTTGTGCACAGTCATTATCTGAACGCCCTGGACCTTCCGATATTCGTCTAACAGATATCCTTCGGGGTATTCATCTCTTGTGCTTGAGATAAAGCCTACAAATGAGCAAAGCTTAATTGCAGGAGAATAATCATAATAGACGACTTCGAAGTCGTTTATTAACTGAGAAAACTTGCCCAGGTTAAATAGTATTTGCTCGTATCTTGTATCGCCCTTGCTATCCTTAATTAACCCCAAGCAGCCAAGCATTCCTTGATATATTTCTTGCAAAAGGTACTCTTGGTTCAAACTCGACCTGTGTTTTTCTTTCCACCTCTCAGGTTTTGAATCGTCGATGTACCTAAGCACGTCTGCTATCTGACCCTCGGTAAGGTAATCGGCCAGTCTCCGGAAACTTGTTACAACATCATTCCTTGAAGTTCCTTCTCCTGACATGTACTTAAATGCATTTACAATAGCCCGTATCTCGTCTGTGTTAAACAGATTCGAAATGTTCTCTACCTCCATCGGAACATTACGCCTACGCAGTTCGTCGATAAGTGGCTGCATATATTTTTTCTTTCGATATAATACCGCTATCTCAGATGCCGGCATCCCCATCGATAATAACTCTTCAATACGGTCTGCAATAAATGTGGCCTCTTCATCAGGTGAGTCAAATGACTTATATACAATATCACCATTTTCATAAAGCCATTTGCTCCGGCTGACCATTTTCTTGTCTTCGCGGGTTGTGTTGTGGACAATACTGCTCTCAGCAATTTGAATAATACCCTCTGTAGACCTAAAATTGTCCTCCAGCTTAACCAGTTCCGTATTACCGATAGCGTTATCAAAGTCCTTAATGTAACAATAGTCGCTTCCCCTGAACTGATATATTGCTTGATCCGCGTCTCCAACAACAATGATATGAACTCCTAAAGAGCTAAACTCCTTCACTATTTCGCTTTGAAGGTAGTTCACATCCTGATATTCATCTACCAACAGGTACTTTATTGAGGCCTTAATCTTTGCGCGGAATTCCTCATCATTCCTGAGCGTTTTTAAAAAGACAGCCTGAATCGTCGAAAAATCAAAATAGTGATTCTGAACCAGAAGTCGATTATAATTATTGTAGGCTGTTTCTATCTTCTCCGGTACCCTGTCCCAGTTAACCTGATTCTCACCAAGGATTTCGCAAATGCTCAAGAAGCGCTTACTGTCAAAATATCTTTTCATTGTTTCTGTAGATGTTAACTTTCGAATCTTATCCGCTTCAATTGGCGTGAAGTTTCTATTGATAAAGTGGATATTCTTCATTGTATCTAACACAGAGAAGTCACCATATTTATCAGTGTATTCTTGCAAAAGGCGGATACAAATACCGTGAATTGTTCCGAGTATTATCTCAGCAACTCCCGTACCATCATTCTCCTGTTTCATCCTTTTCTGTGTACGAACTCTAAGCTCTAAGGCTGCTTTTTCTGTAAATGTACAAACAACCATTTCACTCGGGCTCACACCCACACTGATCAGTCGAGCTATTATTTCTTCAACTACACGTGTTTTGCCCGCACCTGCGCCAGCAAGTATTTTCAGATTATAACTGTCTGAATTTATTGCACGCAGCTGAGCGTCGGTAAATTCATCCTTAGTCCTTAATACTATTCCAAGCGCGTCTTCTATGAGTTTTACCGTTGTTTCTGATGTCGGCTCGTCGTTTTCTATTCTTTGTATAGTCTTTGATGTAATATCAATCTTTGCAGCAAGTGCTTCGCGGGATAATTTATGTTCCTCCCTATACTGCCTTAATACCGACCCGTCAATTCTCATATAAAAGAACCTCCTGATTTATTTTCCAAGAAAATCTTACCACTCCATGCGGTGCATTTCAAAAGACAATGCCTGTAAACATGAAATGTCCAAATTTCATGTCGTTTGGACATTCAAAAAATACATTCATATTAATCCTTTTTTGTAATAATCAACTTCTCTTCTTCGCACTTAACTTCAAGCGAAGTTCCAGGAATAAAACCAAGTTCCTCAAGCCACCTTCCTTGCAGCCGAATCTGCGCGACGGGCTTATAGTTCTTGTCGCTGGCTTCATAAACCTTCATTGTTCTTTTTTCTTTTTTGAGCATAAAATCTCCTCTCGTATCATAATAGTAAGTAATGGTGTTTGCCGTGCAGAAATGCACATGAGCATTGCAATTATGAAGAATAGCTATGCGGAATTGAAAAGGAACCTCTAATACGGGGTATTTGGAATGAATTTATTGTAACAGCTGATTATCAGTTTGACAACAGCTCTGTAGTCTCAATATGTGAAAACAGTTCTGTTGCCACAACTATACGCATAATAAAGGCTACGAAACTGTTGTCAAAATATCAATAGCAAGGGCTCCGGTCGTGTCACTCGATAGCGGCATAATTACCGAAACCCTTTGATTTCAAGGCATTTTCGCCCTCTTTACTTGTCCACCCGTGACATCAAGACTACCGTCTCCACATGCGTTGAATGGCAAAACTGATCTACCGGGCGAACGCGTTTAATCTCATAGCCGCCTGTAGTTAAAAGTTTAAGGTCCCGCGCCAAAGTAGCCGGGTCGCAGGATACATATACGAGGCGATTAGGGGCAACTTTAAGTATTGTGGCAATAAGCTTTTCATCACAACCTTTACGCGGAGGGTCCACGACAATAACATCGGGAATCGGAAGTGTGTCAGCAACATCTTCGGCGGCACCTACCAAAAATTTTGCATTTGCTATGCCGTTTATGGAAGCATTAACCTTTGCATCCTCGATAGCTTCAGGCACAATTTCGACACCGAAAACCTTGCCTGCCTTGTGCGCAAGGCTTAAGGATATCGTCCCTATCCCGCAATAAAGATCCCACACTGTTTCATTGCCTGTCAGGCCGGCATACTCGCATGCAAGCGCATACAACTTTGTAGTCTGCACAGGATTAACCTGGTAAAAAGAAAGCGGTGAGATTCTGAACTTTACATCGCCGATATAGTCGTCAATATATAAATTTCCCTTTAGTAAAATGCATTCTTTTCCCAAAATAACATTTGTATTTTCAGTGTTCACATTAAGGCAAAAGCTCATTAATGAGTAGCCGCTGTCGGCAATGCACTCGGAAAGTCTTTCATATAAGACCTCCCAATCAGGAAGTTTTCGGCCGTTTGCAACCACACAAACCATTACTTCACGAGTCACAAAACCTACCCTCGTAAAGACATGGCGAAGTAGTCCATGCCCTGTTTCCTCATTGTACGCAGACAATTTGAATTCATTAAAAAAGTCTTCACAAATTGCCATTATCGAACCGTTCACGGCAGCCTGGATACAACACCGGGTATTGGCAACCACGTCATGGGAATGTTTCCTGTAAAAACCTATTACAATTTTCCCTTCTTTATCGACACCTATCGGAAACTGAGCCTTATTGCGATAAAAGAACGGCTCTTCCATGCCGACAATCGGTTCCATCGGCGGATTTAACACACCGCCGATTCGCTCTATGCAGTCCTTGACTTTTTCGCTTTTACAATCCAATTGCCGCGAATAGTCCATATGTTGAAGCGTACATCCGCCGCACTTCCTGGCAACAGGACATTTTGCTTCCACACGAAAAGAAGAAGGTGTCAAAATCTTAACAGCAAAAGCATATGCGTAAGATTTTTTCACCTTCGTGATGTGTGCAAGCACATAATCTCCCGGGAGTGCATCGGCTACAAAAACGGTCATACCGTCTTCAAAGTGTCCGATGCCCTCGCCTTCCGAGCCAAGCGCAGTTATTTCAATTTCAATCTCCTGATTTTTTGAAAGCATTCGCTTTAGTCTCCATTTTACTTGTAAAATCCAGAGCACACTATTCCTCTGATTTTGTGGGACGCAGATTGGTCTCAAACAGTTTGTTGTAGCCCAGCCAGCCTGTTTCGGACGTAGACATCAGTATCTCTTTAAATGTCTCCATCTTGGCATCCAAATCATCCGCATAATTTAAAGCTACGGCCTCCATCAGAGAAGGTTTCTTAGGCGAGCCGAATTCAAGTTTTCCGTGGTGTGCAAGAATGCAATGCTTCAATTCGTTTTCAAGGCTTAACGGAAAACCGTCAATTTCCTTTACCTTTTCACCAATCATTTCCGAACCCATTACAATGTGTCCCAAAAGATTTCCCTCGTCGGTGTAATCATTCTCGGGAAACGATGAAAACTCCCTTACCTTACCGATGTCATGCAGTAAAGCTGCGGTTACCAGTAAATCTTTTTTTAACATAGGGTAATGCTCGGCATATCCGCTGCATAAATTTGCAACCGAAACCGTGTGTTCCAGTAAGCCGCCAATAAAGCAATGGTGCACCGTTTTTGCGGCGCTGGACTTTTTAAACTTCTTTATAAATGCTTCATCATCCACAAAGAAAGCTTCAAGAAGTTTTTTAAGATAGTGATTTTCAACTTTGTTAACGTATCCTATGAGTTCATGGTACATTTCGTTAATGTCACGTGAACTTACGGGAAGATAATCTGCCGGATCGTACTCGCCCTCGCCTGCCTTGCGGGCTCTTTTAATGCTTATTTGAAGTGCACCGTTAAAAAGCGAAACGTCACCGGTTATTTCCACATAATCGAGAGCCTCAAAATCTTCGATTCCCATGCTCCCGACTTCCCATATCTTGCAGTCTATCGAACCGGTTCTGTCCTGCAAAATAACATTATCGTAAGGCTTTCCGTTTTTGGTCATTGCCGAAGTATGCTGTCTGCACAAATATATTGCCTGAACGCGATCGCCTTCATGAAGTTCCTGTATATATTTCATATCTATCCCATTTACGCACCCGTTTGGATTTAGCTTTCTTGGTGAAAAACTACGAATGCGGTAATCATGCTACCTAATACAACTTAATGCTGCCTAATCAAAATCTAATATTTAGCCCCGAGTGTAATGTCAAATTTAATCTCGCGGTAAACGCCTTGTACCGATCGATATACTGTCACGGTAACATTTGTATCCGGTGACAAATTTTTAAGCGCGGATACAAGATAAAACATATTCAGCGTGCTGACCTTGCCAACGGATGTAATGATGTCACCGCTTTGAATTCCTGCATTCATGGCAGGTGAATCAAGCTCAACCTCAAAAATATACGCCCCATCGGGAGCTTTGTTCTCGCTTTTTAGCTCTTTGGGAACATCCGCGCCCTTAACTCCCAGATAACCTATATTGCGCGCGTTAATCAAATTTTCAAGTGTGGACTTTAGCTCCGAAATACCTATTGCAGAAACAATATTACTCATTTCACTCGTTGAAAATTTGGAGCTTATTATACCGATTACGTTTCCGGTTAAATTAATGAGAACACCGCTTGCCTTTTGGCTGCCATATATATCTGTTGTAACGACTCTGTAATAACCGTCCGGAACATATGCATATGATGTATTTGAAGTAACTACCCCATAATCCACAGAATTGTAATTGCCGAGCGGACTGCCAATCGCAATTACCGGTGCCCCCACTACCGACTTTGTGGAGGAACTTCCGAAAGTAGCTGTTTTGATTGCGTTTTTCGTTGCGTTATTTATTGAATTTAACGGTACTGACAGAGCACACAAACCTGTCTGGTCATCTTCCATAATTATGGTTGCCCGTGCCTGTATACCGTTATAAAACGTAACGGTAATCTGCTCTTTAGATGACGGTATCTCTGCGATTAAGTAAATATTTGACGCATCCTCGGCCGCAATAACACCGGCCTCTTCGATGGTTGTTTCGAAATAATTGTTTAACCAGTCCGACTCACCTGCAGATGCTGAAACCTTAACCAGCGATTTTGATGCCTCATCGGCTATTGCCGCCAAAGTTCTGTATAAGTCCTGATAATCTGCCAGCGAAAACTTAACGCTTGAAATCAGTTCTTTTATCTGTTCTTCCTCAAGGAAATCGTACTTGCTTAAATCAATTTCTGTTTCCGGCTCAAGTGCCTTAACAAGCATGTCCTCCGGATTCATTTCTTCGTAAACCGTTCCTACATCGAATGTAATGGGTTCTTTTACTTCTTCAGGTTTATCGGTTCGAATAAGACGTGTAAACAACGGCAAAAGAAGCGCAAACACAGCACACGCAACCAGGCCGAATACCACTGCAGAACCTGCTGACAGCAAAGTATTCCTAAGCACCTTCTTACGGTTAATGGGGCGGGCCTTTATTTCTTCTCGTATAAAGTCAAAACTACCTGCTTCAGATGTGCTTTTTTCAGTTAATTTACCGAGCTCTTCCTGCATTACAACCCTCCGTTTTTCCTACATTTAGAGTATATCTATCCTTTAGTTTATTGTAAAGAGTTGCCTCGTATGATAATCTAACTGTGGATGGATATAGGTGTGAAAGCGCAAAATATTTTTCACACGGCACATTGTAGCGCACCCGTAACAACTTGCCGTAAAGCAGCGAGAGGCTAATTTCAAACGGTTGCGCGTGTAGGATTAATGAGTATGAACGAAAAAGTTTTAAAAACACTTGAATATACAACCATTATTTCAATGCTGACAGACAAGGCCGATTCGGTTCCCGGCAAGAATCTTTGCAAAAATCTTGTACCCATGACCAATCTTAAAGACATAGAGAATGCTCAGATTGAAACCGCCGATGCACTTACACGTCTGTTTCGAAAAGGTAATATCGATTTTGGCTCAAACCGTGATTTGGGATATGCTCTTAAATCACTTGAAATCGGCAGCACACTGACTATTGCCGAGCTGCTTTCTTTTGCAAGTTTCCTCACGAATGTTGCCAGGGTTAAAGCCTGGGGTG
The DNA here is from genome assembly GCA_045617045.1 of Lachnospiraceae bacterium. Classification (GTDB taxonomy): domain Bacteria; phylum Bacillota; class Clostridia; order Lachnospirales; family Lachnospiraceae; genus UBA1258. The sequence continues at coordinate 10,936 of JAZLHV010000026.1, forward strand.
TCAGGGAAAAGGAAGAAGATCCCGCGGATTCGCTTGAAGATTTCTTTGCTCTCCTGGAGCCGCTTACACAGACTGCTAAAGAAATAAACCGTTGCATCATTAATGAAGACGGTGATATTGCGGACGATGCAAGTCCCACTCTTAAAAATATACGTAAAGCTCTTCAGCAGGCTGCCGAGAGAATCCACTCGGAACTTCAAAAAATGGTTAACGGTTCCGCGCGTACATACCTTCAGGATGCCGTAATCACCATGCGAAATGACCGTTATTGCATTCCCGTAAAAAGCGAATATAAGGGGCAGGTACCCGGCATGGTACACGATCAGTCATCTTCGGGGGCAACTGTTTTCATAGAGCCCCGGCAGGTTGTGGATCTTAACAACAAAATTCGCGAGCTCGAGCTTGACGAGCAAAAGGAAATTGCCGTAATTCTTGCAACGCTCTCAGCATCTTTGGGTGAACATTCTGTCGCCTTGAAAACAGATATGGACTTTATGACACGTTTAGACTTTGTTTTTGCCAAGGCCAAGCTTGCCATGGAGCAAAATGCCACACGCCCCATATTTAACACGGACCACTTCATCAACATACGAAAAGGGCGTCATCCCTTACTTGACAAAAAGAAAGTCGTACCTATCGATGTCCCGCTCGGCAAAGACTATGATTTGCTGGTAATTACAGGTCCAAACACCGGCGGCAAAACCGTTACCTTAAAAACAGTCGGGCTCTTTACCCTTATGGGGCAGGCCGGCCTTCACATTCCCGCAGGTGACATGTCAAACCTTTCGGTTTTCGATGAAGTATTTGCGGATATCGGGGACGAGCAGTCTATAGAGCAGAGCCTTTCAACCTTTTCGTCGCACATGAAAACGATTGTCGAAATTCTTAATAAGGCCGACGAAAACTCACTTTGCCTGTTTGACGAGCTCGGTGCCGGAACAGACCCTACCGAAGGCGCCGCGCTTGCAATCGCAATATTAAATTTTCTGCACGATCGTGGGATTCGCACTATGGCAACCACTCATTACAGTGAGCTTAAAATATATGCACTCTCAACTTCCTTTGTGGAGAATGCCTGCTGTGAATTTAACGTTGAAACACTTTCACCGACATACAAGCTGTTAATCGGCATTCCGGGCAAAAGCAACGCCTTCGCGATTTCCGGTAAACTTGGCTTGTCAGCAGACATAATCGAAGCGGCAAAGTCTCAGATAGATGACAATTCCGAAAAATTCGAAGACGTTATCGCTAACCTCGAAACCACACGTGTTTCCATTGAACGCGACCGCTTATACATCGATGAACAGAAAGCGCTTATAGACAAAGAACGTGCCGAGCTTAAAGCCAAGAGCGATAAGCTTAACGAATCCAAGGATAAGATTATCAGAGAAGCCAATGAAGAAGCCCGCGCAATTCTTGCCGAGGCCAAAGAGTACGCCGATGACACTATCCGTGCGCTTAACAAAGCCGGCGCCGGTGTTTCCATGAAAGACCTCGAAGCCCGTCGTGAAGGCTTACGTAACCGTGTAAACGATAAAAACAACCAACTTTCTTTCAAGAAAGATTCAAAAGCCCAGGCCGGCTTAGATGCCAAAGATATTCACGTCGGTGACATGGTAAAAATTGTTTCAATGGGGCTTAAGGGAACCGTCAGCACGCTTCCCGATGCCAAAGGTAATCTTTACATACAATGCGGAATTATCCGTTCCGTTTCCAATATCAAAGACTTACAGCTTGTTCAGGAAGAAACCGTTACCGGTCCGGGCATCAAACATGCAACCGGTGGCGGAGCCATAAAGGTCGGCAAAGCAATGACTATTTCTTATGAATGCAACCTTATCGGCAAGACCGTTGACGAAGCTCTTGCAGTCCTTGATAAGTATCTGGATGATGCATACCTTTCTCACATTCCCAGTGTACGCATCGTGCACGGCAAAGGTACCGGTGCTCTCAGAAACGCCGTTACAAACTATCTTCGCAAATGCAAATACGTTAAATCCTATCGCGCCGGCGAGCACGGTGAAGGTGATGCCGGTGTTACAATCGTAGAGTTTAAATAGCAGGTTATAAGACAAGGAGACACAATGGTAAACAGACAGAAAATTCTGATTGTCGATGACGACAACAATATAGCGGAGCTTGTATCCCTTTATCTGATTAAGGAGTGCTTTGATACCCGAATAGTAAATGACGGTGAATCCGCTCTGGAAACATTTGATTTGTACGATCCCAATCTTGTTCTTTTGGACCTCATGCTCCCGGGAATTGACGGATATCAGGTATGCCGTGAAATTCGCCGCAAGTCATCGGTTCCCGTAATAATGATTTCCGCCAAGGGTGAAGTATTTGATAAAGTTCTGGGGCTTGAACTCGGTGCCGATGATTATATTGAAAAGCCCTTTGACACCAAAGAGCTTGTCGCCCGTGTCAAGGCCGTTTTAAGGCGCACAAAGCCTACAGTCCCCGAGCCCGTTCCCGAGGGCAGCAAAACCGTTTCCCATCCGGACTTAACAATCAACCTTACGGATTATTCGGTAATTTACAGGGGCATCTCAATTGATATGCCTCCCAAAGAGATTGAGCTTTTATTCTTTTTGGCATCATCACCCAATCACGTATTCACTCGCGAGCAACTTCTTGACAGAATTTGGGGGTATGAATTCATCGGCGACACGCGTACTGTAGACGTGCACATCAAAAGAATTCGTGAAAAAATCGAAGACCACGAGTTATGGCGAATTTCCACAGTCTGGGGTATCGGTTACAAATTCGACCTCAGAAGCAGTCCTATTACATAACTATCCTACAATTATGCGAAAGTTGGTTAGATAAGTGAAAAGAACGCTATATTTAAAATTTCTGCTTGCATACATAATTTTCGGGTTGTTCGGATTTATTGCCGTAACCTTCTTTGTCCCCAAAGCATCTTACGACAAGCTTATAGCGGACAAAGCGTCCTTCCTTTACCGGGAGGCTAACCTTATTGCAACTACCTATGCTGTCGATCTTTATGAGACAAACCGAACTTTGGAAGACGTAAAGCAGCAAATTGACAACCTCGATACCATTCTGGATACCACTATTTGGATTATTAACCCAAGCGGACGTATGATTTTAAGTTCACGTCTTCCGCTAAACATCGAAGACGAAATAACCGTCAAAGGCTTTGACCCTACGATTACCAAAGGTTCTTACTATACCATCGGCAATTTTTTCAACAGCTTCTCCGACGAAGAACTTAGCGTATTTGCCCCGATAACCTCCGATTATAAGGTCAAGGGATATGTGGTAATTCATTACCCGACAGCCTATTTTGACACACAGGGAGACAGTTTTTTAAGAATTACATACCTGCTTTTGATAATTCTTTTTGTACTGTCGCTTATAATTCTTTTCTTTTTCACGCAGCTTGTGTACATACCGCTTCGCAAAATCACCTATGCAACCGAACAATATGCGTCGGGCAATCTTCACTATGAATTCAGCATTGATTCGAGCGACGAAATCGGATATCTCGGCGCAACGCTGAACTATATGGCAAGTGAAATTGCACGCGGAGAGGACAACCAAAAGAAATTTATCGCAAATGTATCGCACGATTTCCGCTCGCCGCTTACTTCGATACGCGGATACCTTGAGGCAATGATTGACGGTACCATTCCGCCCGAGCTTTACGGCAAATATCTTGGTATTGTGTTAAGTGAAACCGAACGACTCACAAAGCTTACAAACAGCCTTCTCTCACTCAACAACCTTAACATGAAAGGCGTAATGCTCGATATGAGCGATTTTGACATAAACACTGTCATCCGCTCTACGGCAGCTTCGTTTGAGGGAAGATGCCTGGAAAAGGGTATCGGCATAGACCTTATACTTACGGGCGACAACCTCTACGTTCACGGCGATGAAACAAAAATCAGTCAGGTTATATACAACCTCGTTGACAACGCCATTAAGTTTTCGCACCACAATTCATCCATCAAGATTGAAACTACCGAAAAGCATTCCAAAGTATTTGTTTCGGTAAAGGATAGCGGTATCGGTATCCCCGCAGCCGACCAAAAATATGTCTTTGACCGCTTCTATAAATCAGACCTTTCGCGTGGCAAAGACAAAAAAGGTACCGGCCTCGGACTTTCAATTACCCGCGAAATCATTTTGGCGCACAATGAGCACATCAATGTCATCAGTACCGAAGGTGTCGGAACCGAATTCATTTTTTCACTTCAGAAAGTTGGGGATTAAATCTGTTTCGTGAATACACACAAAACCGGTGTTATCTGTATGGACAACACCGGTTCTTTTTATTTGTATGACAATCTGTGAAGTTCTCCTTCAAGCTCGAAGCCTGCAAAGTTCTGCTGCCTTAACGCCTCGTACAGCACAATTGCAACCGAATTCGAAAGATTAAGAGAGCGAATCTTTGATAACATCGGGATGCGGATACATGTATCTTCGTGCTCGGCAAGTATTTCCTCGGGAATTCCTGCCGATTCTTTTCCAAACATTATAAAGTCATCGGGGCCAAAAGAAACGTCCGTATAGCAATGATGCGCTTTCGTGGTTGCGTACCATATTTTTGCGCCCGGATTCTTCTCTGTGAAATCCTCATAATTTATATATCGGGTAACATCGAGGTGCTCCCAATAATCCATCCCCGCACGCTTAATTGACTTTTCGTCTATCTTAAACCCCAAAGGCTCTATAAGGTGAAGAGAAGTACCTGTCGCAACACACGTACGCCCGATGTTGCCTGTATTAGCCGGTATTTCCGGCTGGTGAAGTACTATGTGCATTATTTACCCTGCTCCTTGCGTAATTTATCAATAAATCGTGCAAGACGCTCCATTGCAAGCTTTAACCTTTCAAGCGAATATGCATATGAAATTCTCAGATAACCTTCGCCGCTGTCGCCAAAAGCTGTACCCGGAACTGCGGCAACTTTTTCTTCTTCCAGGAATTTTGTGGCAAATTCATCGCTCGTCATTCCAAACTCTTTAATGCAGGGGAATACATAAAACGCTCCGTAAGGCTCAAAGCATTCAAGACCCATTTCTTTAAATGCGTTCAAAAGAAACCGTCTGCGCTGATTATAAGATTCCCGCATCTTTTCAATATCTTCATCACCGTTTTTTACAGCTTCGATAGCTGCATACTGGCTGGTGGTAGGTGCGCACATGATGCAGAACTGATGAATCTTCGTCATCTGCCTGATGATTACAGCCGGGCCGCATGCATAGCCCAATCGCCAACCGGTCATGGCATATGCCTTCGAAAAACCGTTAATAAGAATTGTGCGTTCCTTCATGCCCGGAAGCGAAGCAATCGATACATGCTTGTGGCCATATGTAAGCTCAGCGTATATTTCATCGGAAAGAACATATATGTCTTTCTCAACGCAGACTCTGGCAATTGCCAATAAATCCTTTTCCTCCATAATTGCCCCGGTCGGGTTGTTAGGGAAAGGAAGAATTAAAACTTTTGTTTTGTCTGTAACAGCATCGCGAAGTTCCTGCTCGGTTAATCGAAACTCATTCTCACCTTTAAGGTTAATGATTACAGGTTTACCGCCTGCCAAAATGGTGCAGGGCTCATAAGAAACATAACTGGGCTGCGGAATAATTACCTCATCGCCGGGATTCAACATAGCGCGTAAGCATACATCAATGCCTTCCGAACCACCGACAGTAATAAGCACTTCGCTTGCCCAATCGTATGATATATTGCAACGACGTTTAAGATAATTGCAGATTTCCTCTCTTAACTCCTTAAGTCCTGAATTGGATGTATAGAAAGTTCTTCCTTTTTCAAGGGAATAAATACCCTCATCGCGAATATGCCAGGGAGTGTCAAAATCCGGTTCGCCGACTCCGAGTGAAATTGCATCCTTCATCTCGGCAACAATATCAAAGAATTTACGGATACCCGATGGCTTTAATTTAACAACTTCAGTAGCTAACGGATCTCTCATAATAAAACCTGCTCCCTCTGATCTTCATATTTTTTTGCCAAAACTGTACCGTGGTCTTTGTACTTTTTGAGCACAAAGTGGGTAGCTGTACTTAAAACGGATTCAAGTGTGGATAACTTGTCGGATACAAAAGAAGAAACTTCCTTAAGTGATTTTCCCTCAAGGGATACCAGCAAATCGTATCCGCCGGAAATAAGGTAAACCGCGTTTACTTCAGGATACTTGTATATGCGCTCGGCAATATTGTCAAACCCCTGCCCTCGCTGAGGTGTAACGCGAACCTCGATAAGAGCACTTACCTTATCAATTGATGTCTTTTCCCAATCGATAAGTGTATGATATCCGCAAATGACGCCCTCTTCCTCCATAGCCTTAAGCTCATTGGCCACATCGATTTCATTCATGCCCAAAATAACGGCAAGTTCTTTAATATCTATTCTTGAATTTTTCTCAATAACCGATAAAATCTGTTCTCTCATAAATGATTGTCTCCTTTTTACATAACCTTAAGCAGTTCGTCTGCCTTGGAAGGCTCTAAGAATCGCTTAATGTCACCATTGTATATTACGCGGTCGTTCGAATCGGTTACTTTACCGATAACTGCCGCGGGGATTCCTTCTTTTTGCAGGTCCAAAACCAGTCGGTTACCATCTTCTGCTGTCATCAAAAGACTTCCGCCGGAAATAAGCTCGTACGGATTTATATCGAAAAGATTGCATATTTCAACGGTTTCCTGCTTAATGGGAATCTTCTTAAGCTCGATTTCAAGTCCAACGCCATTGCTTTCGGCAAGCTCCCAAAGCGCAGCAAAAACGCCACCCTTTGAAACATCATGCATTGCAGTAACGCCGGACTTAACGGCGCCTGCGGCCTCAGGTACTACCGAAAGAAGCTTTTCGAAGCACTTTGCTTCGTTAATCATTCTTGTCGGGAATTTGTCGATAAGTAATGCTTCTTTGGCCTTTGCAATAATTGCCGTTCCTTCCAGACCAATCCATTTTGTGATTATAACATCGTTACCGGGAAGTGCTTTAAACGGTTTCATGTTGCAAGAAAGCTTTCCGACTCCGGTAACCGTTATTACAGCCTCATTAACCGCCTTGGAAACCTCTGTATGCCCTCCGAGTATTTCCAGATTTTCGGCCTTACAAACCGCCTTGATGTCCTTCATGGCAGTTTGCAGATTACTTTCCTCACTGCCATCCGGCAACAACATGGAAAGCATCACACCTACAGGCTCGGCACCGGCCGCGGCAAGATTATTGATTGCTTTATATATTCCGTACGGACCGATTTGGGTAAGAGCTCCAATTACGGGATCGGTGGAAACAGCAACTGAATTGCCATCCATAAAACGCAAAACAGCGCAGTCATTTCCCACTCCCAACGTAGTGGAAACCTCGCTGCGCACATCGCTTACGTGTTTCAATATGGACCGTTTCAGGACGTTTTCCGAGACTTTACCCTGCTTCATATCGGCCGCCTTGTTGTCTTACACCATTAAAGATGATAAAATAGGAACAATCATTGCAATGATAATGAGGATTACAAGAACAAGAGTAAATACCCTTCTGTTCTTCTTATTAAAGAAATTCATACAGGTCTCCGTTCCGCCCTTCGACGGAATGTGAAGAGCAGCATCTTTTTCTTTCTAAATTGGAGATAATTATAGACTATGTACATACATTTTGCAAGGTTGATGGTTGTTCAATTATCAATCACATACTGGAAAGGCGCTTTCTTAATAATGTTTGCCGTCTTCTGCGCGTGGGTTTTTATAGAGTCAAGGCTTAAAACCCGTAAAGAGGAAGAAATTGAAGAAGCTTACTGGGAACGTGAATCACGTGCAAACGCTACAAGGCGCAAAAGCATTGAACACCTTGACTACATTACAATACCTGAAAATCTCTATCTGAATCTTCTTGACGACAATATTGAAACTCAGTCAATTCGTGATACAATAGACGGGTTGCGTGGCGAGAAGATTCTCAATCTTACAGGATACTCAAACACTGACTTAAAGCTGGAATACGGTGCGGCAAACCTTACCGTTCTTTCTGCCTGCGATTCCAATTATACGTGTCTTGCAACGACTCTTCAGAAGTGGGCCGACCTTCTTGCAGACAACGGCTACAAAGCCGAAGCCATCGAAGTAATGGAATATCTTGTCTCCACAAGAGTCGATATAGGGCGCACATATAAATTTTTAGCGGCCTATTACATTGAAAATTTAATGGAAGACGAGCTTAACAGTTTGATTGAAACCGCACAATCCTTAAAATCACTTAACATGCCCTACATCGTTTCAGCAATTCAAAACATGACTTTACAAACGGAGGAATAAAAAATGAAATACACCTATATGGGTGCCATATGTCAAGATGAAAACGGTGCCTTTATCGACATCCCATTCAATGTATGGGAAATCTGTGAAAAAGAAGGCCACATCCCCGCCAAGGTTCGCATTGAAGATGCAACCTTTGTGTGTAACTTGGTTTCCAAAGGACGCGGATATTACAAAATTCCCGTTCAACCCGAACTTGTCGACGCATTCGGTTACGACAAAAATGTAAAAGTATCTTTCAGAATCACAAAATCCGAAGTTGAGGACAGCCCCTACAGTACTGCCAATCCTATCCGGAAAATTGATTCTGTTGACGTTGTGCTTCAACCCGTCGACGGTTTGTGCGGTCAGTCCTGTGTGGCAATGCTTGCAGGTATCACCATAGAGGAGGCTTCCACCATTATGCACTGTGCAGAATGGCAGGCTACAATGGGCAAGATTATCGGTGCTTTAAACTATTTTGGATTTGAACACTCCGAAGAAATTATCTATACACTCGGACGTAAAGACGTAACTTTACCCAAATGTTGTGTAATGATGGAAAAGATGGGTCGCTACAATCATTACCTTATAGGCTTTGACGGCAAATACTATGATTCCAACTTAGGAGTTCTCGAAAAATACAATTTTGAAAAGCTTGTAGGCTATTTGGAAGTTTTGGTCTAAGAAACAGTCAACCAAAGGGGACAGGTTATTGTGGTCGACCACAATAACCTGTCCCCTTTGGTTGTTGCCCTTTGGTTGACATTTGACTAATCTGTTTTAATTTTATTCTTTCGCCAAAAATTCGTAAAATACGCAATCATATGAATTAACGCTGCAATTGCGTTGCTGACCACAACCGAATACCAGATACTTCTGACACCTATCTTTAATATATACTCGCAAAAAAACAACGTCGCAAATCTGAAAATCCACAAACGTGAAACATCCACTATCATATTTATGAGAGTATGGCCGCTTCCGCGATATAAACCGCTTGATGAATTATAGAAGCCGTTTGCAAAGCACCAGAATGCCATAATACTCAAAAAGTCCGCCGCCATCACAATTACCTCGGCATCTTCCGAAAAAATGCTTACAATAGCGGTTGATATAAAGTTTCTCGACAGTATCATGCCCCCTACAAGCAGGAATGACACCGACATAACACATGCAATCTTAAACGCCTTGTCGGCGCGTTCAATCTGCCTGGCGCCAAAGTTCTGGCCCACTACTATGGAAATTGCGGAGCCGATTCCGTTTGAAGGAAGTGAAATAAGCCCATTTATCTTGTTGCCGATACCATATGCCGCCATTGCCTTGGCACCGTATTTAAACACATTTTTGCTCATCAGCAAAAAGCCCAATTGCGTGGTGCTGCCTCCGATTGCGGTGGGAAGGCCTACTCTTGCGATATCTATAAGCTTATCCTTTTCAAACTTGATTTTATTAAGTTCCAGATATATCAATTGCTTTTTGGAATGCAAAAGAATAATTGCCGCCACTGCAGGTATTGCCTTGGCAAGCACGGTTGCAAACGCCGCTCCGAAGGTTCCCATGTCAAACACTATCATAAACAGCGGATCCAACACCATGTTTATGGAAATACCGCAAACATTCATGAGCATAGGCTTTACCGTATCACCCTCGGCCTGATGTATAGATACATACATATTCACGATATACAAAAACGGCATATCCATAATTACAGTCTGAAGATAAACTTTCGCAAGCCTGTACGTCTCACCGTCTGCGCCAAGCCATGTAATCAGCGGATTGGCAAAAGCCGCCACGAGCGATGCGCAAACTATCGAAAAAATCATTGCACAGGCAAAAATCTGATTTGCCATCGACCTTGCGTCTTTATCTTTGTGAGCACCTATGTACTGTGATATCAGCACAGACCCGGCAACGGTTATACCCGACCCGAAATTAATAACAACATTCTGAATCGGAGTCACCAGATTTATTGCCGCAAGCTCGTTCGTTCCCAGCTTTCCCAGCCAAAACGTATCTGTTAAGTTGTACATTGTCTGCAGGAAACTGTTAATGATAACCGGAATTGTAAGGGTTAGAATTGCCTTTACAAGATTACCGCTTAATATTTCCTCGCGATTTTCAGTAGTTTTCATCAAAGCTTCCCTACTTTAAAATATTCCACATCGACAAATCCGTCATTTTCGTTACACGTTGCGGCAGCAAAAATCCCCATCTTCGCACCCGTCCACGTATGATCCAAAGGCATAAATTTATGGCTTTCCGGTATATCTTCCCTGTTTTCTCCATAAAACATTCCGAAACCGTCTTCCGTCAGTTTCAGACCGATAATTATGGTTTTTTCTTCATCATACAATTTTCTTTCAAATAAAACCGACTCAAATTTTGCGACACCATCGTCCCCGGAAATCAAAAATTCAACGGCACATGTGTCACCTTCTTTTCTGACACGCGTGTACGCATAATTTCCGCCCATCATAACGACACCGCACATATCGCCGTTTTTAAGACCGGAGTAGTCTATTTTAGCCTCTGCTTCAAAGTAGGGGCACACGATTTTTTGCGTAAGCACATTTGCACGCTCCCACAATACAGCCCTGTCAACGCCTGACGGATTTACAGCCATAAGCCTTAAGCGACCCTGCTTTTGATTAAGTGAGTAAAAAGAATCATCCCAGTTTCCAAGCCACTGCCACATTAGCCCAAGCTTAGGCGCAGTAAATTCATCTGTCGCTTCCGGATAAGTAATCTCATTTACACCGTTAAACGAAGGTTTGCGATACTCAGTTGCCGGTTCGCCGCAATAATCAGAATCATTCACTCCCATAACCGGCCAACCGTCTTTCCATTGCACAGGCTGTACATGGATAATCCGACCGTAAAGCCCGCGATCCTGAAAGTGCACAAACCATTCCCGACCTGAAATATCATCAACCAGTCCGCCCTGATGCGGTCCGTTAATGTCGGAGTTTCCCTGTCTAAGCACAATTTTTTCTTCAAACGGCCCCTTAATTGACTTACCGCGAAGCGCAGTCTGCCACCCTGTCTTAACCCCACCGGCGGGTGCAAGAATATAGTACATACCATTATGCTTGTATACCTTGGGACCTTCTATCGTAGGCTGTGTATTTACGCCGTTGTAAAGAATATGATCTTCCGAAACAGCATGCTTCCCGTCAGGTGACATTTCAAAAATACCGAGACAGCTCTTAAAACCGATACGGCTTTTTGCATAACCGTGAATAATATATGCTTTGCCGTCATCATCCCAGAAAGGACAGCAGTCAATCAGTCCCTTTCCTTCAAGAACACACACAGGCTCTTCCCACTTACCCAGCGGATTTTCGGAGTTTACCATAAACAAACCCTCATCGGGCATGCCGAAGTATATATAAAAGATTCCGTTACGATATCTTAATGCAGGCGCCCACACCCCTTTTGAGAGTTGCGGAATTTTGTAGTTCTCAAACGGAATATTATCTAACGCATAATTTGCAATTTTCCAGTTTACCAAATCCTTAGACGTAAGTATCGGAAGCCCCGGCACATAATTGAAGCTGGAAGCCGTCATATAAAAGGTATCATTAACCCTGATTACATCCGGGTCTGAATAATCCGCAAAAAGAACAGGATTCGTAAACCTTCCGTTATTAAGATCGGACTCAAATAATTGTCCCATTTATAACTCCTTACAGTTCATCTTTTTTGTAGTAATCAATTATCAAATCTTCGTATATTCCGCCAAACTTTTTAAGTCCGTCGGCTATGAGTTTTGCATATACCACAGCGCCCTGATAACGTAAATGTGTATTATCGTCTTTTCCCTCGGGGTAGTGTTCGTAAATTCCGGCGTCAAAATTCATATACCATTCCCGGCTTTTCAGCATTCCTTCTTTTGCAAGAAGATTACGGCTTTCCGTTGTTAAATCAATTACGGGAACATTAAGACGTGCTCCCAAAGCTTTAATTGCATCGACGTATTCTCCGTGGGTAGCCGGACCGATATTGCCTTCTTTATCAAAACGCCGACGCGCAAGCGGGGTAATCAACACCGGATACGCTTTTTTGTTGCGGGCCACATTTACGAACTTTTCAAGATTTTCCTGAAAATCTCCGTAAGGATGCGTTCCCCTTGCCGGGTCTTCCAGTTTTTCGTCGTTGTGACCGAATTGTATAAAAAGAAAATCTCCCGCGGTAATGTTGTCATATATGGGAATCATTCTTGATTCGTCTATAAAACTTTTAGTGCTGCGACCGTTTCTGGCATGATTGCAAACATTAACATCATCCTTTACAAACAGTTTAAAAACCTGCCCTATTCCGGTCTGCGGATAAGTTGAATAATCATTTGTCTGCACCGTTGAATCACCGGCCCAATATATCGTTGGCATATAGTTAATCTCCTTTGTGAAAGCGCTTACACAGCTCACACAGTATTGTACTATTTCTTGTATAAAAAAGCAAAATCTTATATAATAATTTTCATGGGTTTACACAATTTATGGAGGTATTTTTATGAAACTTAATAAGAAACGCACCTGCCTTATCGGTTTTGCCTTCTTTGGCATTCTGCTGTTGTGGCAGGTTTACGATTCCTGGTGTCCTACATTCTTAACAGACATTTTTGCCCGCAGAATGTACGGTCTTTCTTCCGCTGAGCTTAAGGCCAGCGACCCTTCCAAAATCTTGAATGTTCAATGGATAGTCGGCATCATTATGGCATGCGATAACCTTGCTGCCCTGATACTGTTACCCATATTCGGTAACCTTTCCGATAAGACCAAATCCCCCATCGGAAAAAGAATGCCTTATATCTTGACCGGTACTTTTGTATCTGCCATTGCATTCCCGTTCATTCCTTTATTTTTCCATCGCAACAACATCGTCGGCATGGTAATTGTAATGGCCATAGTATTGATGTTCATGATGATGTACCGTAACCCCGCTGTTGCTTTAATGCCGGACATTACTCCTAAGCCGTTACGTGCCAAGGCCAACGGCATCATTAACATCATGGGATATCTTGGCGGCGCTGCAGCTACCGTGCTCGGCATTTTCTTAAAACTTTCCGACTACATCAATGCTACCGATGAAGCCCGTAAAGTATGGACAATCGAGATTCCTTTCATCATCGCTTCGATTCTTATGGTTATCTCGGCTTTGGTTTTATTCTTCTCCATCAAGGAAAACAAACTTGCCAAAGAGCTTAAAGACGAAATGGACGAAGGTGAACGTCTTGCCGCTATCGAAACACCCATTGACGATGATAAGCCTATGTCTACGGCAAACCGCAACATGCTGCTTGCAATCCTGGCAGCTGAGTTTTTGTGGTTCATGGCTGATAATGCCATCGGAACTTACATCGGAAACTATGTAATTTACTACTTGCAGTCTTCTTCCAGCAAAACAATGATTCTTACAATCCTCGGCGGAGTTGCCAGTGTAGCCGGCTTTGCAACCGCAGGGGCCATTGCTGATAAGATTGGTCGTAAATGGACTATTTCCACCGGCCTTGGTGTTACCGTTTTAGGCTACCTTGTTATGATTTTTGCCAAGCCTACAGGAAACGTTGTTAACGTTATCGGTACTCAGAATGAATTTTCCTTCCCCGTATTGTTGTTTGTAGTCTGGGCAATTAAGGGTTACGGAATGGCACTTGTTCACAACTGTTCTTTCCCGATGGTCGTGGAATTGTGTTCTTCTCAAAAAATCGGAAAATTCACCGGTTTCTACTATGCCGCAAGTATGTCGGCCCAAACAGTTACACCTATTCTGTTAGGCCTTATATTAATGAGTGCAAGCGCATGGAATGTTCTTCCGTTCTACGCAGGTGCGCTCACAATATTAAGCTTTATAGTATTCACCGTACTTGTTAAAAACATCAAGTCAAGTAAGGTTGAAAACGCTAAAGGACTTGAAGCATTAAGCGACGACTTATAATTTAATTTGAAGAAATTCCTATAAAAAGCGTTTCGCAAGCGAAACGCACGCGCCGAGCGCGGTCGCGACAGCGACATTTACCGTTCGCGCGAGTGCGCATCCTCGCGGAACGTTTTTACTTTATAGGAAAGTTCTTCGAATTTCCTATAAAGTAAAAAGATCTGCTTTCGCAGTTTCGCGAAAGCAGGTCTTTTTTGATGGGAGAAATTATATTCTAACAAATACAGGCATATAATCTATCGGAGCTTTAACTGTGACTACCCTGCCACCTTCAAATGTCTCGCCCGTCGAAGTAAGCTGCCACTTGGCACCTTCAGGCAGGTAAACATCACGCTCGTACTGATGAAGCTTAAATATCGGTGCGCACAGATACTTGGCACCAAACATATACTGATCCTGAAGTTCCCAGCACTTGGCATCATCCGGAAATTCATAGAACATTGTACGAATCAAAGGTGAACCGTTCTTTGATGTCTCTTCATAAAGTGACTTTATGTAGTCATGCATCTTAATACGTACATCGTAATATTTCTTCATAATTGCGTAATTATCTTCACCGTAGCTCCATAACTCGTTAGGCTGACCTGTGTGAAGATATCCGCCACCCCAGTCACGATTGTCAAGCGGAGGGATATTGTAAGGTCCACGGTCACCGTGCATACGCAATACTGCCGAATATACCGCGAACTGATACCAACGTATCAATAATTCTCTGAAATCAGGGTCGTTTACGTCATCTGTCATAAATCCACCGATGTCAGTTGTCCACCAGGGAATTCCCGCAAGACCCATATTAAGACCAGCCTGAACCTGATCGTAAAATGCCTCAAATGTACTGGGAACATCACCGGACCATACTACGTTACCGTATTTCTGGCTGCCTGCCCAGGCGCAACGTAACAGGTTAACTACCGTGCCATCGCCAAGCTTAGACATCTTATCGTAAAATACACGGCTGTACATCTGAGGATACATATTGCTGACTTCAAGAGCCGGGCCTTCACTGTATCTGTAATTTTCAAAATCATATACGCCGTAATCAGGCTCGGAATTGTCAAGCCAGAATGCATCTATACCATAGTCGTAATAGTTCTTTTTACATACATTCCATACATACTCCCTTGTTTCGGGATTGAAAGGATCGATTTCCACACAGTCACCCTGATAATCATATGTCTGTGCAGCACCGCGCTCGGTCTTTATCAATAAACCTTTCTCCATCATAGGATAGAAGTTTTCGGACTTACGGTCTACGGAAGGCCATACCGAAACTATAACCTTTATACCCATTGCGTGAAGTTCATCGACCATAGCCTTGGGATCGGGCCAATATGTTTTATCAAACTTCCAGTCGCCCTGTACGGTCCAGTGGAAGAAATCAATTACTATCTGGTCAATCTTAATGCCTTCTTTTTGATAAGCACGCGCAACTTCAAGTACCTCGTCCTGAGTGCGATATCTTAACTTACACTGCCATAAACCCATAAGATTTTCGGGAAATACCGGTGCGTGTCCGGTAACCTCAGTGTAGTTTGCAAGTATAGCCTTAGGGTTCTCGTCAGCCGTAATCCAATAATCCATCTGTCTTGTGGAACGGGCAATCCACTCGGTATAATTCTTACCAAATGTTACGCGACCTACAGCCGGGTTGTTCCATAAAAGACCATATCCGAGCGAGGATGTCATAAAGGGGACGCTTATTTGTGAATTGCGCTGAGCAAGCTCCAGTACACTTCCCTTTAAATCCATATAAGGCTGCTGATATTGGCCCATACCGAAAATCTTCTCGCCTTCGTTGGACTCAAATTTCAGGTTCAGACTGTAACCCGTACCGCCGATTATGCCCTTCCATTCTCTGTTAACTATTTTTAAGCAACGGCTTTCGCGTGAAATTGTACCGCCGTACGAGCGGAAATACTCGCGCAAAATCAATTTATTATCCCTAAAAAAGGAAATAACGCCGGCAAAATTAATTTCTGCCTTAATGCGGCCATTCGTAATAGAGGCATACGGCAATTGATTAATTGTACCGTCTCCTACCCAGTTATCACGCTCAAAAAACTCGATTTCCGACTTTGAAGCGGGAACCTTTTCGGTTAATGCCCAATCATGCTCCGTAAATTTGGAAAGCATTGTTGAACGTACGCGAAGTGCGTTTTTACCCCATGCTTCAATGCGCAGTGTTTCACCGTTTGTACGTGCCACCAAGGCACCGTTTTCATTTGTAAACTGCATCTTAATCTCCATTTCATGTATGATATCCGGCGCGCACTATTTCCCAGCAAAATAGCATACTCCGCCAATATTTGTATCATACTATTAATCCTTGATAAATTTAACATTCACATTTTAATGTTTTTTGCGTGAAAAATTATGTTTTTTGAAGTTATTTGCCGTATTTTGCGACCAGGATATCATAATACCTTGCCGCTTCGTTACGAGACATCCTGTTTAATTCATAAGGACAATCAATTTTCTTACGTTCAATAAGACTTTGCAAACGTTCCAGCTGCACCGGCCTTACAGGACTTTCTTTTTTTACCGTATATGTAAGTTTCTGCGGCACAAATAATTCCGGATACTTCTTCTCATAATCTTTCCTTAAGCACGCAAACAGCTTTGCGGTCGCAAGCGAATCATTGTAAGCCCTGTGCGCCTGATACTCCATTTTGTAGTGTGCGCACATATCCACAAGCTTTTTACTTGGAAGCTCGGGACAACATGCTCTCGAAATTTTAAGTGTATCCACGCCTTCTTTTTCAAATGGGAGGTTTGCATTGACGCAGGCACACTTCACAAATGAGTAGTCAAAAAGAATGCGATGCCCCAAAAGCGGAAGGTCACCGATAAATTCAACAAGCTTAGGTATAATATTTTCAATTGACTCGGCACCTTCTAAATCCGCATCCGAAATTCCCGTGAAAGTTTTCGTGTGCTCATCAAGCTTGCGCCCCGGATTTACAAACGTCGAAAATGTATCCGCAACTGCGTTGTCAATTATCTTTACTGCACCGATTTCTATTATTTTTTCATGTTTTGGATTAAGACCTGTTGTTTCCAAATCCAATGAAACATAAGAATCCATTATTTCTCCCGATGATTTCAAGTTTTCTTTTTACCTGCCGACCGGCATATGTCTTTTAAATAGCACTCTTCACATTTTGGCTTAGGAGCCTTGCATATAGTCCTTCCAAGAGCAATAAACCAATGATTGATGTAAATCCAGTATTCTTTGTCGACAGCCTTCATTAACGCAAATTCCGCCTTGACGGGGTCATCTGTTTTTACAAGTCCCAATTTATTGGATATTCTCAACACATGAGTATCCACTACTACACTTGGCTCTTTAAAGATATTACCCCTTATCACATTTGCCGTTTTACGGCCCACTCCGGGAAGGGTTGTCAGCGACTCGATATCAGAAGGTACTTCGCCGTCAAAATCACTTACAAGTTTCCGGCAGCATGCAATAATATTTTTAGCTTTGTTGTGATAGAAACCGACAGAGTGAATATCCTTTTCAAGTTCACTCAAATCTGCCTTGGCAAATGCCTGAACCGAAGGGTACTTCACAAATAAATCCTTAGTTACTTCATTAACGCGTGCATCGGTACATTGTGCACTCATAATTGTTGCAACAAGAAGCTGCCATGCATCATCGTGATTAAGATAACACGTAAGGTCTCTTCCGTACTGTTGCTCCATTCTGTTGAAAATTTCAGTAAGCAGTTTTTCCATAACCGTCTAGTATTCCAGTCTTTCCAAAAAGCTCTTCATGTACTCGGGACGTTTAAGCAAAAACGTCTTAATATCCTCAAGGTCGCTTGACAACCTGTCAAGTCCCGACCATAAATCCGACTCGCCTGCTTTGCGCAAAATATCAAGATGATTCTGGTATATTTTATGCTCTGTCATACGTTCTTTATTTAAGTCATTAAGAATTTCATAAGCATTTTCAGGTTTAAATACGGTTTCCATCAAAGAGTTTATCTTGTTTAAGAAATACTCTCTTGAAGAATCACGTTGCATAAGCTTAGTAAATAACGGCGAATACCGGTCATATTTTTCACTCATAATATGTTTTAAATTATCATACTCGGGCTTTGTTTTATCCTGCTCGTACAAGTTGTAGCAATAATCCGTATCATGCAAAAGAAAACGCCATCTGCCGTCAAAAACGCCCTCTCCGTACTCTTCGCCGTCAGCTGCTATATACCTGTAACACTTGTAGTTATTTTGCGGCCAGTCATAATTTCCCGTATATATTTGAAAAGCATAGTAGTCAAGATAGTTCTCAACATCAATGAATTTCTCAAGATCTGCGTATACGTCATCGTCCTTTAAATCATACGCTGTTATGTATTTGTAATAATCATTAAACTGTTGTGACCAGCTTTCGGTATTATCCTGCCATATACCGTCTTCGCCACTGTCATCCTTACTGCGCTCGCGGCCCTCAAGAATCACGAATTCACCTTCTCCCTCGCCGTAACGCTTTTTAAAATACGTATCGCAGTAGCTTTCATGAAGCCATAGAAGGCCATAATATTCACCGTTTATATATACGGTGGCCGGCAATACTTCTTCGTAGTCAGCATAGCCCGCGGCCTTCGCCAGCCGCTGGTTAAATTCATCTCTTATATAACCGAACTGAAAGTCGTTACCTGCATTCCTTAGCACAAGCTTTTTGTACGACGAAACCGTAGTAATGTCATCTTTGGCTACGGCGCCGAACACATCTGTCTTAAAACGTTTTTCGCCATATTCACCACGGGCAAACAATTTCATGGACTTGATAACAGACTCTCTTGACGCTCCGCCGTAGGGTCTTAAACCGGCTGCCTGCGACAAAAGCGCTTTCCCCGAAGAATCGAACATTTCGACATATACTTTTCTTTCGGATTCTTCACCGCGCGATTTTGCGTTATCTTTATATAAAATTCCGTCGGGTTCATCCGTAAGATCCTCGGGATTACCCATTATCGAAACAACAACTGTCGAATAACGGTTTTTAATATCACTGTTAACAACGAACGTGCCCGCAATCTCTTCGGATTGTGTGCCGTCTTCATAAATGGCAAAAGCACGCACCACATATATTTTCGAAAGCTTATCGCTTTGCGCCATAAAGCGTATGCTGCCAGACAGCTTGTTGCTTTTCGCAGTTGGCTTTGAACCGTCAATCGTATAATAAATCGTTCCGGTTTTGGACTTATCCGAAAAGCTGATTGAAAGTGACTGTTTGCTGTCGTAAAATCCGGGGGCAATTGAAAAAACAAGCTCTCCCGGCTCATATTGGTAAGGTGAATTCTGCTCGATAATATGGTTAACGTCAAGAAGCGGGCTTGCCTCATATTTAGCAATATCCGATTTGACTGTTTTCGTTATTTCATGATTTTCGGCACAGCCTGTGACAATACATATAGTCATTACAAATGCAAATACAGAAAGAAATCGCTTTTTCATATCGACCCATAATACCTTTCACAGCATATTTTCCTGTAGCCTATTATTATTTCCATATATGGATTATACCTTCTTTTATCACACTTGCGTAGACCCATATTTCCGTATAAGAGTGTGCATCCTCACGGAGCGGTTTTTGCTTTATAGGAAATTTGAAGAACTTTCCTATAAAGCAAAAAAGCTTCGCGCACCATCTATCTGCGCGAAGCTTTAAATTACAAACTGTCTATGAATCTGTCGAAAGCTTTCATGCCGTCTTCGTTACGTTTGTAAACACCGGCATCCTCAAGAACCTGCTTGAATACCTTTCCGATTTCTTCCTGCATAATTTCATGAATCTCGGAAGTATTGGCATCAATTCTGTCTTTAAATGTATCAAGCCAGTCGGCATGCTTTGAAAGATTTTCATCAGCCCGAACATCTTTACCCTCAAGATAAGCCTTTTCCAAATCTGCTATCTCTGTATTCAGACGAGCCGGTAATACCGCAAGGCCCATAACTTCAATAAGCCCGATATTTTCTTTCTTTATGTGATGAAGGCCGGCGTGCGGGTGATATACACCGAGCGGATGCTCCTTAGTGGTGATATTATTGCGAAGTACAAGGTCAAGCTCATACATATCTTTGCGTTTTCTGGCAATAGGGGTAATTGTATTGTGAGGCTCTCCGTCTGTAAACGCATAAACAAACGCCTCTTCATCGGTATACCCGCGCCATGCGTTTAATATCACGTCAGCAAGCTCAATAATTCTGCCCGTGTCGGGACCCGAAAGTCGGATAACAGACATAGGCCACTTTACACGACCTGCTTTGACATCCTCAAAGCCTTTGATTGTATATTCTTTTTCAACGCCGGCTTTCGCCATAGCGAACTCATAATGACCGCCCTGGAAATGATCGTGTGTAAGTATTGACCCGCCCACTATCGGAAGATCGGCGTTGGAGCCCACAAAATAATGCGGAAACTGCTTTACAAAATCAAACAACTTGCAAAATGTACCATGATCGATTTTCATAGGCACATGCTCGCCGTTAAACACTATACAGTGCTCATTATAATAAACGTATGGTGAATACTGAAAGCCCCACTGCGAACCGTTAATCGTAACCGGGATAATTCTGTGATTTTCCCTTGCGGGGTGATTCATGCGACCTGCATATCCTTCATTTTCCCTGCAAAGCAGGCATTTAGGATACCCTGCCTGTTTCATAAGCTTTGCAGCTGCAATTGCCTTGGGATCCTTCTCGGGCTTTGAAAGATTAATTGTGATATCGATATCACCGTATTCGGTAGATGTTACCCATTTCTGATCCTTTACAATACGATAGCGACGTATATAATCCGTGTCGCGTGAAAGCTTGTAAAAATAATCGGTTGCCTTAACCGGATCTTCTTTGTAGAGCGCTTTAAACTTTGCAATAACAGTGCTGGGGAAAGGAACCATGCAACCCATAATCTTTGTGTCAAAAAGATCCCTTGTCACTGTTCCGTTGTCATTGATTAAGCCGTTTTCAAAGGCATAATCAAGCATTTCCTTCAAAATTCCTTCAAGATCGTCAACCTTTACATCCGGCACTTCTCCATCGTAAGCTTCATCGATGTTAAAAAGCATAAGAAGGCGGTTCGTAACATATATTACGTCTTCCTTTTCAAAAAGGTTACTGTTTTCGCCATACTTAACAAGCTTGGCAATTAAAAATTCTATTGAATTCATTTATATCTCCTTTGGGCCGTCGCCTACTTCAACAACATAAAAATCTGCGGCATAGCCGATTTTTGCAAGATAATTTTTACCTACCGTTTCAATGAAGGTATCAATGGCTTCGTCTTTCACAATTGAAACCGTGCAGCCACCGAAACCTGCACCTGTCATGCGTGAGCCGATAACGCCTTCAACCTTTAATGCTTCGGCTACAAGCGTGTCAAGTTCTATACCTGTTACTTCGTAATCTTCTCTTAATGAAGTATCCGAAGCAATCATCAGCTTACCGAATGTTTCAATATCATTGGCCTTAAGAGCGGCAACCGCCTTTATGGTACGCTGATTCTCATAAACCGCATGCTTAGCTCTTCTCTCTTTAACCGGATCGTTGATGGCACCTCTGACTTTATCGAACTCTTCTTCGGTAAGTTCACCCAACGAACCTACATTCTTTACCTTTTGGATTCTGGCAAGCGCTTCTTCGCATTCCGCGCGACGTTCGTTATACTTGGAATCTCCAAGCCCGCGCTTTTTGTTGGAACATGCTATTACAAGCTTGGCTCCGTTAAGTTTAACAGGCGTATACTCGTATTTTAAAGTATTTGTATCAAGGAATATTGCCTGTCCGAAGCTACCCATCGCAATCGCAAACTGATCCATGATGCCGCAGTTAACACCGTTGAATTTGTTTTCCGAAAACTGTCCTATCAACGCAAGGTCCTGATTGGAAACTTCAAAACCATATAATGACTTAAGCACAAAACCTGTCAGCACTTCAATGGAAGCCGATGAAGAAAGGCCCGAACTGTTAGGAATATTTCCATTAAACAAAATATCAAAACCCTGATTCAAAACCATACCGCGTTCTTTAAAAGCCCAGATGATTCCGACAGGATAATTTGCCCATTTAAGATTTGCCGAAGGCTTTAATTCATCCTTAAGGTTAACTGTGACAATGCCTTCTTTTTCAAAATTCATGGAGTAAAAACGAACCTCACTGTCAGAACGCTTTCTGACTGCCGCATATGTGCCTATTGTGAGTGCACAGGGAAAAACATGTCCACCGTTATAGTCTGTATGTTCACCGATTAAGTTAACTCGTCCGGGTGCAAAAAAACATCTTACGTCTTTGCTGTCACCGAATACTTTGGCAAATTCCGTTGTAATAATATTCTTCATGTTTGTCCTCCCTTATTTTAGCAAAAAGCCCCTGTTACTTACTATTGTAAGCAACTTGGGGCTTCAATAAATATGGTATTGTTAAAAAAACCTGTCAAAATGTTATATTATCTGTTACTGATACCATTTGCAATAAACTCTTCAAGCTTCCTAAGCTGTTCCTTACTGCTCTGCGCACCGCCGCTTTGCATCTCTTTTCTGTATGTTGACGGCGACATTCCGGTCTCTCTCCTAAACGCTTTTGTGAACACTAAAACATCCGTATAGCCCGACGAAAGAGCAATACTTTCAATTGTATAATCTGTCGCATGCAGCAATTCCAAAGATTTTGTGATTCTGAACATCGTCAGAAACTTCTGCGGTGAAATGTGTAAATATTCTTCAAACAACGAATACAGATAACTCCTGTTTATACACACATAATCCGCCACGTCCGTAACTCGTATCGGGTTGCAGTAGTTAAGACGTATATACTCAATTGCTTTTTCAACATGGTCGTTGGCCTTGTCATCTTTCTCGTCAACAGCTGTATCACTTCTTGCTGCAAGGATTGACAAAAACAAGGAAAGATAACCGTTTCGACGAAGTCTGTCCGATGCACTGTACGTATTGTATTCCATCATACTTGTTACCGCATCGTATATCTCATCGGACTTATCGCAAAAGAAAACCGGATGATTAACCGACAATCCTAAGTCATCCACGCATTTTGCCGCTTCGGTTCCCGTAAATCCTACCCACACATAAGTCCACGGATCGTCTTTGCTGGCTTGGTAAAAAGCAAGCTGCTCGGGAGTTATCAAAAATCCGTATCCGGCTTCAAGATGATACTCCTTCTCGCCATATTGAAAAGTACCCTTTCCGCTCAAAATATAGTGAATCAGGTAAAACGGCTTTACCGCAGGGCCAAAGCTGTGCAACGGCTCTGTTTTCGAAAGACCGCACGACGTATTGTACAGACTTCCCTGGTTGGAAGCTGCAAATTCAAGTTTATATGCCTTCTCCATAAATTAAATTACCGCCATAATCTCAACCGCTTTTTTGCGGGTTTCATCGTAATCGATATTTTCAATGCTTTCATGCATTTTTTGATAGAGCGCCTCAACATACTCGGGATACAGATATTCTCCAAGGCTTACTATCGCATCACGGGCTGTTTCATAGTCAAAATCGTCGGCAGCATCGTAAACCGCTTTAAGCTTTTCCAACGCTTTTTCACGATTTAACGGTACACGCTTAATGCTGATGTCTTCTTTACCGGCAAAGGGCTTTAAATCCTCCATCAGACATTCGATTTCAAAATTCAGTGAATTGAGTTTATTGCCTACGGCACTTATATCCCGGGCATGTCCCAATCTCTCAAGTTCAAGCGCTTTTTCACTTAATGTAACCGCTCCGATAGTTTTGGAAACTGATTTTAAAGAATGTACCTCTATTGTAAAACGCCCTATATCTTCATCATTTGCAAGCTTGTTTATCAACGCCTGTTTGTCGTGCAGCGACATTGCGAAATCCTTCAATATGCCTCTGTAGATTTCAACATCGCCATTCGTGTACGACAATCCGACATTTACGTCGATTTTTTTGAAACTGCCAAATTCATTCTTTTCACCTTCGATAGGTACCGCTTCGCATACAGCGGTCTTAATTTTATCGGCAGGCAACCATTTGATAAGGGATGCTTCAAGTTCTTCAATTTCAACCGGTTTTGCTAAAAATGCATTCATACCGGCATTAATAAACATCTCTTCAGCCCCGTCAATTGCATTGGCGGAAAGAGCAATAATCGGCAATTGTCTGTAATACGGATCGTCAATCTCTCTGATTATTTTAGTAACTTCAACACCATCCATGCCCGGCATCATATGGTCCATATACACGATGTCATATTTTGTTTTGTTAATAAGCCGGATTCCTTCTTCACCCGAGCTTGCCGTATCCACAGCAACACCGTACGGGCGCAACAAACCTGCCGTTACGCGCAGGTTAATATCATTATCATCCACCAAAAGAACGCGCGCTCCGTTAACGCAAATGGTTTCTTTTAACTCGTTCTTTCGCGAAATATCAAGCGCTGATGCATTAAATGCACGTATTATCTCACCATGCCAGAACGGTTTACGCAAATAGACTGCCTTGTATCCCGGCTGTTCCTGTTTAACATAATCAATGGCAACTATAAACGTTGCTCCCAGTTCCGTAATTTCTTTTACATCTCTTAACTGTACAAACTTATTGTAATCTACAAGAATATGTGTGAATTTGCGTTTTCCCTGCTCTAAAAACAGCTCTCCGAGATTGTCGAGGCAAATATGCGATATACCCATAGATGCAAAATTTGATGAAACAATGGCTATTTCCTGCTTATCCTGCAGAAAAACGGCTACATGCTTTTCCCTTGAAGCGCGTACTACGTTTTGACTTTCCGAGCTTACAATCGGAAGTGCAAGCGTAAAGAAAACTTTGGTTCCCTTACCAATTTCTGATTCCACCTTAAGTTTACCGCCCATAAGGTTTACCAACGCATTCGCTATTGTGAGGCCTATTCCAAGTCCGCCTTCATCTCTTTTTGTTGAAGCATCAGCCTGCTCGTAAGGCAGAAATACACGCCTTACCGTCTCGGGCTTCATGCCGTTTCCGGTATCCTCGATTAAAAATGTCACATTGCAGACAGCCTCACAATTTGCATAGCTGACCTTAAGCTTAATATAACCTTGCTTGGTAAATTTCTCGGCATTGGAAAGAAGGTGCACCAATACCTGTTTAATACGCGTAACATCGCCACGCAAAACACCCGGTATTCCGGGATCTGCGTCCACTAAAAACTTAACATTTTTATCACTGATATTCAGTTTAGTGATGGAGATTACTTCAGAAAGCAGTGCACCTACTTCAAAGCTGTTTGAATTAATCCTGATACTCCCGTTAACCATACCTTCGTAGTCGAGAATATTATTGATTGTCATTAACAGATTTTTGGTTGCTGTCTGCATTTCATACAGATATTCCCGCTCTTCGGGATTCTTTACCTGTTTTAACAGCAAATCCGAAAGGCCCACGATTGCATTCATGGGCGTTCGGATTTCATGTGACATATTTGCCAAATATATGCTTCGATTATCAGAAGCTGCCGTCTTCCTGTTTCGAGAGCGCATCCTTTTACTCCTTGCCTTCTTTTTCCTCGGATTCAGTCGCTCTTAAACTTCTGGGCAACCACTTGATTAACGTTTCCTTCAAATCTTCTACATTAATCGGCTTAAACAAGGCGCCGTTCATGCCGGCATCGTAAAATTCCTTTTCAACACCCTTAATAGCATTTGCGGTAAGCGCCACTATCGGAACTTTATTGCAATTTCCTTTCTTGAGCGCACGAATGCGCTTTACGGTTTCAACGCCGTCAAGATCGGGCATCATATGATCCATAAAAATCAAATCATATTCATTGCCCTTATCCAAAGCTTCGAGTATATCAAAACCGGAAAGCATCATCTCCGAATTGATTCCGAATTTTTTAAGTATCGCACTCGTAACCTTAAGATTTACTTTGTTATCATCAACAATCACTACCCTTGTTTCGGGTTTAAAAAATATCGGAAGATTTTTGCGGTCGGCATCACTTGAACCCGAAACATCGATGTTATCCATAATTGTAAACAAAGAGAAGGGATTTCTGTCAAAAATAATACCATCACCATCATCGGGAATACGACTGTCAAAAGGAATAAGCGCTATCTTCATTATCTTTTCATCGGGCTTGAAAAAAGTATGATCGACGCTTAATCCATACTGCTCGTAATCATAAACAATGCAATATCTCATGCCCGGGAACTTATTGACCGCCTCAGCAGATACCTTATCTTCCACTACATACGTTGCCTCAAGACTTCTCAATGTACGCTCGATGCTTCTTTTCACAAAAGGATTGTCTGCATACACCAGAAATACCGTATTATCAAGCACAATTCTGTATTTATCGGAAAAGTACTCTACAGCTTCCTGCTCAACGATAGCGGTAAATGTACTTCCGCTTCCGTATACACTTTCAACCTCAACGTGACCGTTCATTAACTCGCAAAAGCTCTTAACCAATGACAATCCGAGACCGGTTCCTTCTTTACGACGATTCTTCGCCATATCAATCTGTTGGAACTGGGCAAATATTTTTTCGCGGTCTTCGTCTTTAATACCGATACCCGTATCTTTAACCTTAATGGAAAGATTTATCTTTCCGTTACCCTTATCCTGTGCCGTTATATGAAGGGAAATCTGACCCGATTCGGTAAACTTCACTGCATTGCTGACAAGGTTAAAAATAATCTGCTTAACTTTTGTGACATCGCCTCTCAAGATCTGCGGAACTTCGGGTCCTACATAAAGCGTAGGCGCAACTTTTGAACAATCAATCTGTCCTAAAAGCATTCCGTTTACATCTTTAACGAGATCTACAATGCTATACTCGGTCTCCATGATAGTCATTCTGCCCGAATCGACTTTAGAGAAGTCCAGAATATCATTTATGAGTGTCAACAGATTTTCACTGGCAACCTGAATGGTATTAACATATTCTTTTGCATCTTTCTGCAAATCCGTTGCTTCAAGAAGATATGTCATACCACATATAGCATTCATGGGGGTGCGGATTTCATGTGACATGTTTGCCAGAAATGCAGACTTCGCCTCATTGGCTTCAATGGCCGCTTTTTTAGAGCTTTCCGCATCTTCCAAAGCCTCCTTGAGAAGAGAGGGACTTTGAAGCGCCATATACATTGTGAAAACCGAAATCGTAACACCTGAACATATCAGCAGTTGCTCAGGCTTTATATACTGGATGTACGTAAAAAGAATGGTCATTACAGTATAAGTAATCACGGACATTTTCGGCAAAAATCCGGTTTCTTTGTTGTATCTGATAACAAGAACCAGACATGCAACTATATAGAAAACCATTGAAGCGCTTGACGCAAAATAAAACCATGTACGGTGATAACCGGTTTCATCATATCTGAAAGCCAAGTGCGTTATGGGGCTCAATAAATTCATTAACTCAATAAATGCTACCGGATAAAAACTTGCATAATACTGCTTTTTGAAAACCTCAATAACATGTTCATCCCCGTGAATGATTATCATCAGATATACAAAATACAAGAACGGTAAAGAATGCTGCATCAACTGATACAACATAAGAATAATATTGTTGAGCCATATACAATCGGCATACTTAACCATTGCGACAGCGGAGCTGTATGCATCAAGACCACACGACAAAAAGCTTATTGTAAGGATTACTCCAAACAATATGTTTTGAAAGCTCTTGTATTTCGGTGTGTAAAAATAAAAAAACAAGAGCATTCCAAGTAAAAGTAATGATGCATAATCGTAACTGAGGTTGTATACCATATCGAATTATCCCTCCGCGGTAAGCTCACTCAATGCATTATCCGTTTCCTGCCACTGTTCCATAAGGAGTAACAGTTTTTCCTCTTCACTGTCGATTTCTCCCTGGATTTCAGTAAGCTTGGAATAACTGGAAGCATATTCGGGTTTTGCAAGTTCCTCCTTGAGCTTAACGACCTTTTCTTCCTCTAAACTGATTTCACTTTCTATTTTTTCAAGTTTCTTTTTTAGTTTGGAAATCTCCTTGCCCGGGTTATTATAAACATTCTGTTTCGGTGCTTTCTCTTCCGAAGATTTCAAAGCGGGAGTTGTTTTCTTAAAATCGGCTTCTGCATTCAGTTTAAGCCTTGCTTCTTCGTATTCTGCGTAACCGAATTGATAGGTTATTACCCGTTCTTTGGTAAATTCCAAAACTTTTGTGGAAACCTGCTTTACAAAATATCTGTCATGAGACACAAATATCACAGATCCGGGGAAATCCTTAAGCATGCTTTCAAGAGTTTCTTTTCCCACGATATCCATGTGATTGGTAGGCTCATCCAGAATTAAAAAATTTGGTCCCGTCTTAAATATTTTGCAAAGGGCAAGCCTTACACGCTCACCACCCGACAACATATTCACAGATTTGAAAACATCTTCTCCGGTAAAAAGAAATGCGCCCAAATCATTTCGAACCTCCGTTTCCGTAAGTTGCGGAAACTCGTCCCAGTAATCATCAATAACCTGTTTTGCACTTGAATACTGAGCCATCTGCTGATCAAAGTATCCCACATCGGTATTAACACCGAATTTGAATTCACCCGCTATCGGAGGCAACATTCCGACAAGTGTCTTTAATAAAGTCGACTTGCCTATACCGTTTCCGCCGATAATACCGATTTTTTCGCCTTTCTTCATGTCAAGGGAAAGCTTTGCAAGCGAATTTGTGTAGCCTATTTCAAGATTATTAATAAAAAGTGCATCCTTACCGGTCTCTCTTAATGGCTTAAAGGAAGCTTTAAAAGAACGTGTATCATAACGGTCGGGACAATCAATGATTTCCATATGCTCAATGGTTTTAAGCTTTGAGCGGGCGGCAGCAACTTTTGTAGGCGTATTCTTCCACTGTTCTGCCCAGTCACGAAGACGCTTTATCTCTTTTTGTTGAGCATCATAATCTTTCTTTTGCTTTTCCCACGCCTCGCGTTTCAATTCCATGAACTTGGAATAGTTTCCGCTATAGCGTTTCATCTTGCCATATTCGATTTCATAGACAACATCCACTATGTTATCCAAAAACATACGGTCATGCGATACTACAACAATTGCACGCGGATAGTCCTTAAGATATCCTTCCAGCCACTCAACCGTTTCAATATCAAGATGGTTGGTAGGTTCATCCAGCAACAGAATATCGGGCTTTTCAAGCAGCAGTTTTACAAAGGCAATCTTTGTGCGCTGTCCTCCCGAAAACTCCGAAAGAGGTTTCTTTTTATCTTCTTCCGTAAAGCCGAATTTTTTTAATACAACTTCATATTCTTTTTCGTAGTAATAACCACCTATGTAATTAAACTGTTCCTCGAGAGCGGTGTACTTTGCTGCCAGTTCCCCGGTTGTATCCTCACCCATTATTGCAATCATTTCGTCCATGCGCTTCTGCATTGCTTTGATAGGCGCAAAAACTTTCCTGACTTCTTCCTCGAGGGTAATCGAATTATCCTCAAAAGTCATCTGCTTTAAATAACCGATTTGAGGATTGCCGGTCTTAACAATATATGTGTCTTCATCGGAATCTTTCTTTACAAGATCGATTTCACCCGAAATCAGTTTAAGCAGCGTTGTTTTTCCGCAACCGTTTCGGCCTACAACAGCTATTTTTTCGCTGTTGTTACGAATTTCAAACATTACATTTTCTAAAATTGTGTCACCGCCGTACATAGCGGCACCATTGTGAATCTGAAATAACATAATATCTCCGTGCTGTTTTATCTTTGCTCCCGATTTTCGGAAACTTTAAATACCATACCTGATAACGGTTCCATTGTAATCTTTACATTACCGCCTTCGGGAGTAAGCTCCATACGCTCGGTTGAGTATCCCTCACCGGTCGTAAGCATCAGCTTTGTAATCGGCTTATCCTTTATGCACACAGCTTCCCATACAGGAATATCGGCAACCCGCTTTTCGGTGTCTCTATTGATTACCACAACTACGCACTCGCAACGTGTAAAGCGTGCATATGCAAGCAACGAAGGCTCTCTTACAAGAATTTTTATGGAACCTGTCTTCAATTCGGGCTGTTCTTTATGGATACGAATCATTTCCCTGTGATATGAGATAAGTTCCGGATTTTCATTACCCCATGGATATGTACGACGATTGTCGGGATCGGTAAATCCGGTAAGCCCGGCTTCATCGCCGTAATAAAGTGTGGGTGCGCCCGGCCACGTCATCTGAATCATAACCGCAAGACGCATTATTGCAAGGTTAATACCCTCAGACGCCGCCTGTGGACCAAGCGTCGACAACCGCCCTACTTTCTGATTGGTACGCGTTAAAAAACGTGAATGGTCATGGTTGGACAATTGATTCATGGCAACCATCAATGACGGCATTGTGAAACGATTGCCGCCAAGCACCATTGCAAAAAGAAACGACTCCGTATTGCCCACCAAATCCGGTCTGAAATCATCACTGTGCTTTTGCATACCTGTCAAAAACCAAGTAACGGGCTCCATAAACGCATCATAATTCATTACGGAATCCCATTCTTTTCCGTTAAGCCAGTCACTCGGATCTCCGTAATGTTCGGCCAATATAAGCGCATCGGGATTGGCTTCCTTGACACGTCTGCGGAATTTCTTGTAAAAAGCATGGTTAAACTCGGGTGAATGCCCTAAATCGGCAGCCACGTCAAGTCGCCAACCGTCCGCATTAAAGGGTTGTGACACCCATTTGGCCGCTATATCCAAAATGTGATTAAATAATTCCGGCGAGCCCTCGTAATTAAGCTTCGGAAGCGTATCATACCCCCACCATCCGTCATAACTTGCATTATCGGGCCATGCTTCTTTATCTTTAAAATCAAAGTAACTTCTGTACGGACTTTCCCCGGACACATAAGCACCTTTTTCGTATTCCGGACTGTCATCGTATATGTGCTCTCTGTCCAGCCATTTATTAAACGAACCGCAATGATTAAAAACACCGTCAAGAATGACTTTGATGCCTCGTTTGTGTGCCTCTTCAACCAATTTTATAAAAAGCTCATCGGAAGCCGTCAGATTTTCCTGCGAACATACCCGCATTCTGTACTTTGTGGCATTGCGGTTATCGTTATCGCCATCCTTTAAGCATTCTCCGCCATCTTTTACAATTTTACCGAAATGAGGGTCGATATGCTCATAGTCCTGACTGTCATATTTGTGATTTGAAGGCGACACAAAAAGCGGATTAAAATAAATTACCTCAATGCCGAGATCGCTGAGATAATCCAGCTTGTTGATGACACCCTGCAAGTCTCCGCCGTAAAATTCACGTACATCGTCCGTTGCCGGAAGCTGATACCAGTCTGTTATTTTCTTTACCGGCCCGCCCACGTAATAATATTCCGCATCATCAACATCGTTGGTAGGGTCTCCGTTACAAAAACGCTCGGTAAAAATCTGGTACATTACCGCACCTTTTGCCCAATCCGGGGTCTTAAATCCGGGGATAATTACAAAAGGATGCCCGCCACTGCCATCTTTTGATATACCGAGTGCATCAAATACACATTTGATTTTGCCTGCCTCTACTCTAAAATAATACTTAAACGGCTCATCATTCAGGAAAACCTTACATGTATAATAATCAAACGTTCTGCCCGAAGAAGAAATTGACATTGGAATTTCCTCGTTTCCGGAAATCAGATAAACTCTGTCGACATTTCCCCTTGCGGTTCTGAAGGTAATCTTTACCTCGGCATACGGATTGGGCTCGCTCGGAGAGACATAATTTTCTGTTGTATCCGAGTAAAGCGCCCTTTTAAAGAATACCGGCTTCATCTGTGACAAATATTTCTGGTTATTTTCTGTTTTTGCTATTTCTTCTGATTTCATTGCTTCTCCATTCCGCTCATATGTTTTATGGGCGCGTTGGCTCGAAAATTCCCTTGTGTATTATAGCTCAAAATCTTATCGTTTTAAAGTTAACAAAACGATATCCCGACATTACCGTTCGCCTTAAATTCTCCTTTTGCTTTCTTTAAACAAATATTTTTGCACAGTAAAACAGCCGATAGCAAGCTATCGGCTGTTTCTGAGAAGGTATTTCTTCTTATGGGGTATAGCAAAAAACTATATAATGTATTGGGGGGTTACAAGAAGTATAATATCAGAGGGTCCTAATATCTACAATGCTCACGATTCACAAAATTTACAAATTGTACGTCTCGTATTTGTGAATTGTGCACAAATGAATGTTGTGAAAAAGCAACAAAAAAAGGGTTGTGCCTTTTCACACAACCCTAAATCAGATTTACTGTTCAAACAAAGCCTCAAATTCTTCGCGTCCGATTTTTTCCTTTTCAAGCAACAATTCGGCACACGCATGAAGTACTTTAATGTTATCTCGTATAAGCTTCTCGCCCTTTTTGTAGCACTCGTCTATGATATTCTTTATCTCTACATCAATTTCACCGGAAAGCTGCTCGGAATGATTCTTCGCATGTGCAAGATCCCGTCCTATAAAGACCTCATCTTCATCATCCTCGGCATAACATATTACACCGATATTATCCGACATACCATATTTTGTGACCATATCACGTGCAAGCTTTGTGGCACGCTTAATATCGTTCGAAGCCCCTGTCGTAATATCATCCAGCACCAAAGACTCTGCGATACGTCCACCCAAGAGACTGGTTATTTCCTGCATAAGACGGCCCTTTGTAATGTGCATGTCATCACGCTCGTGTATGGGCATTGTATACCCGGCCGCACCCATTCCCGTGGGAATAATCGAAACTATATAAACCGGATCCATATCGGGCAATGTGTGGAACAAAATAGCATGACCGGCTTCATGATAAGCTGTAATCCGTTTGTCTTTATCGGTAATAACGTGACTCTTCTTCTCGACACCGATTCCTACCTTAACAAACGATTTACGTATATCATCCTGTGTCACAAAAGCTCTGTTTTCTTTTGCCGCGCGAATAGCTGATTCGTTTAATAAGTTTTCAAGGTCAGCACCGGTAAAGCCTGCGGTTGAATGTGCAATATCATTAAAGTCAACATCTTCTGACAGCGGTTTGTTCTTGGCATGAACATTCAGTATTTCTACACGTCCCTTTACATCCGGAACACCGACTGTAATCTTTCTGTCAAAACGACCGGGTCTCATAATTGCCGGATCGAGTATATCTACACGGTTTGTGGCTGCCAAAACAATAATTCCGGAATTTTCGGTAAAACCGTCCATTTCTACCAACAACTGGTTCAAGGTCTGCTCTCGTTCATCGTGTCCGCCGCCCATACCTGTACCGCGACGTCTGGCAACGGCGTCTATTTCGTCTATGAAGACTATACAAGGAGCATTTCTTTGAGCATCAGCGAACAAATCACGTACACGTGAAGCGCCCACACCCACGAACATTTCCATAAAATCCGAACCGGAAATGCTGAAAAACGGAACATTTGCTTCACCGGCAATTGCCTTGGCAAGCAATGTCTTACCTGTACCGGGAGGGCCTTCAAGCAATACGCCTTTGGGAATTCTGGCACCTACCTTAATATATTTTTCGGGGTCCTTAAGAAAATCAATTATTTCCTCAAGTTCAGCTTTTTCCTCGTTAAGACCGGCTACATCGCTAAGCTTTGTTTTGTTCTCATCACCGGTAAACATTCTGGCACGCGACTTCCCGAAATTCATCATCTTGGAATTTCCGCCGCCGGTATTCTGCGAAGAAATCAGTATAAATAAAAATACGCCGACAATAAGTATTACAAGAATGGGAAGCACGTAGCTTAAAAACCAATTTTCCCTCGGAATATCGTCAACATAGAGTGTAACCTCAAGCTTTTCCAAGTCCTTTTCAACATCGGTTACATCCGTAACAAACAAATTTTTAACGATACCGGATACAAATTTTACCTCTAAGATTCCGGTTTTATTGGCAGCATTCGGGTTAATAATTACTTCCGAAATTTTACCGTCATTAATATCGTTAATAAGCTGCGACTTGGTGTAATAATCGGTTGGTCTTTGAGCAATCGATATTATTATTGTAATTGCCAGCAATATAAGCATAAACGTAAAATATGCTCTATAGCCATGGGATTTTTTGTTCAATTCTTATCCCCTTTCATTAGTTATTTTCAGGAAAAACAACCTCTCCGATATAAGGAAGGTTTCTGTACATCTGATCGTAGTCAAGACCGTAGCCGACTACAAACTTGTCGGGTATTTCAAAGCCGGTATATTGCACATCAACATCCACCACCCGACGGCTGGGCTTGTCTAAAAGAGTGCAAAGTGAAAGGCTTGCCGGTTTTCTGTCCTTCAAAAGCGCCAGCAGGTATGAAAGAGTACGTCCGGAATCGATAATATCCTCAACAACAATTACGTTCTTTCCCAATAACGGCTCATCGAGATCCTTAACAATACGTACAACTCCGCTTGACTTAGTGTCGCTGCCATAACTTGATACAGACATAAAATCAATAGATACCGGAAGGTTAATTCTCTTTGCAAGCTCACACATAAAGAAGCTGCCGCCTTTCAATACACACACAAGATGTACGCTCTTTCCTGCGTAATCCTTTGTAATTTTCTCGCCGATTTCGGAAATCCTGCGATTTACTTCTTCCTCGGAAAGCATTACTCGAACTTCGTGATTCATAAATTATCCTCCTCAATAAAGGTAATTTCTAAAATGTTGCGAGTGAGATCCGTTACTTTTACGTCCTCACCGATTCTATATCCTACGACCCACAGTATACGATTATCGTCCGCCAGGCACAAAATTGAATCTCGCTGTGCTTTCGGAATCTTCAGGTTAATGAAATAGTCCTTGAGTTTCTGTGTGCCGCCTGTTGCGTTTACCACTATATAATCCGAACTTTTTCGTGTGCGCAACATCACGCATTTTGTTATTTTATCATAATCGAACCATTTCGTATACTTATTTTCAATCGGCTTAAAGTCCGGTGTTTTTGCAAACACTTTAGTTACAAAAGTTCCGATCTTGTCGAAATGATTGACCGCATCTATCTTTAAGGCTTTTGGCTCAAAAGAAAATGTATTGCCGGCATCACCGATTTTTAACTTCAGCAAATCATATTCCTTAACTGCAACGATTCCATACGGAAGATTAACACTTTTCGAACCTTCCTTACCGCAAAGCTTCAAAACACTGTCTATGTGAGTATGCGTAATATCACGGTTTTGCGGCACAAGCTCATCAATGGAATGCTTAACCACAAGGCTCTGAATGTAAAAATCTTCTTTAAGGAGCCGTGGTATATTAATTACCGCTTCACCTGCGGTCAAAATATCTGCGCATGCATTAAATGCTTCTTTTGTTACTCTCGAAAGATACACATTTATGTCGTGAAGCTGACCGGCCGTTTCGGCCATATGCTCAACCGCCAAATTTTCAACATTCTCCCGCATTGACGGAATAACATGATTACGTATGCGATTTCTGGTGTAATCATCTGTGAAATTTGACTTATCCGTGCAAAAAGAAACATTGTTCCTAAACAAAAAATCTTCTATTTCATCACGAGTCACACACAAAAGCGGCCTAATAATATTTCCCCTGACCGGGGCAATTGATGCAAGACCTTTAATACCGGTTCCCCGACACAAATTAAAAATCATCGTTTCGGCCATATCATTTTTGTTGTGAGCCACTGCAATTTTGGTATTTTCACCCATACCTGCCGCAAGCTCGGAAAATGCTTTGTAGCGCTCAATGCGACCGGCTTCCTCGGTGCCGAGCCCGGCTTTTTCCGCAATGCTTTTTACATCTGTTTCCTTTAAAAAGAAAGGTATGTTCCGTTGCCTGCAAAGGGATTCAACATACTTGCCTTCCGATGCCGCTTCTTCTCTTAAACCGTGGTTTACGTGAAGAACACTGAGATTTAACTCAAACTTTTCTTTAAGAAAATCGCACACCAGCAAAAGTGCCACAGAATCTGCGCCACCCGACACACCAAGTACTATGCTGTCACCTTTTTTAAACATTTTGTTGTCGGCAATAAACGCCGAAACCTTTGTTAAGAAAGTATCGTTCATACATTCACCACAGTCATCTCTATCTTACTACGAAAAATCCCAATCGACATCTTATATCACACAAAAATAACACCTTCCGTACAAAACGTAAAGGTGTTATTCATCGGCTTCAATAATAATTTCATCCTCGTAAACAAGACCA
Organism: Lachnospiraceae bacterium; assembly: GCA_045617045.1. Taxonomy (GTDB): domain Bacteria; phylum Bacillota; class Clostridia; order Lachnospirales; family Lachnospiraceae; genus UBA1258. Next base: position 47,319 of record JAZLHV010000026.1, read on the forward strand.
AGACGACTCTTTGCCATATCTTCGATATATTGCATGGTCTTCATGTATTTACGATATTCTTCTATGTCTTGCGTACGTTCTTCCTGAACTTTTATCTCGCTAAGCAGATATTCCTCTCTCTTGTCATATTCGGCCATTTTCTCTTTGAGTTCGTTGTTCTTAATACAAATAACAACTAAAATCATGATAACAACGGTCGACACAAGTATCATACTCGGCTTGTTTGATGTCCGCTTGGAACGCATTGCCGGTTTTCTTCTTGCCATATTAGCCCTGCACTCGCACCCGTTTGGATTTAGCCGCACGCTGCCTTGCAGCGAATTGCTACGGATGCGACACCTACAATTCGTGTTGTTTACATAATATTCGTTTATACACTGTATTCTAATATCGCGCTTTGATTATGTCAACCTATTTTATACATAATTAAGCGCTCCTGCCGATAAAAATAAATAGCTACCCGACACTGATGTCATTCTTTTGAGCACTGTTAACAATTTTTGAAAGACATACAACCGCGGCAATCGCAAGTATAAATTCTGCGACTAACTGTGAATAAGCAAGTCCATACATCGGGAAAAAGTAATTTAAAATGTAAATTGCAGGTATTTCCAACACAATTTTCCTGAGAATAGAAAATACCAGAGAACGTTTTCCCATTCCGCAAGCCTGGAAAATACCGACCGCCAAAAAGTCCATTGACAAAAACGGCAACGCAAGGCACATTCCTTTAATAAACGCAGTTCCGTACCCGACCACCAAAGCATCATTCATGAACGCATTAATGATATTTCCCGCAAACAAAAAGTAACCTGCCGTAGCTAAAACAATTACACCCTCCGACATCTTTGCGGTATAAAGAATTGCACTCTTCATGCGCTTTCCCATCTTCGCTGCAAAAGTATATCCCACAAGAGGCATTACGCCTTGCGAAATACCCATTGCCACATACATGGGAATCATTATTACTTTATGTGAAATACCCATTGCGGAAACGGCTTCGGCACCAAAAACAGCAACCGCGTTATTCAAAATTGTCATGCCGGTTACATTTAAAAGATTCTGAATGGATGCCGGAATGCCAACGCCAAATACTTCTTTTACAACATTAACAGAGGGAACCGCCTTCGACGGATTAACCGAAACGTAAGTATTTCCCCTTTTCACGATTATATATCCCAACAGGTAAAGGCACGCCACGCAGTTGGAAATAAAGGTTGCAAGCCCTGCGCCTGCCGCTCCCATATTTAATCCCCATGGCAAAATAAAAAACGGGTCGATTAATATATTAAGCAAACATCCGCTCATCATGCCCACCGAAGCATGCATTGCCGCGCCCTCTGCCCTTACCATATTTCCCAAAACAACGTTCAGTATTGCAGGTATCGCACCACAGGTCACTGTCCAAAACATATACTCTTTAGTGGCATTCCATGTTGCTGCATCCGCGCCCAACAGTCTTAAAAGCGGGGCATTAAAAGCTGTAGCCAAAACAGAAAACAAAGTTGCAAAAATCAGCGCTCCCCATATTGAAAATGCACTGCCTTTTTTAACCAGCTCATAGTCCTTTGTGCCTAAAGCTCTGCTCATGAGACTCGAACCACCGGTTCCAAACAGATTATTTACGGCATTAAATGCCAAAATTACGGGTGCTGCAAGTGTAACCGCCGCCGTCTGCAGGGAATCGTTAAGCATTCCTACGAAAAATGTATCCGCCAGGTTATAAATTACCATAACGATACACGCTAAAACGGTAGGAACGGCGAGTTTAATAACCGCCTTCCCTACCGGCATTGTCTCAAATATTTCTATCTTACGGTCTTTGCTGCTCACTTTTATTACTCCGGTTCCTTTAATTCATAAAACTTACAAATACTTAAATAATTCTGCTGCCTCGTCCTTCCTGACGGTTTCGGCAACATCGATAACCTCGACATTAACTTCTTTGTTGCCAAAAGAAATCGTAATCTTATCCCCGACTTTAACATCTGTTGAAGCTTTTGCGACCTTACCGTTTATAAACACACGCCCGTTATCACATGCCTCATTGGCAACAGTGCGGCGTTTTATCAGTCTGGACACCTTCAAATATTTATCCAGTCTCATTGTTCCTCCTTAGAAAAAAAGAGCCACATCAAACGATGTGGCCCACAATCTCGCTGTACTAATATTATTTAGCGTTAACGATATCCTTTAAAGCCTTGCCTGCGCTGAACTTAGGAGCCTTGGAAGCCTTAATCTTCATCTCAGCACCTGTCTGAGGGTTGCGGCCTGTTCTAGCTGCTCTCTTGGAAACTTCGAATGTACCGAAGCCAACTAACTGAACCTTCTCACCCTTCTTTAATTCTGCTGCAACAACATCTGTGAAAGCCTTAACTGCCTTCTCAGCATCCTTCTTTGATAAACCTGCCTGCTCAGCGATAGCTGCTACTAATTCTGTCTTGTTCATTATTGAACTCCTCCTCTTTATGAGTATAAGTTTTTGATTTCTACGTCTCAAAACGTATACTCTAATTATATCGATTTTGCCCCCCTTGTCAAGGAAAAATGCCGATTTTATGGGCTTCTTTCACATTATTAACAGATTGTTAAGGGATTGGAATTATGTAAATCTAAACTAAAAAAATATCACTCTTCCCTGGGTATTTCATCGGGGTTTTGTGTCACAATTGAGGTTGAAACACTCATATCGATGGCTAAATCATCAAAGCTGTAATATACATTTTCGGAATTATCCTCAAGATAGATTGTATACGATCTGGAAACATATCCGGTTTTCTTTAACTCAAGTACATGCGTACCCGGTTTTTTGGCAAAAGTAACCGGCGACGTACCCATATATATACCGTCAAAGTATACTTCCACATTCGACGGAAGCGAAACAATTATATATGTCGGTTCTTTGTCTTCCTGTTTACTGTCCTCTCCGCTTTCTTTATCAGCAGCCTTAGACTCAAGCTTAACCGGCAAAGTAAACGATTGCTCGGAAACGTTAAAATACCTGATTAAGGAATCATGTCCTTCAGCTGAAGCCACCAGCTGGTGAAGACCGTAATCCAAGGTCAAAAGTTTCGAAGTGTCTACAGGATTTCCATCAACGTAAATAGCGGCCGACTGCGGATCTACGTCAAAAAGAATGCGCCCTCTCAAAGTTTCAACTATTTCAACATCCGAAAGATCCAGTTCGGTTTCTTTGCCCGCAATGATTTCTACCTGCTTTGTAACCTTTGTCTCGTTCTTGGAAATTTTAACGGTTACCGCGCCCTCGGTAAGCATAAGCTTCATGTTTGGCTTGATTATTTCGACATTTTTATCGTCGGTTTCGATAAGCCCGTCTTCAAAATAGTCCGCTCCCTTAAGAGTAAGATACCCATGACCTTTGTCTATTGCTATGCTGTATATGGTATTGTCGTATCCGTAAATCGTAACCTCATCCGCAGCACACAAATCCGCAAAAGAAGTGATTTCTTCGTCGCCCACAAGAATCGTGGAATTTGTAATCTTATATGAATCGCCCTTGTATTCAAATATTTTGGTGGAGGCATTAACCGAAAAGCCTGTAATAGCCGATTCCTTGAAACTGTTAGGATCTTCCTTTAACTTAACGAGCAGCTTGTCGGATTTTAAAAACCAGATTTCAACAACCGAGCCTTCCTGTAACTGATTAACAGATTTAGCCGTATCATATTTGTCGGCAAATCTTGTAACACCGTCATAAGAAAGCGTGTAGGATTTGCGCAGCGAATAGTTGTAAAAAGTAATGGTTTTATTTACCGTACTGATTTTTGTGATAATCGAAGTGTCTCGGGAATCGTACTCTCCTACGGAAGGCGCTTCATAGGCATGTGACAAAGTTTCGCGCTTTTCGGTTGAAACAAGATTCAAACCGATTTCTGAACCGTCAGCACATGCGCACAATAATGAAATTAAAGCAACAATAAAAATCAGGCATATTTTTTTCATTTCAGCTATATTCCGCTTCTGCGAAACCCTTCCTTTAGCCGCGAAAGATTACAAGCTTTCTTTTTTTGAAGCAGCTAACTCTAAAAGTTGTTCTTTGGTGTTTTTCAAAGGATCGTCAAGCACAACTTCCAACAACTCATTAAGTACTTTCCCAAGGTTGGGGCCGCTTGTAAACCCCATATCAATTAAGTCCTTTCCGGACACGGCGAGAGACTTAAGCGAAACACATTCGCCCTTATCGATTATTTCGTTGTATGCGGCTTTCAAAGCATCTATCTTTGCAAGCTTTTCGACACGCTGATAATCACTTTGCGCTTTTAAGTCGGCATAGTTTAACTCAAAAATTGCGGGAAAGCTTTCTTCGCCGATTCGATTTACATATCTGCGCATATGACATGTAACAGCGTTTATAGTCCAGTCATGACTGCGCACCAGCTTGCAAACGCGGCGCTCTGTATCATTATCAAATTTTAAACGACGCATAATATCATGCGCCAGCTTTTCACTTACCGGCGGATGATTAGGAAAATGTTCAACACCGTCACTGCCCATTCTTGCGCATGCGGGCTTTCCCAAATCATGGAACAGTGCCGCAAGCCTTAACACTTTATCGGAACGTACATTTTTAAGAACCTCAAGCGTATGTCTGCCCACCGTATAGCAATGGTGAATATTGCGTTGTTCGGTTCTCATTGCAACATCAAATTCGGGAAGAACGATTCGGGTAATTCCAAGGTCATAAGCCATCTCAATATATTCCGGATGGTCGCTTAAAAGCATCTTTACAAGCTCAACCTGTATACGCTCGGCACTGATTTTTGAAAGACTCGGTGCAAGTTTCTTTATCGCAGCTGCCGTTTCCGGCTCTATTACATACTCTAACTGAGCTGCAAATCTGACTGCGCGCATTATGCGAAGCGCATCTTCCGAAAATCTGTCATACGGATTTCCCACACACCGGATTATGTGATTTTCCAAATCCTGCAAGCCGCCGTACAAGTCTACAATTCCGCGCGCAGGATTGTACGCCATTGCATTAATGGTAAAATCCCGACGTAAAAGGTCCTCACTCAAATTTCCTGTAAAGGATACATTATTGGGATGGCGGCTATCCTCATACTCACCATCAATTCTGTAAGTGGTAACCTCATATATTTCTTTATTCAAAAGAACGGAAACCGTCCCATGCTGAATTCCCGTATCAAAAGTATGCTTAAATAAAGCCTTCGTCTCATAAGGCTTTGCCGATGTCGTGATATCCCAGTCGTTGGGTGTCCTGCCCAGAAGAGAGTCACGCACGCAACCACCGACAGCGTAAGCCTCATAGCCTGCCGCTTCGAGGGTATCAATTATTCTTTTAACGTCACCCGGTAGTTTAATCTCAATACTCATATTCAATCAGATTCAAAAAGAAAAGGGGATTCACAGCCTATGCCGGAATCCCCGCTAAAAAACTGTTTATTCTATTTTACCAATCTTACGGTCTCTCTGCAAATAGCAAGTTCCTCATTTGTGGGAACAATCATTGTAACGACCTTGGCATTCTTACTCGAAAGAACTACTGTCTCACCGCGAAGCTTGTTTTTCTCGGGATCGATGTCTGTTCCGAGGTATGTAAGATATTCACCGACCATTCTTCGGATAAGTGCCGTATTCTCACCGACACCTGCTGTATACGCTATAACATCAACACCGTTCATGGCTGCTACATATGAGCCAATGTACTTGGCAACATGATATGCATAGGTCTCCAGTGTAACCTTAGCAAGCTCGTTGCCTTCATAATATGCCTTTTCAAGATCACGGAAATCACTCGAAACTTTGGAAAGACCCAAAACGCCCGATTTCTTGTTTAAGATTGTTAAAACTTCCTCGGCGGGAACATTTAACTTATTTGCAAGGAATGTAACAATTGCGGGATCGAGGTCACCGCTTCGTGTACCCATAATCAAACCTTCCAAAGGAGTAAGACCCATGGAGGTATCTACGGATTCACCGTTCTTAACGGCCGAAATGGATGCACCGTTACCTAAGTGACATACGATAATCTTTAAATCCTTGCGGTCCTTGCCTAAAAACTTAGCTGCTTCGTTGGACACGAAATCATGGCTGGTACCATGGAAACCGTAACGACGAACTTTATACTTTTCGTAGTATTCATAGGGAATACCGTAAAGATAAGCCTTAGGGGGCATTGTCTGATGGAAAGCGGTATCAAAAACGCCTACCATGGGAACTTTGGGCATCAATGCCTTACAGGAATTAATACCTATCATGTTAGCAGGATTGTGTAAAGGTGCTAAATCGTTACACTCCTCAATAGCTTTCATGACCTCATCGTCAATAACTACTGATGTTGCAAACTTTTCGCCGCCATGTACAATTCTGTGACCGACAGCATCAATGTCATCCAAAGACTTTACAACACCGGTCTCGGGATTTGTGAGCTTATTGATAACCATTTCAACGGCCTTGGTGTGATTGGGCATATCAACAACGGTAATATCCTTGTCACCGCCTGCAGGCTGATATGTAATCTGGCTGCCATCAATACCGATTCGCTCGCATAAGCCTTTAGCCATTACTTCCTCAGTATCGGAATTGATAAACTGATATTTTAATGATGAACTGCCACAGTTAATTACTAATACGTTCATGTTTATCTCCTTAAAAATTATTATTTCGAATTAATAAGCCCGACCCCAGTAAACCATCTTCTGAGCAGGTTTACCGCAACATACACATGTATCTGCGATATGCTCCTGATTAAAAGGCATACAACGGCTTGTAACGGCAAGTTCTTCTTTAATCTTGTCTTCACAATCCTGATTGCCGCACCACATAGCCTTTACAAAACCGGTTGTCTCACCGAATATCTTTGAAAATTCCTCCCAGTTCCTGGCTGTGTATGTCTGGCTGTCACGACGGGCCTTTGCAGCCTCGTACATATCCTTCTGCACTACAGGTATTAACTCGGCAATCTTAGAAGATATATCAGAAATAGCACATTCAAACTTCTCACCGTTATCACGACGGGCGATAATGCACTTACCTTCTTCTATATCCTTAGGACCGATTTCTACACGGAACGGAACGCCACGCATTTCAGTCTCTGCAAACTTAAAGCCGGGACTCTTGTCGGAATCATCAACTTTAACGCGAAAGCCCTTTTCTTTAAGCTCATTGGCAATTTCATAAGCCTTATCAAGAACGCCTTCTGCCTTTTGCTTAATAGGAATAATCATTACCTGTGTGGGAGCCACCAACGGGGGAAGCTTAAGACCCGAATCGTCACCATGAACCATAATGATTGCACCGATAAGTCTGGTAGTTGATCCCCATGAAGTCTGGAAAGGATTCTTTAACGTATTATCTTTATCTGTAAAGGTAATGTCAAAAGCCTTTGTGAAACCGTCGCCGAAGTTATGGCTGGTACCTGACTGCAAAGCCTTACCATCATGCATCAAAGCTTCAATCGTGTAAGTAGCTTCAGCGCCCGCAAATTTTTCTTTATCGGTTTTACGTCCCTTTACAACAGGCATAGCAAGCACCTGCTCGCAAAAATCCGCATACACATTAAGCATCTGTATTGTACGTGCCTCTGCTTCCTCGGCCGTTGCATGCACGGTATGTCCTTCCTGCCACAAAAACTCTCTTGAACGTAAGAAAGGTCTTGTTTCTTTCTCCCAGCGAACTACCGAACACCACTGATTGTAAACCTTCGGAAGGTCTCTGTAGGAATGTACTTCATTTTTAAAGAAATCGCAGAAAAGAGTCTCTGATGTAGGACGTACGCACATCTTCTCCTGAAGGGGCTGTAAGCCGCCTTGTGTTACCCATGCTACTTCAGGTGCGAAACCTTCAACGTGGTCTTTCTCCTTCTGTAACAGGCTCTCGGGAATAAACATAGGAAGGTAAACGTTCTCAACTCCCGTTTCCTTGAAGCGGGCATCCATCTGCTTTTGAATAAGCTCCCAGATAGCATATCCTGCGGGCTTGAAAACCATACATCCTTTAACACTTGTGTAGTCACATAAATCAGCCTTCTTAACAATGTCTGTATACCATTGTGCAAAGTCTTCTTCCATAGAGGTAATTGCCTCTACCATTTTCTTGTCTGCCATAAATCCTCCAAATGGCTTGCGCCTTAATCAAATATGTAAGAAATTGTATTCCGTTAGGTTTCTTTTGTCAACAAATAAGCGCCCCCAAAAGCATATAAAAAAGCGTATTTTCGGCTATTTATACTCAGCTGTTGCAGCTTCCCGTTACTGCTTTTGCCAATCACAGATTAAAAAGCAAAACCTCGCCTGTAACAGGGTGTGGAAAAGAAAGACTGCATGCACATAATGAAATCCCCTGTTGCTTTACAGTGCTCCCATATTTAACGTCCCCGACTATCGGCATACCCGCATGCGAAAGCTGACAGCGAATCTGATGATGTCTGCCGGTTTCAAGTGTAACAAGAAGCGTTGCCCTGTCATCACTCTCCGATTCGGTAATATACGATAACGTCGAACGCTTTGCACCTAAGGTCTCTTTTGAAACTATACGCGATATGTTTAAGCGATTATCCTTTGCAATATAGTCTTCAAGCCTCGCTTTACCGATAAATTCAGCAGGTTTATGTACCGTTGCCCTGTAAGTCTTCACAAAATCATGATCGACAAGTTTTTGTGTAAGCCCGGCCGCAGCTTCTTTTGTTTTGGCCCACAAAACTATTCCGGATACCGGCTGATCAAGGCGATTTATAACATATATCTCAGTCGGTTCACCTTTTCTTTTGCGATATTTAAGTATTTCGGACTCAAGATCCACAGTCCCGATTCCGGCAGTCTGCACCGCAACTCCCGCCGGCTTGTTTAGCACAAGAACATATTCATCTTCGTAAAGAATATCTAGCGACACGTTTTAAAATCCTTTCGTAAACCAACTACCGCAGATAATTATACACTCAAAAAATACTTTCTTCCAGCGCCGCTTACGTGTTATCATTAGGGTGCATTGTACAATTTTATCTAAAGAAAAAGGTACCCCAATGGAACTTTATGTAGGTTACGCCAATCATGCCGACAACTTTAAAACTATACGCGAAGCTTTGCTGAGCATTAACGCCTGCCCTTTGGGAAGTGATGAAGATAGCCTCAATCATTCTTTTTGCGAAAAAACATTTCCGGCACCCGAAAGTTTCGAAGAACCCGTTACTGTTTACATTGCCCCGGGGTACTACTTTGAAAAGCTTGTTATAACCCGGCCCAATCTTACGCTTATAGGTGAAAATAAAGAAACAACGACGATTGCCTTTAATCAAGGTGCCTATGAAGAAATGCCCGACGGCACCAAGCGTGGCACATTTCGGACCGCAACCGTCAGAATCGACACTCACGATTTTACCGCATCGAATATTACTTTCTTAAATAATGCCGGTATCGGCTCTATCGTCGGTCAGGCACTTGCCCTCTACGTTGACGGCGATCGCAACCGCTTTGAAAACTGTAATCTTATCGGAAGCCAGGACACTTTATTCACTGCTCCCTTGCCCGAAAAGGAGGCAAAGCCCGGTGGTTTTCGTGGACCGGGTGAATTTCACGAACGCGTCATGGGCAGACACTACTACCACAACTGCACCATTACCGGCGATGTTGACTTTATATTCGGAAGTGCCACCTGCATATTTGATTGCTGCACAATTTTTTCTAAAAATCCGGGCAACAAACCCGTTCCGGAAAGTGGATCAAACGATGTTGTTTACGGATACGTTACCGCAGCCTCAACGCCTGTCGATGCACGTTTCGGATATGTTTTCATGGACTGCAACTTTAAAAGCGATTGTCCCGATAACACGGTTTACCTGGGACGTCCCTGGCGCGAATACGCCAAAACAGTTTTCCTAAACTGCAACTTCGGCAGCCATATACGTCCGGAAGGCTACACCGATTGGGGTAAGAATCACAGTCATTTCTATTACGCCGAATTTAACTGTCACGGTTTGGGCTCAGTCTCTCAAGGTCGCGTCGACTACGCACATATTCTTACCGAAAAAGAAGCAAGGGAATACACCATAGACAATATTTTCGGTGATTGGAAACTTTAAAGGAGGCAAACTATTCATGGATAAAAACTATAATATATTCGTACTTTGTTTCAGCCCCACTCAGAATACGGCCAAATGTGTCAAAGCGCTCGCAAGGGGACTTTCATCGGTTCTTACCGGCGGCGACTTTTTCACTATAGACGTAACTTACAAAGACGCACGACGCGGTGTTTACGATTTTGGTCCCGACGACATTGTTATTGCCGGAATGCCCGTTTACGCAGGCAGAATTCCCAACAAAATAGCTCCGTTTGTAAGCGACTCTGTCTTCGGCAACGCATCACTTGCCATTCCGGTTGTAACCTACGGAAACCGCGCCTACGATGATGCACTTAAAGAACTCGCAACAATTCTGTACAACAACGATTTTGACATTATCGGTGCCGTTGCTGCGTTAGGTGAGCACGCTTTCACCGATAAACTTGCAACCGGAAGGCCCAATGATGACGACCTTCTTAATATAAAAAATTATGGCGTCCGTATAGGAGAAGCTCTCCTCAACGGCCGCCACAAATTCATTAACATTTCTTCTTTGCCCGGAAGAGAACTTTCTGTATCCGAGTATTACGTTCCCCTTAAAAAAGACGGAACCGACGCAAAGTTTTTAAAAGCCTGTGTAGAAACAGATGCATCCCTTTGCACGTCTTGCAACGCCTGCCGCGAAATATGCCCTATGGACAATTACAAAAACTCTTTAACCGTCCCCGAAGGCACCTGCATCAAATGCCAGGGTTGCATACATGTTTGCCCCGTCCACGCCAAGCACTTTACCGACGAAGATTTTCTTTCGCACCGGGAAATGCTTGAAGAAAATTTCAAAGACGTAACCGGGACTATAGAATTCTTTTGATGATTTACATCTTGAAGCTTGGGGTGTTCGTAAACCCTTACATCTTAAATCTATATCCCACACCCCAACGCCGTGCGCGTAGCACTTTGTTCCGACGGAGTCGGACTATTTGGGGTGTTCGTAAACCCTTACATCTTAAATCTATATCCCACACCCCAAATAGTTTCAATGTATTGCGGGTTTGCGGAGTCGACTTCAACCTTCTCGCGAATCTTTTTGATGTGAACCGTAACGGTGGCAATATCGCCGAACGAATCCATATCCCAGATTTCACGGAACAGTTCGTCTTTTGTATATACATGATTGGGATTTTCGGCCAGGAATGTCAAAAGATCGAATTCCTTGGTGGTAAAGGGCTTCTCCTCACCGTCTATCCAAACGCGACGGGCTGTCTTATCAATCTTTAAGCCACGGATTTCAATTAACTTATTGGAAGGCTTCGCATTGGAATTTACAAGTCGCTCGTAACGTGCAAGATGTGCCTTAACCCGTGCAACAAGCTCGCTGGGGCTGAAAGGCTTTGTCATATAATCGTCAGCGCCGAGTCCAAGACCTCGAATCTTGTCAATGTCATCCTTCTTTGCAGAGACCATAAGTATCGGTACGTTTTTCTTTTCACGGACCGCCCTGCATATTTCAAAGCCGTCCTTACCCGGAAGCATCAAATCCAATACAATAAGGTCAAACTCTTCATTGATTGCAAGGTTTTCGCCTTCAATACCATCATTCGCAATCTTTACTTCAAAATCACTTAACTCAAGATAATCCTTCTCTAAGTCAGCAATAGCTTCTTCATCTTCAATAATAAGAATCTTACTCATTTGCTTTTTCCTCGTACTTTCTGATAACGAAATGCATACACGTGCCTTCGCCTTCTTTACTGGTTGCCCAGATATAGCCACCATGATCTTCTACAATTTTCTTGACTATCGAAAGACCAATGCCGCTTCCGCCCTTCGATGAATTACGCGAAGAATCGGTTCTGAAGAAACGTTCAAAAACGTTCGGCAGGTCTTTGGCGGAAATACCCCGGCCGTTATCTTCTATTTCAACCCTTATGGCATCTACCTCGTCTAAAATTCTAAACTCGATGATTGCCTTGGGCTTTTCCTTGTCCATGTACTTAACAGAATTACTGATAATGTTATTGATAACCCGCTTTAACTGCTCGGGGTCCGCAATAATACGTGCATCCGGAGCCACAAGATTTGTATAATTTAACTCTACATTTTTGGCTTCCAGTTCGGTACCTATTTCCTCGATACAATCATTAAAATAATCCGCAACATTAAGCCTCAAAAAAGTATACGGTATTCGGTTTGCATCAATTCGTGAGTAAATGGTAAGTTCGTTTATGAGGCGGTCCATATCGTTAGCTTTATTGTAAACGGTTTTAATGTACTTATCCATTTTCTCGGGCGTATCGGCCACGCCGTCCATTATACCCTCGACGTAACCTTTAATTGCTGTAATGGGGGTCTTCAAATCATGCGAAATGTTTGTAATCAGTTCTCTGTTCTTCGCCTCGTTTTGAATGGATTCTTCGGCATTTTCTTTTAACCTGAGGCGCATATCCTCGTAGTTATTATAAAGCTCACCGATTTCGCCTTTTTCATCACGATTGAGGTTATATTCAAAATTTCCGTCGGCAATCTGCTGCATCCCGATTTTTAAGTTGTTAATCGGTTCAAAAACACCCTTGGCAATCCAGCGCGTTAACACAATTGCAATTGCAAGCATTATCAGGAAAATCGCTATCCAGAAAGCAACAAACACAGCTCGCGGCATCATGTGCCCGACTTCATTGACACCTTCTGCCCTGCGCAAAAAAATCATGACCTTGCCGATTGCAAAAAAAACTATCGAAAACAGGCATATGGGCAATACGGCAATTGCCGCAAATGTAATATTTAACCTTGTCTTAAGCTTCATGGTCAAAAACCTCACTTGCTAACATATTATCACATTTTGACTCTTCGAATATAAATTTGAAAAAATAGATTTATAAAAAAACTGTAAAAATAAGTACACAAAAGGAGCCTAAAAATGATTTCTCATTCTTTCAGGCTCCTTCCTTTCGGTTAATATTATTTACCAGCCCCAGCTCCAATCATTTCGCCAGTCATCATGACCGCCGTGATAATAGTCATCATAATAATAATCATAATCGTCGTAGTAGCCGTCCCGGTAATCATACCAGTCATCGTGTCTGTTGTTATCGTAGTAATCACCGTAATACCAGTCATCACCGCCGTAACTCCAGTAATCATCTTCATCATCGTAGTACCAGTCGTCGTCATCAAACCAGGAATTCCAGGAGAATAAGTAGTCAAAAATACTCCATCCCCAGTCGTCATCGTCTTCCCAATACTCGTCATCGTAATCACTGTACCAGTCATCCCAGTTATAGTCGTCTTCGTAGTCACCCCAACCGTTCCACTGAGAATCCCAATCTTCGTAGTCATAAAAAGAATTCGATCCGGATGCCCCTGTAAACTTTTCAAGCCATTCAATGTATTCTGCTGAAAATCCGCAGTTACCGAAAACAGTCTGCAAGTCTCCGTAGAAGTTTGGATCGCCATACGGAAGCGTTACCGAAACGCCTGTCAACGAAGTATCTTCTCCGCAGGAATTTACATATACGATGGCATTGCTGACAGCCGATTCGAGTGCTTTTGACTCGGTTGTATCCAAAGTCTTTGCAAGTGCCATAATATCCGTTACGTAGTAATCGGACATATAGGCTTCATCCTCTTCTTCGTACAACCAGTCAGAAAAGAAGCCTTTTCCCGAAATAGCCGGGTGAACACGTCCGGCGTTCGGTCTTGAGCGTTTGCGGGCGTAGTTGTTGCCGAGAAGACTGCTTTCATTGGCATATGCAAAATCAGTCCATGCCTGGAACAAAACCTTCATGGTCGATTCATCTATCAGGGCAAGTATGGAATCGTCACCCCAGCCTTCAGTATCCGAGCTGTTGGCGTTTACCATGTCATCGATAATTATCTTGCCAAGGTCGGGTGTAGCGATTGACGGGTTTTTATAAAGCTGCTTAAGCCAGCCTGTATAAGACCAGCCGAGCCCCGATTCAAAATCTTCCGACAAAACCATGTAATCACAGTAATCGTAAAGCGCACAGCATACTTCCATGCAAGACATCAGGCAGCAATCCATACCGATAAAGTCAAAATACACACCTGCCTCATACAGTGCCTTCTGCATTTCGTCTATTGAAAGAACGTCTTCGGACTCCGTCAAATCATCGTACCCGAAACCGTAAACCGGCCCGCCGCCATGGTCCCAAAACAACAGTATATATCTGTCAGCCGGGTAATTTTGTGCACTCCAGATTACAAAATCTCTAAGCGTAGAACTTTCCGTACAGTTAAGCTGTCCGAGATCGTCCTTAACAAGTGTCATTCCGTTTCCGTTAAGCTCGTAAATCTGAGTCCGCTTATTTGAAATGCCATACCTTGACGACCACCTTTTGGTGTTCATGGTCTGCACAACAACATTTACGTTTTCGGATGAGCCTGCTTTTACCATTTCGGTAAGGTCTGTGGTAGCTTCATCATCCTCTGTCTCGAGATTGGAACCGTTCATGTACACCATAACGGTTACCTTATCTGTACCGTCTCCCTTAAGCTCAACCTTTTTGTCGCGAACGGCTGCATCTTTAGCATACAAGGACTGGTTTTCCTGCACCCAGTCATCTTCATCTTCCGAAAAGAATACCCACACGAAAAAAATTACAATTAATGTCAAAAGAATAAAAAACGCCGCTTTCCATACGTTTTTCTTTTTCTTTTCCCGTGCCATATAATTCCTCCAAATTATTCATTTCTGCCGGCAACCGCAACATTCTTTAACAAAACCGCTTTGGGCCCATTGTAAGATGTCAGGCCGATTGTCTCACTTGAGAAGGTAAAATCCTTCTGCGCATCAAAGATGCTTCCGTTAATGGAACCTCCGGTTACAGGTGTAACGTTCCCTTTTCCGTCGTAAAGATAAGCAAGTCTCATTTCACCTTTGAAGTGTCCGTCAAGATAATCCATCTGGAAATCAGAGAAGTTTACAATGTGCAGACATTTTCTGTTTAGAAGCTCACTCACGGGCACTTTACCCGCAGGCATAACAGCCTTTCCGTAACTGCCGATTTGCTCTATTCCAAGATAAGAGCAAAATCTCATACCGCCGTGAATATTCTTCAATACGCCGTCTTCGATACATGGACGCTCAATCATGCGAATACCTTCGTCGTTAAACGGCGCATATACTCCGTAACGAATGTTAACCTTGTCGCCGACAACACCTTCGCCCTGTACATTATCACCGATTTTGTAATTTGAGTATTTCGAATAAATCGGTGCGGCATTTGCCCTCTGAAGGTAAAATCCGTTAAATATTTCGGGAATGTAGCCATCGGAAATCACGATATCGTAATTACCGGTTGCAGGCATAACATTTGCAACCGCACGGTCGGCTGTAATTTTTAACGTATCCTTTACAAGTGATTTTAAGTTTTCAATGTCAAGGCAGTCATAATTAAAATCCTGATAAGTCTCAACATCCTGGGGCTTAGTGCATTGAGCCACGAATTCACCGGACACATTTCTTTTCACATAGGAATTGGAAACGCCGCCGAACGACGTAATGCGTACATGCGTCTCGTTTACAAACAATTCAAAAGAATTGATAAACGCCTTCTCATCATTATCAACCGAATACACAGACTTTACGTATTTGTCGGCAAGCTCGCTGAGACTGTAATCATTAAGGGAGCTTTCTACAACAATTTCCGGTTCTGCCTTAAGCACCGGAAATTCAAAATATTTGTTTTTAACAAATCCGGCCGAATAATCTGCGCCCTTAATCTTCTCGATTATCTCACTATCTGTCATTGATGACGTCAAAAGAATGTCGGCACGACCGCGAAGTTTACGCTCCCCTTCGGTCATATCCTTGAAAACCGCAATTGAAACCTTCTCGACATTTTTCATGCGACGCATGTCAAGCTTCTTTTTGATAAAGAAAAGTTCAACGGACTCGGTTTTCTTCTCGGTAATTATATAGTTCTCTATATTCAGCTCTTTAAGTATTTTTTCGTATCTGTTCATGCTGTTACCCCCTTAACCCAAGCGAATCCTTGCTTTAATATAAGGGCCGCCGTCGGAAACCTTAACCCATTCTTTGTAGCCTTTACCACAGTATCCCGTACCGCTCAGGCTGATTTCATCGGAAACCATCGATATGGATTTCAACAAATCGGGAACATAACCTGTCAGCACTATCGGCGAATATATTTTACCGGTAAGCTTTCCGTCCTTAATTTCGCGTGCAATGTCAACCATACACTGAATGCCCCAGTTTTTGGGATCTTCCATACCCGATGACGGTGCTTCCAAAAGAAGGCCGTCCTTAACCGATGCAATCATGTCCTCAACCTTGCTGGTGCCGGCTTCAAAATATGTATTGGTCATACGCGTATAAGCCTTGCGCTCAAAGCTTTCGCGCTTTCCGTTTCCCGTAGGCTTTGTGCCAAGTGCCATTGCCGACTGAAGGTCACTGATACCTGCAACCAAAACACCTTTATCGATAATAACCGTATCGTGAGCCATTGTTCCCTCATCATCAAAGAAATAAGTAGCTGTCTGATTAACCGCATTACCGTCGCGCATAGTAATCAAAGGTGATGCAACATACTCTCCTACATACTTTTGAGCAAGAGCCCTGTCTTTTACAAACATATCCATTTCAACGCCGTGACCGAACGCTTCGTGTACTATCATGCCGGTAGTCTCGGGATTACATATGCACTCATATTCTCCGGGCGTTAACGGTTCGGAGTCTAAAAGCTCAATTGCAACTCTAACGGCATCCGGAAGCTTTTCCTCCATGGTATCCATAACTTCGGCACCACCTAAATTCGAGAAGCATTCCATACTTTGCTTAACTTCCTCGCCTTTAAGTGAATTTACGAAGATGTATCCGCCTGCCCACATCACATTCTGTTCCATGTCCTTATTACGCGACAAAAACAGTTTGGAATATTTCTGATAGTTCATGACTGCTCTGCAATCAAGCACTCTCTCATCAGCAGCCAACCCCATTTGGCTGATTTTATTCAATTTTTCAATAATCTTTTCGTCACCGAGCTTTTCGGGGTCAATTGCGCACTCCGTGCTTTTGGCAAAAACAATCGGCTCGTCGGCCGGAACTTTATATAAAGACTTTTCAATACCATCCCCCAGTTTCACAAGGCGCGTTGAAATAAGCTCAATAATTGCGGGAATTTCCTGCTTGGAAATTGAAGTTCCCGAATATTCCGCATAGCAACCGCCTTCATAAACCTTAACAACATATCCGCGGGTAGATAATCTTTCGTTCTCGGTTATTACGGTACCTGCCTTGTTAACCGAATAATTTTTACCCGTTGCATCCTGCACCAGTACCGATGCATATTCAAAATTTTTGTTAAGCTCGTCTTTAAGCTTAGCAAACAGCGACTTATTTGACTTAATATAACTGCTTTCTTCAACCAACATACAAACTTTCCTTCCCATAATCAAATATCGACGCGGTTAAGCGTTTCACCGTTCAAAAACGCCTTTATGTTATCGTAATTATATTTAACGCAGCGTTCACGCGCCTCTACCGATGCCCATGCAAGATGCGGGGTGATTATCAGACGCTTTGAATCCTGTATTGCCTGCAAGGGACTATCCTTTTCGATAGGTTCTTTTTGCAAAACATCCAGCCCCGCGCCGGCTATATCTCCGTTCATAAGTGCTTTTACCAGTGCATCCTGATTTACTACGGGGCCCCTTGCAACATTGATTAAATATGCCGTTTTCTTCATCTTTGAAAAAGCATATTCGTTAATCAAATCCCTCGTGAGGTCTGAAAGCGGGCAGTGCAGCGAAATATAATCCGATTCCGTTAATAGCGTTTCAAAGCTCACACGCTTGAAATCCGTAACTGTTGAATTTCCCGTAACCGAATAGAAAATAACATTGCAGCCGAAGGCTTCGGCAATCTTTGCAACCTTGCGACCAATGTTTCCCATACCGATTACGCCCCATGTCTTTCCGGCCAATTCGGTAAATGGAATATCAAAATTCGAAAATCTGTCCTGTGACGCATACTGACCTGTTTTTACATAATCGTCGTAATGCTTAAGCTTCTCGGACAGAAAAAGAGCCATTGCAAACGTATGCTGTGCCACCATATCCGTGCTGTAATCTCTTACGTTGCACACGGCAATTCCCCTCGATTTGCAATACGGAATATCCACATTGTCAAACCCGGTTGCAAATTCACATATCAACTTAACATTCTGTGCATCCTTTAATGTATCTTCATTAAGACGGCTCTTATTTGCAATAATAATGTCTGCATCCTTAACGCGTTCCGCAATTTCTTCGTATTGCGTATTATTATATGCTGTAACCTCGCCGAAATCACCGAAACAGTCAACCGAAACATCCAGGCCGACGCTGCTTCTTTCAAGAATAACTATATTGTTCATCATTAATCCTCCAATCCCACTGATTATACTATATTTCTCACAGATTTCACAATCAAGTAGCGTAAATCCTTCGCGCAAAAAAGGCCCGGTATATACCGAGCCTTATAACCATATTTTCAAAACTTTAGTGTTTACAGTCATTGCATATATGTTAATACCACTGACTGTCCATATATTCTCTTGCCAGTTGATTATCTATCACTATGCCCTGGCATTTATCGACATCATCGGAATACAAAATCATTACCATATCAAGCTTATCGTTGCTGCGAACCACACAATTATACACAACTCCGTCCGCTACTTCTTTTACCGGGTAAAATTCATAAAAGGCTCCCGATTCACTCCCAAGAATTTGAAGCGCATAAGCTCTTTCGCGACTTAATGGCTCCATTTTCCCACCTTCAAGTTCATAATGATACAGAACACCTATCCCGCTTTCTTTCGAAGCAAATCTGTTTGAATAGCAATACATATCGCCATTAAAGAAAATGTTCCCTCCGTTAAACCAACAATCCTTGTAATCACCGGTGACTTCAGACACCGTAATTTTATCGTCTTGTGACTTAACAATCAGAAAATCCAGTACCGGCTCACCAAGCTTTTCCCCGTAGTAATCAGCTTCCGGCATCAGTGAGAAGTTGCTGAGAATATAGTAATAACTTCCGTCGTACTCAAAACAGCAGTTGTTAGCAAAACTGTTTGGTTCGTACTTACTCAAATCAACCTCTATGGTTTTTCCAAGTCCTGTAAAAGAATATAATCCGTTATCCGATTTCTGTGGATCAGTTCCCACGGATACATTTACCGCCGATTGTTCCTCTGACGGATTATTATAATCATACTTCAAATTACAATATTCATTTACATACTCCGAAAGAACAAAGGATTCTTCTTTTGCCCCATGTGAATTTCCGCTAATTCGTGTAATAACCAATATGGAAACTGCTATTACCAGTGCGATAAATATAACTACAATAATACTTTTTCTTTTCATATAACACGTATAATCCAATCATCTTAGATGGTGATTGGATTTATTCCTTTCTCCCAATTATCACTGGGTATCTAAATCCATCTCTGATATATTTTGAAAAGGCACTGTGGATCTGTATCTATTTTTCTACAGCTTTGACTGGTT
>JAZLHV010000027.1:0-22876 GCA_045617045.1 Lachnospiraceae bacterium
CTGGACAGATGAACAGTTTGAAGAGATAGCACCATGGAATGCCGAAATACAAAAATTGATAGGTAATAAATAGAGTAAAATGCTGGCACCTAGCAGATGCCGGAAAAAATATTCATATACGCGCTTTTATTTAGCGCTTACCATTTAATTACTTTATACCATTTTGGATTATTGTGCTACCCTCTTTGTAAATTCAACAGAAATTAATAAATTATCGGTTGCTAATGCCCCGGGAATTGGTTAAAATAACTATGGGTTATGCCCTAAAATCACCTCAAATATGAGGGCAGAACGGAGATTTTTATGAAAAAGCGATATTTATTAATTGTTGTACTGGCAATGATTATGTGTATGGCAGCATGTGGCAAGGATGAGCCGTCAAACTCGGTTTCATCTGTCGGCAATCCCACATTGGAGCCCACAAAGGTAGTTTCGATAAGCGAAGATCCCATTGTTACACCTGAGCCTACGCCTACACCTACACCTACGCCCACACCGGAGCCCGATCCCGAAGGTATGTACAGAAGCGAACTTACCAATGAGTGGATTGACGAGTCATTGAAGAACCAAAGACCTGTTGCGGTTATGGTTGATAATGAGAGCACAGCGCTTCCTCATTACGGTACTACCGAGGCTGATATCGTATATGAAATGATGAACTCTACAGCTAACAATCGCATTACACGTCTTATGTGTATTCTTAAGGACTGGGGCAACATTGAGGCTATCGGTAATGTTCGAAGCACACGTCCTACAAATGTTATGCTTTTTCCCGAATACAATGCCATTCTTATTCATGATGGCGGTCCTTTCTATATCAATCAGTGGTTTGAGTATGCAAACGCTACCAACCATTTAAACGGCGGATTTGCCAGAATCGATCACGGCAAGGCAAGCTTCTACGAAGAATATGCTACCGGTGAGAACTGGACGGGCGAGGGTGAATATTCCGGTAATAGTTACAGCAGTATTGCCAATCGCATCAAGAAAGCCAAGTATGACACCGAGTACAATAAGTACTATATGGGCGAGCACTTTAAATTTTCAAATGATACGATTTCACTTGAAAATGATAAGAAAGCTTTCAAGGCAGAGAACGTTGATTTAACCAAGGCTTTCCCGCACAACAAGACAATGCTCGCATTCAATGCCGAAAATGGTACATATGACTATTACGAGTATGGCGATTTATATATTGATGCTGCCAATGAGCAACCTATGACTTTTGAAAACGTTATTCTTTACGGCGTAGATTTTATGGAATACGACGATAACGGTTACATGGCCTACTATGCGCTCGGAAGCGGAGACGGTTACTTTATGACCGAAGGTTATGCTGTCCCGATTAAGTGGGCAAAAGCAGATATGAACGATTTGACGCACTTTACAAACGCAGAGACCGGTGAAGACATTACGCTTAATACCGGTAAGACATATATCGCGCTTGTTCCGCTTGATAACTGGAAGAATATTACGATTGAGTAATTTATTAGGGCAGGGTTGGACCTCTGCCCTAAAGCGTTATATAAATAACAGATTTTGAGGTGTCTATGGAGCAAAATTATTTGTTTGTGCATTTCAAGGAAACTCGTTCTCCGGAAGGCGAGCAGGTGTATTTCGGCATAAGCCGTGACGGATTCAACTGGGAACTTTGCAATGACGGAAACCCTGTACTGTGGAGCTATCTTGGCGAAAAGGGTGTTCGCGATATGACGATAGCCCGTACGCAGGACAATAAGTTCGTGATATTTGCGACCGATTTAAGCCTGGCTTATTCCATGCGGTTTAAATATCACAATTCCTGGGGCGAGGTAAGTCGTAACGGCAGCCATGCTTTGATGATGTGGAAGTCCGATGATTTGATCCATTGGGAAGATGAGCGTGCAATCGAACTTGGCGATGAAACGTTCGGATGTCATTGGGCACCGGATATTATTTTCGATTCAAAGAGCGGTGATTATATACTGCACTGGTCGTCGCCGACTGCGGAAACCGATTATCAGTCGGCAATTTACTATTCCCGCACGAAGGATTTTGAAACGTTTTCGAAGCCCGCAATATTATATCGCAGCGAAAATCCCAACATAGATTCCGCAATGTACGAGCAGGACGGGAAATTTTATCTTTTTGTAAAACAGATGAAGAACCCCACTGTTGTAAGGCTTTTGGTAAGCGATAACGTAACAGGTCCCTTTACCATAGTTAATGAATTTGACGAATGCATGAGGGGCGTTATTGACCATACTTATGAAGCACCGACTGCATTTAAGGCGTCAAACGGTCAATGGGTTTTGATGCTGGATTTCTTTGGCACGCGTAATGCGTGGGAGCAGGGATACGTTCCTTTTGTGTCCGATGATATTTCAAGCGGTATTTTCAAGCGTTCGGATGCAAAATTTTCTTTCCCTTACGGCTATAAACACGGCACAGTGCTGACGATTACGCCTCAGGAATACGAGCGCCTTAAGACCTATAAAAAAAGTTCAAATGAATATTGATTGGAGTAATTTAAATGAGTTCTAAAATTAAAGCTTTGTGCGTTAAACACAGAGAAATTATCGTATATATCATAGTTGGTGTCCTTACTACCATTTTCTGCTGGACACTGTGCTTTATCGGCGAACACTTTATTTTTGACGTTAATAAGCCTTTTCAGAATTTTTTGAATAATACGATTGACTGGGTGGCAGGTGTTTCGTTCTCTTTTCCGCTTAACCGAAAATGGGTATTTAAGAGCCGGAATCCCAAGTGGGTCGGCGAATTCTTAAAGTTTGCTCTTTCCAGAGTGTCCACATGGTTTTTGGATGTTCTGGTAATGTTTATCTTTGTAAATGTGTGGACATTTATTCCCTTATTTACGCGGTGGCTTGGCAAAATCGGCTGGGAACTGACAAGTGAGGGCATTGAGAAGGTTAACTACTGGTTTGCAAAAATCTTTATATCGTCGGTTCTTGTAATGGTTGTTAATTATATTTTCAGTAAACTCCTTGTTTTCAAAAAGAAAAAAGATGCAGACGAAGCTTCCGTC
Source organism: Lachnospiraceae bacterium (assembly GCA_045617045.1). Taxonomy (GTDB): domain Bacteria; phylum Bacillota; class Clostridia; order Lachnospirales; family Lachnospiraceae; genus UBA1258. Next base: position 3,029 of record JAZLHV010000027.1, read on the forward strand.
GAGAATGCATAAATTCGATGCATTAATTAACGGCAGGCAACGGTGAACTTTTAGAATCTTTTTTAAAAATTATCGAGGTACAGACAATGGACAAATTTGTGTATGATTGGGCAAAGAGTGCCGATGTAATGCGCAGGGCGGCAGCCGACGGATGCGTCCTTCTGAAAAATGACGGCGGAATACTTCCTTTGGCAGATGGCGCAAGGGTTGCCGTTTACGGGCGCGCACAGTTTGACTATATAAGAACGGGAACAGGCTCGGGCGGCATGGTAAATGTGCCGTATGAGGTCAATATTTACGAAGGACTCAAAAATTCCGGCCGCGTTATTCTTGATGAGAATGTCGCAAAACGATACACAAGCTGGCTCGATGTTCACCCGTTTGACTGGGGCTCGGGATGGGCGGGAGAGCCTAATTCACAAATTGAGATGCCCCTGTATGAGCCGGATATTGAGAGGGATGCAGCATGCAACGATGCCGCTGTGTTTTGTATAGGGCGATTAACAGGTGAAGATAAGGACAATCATGCGGTTGAGGGCAGCTTTCTTTTAACGGATTTTGAATTGGTGTTGCTTAATATGGTTGCCAAGGCGTTTGAAGGACGCCTGTGCGTACTTGTTAATTCCGGCAACATTATAGATATGAAGTGGGTTGAATCTGTTAATCCGGCAGCAGTAATGTATATTTGGCCGGGGGGCATTGAGGGCGGCAATGCGGTCGCCGACGTTATTACCGGTGCCGTTAATCCTTCGGGAAGGCTTGCGGATACAATTGCGCATGACATTTCGGATTATCCCTCCACGGCAAATTTCGGAAATCCGCTCGAGGCGGTATATGCCGAGGATGTCTTTGTGGGTTACAGATATTTTGAAACCTTTGCTCGCGATAAAGTTATGTATCCGTTTGGATACGGTCTTTCATATACGGAGTTTTCACACCGGGCGGATGCGGCATATGATGCCGTTACCGGGGAAATTACCGTTAATGTTAAGGTCACCAATATCGGTAAAAGGGCCGGCCGCGAGGTAAGTGAGGTTTACTATAAAGCTTGCGACGGCAAAATCTGTAAGCCCGAGCGTGAACTTTTCGGCTTTGCCAAAACAAAAGTTTTAGCACCGAACGAGTCGGAAAATTTAGTGATTTCCCTGAATGTCAGAGATATGGCTTCGTATGATGACGGAGACTATACCGGAAACATTAATTCGTTTGTGCTTGAGCCGGGCATTTATGAAATTTATGAAGGAAAGAATGTACGTGACAATTTGTGCGTACTTAAAATAAACATTGAAAAGCTTATTGTGACAGAGCACACAAGTGAGGCACTCGGTCCCATGAAAAGCTTTAAGCGTATGGCAAAAGCAAAGGATAACACACTTTGCTGGCAGGATGTTCCGCTTCGCCGTACAACACCCCTTGAAAATGTTTTAAGGGAAAGAAAATCCTTAACCGAGATACCTTATAAAGGGAAAAATGAAAGCACTCTTGCCGATGTATATAACGGGAAGATAACCTTGGATGAGTTTATTGCGGGGCTTTCGGACGATGAAATGCTCGCAATGACACGTGGCGAGGGAATGAGCTCTAAACGTATTACAGGAGGTTTGTGCGCTGCTTTTGCAGGCGTTACGGACACTCTTGAAAGCTACGGGATCCCGGCAGTGTCGTGTACGGACGGCCCCAACGGTATTCGCATAGACACCGGAACTTTATGCATGCAGGGACCGTGCGGTACTTCTCTTGCATGTACTTTTGATACTGAACTTATAACGGAAGTTTACGATGCAATCGGTCGTGAACTTAGGATGCATAAGATTGATTCGTTGTTGGGACCGGGTATGAATATTCACCGAAATCCCCTTAACGGGCGTAATTTTGAATATTTCAGCGAAGATCCGCTGCTGACGGGTGCATGCGTGGTTGCCGAGCTTAAGGGCTTTCACAAAAACCGCGTGACAGGTACCATCAAGCATTTTGCGTGCAATAACCAGGAGGTTGGCAGACATACCGTCGACAGCGTTGTTTCGAAACGTGCACTCAGGGAGATATATCTTAAAGGCTATGAGATGGCTGTCAGGGAAGGCGGCGCGTACCTTATCATGACTTCATACGGAGTTCTTAACGGCACGCATACATCATCTTCTTTTGACCTCAATGAAATGGTACTTCGAAAGGATTGGGGATATCAGGGCATAACAGAGACCGACTGGTGGGCTCTGTGCAATGATGAATGCGGTGAGGCTAATCATGAAAACACCGCATATATGGTAAGAGGTGCCAACGATCTGTATATGGTATGCACATGTCCGGGTGAAAATGCCAATAATGATAATTCGTTTGAGGGTTTGCGGTCGGGCCTCATTTTAAGAAGCGAACTTCAGAGAAATGTTCGCAGGATACTGTCTGTTGCGATGCGTACACTTGCTTTTGACAGAGTACGGGGCATTACTGAAGAATGGACAGAAATTAACGTACCTAAGTTAAGGCTCGCCGAAAGAATTATTGAAATACCCGTTGAAGTTGAGGGCGAGTGCGTGAACGTGGACGCATCGTTGTTTGATTTTTCAAAGGGCAGTGACAACCACTTAAGTCTTCATTTCCCGGTAAAGGGTGATTATGAGTTGGTATATGAGGCAAGAACGCTTGAAACGGTGGGCGACCTTGCACAAGTTCCGTTGGTGATAAAGCGAAACGGAGCCGCATATCATATGACAACACTTAAGGGAGACAATCATGATTTTATAACTGAATCAATTCGCTTGTATACATGGGACAGCATTTATATGTATGTAAGTTTTATGTTTAAACAAAGCGGTATGGAACTTAAGAATATAAGACTTGTAAGAGTTTAGCAACCGGCATCGTATTGACGGGAGATATCCATGAAAATCGGTATTATCAGCGATAAAGTATTTGCAGAATACGAAAAAGAAATAGTGAAGAAAAATTATAACGGCATTGTTTTTTGCGGATTAAGTTTTACGACATCAATCTGCCTGGGACTGCTTGTTAATTTGATTGTAAATCCGGAGATAATCAGTCTTTCGCTTATATATTATGCGTTTGCTGCCGGCGTTGTTGTCTTTTTGCTGAAAGTTTTCAGCGACAGACACAAAGTGATTCTGCGTATTACGGAGATTTATTTTTATGTTTCAATGTCGCTGTTTTTGTTCCATTTCAGGCACATGTATTCAGGACCGCTTACGTTGTGCGTTTTTGCGATTGTCGCACTTTCTCTCAGTACGGCTATGATTATTTCACCGGTGTACTTATCTTTGGGACAGCTTCTTTTACTGGCGGCCGTTATCCTGGGGTCGCTGTCGGTAAATGGCGGAATTCTTGATATCAATGAGGTTTTGGAGTCAATAATTATAAGCCTGATGTCATCACTGGTAGGCTTTTTGATGCTAGCCATTCGATTCGAAAATATGGCCTTCTTTAAGGAAATAGATTTTGCGGTAGACAGAGTCGAGGGCATGGTGTCCGATGCCGCGCTCAATCCACAGTGGTCGGGCCGCAACAAATACGGAATCCTGTCGGGAACCGTAACGTCTACGCGAAGAGTGTTTACTATTCTTGTTGACCTTACCAACGATAAGGTTCGAACAATCAGGGATTACAATATTTTTTCAATAAAGACTGATGACAAATGGCATATTTGCACGGAAAGAATATATAACAGTACACTCGATCCGGGGTCACGCCTTAAGCTTAAGAGGCTTATCGAACCGTCTTTTTTGCTGAAAGCATATGACAGAGGTCAACGTCGTTTCTCGGAAACGGTGGCTTTTAAACTTGAAGATAAGCGTGTAATATGGACCGATATTGAATGTGTATTAAGAACTCATCCGATTACGGGTAACACATTTGCCAGCTATATTGTCGAAGATATTACCGAAGACCATATGATGATCGGTATCTTAAATAAAATCATGGAAGCCGATTATGACTATGTAATGTGTATTGAGCCCGACAGGGATCTTACGATAACATTTTCCGCGAGCAAGGGCGAGGAAATCGGCGGCGTATATACCGGTGAGTACAACAAGAATGTTTCGCAGCTTATTCACGAGCATGCCGCGGAGTATGATGTTGACAGAGCACTGGCACTTTCTGATTTGCGGACAATAAAAGAAGCTTTGCTGAGTGATGAGTTTTACTCTTTTACCATTGATGAGGTGGCTGATGACGGAAATGTTCTGAAAAAACAGTACAGATATACGTATCTTGACCCTAATAAAATGTTTTTGGCAGTTGCTAAAAAAGATATTACTGAAATTCTTGCAAAACAGTCTGAAGCTGAGCTTGAAATATCAAGGGCACTTAAAGAACGTGAGAACGCGCTGAATGCAAAGAGCGACTTTATGGCAAAGATGAGCCATGAAATGCGTACTCCCATGAATGCGATTATGGGTCTTTCAACTCTTATGCAAGATGAAATCAATCACCCGAAGGCACTTAGGGAATATGTCAAGAAGATTCAGTATTCGGGGCATTTTCTTTTGCAACTTATAAATGACGTGCTGGATATGTCACGTATGGAAGATTCACAGTTCAAAATTGTTGAAGCTCCGTACACTTTCGGAGAGTTCTGGGATTCAATCAGCATGCTTGTAACGCCTATGTGCAATGATAAGAAGCTTGATTTTGAATGGAAGACAAGCATTCCGGACGATCTTGTGTTTAAAGCAGATGCGTTGAGGCTTGTACAAGTATTTGTAAACCTTCTTACCAACGCCATCAAATATACTCCGGAAAACGGACATGTTATATTTGAATGTCATGAGCAAAAGCGTGCATATGGTCGCATTCACTGTCGTTTTCTGGTACGTGATGACGGCATCGGCATGAGCGAAGAGTTCATATCCCATATGTTTGAACCGTTTGCCCAGGAGCAAAAAACTGTTTCCAAGGATCTGCAGGGCTCGGGTCTGGGACTTGCAATTGTTAAAAACCTTGTTGAGCGTATGGGCGGCACGATTACAGTCAAAAGCAAACAGGGCAAGGGGTCGGTGTTTACCGTAATGCTTGATTTTGAAATTGTTGACGAAAATGCACCGAAACGTCGTCGCAGGATGCCTATCAATCTCGACGGTCGTAAAGTCCTGGTAGTTGAGGATAACGAAATTAACCGCGAGATTGCGGTGGCTCTTCTTGAAAAGAAAGGCATAAATGTAACGGAAGCTGAAAATGGCAAAAATGCTGTTGAAATCTTTGAGGAAAGCGAACCGTATTCTTTCGACGTTATATTGATGGACATAAGAATGCCCGTCATGAACGGTCTTGAAGCAACCCGTGCAATACGTTCCATGGACAGACCGGATGCGTTAACCGTTCCAATTATTGCAATGACGGCAAACGTTTTTGAATCGGATGTCAAGGCATCAATGGAAGCGGGGCTTAACGCACACCTTGCAAAACCGATAAACCCGATGGTTTTGTATGAAACCATCCAGGATTACATTAAAGAGTAATTATAATGCGGCAGGACATTAAAGTCCTGCCGTTAAATTTGCCTTAAAAACATGAGAAAAACTTAAAATTCCTTGTTGACTATAAAGGGGGTTTGTCGTATACTGTATGTTGCTCTATTGTGGAGTGCTATTGTTTTTTATGCCCTTTTTTCATATAAAAAGCAGGTTAAATCATTAGAACGGGGTGAGTGTCAATGGAAAAGAACAGAATACGTCCGATTGCTGCAGGCAAGAATATGCGTATGAGTTATTCTCGACAAAAAGAAGTTTTGGAAATGCCCAACCTTATTGAAGTTCAGAAGGATTCATACGAATGGTTCCTTAAGGACGGATTACAAGAGGTATTTGATGACATTTCTCCGATTGAGGATTTTGGCGGTCGTTTAAGCTTAGAGTTCGTAAGCTCCGAGCTTTGCGAGGATGAGGCTAAATATTCAATCGAGAAGTGTAAGGAGCGCGATGCTACATACGCAGCACCTTTAAAGGTCAAAGTGCGCCTCTGCAATAAGGAAACAGGAGCTATCATCGAGCATGATATTTTCATGGGAGATCTCCCTTTGATGACCGCTACAGGCACATTCGTAATAAATGGTGCTGAACGTGTTATCGTAAGCCAGATGGTTCGTTCTCCCGGCATTTATTACAATATTGAACATGACAAAATCGGTAAGAGATTATTTTTCTCTACCGTTATTCCCAACCGTGGTGCATGGTTAGAGTACGAGACGGACTCTAACGATGTTTTTTGGGTACGCGTAGACCGTACACGTAAAGTCCCGATTACTGTTTTGTTGCGTGCGTTGATGAACGAGAACGGCCTTAAGGGTACTAACGAGGAAATCCGCGAGTTATTTGGCGACGAACCCAAGATTGAGGCTTCGTTTACCAAGGATACTTCCACAAACACCACCGAAGGTTTACTTGAATTATATAAGAAGATTCGTCCCGGTGAGCCTCTTTCAACCGACAATGCAAAGAGTTTAATCGAGGGAATGTTCTTTGACCCCAAGCGTTATGATTTAGCCCGCGTAGGTAGATATAAATTCAATAAGAAGCTTGCACTTCGTAACCGTATTCGTCATCAGCTTCTTGCTGAAGATGTTATTAATCCCGAGACCGGCGAGATTATTGCCGAGAAGGGCACAAAGGTTACGGCTGAAATTGCAGACGCTATCCAGAATGCTGCTGTATCTGCAGTATTTATTCAGACCGAGGAGCGTGCTGAAAAGGTTCTTTCCAATATGATGGTTGACCTTACATGCTTCGTAGACTGCGATCCCAAGGAATTGGGTGTTACCGAGGCAGTTTACTATCCCGTACTTAAGGCTATTCTTGATGAGTATAAGGACGATTCCGAAGGCTTACTTGACGCTATTCGTCGTAATGTTCATGAACTCGTTCCCAAGCACATCACCAAGGACGATATTTTTGCATCGGTAAACTACTGCATGCACATTGAGTATGGTATCGGTAACGATGATGATATCGACCACTTAGGCAACAGACGTATCCGTGCCGTAGGTGAGCTTTTACAGAACCAGTATCGTATCGGTCTTACAAGACTTGAGCGTGTGGTACGTGAGCGTATGCAGACACACGATACCGAGGAAGTTACCCCTCAGGCACTTATTAACATTAAGCCCGTTCAGGCAGCAGTTAAGGAGTTCTTCGGATCTTCACAGCTGTCACAGTTCATGGATCAGAACAACCCTCTTGGTGAGTTAACTCACAAGAGACGTTTATCAGCACTTGGTCCCGGCGGTTTGTCACGTGAACGTGCATCCTTCGAAGTTCGAGACGTACACTATTCACACTATGGTCGTATGTGCCCTATCGAGACTCCCGAAGGTCCTAACATCGGTCTTATTAACTCGCTTGCATCTTATGCACGCATTAATGTATATGGATTTATCGAAGCTCCTTATCGTAAGATTGACAAGACAGATCCCGAGAATCCCCGTGTAACCGACGAAGTTGTTTACATGACCGCTGACGAGGAAGATAACTACCATGTAGCACAGGCTAACGTAGCCCTTAACCCTGACGGTACTTTCGTTAAGAAATCCGTATCAGGTCGTTTCCGCGAGGAGACACAGGAATACCCCATCACCATGTTTGATTTCATGGACGTATCTCCTAAGATGGTATTCTCTGTTGCTACAGCATTGATTCCTTTCCTGCAGAACGACGATGCTAACCGTGCGCTCATGGGTTCAAACATGCAGCGTCAGGCAGTTCCGCTTATGATGACCGAGGCACCTGTTGTAGGTACCGGTATGGAGCCCAAGGCAGCAGTTGACGCAGGTGTATGTGTAGTTGCCAAGGATAACGGTGTTGTTGAATATGTTTCTTCAAACCTTATTCGTATTGCATACGATAATGGTGAAAAAGAAGATTATAAGTTAACTAAGTTCCAGCGTAGTAACCAGTCTAACTGTTATAACCAGAAGCCCATCGTCTTCAAGGGCGATCGTGTCTCAAAGGGCGAAGTTATCGCAGACGGACCTTCTACCTTCGGTGGTGAGCTTGCTTTAGGTAAGAATCCCCTTATCGGTTTCATGACCTGGGAAGGCTACAACTACGAGGACGCTGTATTGCTTAGTGAGCGTCTTGTTCAGGACGATGTATATACATCAATTCATATTGAGGAATACCAGGCAGAGGCTCGTGACACCAAGTTGGGACCCGAAGAAATCACCCGTGATGTTCCCGGCGTCGGTGAAGATGCTCTTAAGGACCTTGACGATCGCGGTATCATCCGTATCGGTGCTGAGGTTCGTGCCGGTGATATCTTAGTAGGTAAGGTTACACCTAAGGGCGAGACCGAGCTTACGGCCGAGGAAAGACTTCTTCGCGCAATCTTCGGTGAGAAGGCTCGTGAAGTACGTGATACTTCCCTTAAGGTTCCTCACGGTGAGTATGGTATCATCGTTGATGCCAAGGTATTTACCCGTGAAAACGGCGATGAGTTAGCACCCGGTGTTAACGAGTCGGTTCGTGTATATATTGCTCAGAAACGTAAGATTCAGGTCGGTGATAAGATGGCCGGTCGTCATGGTAATAAGGGTGTTGTTTCCCGTGTTCTTCCCGTAGAAGATATGCCTTATCTGCCTAATGGTCGTCCGCTTGATATCGTGCTTAATCCTCTGGGCGTACCTTCCCGTATGAATATCGGTCAGGTGCTTGAAATTCACTTATCTCTTGCTTCCAAGGCATTAGGTTTCAACATCGCTACTCCTGTATTCGACGGTGCTAACGAAAAAGATATTCAGGATTCACTCGAGCTTGCAAACGACTATGTAAATCTTCCTTTCGATGATGCCGAAGCCAAGGCAGAGGCTGAAAAGAACGGCGTTGAGTACGACAAGAAAGCTCCGACATTTACAAGTCTTCACAAAGACGAACTGCTTCCTGAGGTATATGAATACCTTTCAGAGAACAGAGAGCACAGAGCTCTTTGGAAAGGTGTTCCGATTTCAAGTGATGGTAAAGTACAGCTTCGTGACGGTCGTACAGGTGAGTGCTTCGACGGTCCTACCACAATCGGTCACATGCATTACTTAAAGCTCCACCACTTGGTAGATGATAAGATTCACGCTCGTTCCACAGGACCTTACTCCTTAGTAACCCAGCAGCCTCTCGGTGGTAAAGCACAGTTTGGTGGTCAGCGTTTCGGCGAAATGGAAGTTTGGGCACTGGAAGCATACGGTGCATCTTACACCTTACAGGAAATCCTTACAGTTAAGTCCGACGATGTTATCGGTCGTGTTAAGACATACGAGGCAATTATTAAGGGCGAGAACATTCCCAAGCCCGGTATTCCCGAGTCCTTTAAGGTATTACTCAAGGAATTACAGTCACTCGGTCTTGACATCAAGGTATTACGCGAGGACGACACTGAGGTTGAAATTTCAGAATCAGTTGATTATGGCGATACCGATTTCCGCATCGACTTCGACGAAGACGACAAGCGCGGCAACTATCAGCGTGAAAACTTCTCGAGCATGGGTTACCAGACTCAGGAATTTTCCGAGGACGGCGAGCTTGTAGAAGCCGAAGATGAATTTGCAGAAGAACCTGAAGAATTCCCCGAAGATGATTATGTTGGAGACAATCAGTAGGTAGCGACACAAAAAACGTAAAGGAGCGCCATAAAAATGCCGGATATAAAGAATGATACATATCAGCCGATGACTTTTGACAAGATTCAGATCGGCTTAGCAAGCCCCGAAAAGATCAGACAATGGTCCAGAAGGGGCGATGATCCGGACTTTGGTAATGTCACAAAGCCCGAGACCATTAACTACAGAACATTAAAGCCCGAGAAGGATGGCTTGTTCTGCGAAAGAATTTTCGGACCCAGTAAGGACTGGGAGTGTCACTGCGGTAAGTACAAAAAGATTCGTTATAAAGGCGTTATCTGCGACCGCTGCGGTGTTGAAGTAACAAAGGCTAACGTTCGTCGTGAGCGTATGGGACGTATTGAGCTTGCGGCTCCCGTTTCCCACATTTGGTATTTCAAGGGTATTCCCTCCCGCATGGGATTAATTCTCGATATCTCGCCCAGAGTACTCGAGAAGGTACTTTATTTTGCATCCTACATTGTACTTGATGCAGGCGAGTCCAATCTTCAGTACAAGCAGGTTCTTTCCGAGAAAGAATATCAGGATGCACGTGAAGTTTACGGCAACAAGTTCCGTGTAGGAATGGGTGCCGAGGCTATCAAGGAATTATTGCATGATATCGATCTTGAGGCTGAATCCGTTGAGCTTAAAACAGGTTTAAAGGAGTCCACAGGCCAGAAGAGAGCACGTATCATCAAGAGACTTGAAGTTGTTGAAGCTTTCCGTGAGTCGGGCAATAATCCTGAATGGATGATAATGGATGTTATTCCCGTTATCCCTCCGGATTTACGTCCTATGGTACAGCTTGACGGCGGACGTTTCGCAACATCAGACTTAAACGACCTTTACAGACGTATTATTAACCGTAACAATCGTCTTGAAAGATTATTAGAGCTTAGCGCTCCCGATATTATCGTACGTAACGAAAAGCGTATGCTTCAGGAAGCTGTCGATGCACTTATCGATAACGGTCGTCGCGGCCGTCCGGTAACAGGCCCCGGCAACAGAGCTTTAAAGTCACTTTCGGATATGTTAAAGGGTAAGGGCGGTCGTTTCCGTCAGAACTTACTTGGTAAGCGTGTCGACTACTCCGGACGTTCCGTTATCGTAGTTGGCCCCGAACTTAAGATTTATCAGTGCGGTCTCCCTAAAGAGATGGCAATTGAATTATTTAAACCCTTCGTTATGAAGGAACTTGTAGGACGCGGCATTTCCCAGAACATCAAGAATGCCAAGAAGCTTGTTGAAAGACTTGATTCTCAGGTTTGGGATGTTTTGGAAGATGTAATTGCAGAGCATCCTGTTATGCTTAACCGTGCACCTACACTTCACAGACTTGGTATTCAGGCTTTCGAGCCCATCCTTGTAGAAGGTAAGGCCATTAAGCTTCATCCCCTTGTTTGTACCGCATTCAACGCTGACTTCGATGGTGACCAGATGGCTGTTCACCTTCCCTTAAGTGTTGAGGCTCAGGCAGAGTGCCGTTTCTTACTGCTCTCTCCCAACAACCTGTTGAAGCCTTCGGACGGTGGTCCTGTTGCCGTTCCCACACAGGATATGGTTCTTGGTATTTACTACCTTACAATGCGTAAGTATGTAGACCACTCCAAGGAAGAAGCATATACCTCACAGGTAGTTGCCGAGTTTGCTACAATTGATGAGGCAAAGGAAGCCTACGAAGCTTACCAGGCTAAGGTTGCAAAGGCTGTAAAGGGTAAGTCCGGTGAGGAAGCAGAGGCTGCTGTTAAGGCAATTAAGGGCGTAGCTATTAACTCCGAGAGCATCATTAAAGTATGTGTTGACCCTGAAAGAAACCGTGTTGTTACATGCCGCATGGTCGACATTCTCGGTAGATTCTACAATTCCACCAACGAGGCAATTCTTGCTTACGAGAACGGTGAAATTACTCTTCACCAGCATATCTTTGTAAAGAGAACTGCTGAATTTGAAGGTGAGAAGGTTGAAGGTATCATTGATACCACACTCGGACGTTTACTGTTCAACGAAATTCTTCCTCAGGATTTGGGATATGTAGATCGTTCCAAGAAAGAAAATGCTTTGTTGCTTGAAGTTGATTTCCACGTTGGACGTAAGCAGTTAAAGCAGATTCTTGAAAGAGTTATTAACATTCACGGTGCTTCAGTTACAGCTGAAACCCTTGACTTAATAAAAGCTACAGGTTACAAGTATTCAACTCGTGCAGCTATGACCGTATCTATTTCCGATATGACCGTTCCTGCATCTAAGCCCGAATTACTTGAGCAGGCTCAGCAGACAATCGATAAGATTTCACGTAACTACAGACGTGGCCTTATCACCGATGAAGAGCGTTATCGTGCAGTTATTGAGACATGGAACAATACAGATAAGCAGTTAACAAACGATCTGTTGTCCGGTCTTGATAAGTACAACAACATCTTCATGATGGCTGACTCCGGTGCCCGTGGTTCCAACCAGCAGATTAAGCAGTTGGCAGGTATGCGTGGACTTATGGCTGATACAACCGGTCGTACAATCGAGTTGCCCATTAAGTCTAACTTCCGTGAAGGTCTTGACGTACTTGAATATTTCATGTCCGCACACGGTGCCCGTAAGGGTCTGTCCGATACCGCTATCAGAACAGCCGACTCCGGTTACTTAACCAGACGTATGGTTGACGTTTCACAGGAATTAATTATCCGTGAAATCGATTGCTGCGAAGGACGTGAAGAAATCCCCGGCATGGAAGTATATGCTTTCATGGATGGTAAAGAAACAATCGAAAGCTTAAAGGATCGTATTCAGGGCAGATACGCCTGCGATGATATTCTTTCCGAGAAAGGCGATGTAATCGTTAAGAAGAACCATATGATTACACCCAGCCGTGCTCAGAGAATTCTCAAAGAAGGTATTGATGCTACAGGAGCTCCCGTAGCTGATAATGTAAAAGCACGCATTAAGGTTCGTAACATTTTGTGCTGCCGTTCTCACAACGGTATCTGCGCTAAGTGCTATGGTGCTAACATGGCAACCGGTGAAGCAGTTCAGGTCGGTGAAGCAGTTGGTATCATTGCAGCACAGTCTATCGGTGAGCCCGGTACACAGCTTACAATGAGAACCTTCCATACCGGCGGTGTTGCCGGTGATGATATCACACAGGGTCTTCCCCGTGTCGAAGAACTTTTCGAGGCACGTAAGCCCAAGGGACTTGCAATCATTGCTGAATTCGGCGGTGTAGCAACTATCCGTGATAACAAGAAGAAGCGTGAAGTAGTAATTACTAACGAAGAAACAGGTGAAAGTAAGGCATACTTAATCCCTTACGGTTCACGTATTAAGATCCAGGAGGGCGAAGTGCTTCAGGCAGGCGCAGAGCTTACCGAAGGTTCCGTTAACCCTCATGACTTATTGAAGATTCGTGGTATCCGTGCCGTACAGGATTATATGATCCGTGAAGTACAGCGTGTATATCGTCTCCAAGGTGTTGATATCAACGATAAGCATATCGAAGTTATCGTACGCCAGATGCTTAAGAAGATTCGCATTGAGAACAACGGTGATTCGGACATTTTACCCGGCACACTTGTTGATTACCTCGACTTCGAAGATGAGAACGAGCGTTTAGTTGCTGAAGGCAAAGAGCCTGCAGAGGGTACAAGAGTTATACTTGGTATCACCAAGTCCGCTCTTGCCACAAATTCCTTCCTGTCAGCTGCATCCTTCCAGGAGACTACAAAGGTTCTTACCGAAGCAGCCATCAAGGGTAAAATCGATCCCCTTATCGGCTTGAAGGAGAACGTAATCTTAGGTAAGCTTATTCCTGCAGGTACAGGTATGAAGCGTTACCGTGACGTTGAGTTAAGCTCCGACGAGCGCTACGAGCAGATGCTTGAGGCAATGCGTCAGGCAGAGGCTCAGCCCAAGGCAGCTTCCGATGAACCCGATGAGGCAGCTGAATTAGCCGAGGAAGAAGCATCAACTACCGTTTATGAAGACGAAGCAGTATCAAACGATGCTGAATAAGTAAAAATTAACCTCCGCCGGTTATCGGCGGAGGTTTTTCTTTTTGTCCTATGGGGGTTAACGCTTATACACCGGCAACGTGTCCTCGTATTCGAGCTCACCGGTAGTTTCCACGAACCATTCGTTTATTTCATAAAACGGTTCACCGGCTTCTTTGGGATACAAAATCTTAATTTCAATAGACAAGGACTGGATGTCGCTTATCGGAATTGAAAAGTTTTTCTTTTTGCCGACCTTGTCGAAAAAGCCTGTACGTGAAATGCCTGTATCATAGAGTGTCTTGAGTGAAGCATCAAAGGAAGCAAGTGTTTCATAAGCCTGGTTGCATGCATCATAATAGGCTTCGGTGTTTTCAACTACGTGCTGCGACAATTTGTAGTCCGAAAATGCACTTGAAAGTGACAGTATGGAAAACGATACCAGGCACAGAATTATAAATATAAACAGGATTGAAGAGGTGCCGACATTCAGTGAAAAATCGGTGCGCTTACGGGCCATTACGATACCTCCTTTATGTGTTGTTTAAATGTAAAGGAGTACACGGTTTTACCGGTGCCTGCGTATAGCATTGAATAGTCAAGATAGTAAAAAGAATCGTCCCGGGAAAGGTTTAAAGCAATTGAAAAGCGTGAATCGGTGAATTCTTTTTCAACGATGGTCTGTATGGTGGCAATGTCGCTTCCGTATTCTTCAAAAAGTTCACCGACATTTGTGCACCACAATGAAGCCTGATTAAGCGCTACAGTCTGCTTGGAGTAATCGCTTGCTTTCACGAATACCTGAAGACATACGGCACTGGTCAGGGAAAAGAACAATATTACAATTATGAGCTCCATCAGGAAGAGTGATGATTTGGACTTTCTCATTGCCCGGTGCTCCTTGAGTTAATATACAAAGTTGAAGAATTATTATCGTTGGTGAGAACAACCTTGCACAAGGTGTCCGACATTTTCTCAATAGTAAAATCAGACAGTTCAATTATGGGATTTCCAAGGCCCAAATCAAAGAACTGGTCCTTGCGCGAGAAAATCTCGCGAAGCTTTCCGTCGTAATAGTAAAGGTATGTGCAATATTCCGTGTTGGATATTTCTTCGGAAATAATAATGGAGTCCGCGCCACCGTATTTGCCGATGGAAACGTTTCCGAGACGATCGTTGTGGCGCACTTTATTAATGACATACGAAAAGGATGAGCGTGATACATAGTTTGTATCCATTCTGTCAACGATGTGCTCGTAGACAGTGGCTCCGGTACCGGTAAGTGTTATTAAAGAAATTGCGAAGACACAAAAGAGTGTAATTAAAAACAGTACATCGACGGTGTGACGTTTTGTTTTGTAGAAATTGGATTTACTCATTTGCCGGCCCTCCTTAAAACGGAGACATCCGGGTAGATATTTGAGCCTTCGAACCTGTAATCTATAAAGAAAGTATCGTCATCGTATAAAAGCCCGTAATGATTAATAAGATAGGCAATATTCGGCGGGTAAGTGCCCTCAACGCAGTAGCAGCTTACTATGCAACGCGAAAGTGCCTTGGAAAGAGACTCTTCCTGGCGGGATATGGTATCGTTGGAAACGTTTGAAACCATATATACAAAGAAAATTATAAGCACCAAAAAGAACAGTATCGAGAAATGGATACCGTTCAATCGTGACAGTATGCTTTTTTTGGCACCGAAATTTTCCATAAGCTATCCTATCGTTGACATTACACCCATTAACGGGAGAATTACGGAAAGAAGAATCAAACCGACAATAACCGACAAAATGATTACCAGTGTAGGCTCGATTATTGACAGAATTTCATTTATTTTCTTTTCACTCTTTCGCTGATATTCATCGGCTATGCGATGCATTACCTGCTCTATTTCACCGGATTTAAAGCCTACGGCAACCATACGGGTGTTTACATTTGAGTAAATTTCGGAGGCCTTTAACGCCTCGGCGAAGTTGTCACCCTTCTCTATGGAAGCTTTGCATATGTCAATCTTAGCCTGCGTGCGCTTGTGCTCTACAAGCTTACGTACCATATCGAGGCCGCGGAATGTATCAAGGCCTGCGGAAAGTGCCAAGGCCATACCCGAAGAAAATCTTTCGGTCGCGATATCTTCATAAAATTTGCGGGTTAAAGCCATGCTGCCAAGTAAACGGCGTGAGGATCTTCGACCGGCACCTGTGCGTGTGAAAAAAACAAAGAGAGCAAGTATTAACAAAAGAACTATTATGAATACAATTGAGTATTTGCTTAAGGTGTTGCCAAAGTTGAGCAATGATGCCGCAAAACCGGTCATTTCCGCGCCAAGCTGGATATATACCTGATTGAAAATAGGAAGGACTTTGGTGATAAGGAGAATGATAACCGTAAGCATCATAACAATCATTACAAGGGGATATGTTACGGCACTTTTGATGCCCTCGGAAATTTTGGCTTCACGTTCATAGAAGTCTGCAAGTGAACGCATAACTTCATCGATGGAACCGGCTTCTTCGCCAAGGGACAGCGTGTTGATGACGTATTCGGGGAAAACCCCTGCTTTGTCGAGACTTTCGGAAAAACTGTCGCCGGCCTCAATATTATGGGTGATTTCTTCTAGCAATTTACGAATGGAAACGTCCTGCGTGTCGGCGGAAAGAACGCGGATGCTTTCAATCGGCGGAATACCTGCGTGAATCAATATTGAAATTTGCGAGCAGAATGCAGCAAGTTCCTCGCTGCTAAGCTTCTTTTGATGTGCCATGATAACCTCTTTTAAAGCTTTTATTGATTAATAAACATATTTGACAGAGTAATTGGTGCCTTCACCTATATACTTGCGAAGGCGGGTTTCATTGGTACTTGCACCGAATGTAGGGTCTACAAGTGACCATTCGTGACCGTTAAACTGTATAACGCCGTTTAACCAGCCGATTTCCTCGATATAAACACTTATCCAGGCATGATAAACTTCACTTGCGTAGCCAACCTCGAGCCTTGTGGGAATACCTTGACTGCGAAGCATTGCCGAACATACAGCGGCGTAGTCAAGACAGATGCCGGCTCCTTTGGTAAGTATTTCGTCAAGGTCGGTTAGATATCCGCTTGCAACGGTGTTTGCCTTGTCGTAATCGTAGGTAATGTTGTTGATTACGTAATTATATACGCTCGAAAGTACTTCAAGATCGTTTGCGGATGCGGAAGCCAAGTTGGCGCCCAACGTTACAACTTTGCTGTCCTCAGTAAAGTTTACGTACTGGTTGGGGTAAAGGTAAGGACCGAACTCATCAATGTTTTCGAAGCCAAGTGTGGTGCGAAAAGCGATTGAGTAACGGGTATCTGCAATGTTTTCGCAGACGCTTATTGTGTATTCGCCATCCCCGCTCGAAAGCGGAAATGTAACGTAACCGTTTTGCAGGTTATATGTATATGTGACATTGTCGGGACCTAAAATCTGGAGCTTAACCTTTTTGCAGGTGCCAAGATAGTTTACCTGAATATAACCGTCAGTGGCATTGGAGTAATCAATTATGGCAAGATCGTTGCCGTCGGTCATAATACCGGGCGCTGACGGCACCAGACATTCCGGAGTGTTGTCGCGGGAGGTATTGCTGGCATGAATGGATGTGGTGCTGTAAGAAAGCGGCGTTTGCTGGTTGTCGACATTGATGATGTTTGAAAGAGTATCACCGCCCGACCTTGAAATATTAAGCGGACTTTTAGAACTGCATGAAGTGCAAAGTGCCGCGGCAATCAATATAAAGCATATGGCTTTCTTTTTCATGGCTCCTCCTTTCCGGGCTTTTGGCTTGCAATCGGTCAACCTGTATATTCTACCGCCTGGGTGTTAACAAAAGATGCAGACAACTGTCATTTTGGGCAAAAATGTAAATGTTGTATTCGTGGTTGTCGTACGGAAATGTAAGTGTGTTTGTGGACCGATTGTAGGAAATTGCGTAAACCTTTACATCATCATCGGCAATCATATATGATTCACTGAAATCAACCTTGTCGCCATCAAGAGTAATCGTGAAGGTGCTGTCGGAAACTTCGTGCGACACAACCGTAAGCGGGCGCGATGTGCCTTTAAGCGACATACGTATGCCATCGTGAGGGAAAAACAAGGGTGCGATTAAAGTAAGTATATAAAGCGAGGCAGCTATATATATAAACACAATGTCAGTTAAGAAACTGCGGCGCTCTGTCGAATTGATTTTTTCGTACGGAGTGGTGTTCGGAGTCTGATCGCAGGCCATGAACACGTTTTGAAGCATTTGATTGGCTTCTTTATTGGATTTTCGATATTTTAAGCGATGAAAAATATTTAACATAAGCGCCTCCTAACAATTCATGAATTGCCTTAACAAAACAATTGCTTCGTTAAGGTGACGTTTG
Organism: Lachnospiraceae bacterium; assembly: GCA_045617045.1. Classification (GTDB taxonomy): domain Bacteria; phylum Bacillota; class Clostridia; order Lachnospirales; family Lachnospiraceae; genus UBA1258. The sequence continues at coordinate 20,996 of JAZLHV010000027.1, forward strand.
ACGGTACTGCGGCTGATGCCGGTTGCCGAAACGATGTCGTCAATCTTCATGTCGTTGATGTAGCGTAGCGTTACAAGTTCCTTATAGGAAACGGGGAGCTTTTCAAGCGCTTCCTTTAAACGTTTGGATTCATCGGCATTGATGGTGGATTCTTCAAGGTCGGAAGAAGGAGACGCGTCACTGATTTCTTCTAACAGTTCACTGTTGGGCTCTCCATAATCTGACTTGCCCGCTTTGGAAATGTCATAGCAGGTTCTGAAGGCAATCTGGTTAATCCATGCAACAAACAGAGTCGGGTCTTTTATTCGGTTTATGTTTTTAAGTGCAGAGATGTAAACGTCCTGAACGGCATCCTGGGCCGAAAAATCATCCCTTAGGTAATGCCTGCAGTAGTTATACACTTTGTTAAAGGTCAGGTTGTATAATCTGGCAAAAGAATCTGAATCGCCGGCCTGAGCCTTTATAACATACTCCGCTATTTGAACGTGAGAAAGTTCCATTTGCAACCTCTGTGGGAAATATGTTACATGCGCTGTGCGTAAGCTTTTGAAATCAATTCGGAGAATGTTTCACAAGGACATTCGTCGTATAATACGTAATTCGAACGTACAATAATTGTCGAATCGGGGTATTGAGCATTGTATGCTTCGATTGCTTTTTGAAGATTTCCGACCAGACTGTCTGCTTTTTCGTGAGAACACTTTTTGATAACCGTTATGAATTCGTTACCGCCGTTTCGACCGATAAAGCCGTATGACTCGGCTGTTTTCTCAAATATGGCTGAAAAGTCTTCAATTACCTTGTCACCGAATTGCTTGCCGTGAGCAGCATTTATGTCGCGGATGTTGGCAATCTGTGTTAATATGAAACCGATGCCTTGCATGGATTCAGGAGTTGTATATGTAGCCATGAAAGCGTTAAGACCGTTTCGGTTGGGTATGCCGGTGCGCTCATCTATGTATGCGAGGCTTTCGAGTACTTTGCTGTTGGTTTTCAGCTCGTGGACTTTCGCAAAGTCATAAATCATAAAACCGTACGATGACAAAAACATTAAGTAGCTGACAGCACAAAGAATAAACAATGATTTGTCGGCAAAAACGCTTGACCTTAAAACCTTATTGGTAAGTAATACAACAAGACAGGTAACTTCCAAAACTGTTAAAAAGCAAAGTTGAAAAACCTTTATAATTTTATATTTGTGGATACTTTTTTTCATGAGCACCTCCATAGACACATATAAAATATTATAATATAATACATAGTAAAAATGAAGAAGAAACGTTGTATATTCAACGAATTTTTAGTATTTCCACAGTGGCTGGCGGATGCATTTTCGGGTGTAAGGAGCGTACCTGAAAACCGCGAAATCAATATTGTGCAACTAAGAGGTGAAATTTTTTTAAAAAAAGTGAACCGAAACAGTAATATCCGGTGTCTTTATATTTGTACAGACAAGATGAGGTTATTTTGTGATGCGTATATTTGTTTTGTGTTTCTTCAGTTTATTTCATAATGTAAAGTTCATAGAGACGATTGCAGCACTGACGGCAGGCGGTTACGACCTTATGGTAATAGAAGACGAAGAGGTTCCGCTTTCCGTAGCACCGACGACAGGTTATTTTTTCGCGACAATTTTAGCGGTTTGCGTGATTGCTGTTTTATTTGCCTTTGCGCTTTGGTATTACAAGAGAGCCAAGCTTTGCGAACGCTTAAGACAGCTTAGAATAATAAACGGCATAACCGATATTAAGGAGCCTATTCTTATTAAAGATCTTGAAAATGAGATAGCGCGACTTGAAGTAGAGCTTTCAGCGTCTATGCTTTGATAGCAGTTGCCACAAAGGGGCGTAGGCGGTTGTCACATAGGGACGGGGAGTGGGT